>JAQUMN010000001.1 GCA_028718125.1 Kiritimatiellia bacterium
ATATCCACGACACCCTTTTGCCATTGGTAAGAGAAGGGGGCGGTTCCCGATGCCGCCACGGTAAAGCTTACTGCGGAGCCCGCTGCTTTGGTCTGCGACTGCGGCTGGGTAATGATGGCTAACGGAGTGGATAACACTGTCATGGCCGCATCCGTGTACCAGGGGAAGTATGTGACGTTGACGCTGATCTTGTCGCCGCTGCCGCGACCCACCGGACCCGGGCCATCCGCCGCGCCCCAGTAGTTGGAGGAGGCATCGGCGGCGCCGGCATACAAACTGAGGCCGCCGGCAGAGAGGCCGTAGAGGGTACCTGCCGTACCATCAGGATCGTTGCCTGCAATGCTGTTATTGCGTAGTATAAATGTTGCTCCGGCTGAGCCCATTACGACACCAAACCCGTTGGTGAGAATGCGGTTATTGTTAAACTCTGCGGTCTGCGCACTGGCGGCCACACCGCCTTTAGTGTTGTTATGAATGTAATTATTATTGATCTTTGCGCCGACGGCGCCGGTATCTATAGAAACGCCGGCATACCCGGCTATATCATAAATCTCGTTGCTGTCGATGTTAACATTTACGGCGGCAGCATCAACTTGGACGCCATTCTCGCCAATATCGTGTATTATATTTCCGCGAATACTTAGGCCTGCGCCGCTGGACTGCGCAAAAATGCCATGATCGCCCTCCACCACGCCAACTATCGTATTGTGATCTATATTGGCAACGCCGGTAAAGGCATTCAAATTTATCCCGGCGCAGGTGAAGCCGTCTAGCGTGTTGCCCGTAATGGTTACGTTGACGGGCCCAAAGACTTCTATTGGGCGAGCTACATTAGCCAACGTATTACCGGATATGATCAGATTGCCATTGTTGAAGGCACAAATACCGCCATATTCCTGACCGGAGATCGTATTGTTCGACACCGTGGTGGTGCCGGTAATGCCCGGAGGCCCGTCAAACTGCATGGCGCGTTGGCCGCCGCTGATAGTATTATATTTCATGGTATTGCTGCCAGTTCCGGCGTTTACAACCGTGACATATATCTGGTAGCCACAATCAGAAGGTGAAGACATGGTGAGGGTATTGCCGTCGGCTGCGGTATCTCCCCCAATAATGGTTCCATCACATGTGGCATCGAGCAGCATGGAGAACTGCTGACAGCCCGTGATGGTGTTGCACTTCACTATTGAGTTGACGAGGTGGTATAATGCCACGCCTTGGAAGCAATCGCTAATCGTGTTGCTGCTGACTGTAACGCCCATTGCGGCGATCCTATCGTAAAAATGTATCGCTTCACCGGGAACAGTCACGCTGGAGTGGTTGCTTATCGTGTTCCCGGTGAGCGATGTGATGACCGCGCCGTATTCAGCGAAGATGCCGTGTCGCGCGGAAGATGAGCCCATAACCGTGTTGTTGACTACCGTTATCACCGGATCATCCGATGTCACATACGGCTCCCCGTTCCCTTGCGTGTCAATACCTTCACGATCATAGCCGCCGACCGTATTGCCAGCGACTGCCAGCAGTGAATTGCCGTAAACCCCTATGCCTCTCGATATAGCACCCAGATTTTTTACCTCACAACCGGATATTCCGGCATTTGGACCCGATACATTATTGAACATAGCGCCGAACATCATAGTGGCCGGCGCTATCGGGCCGGTGCTATTGCCATCGATTGTGAAGCCTTCGACTTTTACAGCGATAGCGCCACCGGCAGGATTAGCCCCCACCACATAGTCCCATTTAAGGCCGTTGGGCATTGTAATAAATGTTCGGCCTGATGATGGTGCGACGATAGTGGTCGTAACCTTACCAGCGCCGCTAAGATTGAGCGACCTGGCAACCGTTACCTGTTCGGTATACGTGCCCTCCGCGACGTTAACCGTGCCGCTGGTGGCGATAACGTTGATGCCCTCCTGGATGTTGGTAAAGGCATCGTAGCCCCACACATGCCCGCCACTGTTCGTCACGCTGTAGTCGTCGTCCACCCAGGCCGCCGTTGGCGTGCCATAATAATAAATATACGCCGCTCCCTGTTCGGCATGCGTTCCCACAGTGTGATAGGGCGCCCCGGCCACGAGCATATTCCCCGACACGCCCAGAAAACCGCCGAATAGATCGCCTACTGAGCCATCCGAGGCGGTAATTTTTGTCGCCTGGCCCCAATTGTTTGTCCCTCCTGTGTTGCGCTCAAACACATAGACCGCACCCGGCGTGGTTTCATAACGATAACTGGGCGCCCCGACGTAGATCCGATCCCCCAGCACGTTTACCCAAAGGCCGAATTCGTCTTTTGTCGCGCCGTCCGAGGCAACCAGTTGTTTCGTCTGGCCCCAGTTGTCCGGCCCGCCCGCGTTGCGCTCAAACACGTACGCTGCGCCCTGATCGTAGTTCCCCCCCACTGTATGCCAACCCGACCCAATGACAATCACGTCCCCCGACTGCCTAACGCATTCGACCTGATTCTTCACGCCATCCGAAATGCTCAGTTTTTTCACCTCGCCCCAGTTATCCGACCCACCAACATCGCGCTCAAACACATAGGCCGCATTCGGATGGTCCTTCTCATTCGGATTGGAATTGGACGCCTCGATGACGATCCGATCCCCCTCCATACTCACGGACATGCCGAACAGATCATTGGCTATACCGTCCGAAGCGGTCAGTTTTTTCATCTGGCCCCAGTTGTTCGGTCCACCCGCGTTGCGCTCAAATATGTAGGCCGCGCCCATCATGTTATCCGGTCCGCCATACGGTTTATAAGGCGCCCCGATTACGATGCGATCCCCATCCACGCTCACGTCCGCGCCGAATACATCATCGGGGGCGGCATCCGAAGGAACCAATTTTTTCACGAATCCCCAATTGTCCGGTCCTCCCGCGTTGCGCTCATACACATACGCCGCGCCTCGGTATCCATTCCAGCCCTTGGCCGTGGCTACGATCACATCCCCGGTCCTCGACACACTCACACCGCCGCCGAACACTCCGCCGCCGAAATCGGCGCCGTCCTCGGGGTCCGAGGCAATCAGTTCTTTCACCAGACCCCAGTTGTTGGAACCACCCGCGTCGCGCTCATACACATACGCCACGCCCTGAGCGAGATTGGCGGGAGCAAATGACGCGGCGGCCACGATCACATCTTGCGCCGCGTTCACACTCCATCCCAAGCGATCACCGGCTTGACCGTCCGCGACCGTAAGTTTTTTTGATTCGACGACCTGAATCGGATTGGCATCGGCCAGTCGTGTCGACGCTATCAACCCCAGGCAAAGCACCGCCGCAACTGCAAAACCCCAGTTATATGGCGTTCTTTTCATGATCCAATCCCTTTCTTTACCGGCGTCTCCGGCCGGTTTCTGAGATGGCTATTCGAGTGTTTTAATCAGCACCTGCGACAGATGCATATTTTAAAGATATAAAAAATGATAGCTATTCCACTCAGCGCTGTCTGTCGGCAGGAAAGGAAATCAGGTTAATATTTATCTGTCGGACGAAGAGGGGGCTGGTTGTAAGGGTTTTCCTACAAAGGAAAAAAGGAAAAGACATTGACAGCGATAGCGGCTGTGACAATCTACAATTTTAAGCCCAATTTGAATCAAATGAGGCGCCCCGCGCCTTCCGGCACAAGGAGACACTTGCCTATCGCCAACACCATTCCGGTAGTTAAGCAAGGGTCATCGGCGGCAGAACTGCGAGCCGCAAATCAGCGGCTGGTTCGTCGGATGGCCCGAATGGAGCGCACCCTCGCGCCGCTTCGTCAAACCGAAGCGATATTCAAGACGCTGGCGAGTAAAGCCTTACGTGGAATTGTGGTGTCCCGTCTGGTCAACAACAAGCCCACCACCTTGTATGCCAACCGCACGTTCTGCCGCATGACCAGGTATTCGGCGTCTGAAATAAAGGCGGTTGACCCTAAAATCTTTTTCCGGCCCTGCGATCTGAAGATGCTGCAGCGGTGCTACCGCGCGAGGCTTGCAGGTAATCAGTCTTTTTCACGCTACGAAACCTGTCTGGTGCGCAAAGACAAATCCACGGTTCCAGTGGAAGTCACCGGAACCCGCACAATATGGAACGGGCAGCCGGCCAACCTTATTACCTTTTTTGACCTTAGCGAGATGAAGAAATCGTATGCCGCCAACCAGGAGAACGAACTCCGCTATCGCACATTGGCCGAAAGCTCGCCGGATATAATTTTCCTCATCGATCGAACCGGGCATGTATGCTACGTCAATCCCCGCGCCGCCGTCTACCTGCGCCGCCGGGCACCTGAGATTATCGGCCGGCAGGTAAAAGAGCTGTTTCCAAGGCAGGCGGCCATCGGCTACTTGAAAGGCATCCGGTCAGTATTTGAAACCGGCAAGCCGCTTTTTGCCATTCCGGGACGACTGCCGCATTCCGGGAGATGGATTGAAACCCGCCTGATCCCGATCCAGGATGCTGCCGGGCACATCACCCATGTGATGGGTATTTCCCGGGATGTGACCCGCCAATTCCAGGCGGAAGAAGCGCTGAAGGAAAACGCCGAGCTGTTCCGACTGCTGACGACCAACTCATTCGACGGCGTCAACATTTGCGCTTTTAACCCCCGGACCAGGCAGCGGCGCCTGGTTTACAGCAATGCCCGTTACGTAAAGATCTCGGGGTATTCATGCAAAGCCCTCAAGCAGGCCAGAGACCTTAACGCGTTAGTGACACTGCATGCTGCAAAGAGCGAGCGGAAACGCTATTACCGGTGCACCCTCCATGGGATCCCTTACTCGGGCGTCGCTTCCTGGAACCGGCCCGACGGCCGACCCAATACCTACGAATGGACCGCCATACCGTATAAAAAGGACGGACGGTATTTCATTCTCGGGATTGACCGCGACATCACCAAACGCCAGGCCATCGAAACGGCCTTGCGGCTGTCCGAGGAAAAATTTTCCAGGGCCTTCATGGTCAGCCCGATCATGATAGTTATCACCACGTTAAAGGAAGGACGCATAATTGATGTCAGTATCGCTGCCCAGCGCGTCTCGGGTTATACCCGTCAGGAATTAATCGGCCGGCGGATGGTAGACGTGAAGATCTGGCGCCACCCGGCGGACCGGCGACGCATGCGCCGGGCGCTCCGGCGCACCGGCACGATACACGACATGGAATTCCAGTTTCAGAATAAAGCCGGCAATCCGGTCTGGGTGTCCCTGTCAGCGAATATTATCGAGATCCATAACGAGCGCTGCGTGCTGTCCATATTGCGCGACATTACTGAACGCAAACACTTTGAAGCGGAACGCCGGCAACTGCCCATCCGGATTTTGGAGGCCCAGGAAAAGGAACGCCATGCCATCAGCGCCATGCTGCACGATCATCTCGGCCAGTTGCTTACCCTGGCAAAAATGGAGGTGCATTCGGTCCGGTCCGCCGATGACGAATCCCGCCGCCGGCGGAAGAATGCCGTCAAGCACATTGGCAAGGCATTGGTGTCAATACGCAATATTGCCATGACGCTGCGGCCGCCGATGCTTGACGATCTAGGCCTGGAGGTTGCCCTCGAAACCCTGGTCGAGGACGTGGCGCACAGCTGCCGGTTGCGGGTCACCCTGACGCGCCAGGGCCCTCTACCTGTTCTCGACGCGTCCCAAAAAACATGCCTATACAGGGTCCTGCAGGAAGCGCTGAACAATGCCGTGCGCCATTCCAAGGGCAGCAGGATCCGGGTAACGTTACGCACCCATGCCTCCCATATTTATCTCCAAGTCGAAGATAACGGGCAGGGATTTCATGCAAAAGACAAGGGCCATCGCCCAGGCCTTGGTATGCTGGGCATGCAGGAACGTTTGGCCAACTGCGGCGGACATCTTCAGGTTCAGTCCCAACCTCACAAGGGAACCGTGCTGACGGCGGTCCTGCCCCTGTCCCCTTCTACCAGCGGAGTTTCTTCATGATTAAACTGATGATTGTAGATGACCACGCGATGTTTCGCGACGGCTTGCGCAGTCAGATCCAGACCTGCGACGACATCAAGCTGATCGGCGAAGCCGACAGCGCCGCGCAGATGCTGGCCCAGTTGGCCACGCTACGGCCAGACGTCATTATCCTGGACATCAAACTGCCGGATGGTAGCGGCACCAGCCTGATCCCGATAATTAAAGCGAAACATACCTACTGCAGGGTGATCATCCTGACTATGTATGACCATGTGCGCTATGCGGCGCACGCACTCGATCAGGGCGCCGACGGATTCGTGCTGAAAGGCGCGCCTTTCGAGGAACTCAAGGCCGCCGTCCTGAGCGTGGCGGCGGGAAAGATATTCATTTCCCAAGAAATGGCCGGCAAACTGGTCGTTCACACCCTGCACGGAAAGCACGGCAACACCCCCCTGGACACCCTATCCAAGCGGGAGTTTGAAGTTCTGACGCACCTGGGCCGCGGGATGTCCGTGAAAAAAACGGCGGACGTTCTGAAGCTCAGCGTGAAAACCATCAGCACGTACAAGCAACGGCTCATGCAGAAGCTGAACCTCCACAACCAGGCTGAGTTCATGCGGTTCGCCATCGACTCCGAACTGGAGTAATAGCCGCAATTCAGCGGTGACGTCCAGGGCCTTGCGCCAAACGCGTTATGTGCGCCCGGCCTTTACAGCTGCAGGCTAAGCGGCGTGCGATTAATTCAACCGCAGAGGCATCAGGACGTATAGGAAGGGAATTTCGCACTTGATGACGGCCGGGCTCAGTTCATCCACCAGCTCGATGGCCACCTCGTCGCTGGTCAGGGTGCGGAGGGGATCCATCAGGTATTCCGGGTTGAAGACCATGGTTATGGATTTGCCCGTATACTTGATGGGAATGGACTCATGCGCCTCGCCGACATCCGGAGTTACCACGACAATTTGAACCTGATTTTTGGCGAAAGTCAGCTTGACCGATGGATTCTTTTCGCTGGTCAAGAGCGACACGCGCCGGATGGCGGCCAGAAGATTTTCGCGATCCAGGGCAATGCGCTCTTCGCACTGGCTGGGAATAACCTGCTTGAAGTTGGGATAATTGCCTTCAATCAGCTTGGAGGTGATCAGCACGTCTGCCATTTCAAAGGCCGCCATATTGGGCAGCGCTTGGATCTTGACGGTGCCTTCATCGCCAAGCACTTTGATTAATTCGTTGACGGTTTTGGTCGGGATGACCAGGTCGCTCTGCGTCCCTGGCGGCAACTCTATTTCCTGTTCAATCAGCGCCAGCCGCCGGCCATCGGTCGCCACCATGGTCAATTTCTGGTCCCGCATTGCCAGCATAATACCATTCAAAATCTGGCGGCTTTCATCAATGGATGCCGCGTAAACCGTTTTTTTCAGCATTTCCTTGAATGTCCCCTGATTTATCGTTACCGCTTTGCTGTCATCGAAAGAAGGCAAGGGTGGAAATTCATCCGCCGCCAGGCCAAAAATTTTATAAGCGGACGATCCGCATTGAATGGAGGCCACATTGTTATCCATGACTTCAATTTCCACTTCTTCCTGGGGCAATTCACGGATAATGTTCAGCAGCCGCCTGGCAGGGAACGTGCTGGCGCCTGTTTTTTTGATATTAGCTTCCACATTGCAACGCATGCTCACGGCCAGATCCGTAGCCACCAGCGAAAGTTTCTGTTTTTCAGCCTTGATCAAAACGTTGAATAAAATCGCAAGCGTGGAATGTGTGCTGATCACGGATTGGACCTGTTGCAGGCCTTTTAAAAAAGATTCTTTGGTTATAGAAAATTTCATAGTGCTTCCTTTGCTGATAGTATTAGTTTATTTATATCTATTCTTATTATTATGGATGTTCAATCTGTTGATAAATAATTTTAAGTTATACGCGCGCTTGTTATTCAGCTGTCAGTCGATTTGTTAATAAAAATGTTAACTCTGTTTATAAATTTAGATAATGAATTTAATATTGAATTAACATCAGTTTTATAATCAGACTGTATTCAATCTGTCAACGGTCATTTAACAGGATTCATTTCAATTTGTTTAGAAAGTTTAACAACAGCCTGCTTAATGGGAGCTTCTTTTTCCATGCGTTGGCCAACGCGGCGGCAGGCATGCAAAACGGTGGCATGGGTCTTGCCGAACGCCATGCCGATTTCCGGAAACGAGGCGGTTGTCAATGTGCGGCACAAGTACATGGCCACCTGACGCGGCAAGGCCACGCTTTGGGATCGGTGCGCGCTGGTCATATCCGCCAGTCGAATGTCGAAATATTCAGCCACGTTGCGCTGAATGACCATAAGCGTGACCGGCTCCTTCTTTTCCTGGTCCAGCGTGCTTTGCAGAAGGTGCTCGGCCAACTGGGCCGTTACCGGCTTGCGATACAGCGATGCATACGAGGTCAACCGGATCAGGGCCCCCTCAAGGACGCGGATATTGGATTGGATGTGGGTGGCAATGAAAACAATCACATCTTCCGGAAGCTGGATTTTCATGGCCTGCTGCTTGAAACGCAGAATGGCCATGCGCGTCTCGAAGTCCGGTGGAATCAGCTCCGTCACCAGGCCCCACTCAAAACGCGAAACCAGCCGCTGTTCCAAGTGCTGAATTTCGTTTACCGGCCGGTCACTGGTCACGACAATCTGTTTATGGGCATCGTATAAGACGTTAAAGGTGTGAAAAAATTCCTCCTGCAGGGCCGCCTTGTTGGACAGAAAATGAATGTCGTCGATCAGCAGCAAATCGGTATTGCGATATTTATCGCGGAAGTGCTTGACGCGCCGGTTCTGCAGCGAGTCGATGTATTCGTTCATCAACGCTTCGCAGGAAATATAATTTACGTGCGCCTTGGAATGGCCATGCACATAATGCCCGATGGCCTGCATCAGGTGCGTTTTACCGAGCCCCGTGCCGCCGTAGATGAAAAGCGGGTTATAGGCTTTTCCGGGCGCCTGGGCCACGGCCAGCGCGGTAGCGTGGGCAAACTCGTTGGAAGGTCCCACCACGAAAGACTCAAACAGGTATTTTGGATTCAGCGGGCCTGCGCCCGGCCCCGCCTTCTCGCCGAAGCGCGGTCCCTTGGCGACAGCGGGCCGGTCAGTGGACGGCTTTTTTGCGGTTGCCGTGCTCGGCGACGCGGCAGACAGCGCTTCGGGGTGGACTTCCAAAACAACCTTCAAGTCATAACCGCAAATCCGGTTGGCCGCTTCTTTGATCAGCGGCAGATAATTTTCTTCCAGCCAGGACTGATAAAAGTCGTTGCTTACCGACAGCACCAGCGTATCCGCTTCCAACTTCCGGGGATTGATTACCGCAATCCAGCGTGCATACACATCCGCGTTCAATTGCTCTTTCAGCGCCTGGCAAATTTTTGGCCAGGTCGTTTCAAGATGAACTGTTGTCAAGGGAACCTCCAAATATTCTAATCCGTAAATGAGGCTAAGTTTAAACGCAACCGTTAACCTTGATCAATACAAAATTATCGATCACCGATCTAGTTGCCCGAAAAAAAATCAGAAAAAAAATAAAAAAGTGAAAACGCCGGCAATGAAGGCAAGGCGAGACAAAACGGAGGCAATATCGTTCCACGGCCTGTTTGCAACTGTTTCCGCGCTATCCAAGCCGACCTGCTTGCAATCTGTCAACAAGTTATTAACAACCCCGCTTGCATATCACTCAAGCCTTTATGGGCTTGAAATTAATCGTTCAGTAACCGGCTGACAAGCAAAATAAAATGTTTTTTACTTTATTTTTTAAAACCACCATATATTGTATAAACAAATTTAAAAACAACCAAATGAAGCATATACAAATTATATTTTCGTATTAACCTCGTGCCGGACATGCGAACCGCACGGCGTGATAAGCCTTTGGGAGGAGGCGCGGACCTCGGCAAACACCAGTAATTACAAGGGTGCAATGCCAATTTTATGGGCAAGCAATTAACAGGCGCGATTTTGGCTCTGGGGTCACCCCAGGAAAAGCCCGATATTCGCTATCAGGCCGGTTTTTCCGTGCCGGATCCCGTGGTGTATGTTCAGCAGGCTGGAAAAAAATATCTGGTCGTGTCCCTGCTCGACCGCGAGCTGGCGCGGCGCGTTGCGCCGGGCATCCAGATTTATTCGCCGGATGCCCTGAGTATTCCACGCGCTTTACGCGGGACTTTGAGCGGATGGATCGTGGGCCTGCTGCGGGAACTTGATCTTCGCGCCGTCACCGTTGCCGCGGATTTTCCCGTGCGCGCGGCCGATCAACTCCGGCGCGCCGGTGTACGCCTGCTTGTGGCGGATGGGCCGCTGATGCCCGAGCGGGCGATCAAGACGTGCGTTGAAGTTGACCGGATCGCAGCCTGTCAGCATGCCGCGGTTCAGGCGATGCGCGAGGCCATCCGCATGATTGCCCGCGCCCGCGCGGATAAAAAAAACCGCTTGCGCATCCGGGGCCGGTTACTAACTTCCGAACATGTGCGGCGTGCCATTTGCCGCGTGTTGTTGGATCACAATTGCGCCGGCGAGGGAACTATCGTGGCTTGCGGCGAACAGGCGGCAACCCCGCACGGTGTGGGCCATGGTCCTTTGTGCGCGCACCAGAGCATTGTGATCGATATTTTTCCCCGGCATCTCGAACACGGGTATTGGGGGGATCTCACGCGCACGGTTGTGAAAGGGAATCCGTCGCCGACGTTGAAAAAAATGTATTTCGCCGTGAAAGCGGCCCAGGCCGCCGCCCTGGCCGAGATCCGCGCCGGCGTAAGCACCCGGAGCGTGCACCGCTTGACGACCGCCGTGCTGGAGCGCCATGGATTCAAGACCGGCCTCCTGGACGGCAAAGCCCAGGGGTTCATTCATTCAACCGGGCATGGGATTGGGCTCGAGGTGCATGAAGCGCCATCGCTCAGCCTGCGGCCGGGGCGTTTACGGGCGGGGCATGTGGTCACGGTAGAGCCGGGGCTGTATTATTTCCAGCACGGGGGAGTGCGGATCGAAGACACCGTGCTGGTCACACGCAGCGGTTACCGGGAACTGTCGGCCTGCGCGGATGTATTCCAGGTTTGAAAACCTTCACCGGTCATCGGCGCCCGCATCCTCGTCGACATTTTGAACATGGATATCCAAGGTGCAATATCCGGAACATTCCGTATCCAGACGGGAACCGATGGTGACGGACAGCGGCCCGGAAAAAATCGGACCATCCACAACGATGGTATGATACTCGCCGTTTTCACCGCACGGATCGATCCCGATTTTCTGGAACTCGCCGATGATTTTCGCGTCAATTGTTCGACCGAGGAATTCCCGGCTTAGTTTGCTTTCGTTGATGCGGACAATCAAAGCCTTGTAACCAAGCGCGATGAACTCGCGCAACAGAGCCGGCCGGGCGTCTCCCCACAGCGGCAGGTAAGGGATGAGCCCGGCTTGGGCGCATACTTTTTCTTCCCATTCCCGGTGGGGCGGAAAATCAATGTCCCCGAATATCCCGCCCTGGATGCCTTTTGCGCGAATTGCATGCAGCGCATCGACAAAGGCGGCTTCGTATCCCGCCCAGGTGGCGCATCTGGTAAGCAGGGGTATGCCCAGCGCCGTCGCCTGCGCGGCGATGACATCCCTGCGCAAACCGTGTGATCTTGACCGCAGGCCGTCTTCGCAGATGATGGTCAACAGGCAGGCCGGCTTGGCGCCCGCCATGCAGGCGCGATGCAGCGCCAGACATGAATCCTTGCCGCCGCTCCACGAGCTGAAAAACAAGGCATTGCTGGGCGGCGTTAGATTTGGTTGGGCATTTATTTTTTTCATATGCTTTCCCGTAAAAACAAACGGCTTTGCGTGGATGTTTTGGGAAGGGACAGCGTAGCGCTGTCCGGGGCGGGCAACATGCCCGCCCTCCCGTGGGTTACGGGCATAAGCCCGCCTTAATCCATCTTCTGCCTGCGATGGGCTTCCTTGGCCGCTTCGGAAACGGCCATGACATAAGGTTTGCGCGAAATAGGGTTTTTCTCAACAATCACGACCGTTTTATAGACATCCTCGATAATCCTGTAATCAAGCACTTCCTCCGGCAATCCGAATTTATGCATGACGCCCTTGTTGAAAAGCGCCAGGTGGTGGCAATACTCGCCAGCCAGGTTCAGATCGTGCAGCACCATAACCACCGTAAGCGCGAAGTTGATGTTCAGCCTCCTTATAAGGTCGAGAATGCCCACCTGGTGGGTAATGTCAAGATAGGTGGTCGGTTCGTCCAGGAGCAGCAAATTCGGCTCCTGGGCCAGCGCGCGCGCGATCAAAGCCAGCTGGCGTTCTCCGCCGCTGATCCGGCTCATAATTTGGTCCTTTAGCCTGAGCGCGTCGGTTGACGCCATGGCGTCGCGGGCGATCTGCAGGTCGTGCTTGGTTTCGAGGAAGCGGAAGCGGTCGTAATAGGGTGTCCGGCCCAGGAGCACAAATTCTTCCACGGTCATAAAACCGGATTCGGCGCTTTGCGAAACAACCGCTATCTTGCGCGCCAGGTCCCGAATTTTCATTCGGCGGATGTCCTGACCCTCCAGGCGAATGACGCCTCCGGATGGTTTCAGTGTTCGCGTTATGGCCCTTAGCAAGGTTGTTTTCCCGGAGCCGTTCGGGCCGATGATGCCGATGATTTCGCCGGCCGGCACGCGCAAATTGATATCCCGGATGGCGAACCCGGAGTCATAACCGCAGGTCAGGTTGCTTATATCGAGCATCGGATTTTGCCCTCCGGCCGGCGGCATAAAACATAAATAAAAATAATGCCACCCAGCAATCCCGTAACAACGCCGACCGGCAATTCCGTCGGGCTGATGACCGTTCGCGCCAGCGTATCGCAAGCGACCATAAATACCCCGCCGCAAAGCCAGGCGGCGGGCAGCAAAATGCGGTGGTCGCCGCCCACGAAAAGGCGCATGAAATGTGGAACGACCAGGCCCACGAAGCCGATGATGCCGGCCACAGCAACGCTCAATCCCGTCATGATCGCCGCCAGGATAAAGAGCAGGCGTTTGGCGGTTTCGGTGTTGACGCCGAGATGAAAAGCCTCCTCCTCGCCGAGCAGCAGGGCGTTAAGCTCCAGGCAGAAGAAATAAGCAACCCCCAGCGCAACCACGGAAACAATCAGCGCGATTCTGACCAGCAGCTGGTTGGGCTGCTCCAGGGAGCCCATGGCCCAGAAGATGATGCCGTGCAAATCTTCCACCTTGGAAATCGCCATGATCAGCGTAATCAGCGCCGAGCAGATAAAACTTATCATTATGCCGATCAGCAGCAGGTTCCGGATATTCAGGCCGCCTTTGCCGATGCTTAAAAAATAAACAGCGAAAATGGCGGCGGCTGCCCCGATCGAGCCGGCCGCCGGCAAAGACCAAACGCCGAAAATTTTGCCAAGCCTTAAAATGATTGCCAGGCATACACCCAGCGCGGCGCCGCCGGAAATTCCCATGGTATAAGGCTCAACCAACGGATTGCGGAACAATCCCTGCAAAATGACTCCGGCCAGGCTTAGCGCGCCGCCGACCGCAATGCCGAGCAAAATACGCGGTAGGCGGACGTCCCACAGGATGGTGCGCTCGATCGTGTCTCCGCCCTGCACAAGCGCCGAAAAAAGTTTTGCGAGCGGGATGTCGGCCGCGCCGATACACAGGGAAATAATCCCGACGCACGCCAGCAAGCCGCATAAAATCAGGAGCGCTGCCGCCCAATGTGCAGATCTGTTTTTCAAAACGTTGCCTTCATGCCGCCCACCACGCTTGCGCCGGGCATGGGGTAGCCATTGAGCATTTGATATTGCTTATTCAGGATGTTGTCGCCGCGCGCAAATATTTCCACGTTCTTGAAGATGGTCTGCGCCGCATAAGCGCCGAAGGTCATAAAGCCGCCCAATTCTTGCGTATTGGCACGGTCAGCATAAACCGAGTCGGTATACTCGGCGTTCACGTTCAATTTCAACCCCCATTTGCTCTGGTAGCCCAGGCGGCCGCCCACTTTATTCTTCGGCCGGTAGGTCAGGATGTCGCCGTCATACTCGCCGCTGGTGTCCCGCGCGTCAAGCAATGTGTAGCTCAGGGCGCCGGAAATTTCCTCGGTGAATTGCATGCTTAATTCGGTTTCCAGACCCTGTATGCAGGCGTCATTGATGTTTTGAGCCGTATATACTCCCATGCCGTCATCGAACCAGGCGATCAGTTTTTTTACGTGGCTTTGGAACAGGGAAACCTGCAGCATGCTTTTTGCCCCAAGTTGCTGTTGGATCCCGGCATCGTAACTGAACGACTCCTCCGGTTTCAAATCCGGGTTCCCCGCGGAATAGTCGTCCCGCCAATAGAGTTCATCGATCGTCGGCGCCCTGAATCCGCGGCCGATGGAAGCTTTCAGTCCGGTGCTTGCAGTAATCTTATAGAGGCCGCTGATTTTCGGGCTGAGTTCGGCCCCCCATTTTGACTGGACGTCGCAACGCAAGCCGGGGGTTACGACCAGCGCCTTTAGCAGCGATATCTCGTCCTGCAGGAAACCTGCGCCGGTGAAGAGATCGCGGTTGCCGCCGATCAGCGATAATCCATCGGCATCCTTGATGTTCACATAATCGTTTTCCAGGTAAATTCCTCCCAGGAGCAATTGCCTCTCGCCTAAAGGCAAGGTCTGCTGGACATCTAATCCTGCTTTCTGGTTGCGGCTGATGTCAGTGGTCAAAATGTCCGGGTCCTTGTAGTCCTGCCAGTCCTGGTTCAGAAAGGCCTTGCTGGTGAGCACCGTATTGGTTGCGAATTCATACTTATGCGTGAGGTCGACCCAATAATGTTCGTCATACTGCTTGGCATTGGGCGTAGGCCAGCTTGTTGATCCGGGGACGCCTTTATTCTGCCGCGAAAATCCTGAATTCAAGACCAGCCGCGATTCCCGGGTAATGTCATAATCCAGTTTGACGGCGATATTGTAGCCTTCGCAGGCGCTGTTTTCACGCCAGCCGTCGGAAGCATTCTGACTGGCCATGACGAGGTACCCGAAGTCGCCGATCCTGGCCCCGTTATCCAACCGGAGAATGCGCGTGTTTTTCGTGCCATACGACGCCTCTAAATCGGTGGTAAATTTTTCCGGCGGGTCCCTGGTGACGATATTGACCACCCCGGCCATAGCGCCGGCGCCGTAAAGGACCGAGCCGGGCCCCCGGATCACCTCGATGCGCTCAATCTGATCGACGGGATACATGGAAAGATCGGCCATTCCAACGGAGGCAACATTAACTGGTCGGCCGTCAACCATGACCAGGACCTGCTCCCTGGAAGAACCGCGCAGAGTTATTTCGCTCTCCGACCCCATGGAACCGTAACTGTTGATGCGCGCGTCGGTAACTTCTTCCAGGACCTCGCCGACATCCAGAGCGTTCAATTCCTCAATCCTTTCCCGCGAAACCACGGAAACGCTCACCCCCACGTCACGGATTGCCTGAGGAATGCGTGTTGCGGATACAACCACGGTATTGGCCTCGGTGGCCTCAGACACTGCCTGGGTGACGACCGACGCGGTGGATTGAACCGCCTCTTTCTCCGCGTCAGCCCCTTGCGCCCGACTATCGGTTGAAATCGTCAATATTGCTGCGCTGCCGATCAATGCGGCAATTATGCGTCTGTTTGTTTTCATGTTCAGAATCTTCTTTCCATGTTATTTTTTAAACAAATTCAGTACTCCATGGCACAGGCAGGCTGTTCCTACGGCCAGCGTTTTAGGTTTTTTAACCTCAACCGTCTTCATAAATGCCAGAAATTCCGGGCCCTTTATTGCGCCGACGCCGGGGGCCATTTGTGCGGATGCGAAAATTTTTGCGCAGTCGAACAAGTCAAATACGGCGTATTCCAGCAATTTATACAAGGGCGCCGGCCGCGGCTCGCGCGTTAAGGTGCACTCGTTTGTGAGGTGCGGGCATTCTTCGGAGCACAATTTTCCCCTGGTCATGTAGCTGAAAATCAGCCTGGCGTCCGACTCGTCACAGTCGAGGAACAGGCTTTGCGGAATCCTTTTCAGCACGTTGGGAATGACGCCGGGCAACGGCGTCAAACGGAAGTATTCCTTGATCCATTTCCCGCACGTATGGCCCGGCTGGGTGGGCACGATAAAATCGGGTTCGAGCTTTAAAGTCAAATCCCAGGCGCTCTGCGCATCCTTCAGGATAAAATCACTCCCGGCCACAAGTTCCTGCGCCTTGCAGGCGGGATCGTTATCCACAAGAATTACGCGTGTGTGTTGTTCCTTGAAATAACGGCAGGCCTTGGCTCCGAATTTGCCGCCGCCGATAACCAGCGCTGTTTTACCGAACATGGTGGCACTCATTCTTCGTTTGTTCCTTGTATGCTTTCCTGATGGATGCGCTTTTGAAGTGCAGGCAGGCCGTATAAAATCAGGCGCGGCGAGGGAATGGTGATGACTTGGGAACCTATGTCGTCGTAGACGCGGCCGGTTTTGATGGCGGCGATCTTTTCCCATCCTTGTCTCTGCTTCAAGGCTTCTTTACCGAAATTTCTTCCCATGTAGGGAAGGATGATCACTTCGGGATCGCGGTTAATGACAAATTCCGAAGATATGCGCGGAAAGGGCTGGGAGATGTCGCCGGCAATGTTTTTCCCGCCGGCGATTTCGATCATCTCGTGGATGAACGATCCCTTGCCGCAAGTGAACAAAGGATCACAGCCGGTTTCCAGGTAGACCCGCGGGCGAGCAGGCAGCGTCTCGGTCAGGCGCCTGGCGGTTGCGATGGCGCCCCGCATGCGTTTGAGCAACGCTTCCGTACGTGCCGGTATTCCGAGAATATCCCCGATTTGTCTGGTTGTGGCGAAAATCTCTTCGATGCCCTGCGTATCGTCAAGGACTATGACGTGCAGGCCCAGGGCGGATAGTTTATCGTCGGCGGATTGTTGCCCCGCAAAACCGGTGGCTAGGACAAGATCGGGCTTGAGCGCGACGATTTTTTCGATGTTGGGCTTGGCATACACCCCGATCCGTGCCGCGTGTTTGACTTCCTCCAGATAATCGGAGGACGTTGTCACGCCCACGATCCGGTCCTTTAATCCCAGTTCGATCAGGGTTTCATCATAGCTGGGCGCAAGGCTTATAATCCGTTTGGGCGCAGTGTCCTCGGCAAGGATATGCGTGCCGATAAAAATCGAAAAACAGACGGCAATAATAATCTTGGGCATAAAAAAACCTCCGATACGCTCGTAGGCGGATATCGAAGGTTCCCGGCTGCATGCCCCTCATCCTCTCCACCTGCGAGAGAGTTAACCCGGCTTGGGCCGGGTTCCGATGAGCGTGTAAAGCAACGTCTTCTGACTTCCGGGTGCAATCCTACTCTCCCGCCTTCTTCCAGCCTGAGCTGGGATGGCTTCTGGGATTTCGTCCCCGGTTACAGCGGCGCAACCGCGTCCGATTTTCACGGACTTCCGTACGCCTTCCACGCTTGAATAAACTGCGACTCAAAGAACAACGGATTGCATGCAAACATAACCGGCGCCGTTCGTCAAGCCGATTATCTAGCATACAGAACGCCCTCGTTATAGGGAGGGCCTTATGAGATTCCTCGCTTACGCTCGGAATGACCCTTTCTGTGTGTCATGTCGAGCGAAGTCGAGACATCTCTGGGGTGAGAAGGCTTTATCGAGTATAAAGATTTATAAGGTTATCCTCCAGGCATGCCACACATAAACGATTCCGCCACGGAGGCCCAAGCCGAGCGCCAGAAATAACACCAGCGTGACGAACATCACGGCATTGGCCGCGAGGATGTGTTCGGCGGCAATGGGAACGTTCGGTTCGCCGCTAACGATCGGTGCGCCGATGGCGGGCGTTTCCAGCCTCTCGCCATCGTAATAGTTTGTCCCGCCCAGTTGAATGCCCAGAGCGCCGGCCATCGCGGCCTCCGGCAATCCTGCATTGGGGCTGGCGTGCTTGCATCCGTCGCGCCACAGGATCCGCCACGATTGGACCGGCCGCCGGCCCAGGAGCGCCGCCGTGCAACCCATCAACGGGGCCGTGATGCGCGCGGGCAGGTAATTGGCCAGATCGTCCAGCTTTGCCGAAGCCCAGCCGAACCGGATATAGCGGTTGGTTGTATAGCCGAAGGTCGAATCAAGGGTGTTGATCGCCCGATATACCATTGCTCCCACCGGCCCGGCCAGGATCGCGAAAAATAACGGCGCTGTGACGCCATCCACCGTGCTTTCGGCCACGCATTCAACCGCCGCGCGGGCGACCCCGGCCTCGTCAAGATGGGCCGTGTCCCGGCCGACAATCTTTGCCACGCGCCGCCGGGCCTGCTCCAGATTGCCCGCGGCCAAAGCGCGAAATACTGCGCAACTGTGCCGTACCAAGTCGTGCGCGGCGATGGTTGTGTAGATCAGGAGCACGGAGACAATGTCGTCGGCCAGGGGATGGCAAAGCCCGGCGAGACGAATCGATCCCCACGCGCTCACCCCGGTCGTTGCCACCACGAGCAGGACCGTCACAATGCCGGCGGCTTTCTCATTGCGAATCATACGCCGCAAGGGACTCTCCAGCCGTTGAGACAGCCAGCCGATGCCCCGCACGGGATGCGGCAACCAGCGCGGATCGCCCGCCAGGAGATCCAAAACCACGGCGGCCAGCATTTGATAAGTTAAATTCATTGCAACTTCGCTGGCATGCACCGCGCCTTGGGGTGCGCCTTGCGGTCGTTCAGAACTCGCTGGACCGGCCATTGCCGGCGGAGCGCCGCGATCAGGCGCGCGTTTTCGTCCGCTGTTCGCACGGCCACGCGGAAAAAACGAGCATTCAGCCCCTCGAAGTTAGCGCATACGCGAATTGCAATGCCGTCTTCGGACAGCAACCGTTGCGCCAGTATGCGCGCATCCGGAGCAGGCGCATTCAGTCGCCCCAGCAAGAAATTAGCAGCGCCGGGGTAAGTCGTCAGCTCCGGAATTCGTCGCAATTCCGCCAGCAACGCCTCCCGCTCCCTGTGCACCATGGAGCGCGAACGGGCAACATAATCCGTATCTTCAAGCGCGGCAACGCCCACCGCCTGCGCCAAGGTGTTGACGCTCCACGGCGGCTGGCGCTCACGAACGCTTCTGGCCAGTGCCGCATCGACCACCGCGCACCCCAGCCGCAGGCCGGGGATGGCAAAGATTTTGGTCAGCGACAACAGGACGGCAACGTTGGACGGCCGGTTAAGCGTCAGGCTCTCAAAATGCTCCACAAAATCGCCAAAGGCTTCGTCCACAACAAAGAGGCATTCAGGATGCATTTGAGCCAATGTCCGGATGGACCGGGCAGGACAGACCAGGCCAGTGGGATTATTGGGGCAGCCGATGAAAACCGCCGCTGGTTCGTTCAATAACGCAGCGAGCCGCGCCGGGTCGAACTGGAATCCATCTTGCACCGCAAGGGGCACGCTGACCAATTCCATGCCGGCCAGCCGGGCGGCGCGGGCATAATCCGTGTAACACGGCACGAGGATGACGGCCCGCTTCATTCCGGCGACCTGCGCAAGCAAATAGAGCAACTCCGTCGAGCCGTTGCCGGACAAGATTTCATCGGCCGCGACGCCATAGCGGCGGGACGCGGCCGCGACCAGAGCGCCCGCCGCGGGGTCTGGATAGTGAACCAACTTGCCAAGGTGACGACTGATGACCGGCTGCAGCCAGTCAGGCGGGCCCAGCGGGTTGATATTTGCGGAAAAATCAAGGATATCGTCCGGCGTCTTGCCGGCCAGTTGCGCCAGCCGGTCCCGATTTCCGCCATGTCCATCTGTTGTCATGAGTGCGTGCAACAAAAAAGCATCCCGAACCCCGTTCCGGGGGATTCGGGATGCCGATATTTCATCCCTGCCACACCGTCTTCCCGATGCCAACGTCTAGCAATGACGTTATTGCATGCCTGGCACCGATGTCAACCTGTTTTTCGGGATTGTTTTTTGCTTGCGGCTCGGCATGAAATCGCCACAATAGCGATCCCAGTCATCAGTAAAGGAGCAAGTGGTTTGCGTCTGTTTATGAGTGCGGCGAACAGATCAAAACAAAAATAAGTCGTCAGGCCAAGCAGAAGGAGGGTGCTTTATGGGGAAGAAGTTTATATTCGCTTTTGTGCTGATTATTGCCACGGCAGTCGTATTGCTATACAACATGAAAGGGGTTCTTTTCACTCCCACAATTGACGTGGACCTGGTCTTTACCTCGATTAAGGGCGTATATACCTCAATTGTCTTTCTGGCCTTTACCGTTATCGGCGTGCTGATCGGCCTGTTTATTAAGTAGAAATTGATTGACTTCTGCCGGGCTGACGCCACAATATAGCCTTTTCTTATAGAAAAGAACAGGAGGTGATGAAAGCAGGGTTTAGTGAGCCGGTGTGCTCTGGTCCGCCAGTTTCCGGCGGGGGGGGCGCGTTGTGGACCGGCCAGAACCGAGATAACCAAAACACAGTAGTTGTCAGCAAGACTGTATCCGGTGTACGCAAGTATTTAACAATACCGGGATTACGTCTGTTTGAACAGTAAAAATCGGCGTTTTATTAGGAATATAACCATGAACAGTAAATTTTTAAGAATATTGAGCGTGGCAATTGTTAGCGCAGGCATGATAATGGCGTTCCATACGGTCTCTGCTCAGGAAGCGGCAGCGCCTGCGGCAGCTCCGGCGGCAGTAGCGCCTGTAGCAGCCCCTGCGGAAGCCCCGGCGGCAGTCCCTGCCGTGGCAGCCCCTGCAGCGGCTCCGGCTGTCACCAGCGCGTTGGAGCTCCGGAAAACCGGCATTGTCAGTGCGGTCAAAGATGCCACCGGGAAAGTCACGGCATTAAAATTGATCGTCAATAGCTATGACATTCCGCTTGATGATGGCAGCAAGCCGCTTGAGAGCATGGACGGGCAGAAGGTCCGCGTGACCGGCACGTTCAGTAACGAGGGTGGCAAGCGGCTGTTCTATGTGAAGAGCGTGGAGCCGGTTGCCGCCGACGGCACGGTTGCTGCGCCCGCGAGCCCCGCAGGAGCGGCTCCGGCAAAGTAAGGATATTTCAGCAGATATAAAAATGGCCGCGGAGGCTTTTCCCCGCGGCCATTTTTTTATGTCCGGCTCCGGTCCCTTCCTTGGCCCTGGCTTCTACAGATATTCCGTCCTCCGCCATTGGGTGTTCGACGTTCGGCGTTGGATCCGCCGTAGGCGGACATGTGCTTGCTCGCCTGTGGCGAGTTGGGCGTTTGCTTATTTACCCGCCGTTGTCTTCCGTTGTCCGTCGCCCCTCTTCTTCCGTTCCGCCATCCATACGATCCAAATACAGGCTTCATACAACAGCATCATCGGAACGGCCATGATAAGTTGGGAAAATACGTCCGGTCCCGGGGTAAGCAACATGGCGATGATCAGGATGATTACGAAGGCATGCCGTCGTTTGGATCGCAGAAAGGCCGCGGACACGATGCCCAGGTACCCCAACACCACCACGACCACCGGCAATTCAAACGCCAGCCCGAAGGCCAGCAATAATTTCACCGCAAATGAGACATAGCTGACGGCCGTCCATTCGGCGCGGATGCCGAGCCAGTCGTGCAGGCCGAACATAATTTTGAGCGCCACAGGCAGAGTGATGAAATAAGCGATCCCGACGCCCAGGATAAACAACCCGGCCACAAAACCCAGCGACCCTACAAGCGCCTTCCGCTCCAGGCGGGTCAGGCCGGGCAGAATAAACCGGGCGAGTAAAAATGTAATGAACGGGGCGCTGACCAGCAGTCCGCCCCATAGCACGATCTGCAGGGCAATTGAAAAACCGCCGGTGATTTCCAGGGAGCGCAGAAACTGCTCCGGGTGCTCCGTGATCTGGGTAAGCGGCGCTCTTAAAAGGGTGAACAAGCGGGGCGCAAACGGCATGACGATGGCCATGCCGATCCCCCATGCCGCCAGGCACCCCAGGAGGGTCATCCGCAAATCAGCCAGGTGCTCCAGGAACGGCTTGGGCTGGTCCTCGATAGTCATTGATCAAAACGACGGGTAAAGCGCCGGAACAGTCTTCATTTCTTTGCCGCCCATTGCTTGCGGACTTTTTCCGGGCGCACCAGCATCTGCCGGATGGCCTTGGAGGTCATCTTGTTCACTTTGGCGTCCGGCACGCCGAGTGCCAGCAGGCGTTTTTTCTGGATGGCTTCGCGCCGCCGGCGATCGCGCGGCTTTTTGGCGGAATATGTTAATTCATCGTTCGCTCGTCCTGATCCCATAGTGTTGATTCCTTTCAACCAAGTGTTTTACCGCGATGTGGATTTTAGGGCGCCCGCAATCATGGCGCTGGGCATACTATTAAATCAAGGGCGGGAAAGCAACAGCGCTCTATGTGTCCCAAATGTGCGGCTAAGACCGGCGGGCTGTGTTGCAAAGGTGCTTTTCGCTCTACGCCCACGCTCCGGAAAAATCATCTCGCGAGCCTCGATAACATTCCATGGAGGGCGACGGGCCTCCGCCGCCGCATGGGCTACACTCTCAGACCTAATTCGTTTGCGCACGGAACGGATGGTTTGCTGGCCGGCGCCAAAAACTGCCGCTCAAACCGCTCCCACACGATTTTTTTCTGCCATGTTCGGATCTGCGCTGCGACGTCCGGCGGCATGGGCTGGTCCGGATGCCGTGCGGCCCATTGCAGGATGTCGTTGGATAACATCAAGTAGGGTTCCAGTCCATAAGGGGCGGCCGTGAGCGCCCGCCACGCCTGCATGGCTTTCAAGCGCTGCTCATAGCCGCTCTTTGAGCGGGGTCGTTTAATGAGGTGCGGGTGGGACTCTTCCGGCGCCAATTGTCCCTGCCGGACCGCTTCCAGCAAACGTTGGGCCGTGCGCTCCCGGTACATGGCCGGATGCAGGCTTTTTACCTGCCGGAGCTCGTCTATCGTTGCCGGCGGCTTGGTCGCCATCCGCAGAAGCAGGTCATTGCGAATGATAAAATGCACCGGCCGATTGACGGAACGAGCGATTTCGTCGCGCAACCGGGTGAGCGACCCCAAGATCGCCAACTGGCGCGGGGTCAGCAGGGCGCTTTGCTTAATGCGGTGATGAGGCGGCATGAGGTCGGGTGCGGGCTCGATCAGTTCAGCGCGACGGAACTCCTCCCGTGCCCAGTCGAGGCGGCCGAGTTCTACCAGCTTGCGGGTTAAAATATCCTTCAGCGTGTGCAGGGAGGCAGTATCGCGGGCGGCATAATCCAGCGCTTCCTTAGGGAGCGGCCGCTTCAGCCAGTCGATCTTCTGGAATTTCTTGTCGGTCTGGGTGTTCAATAAATCCTGGAGAAGATTAGCCAGGCCGAACTTCCGGAACCCGCATAGTTGCGCCGCGATTTTTGTGTCGAAGACATTGATCAGATTCAGCCCATAAACCTGGCGGCACGTGCGCCGGTCGAAATCGGCGTCGTGGACGATCAATTCAATTTGAGGATTGCTGAAAATGGCGTTCAAGGGCGCCAGGTTAAGGCCGGCTAGCGGATCAAAGATAAAATTATGATGTTCCGATGTTGAGATCTGGATCAGGGCCACGTGCAGGCCGTAATGATGCCGCTGGTTTTCCATCTCCAGGTCCAGCGCCAGGCAATGACGCCCTTGTAAACATGCCAGAGCCTTCCGCAGGGCATCGTCCCGATCGATAAATTCATAACGGATTGATTCCATGAATGAGCGAACATACGCTCTTTTGCGGCCTGATTCAACCTGATTATCCGAAAGTGTTATCCGAAAGTGATTGCATGGCTGCCCCATGTTCGATAGGTTGATGCCGGTAATTACGCCTTCGTCAGAAAACAAAAGCCGGAATCCAGAATAAAATGCCCATGGCGGCTTTCCTTATTCTGAATTCTGGCTTCTGAGCAGTTACGATGCCAACCCATTAAGGGAAAGAGCCTGTATGATTGACCTGCATACGCATTCGACGTTTTCCGATGGCAGTCTTACGCCTGAGCAGCTCGTGCGTGAAGCGGAGCACTGCCGGCTTTCGGCCTTGGCGCTGACCGACCACGACAGTATCGAAGGCCTGGAACGGTTTATGGCCGCTTGCTCCAAAAGCATAGTGCGCGGTGTGCCCGGCGTGGAAATCAGCGTGGATTGCAACCCCAGCGATGCCACCATGCACATTCTCGGCTATTTCATCGACCCGGCCAATGCGGAACTTAATGAACATGTCAACCGGCTTCGTGACGGACGCCGGCAGCGCAACGAGGAAATCCTCAAGCGGCTGAATGCGCTGGGCCTGATGCTCTCCATGAACGAAATCTCCTCGTTTGCCGGCGAAAATAACGTGGGGCGCCTGCACTTTGCCCAGGCCCTCGTAATGCGCGGCTATGTCCGTACCACCCAGGAGGCGTTCGATAAATACCTGGCCAAGGGCAAATCCGGCTATGCCAATCGCCTGCGGTTCAAGCCCCTCGGCGGCGTGGAAATGATTCGCAAGGCCGGCGGCATTGCCGTCCTGGCGCATCCCTTTACCTTGAAACTGGGCAAACAGGCGCTGGCCGATTGCGTCAGCGAACTCGTGCAGGGCGGGCTCCAGGGCATCGAAACATATTACCCCCAGCATTCGCCCAAACTGGTCCAGCAATATCTTGACCTGGCCGAGCAGTTTCACCTGGTCGCCACGGGGGGCACCGATTTCCACGGAACCCCCATGCCGGATGTCAAGCTCGGCCGCGGGTTCGGCGTGCTCGATGTTGCCAATTCGGTGCTGGATCAATTGGATGCGCTCCGCTCGTAATATCACCGGCCTTTACGTGCACGTCCCCTTTTGCGACGGCAAATGCGCTTACTGCGCGTTTTACTCCGTCCGCTATGAAAAGGCCCTGGCCGACCGATATCTCGCCGGCTTGGCCCTGGAACTGGATAAGTTCAAGCCGCTGGCGCCGGAAACAATTTACATCGGCGGCGGCACGCCCTCCGTGCTTTCCGCGCGCCAGCTTGCCGCGCTTTGCCGGTTGCTCCGTGACCGCGTGAGCACCCGCCGGCTAATCGAGTGGTCGGTTGAAATCAATCCCGGCTCCGTGGATGCCGCCAAGGCGGCCGTGCTGGCGGAGGCGGGTGTCAACCGGGTCAGCCTGGGCGCGCAATCGTTCGATGATCGTATTCTGAAAGCACTGGGACGCCGCCATGCGGCGGCGTATACGGTTAAGGCCGCCGCCATCCTGCGCGCCGCGGGCATTGAGAATATTGGCCTGGACCTGATTGCCTGTGTGCCGGGGTGCACGCGCGCGCTCTGGCGTAAAACGCTCCGGCAGGCCTTGGCATTGGCGCCGAAGCATGTGTCCGTATATGCCCTGACCAGCGAGGAAGGCACGCGCCTGAACAGGGCTATCGGCCAGGGTCAAACGGCGTTGCTCTCGGAGGAAGCGCAACTGGCCATGTTGGACCTGGCGGAAGCTGAATTAACTCGCGCCGGCTTCGAACGTTATGAAATTTCCAATTATGCCCGGAGCGGCTTTGAATGCCGCCATAACGTGGCCTGCTGGCGGGGCGAGGAATATATCGGGCTCGGGCCCGCCGCCGCCTCGCACGTCGCTCTCAAGCGCTGGACTAACCGCCCATGTGTGAGCGCTTATCTGGCGGCGATCGAAGCAAACCACAACCTGCCGCGCGATGTGGAAGAATTGACCCGGGCGCTCAAGCGGCAGGAGCAGGTGATTTTCGGCCTGCGCATGGCCGAAGGTATTGCAGGGGACATCGCTTCAGGATATACGCATGCCTTGGAGCGGCTTCGGACCGATGGCCTGGTGGATTTACGTGCTGGCCGTTGGCAGCTGACCGCGCGCGGCCGCAACCTGGCCGATTACGTGGCCGTGGAATTAATGCGCGAAAATGTGTTCTGGGTGCGCCACCGATAGCGTAGTGTCCCATCATTAACTTTACTTTGATTGTCATTCCGGGCTTGACCCGGAATCCAGTCTTTCTGGTCTGGATTCCCGCTGGAGTTTACCCCGTGCTTTGACACGGGGCGGGAATGACAGATTCAGAATTAATGTAAAGAAGCGTTAGAAACACTACACTATAAAAACACCTTTGTTCTTTGCCGACGATAGATTATTATATGCGCGAGTTTGATGGGAGAGCTCATGCCGTCAACCTGGACACAATCGCTGATTGAACTGATCCGGCGGACCTCGGCGGACCTGCCCCGCGATGTGGAGGCGGCCCTGCGCAAAGCCCGGCGGAATGAAAAGCCGCAATCGCCCGCACGCTGGGCGCTGGACACCATCCTGGACAATGTCCGGCTGGCGCGCGCACGCGGCGCGCCGCTCTGCCAGGATACGGGCACGTTGGTATTTTACTGCGAAGTTCCGTTCCGATTCGATACCCGCCGGCTGACCCCTGCCATTCGTGCGGCCGTCCGGCAAGCCACCGGTCAGGGTAGTTTGCGGCCGAATACGATAGACCCGCTAACCGGGTGTTCCTGCGCACATAATCTCGGCGCCGGCGCGCCGGTGATCCATTTTGAGTTTGCTCAGCGCCGGAATGTAGCCATCCGCCTCGTCATGAAAGGCGGCGGAAGCGAAAACGTCAGCGCCCAGTTTAGCCTGCCGGATACACGCCTCAAGGCCGGACGCGACCTGGAAGGCGTACGCCGCTGTTTGCTCGCGGCCGTGGCGCAAGCCCAGGGCAACGGGTGCGCGCCCGGTGTGCTGGGGGTCTGCATAGGCGGCGACCGCGCCACCGGCGCCGAATGCGCCAAGCGCCAGCTCCTGCGGCTCTTGAGCGATCATGCGGTGGAGCCGCGCCTGGCCGCGCTGGAACGGCACGTGCTTGCCGGCGCGCAGAAACTGGGCATCGGTCCCATGGGATTTGGCGGCGCGACCACGCTCCTGGGCGTCAAGATCGGCGCCCTGGCCCGCTTGCCGGCAAGTTACTTCGTGAGCGTGGCTTACATGTGCTGGGCGTTCCGGCGGCGGGGCGTGGCATTGGGTAAGAAGGGCAATATCAAGCGGTGGTTATATTTTTAACGGTGAGCCACACGTTGTTTCACCCGCTGCGGGTGAAACAACGCTTCAGGTAGTTATTCGGCTCTTCCTATTTGCTTTCCTGGCTAGTTGATGCAGAGGGCGCTGCTTGCGGTTCCTTCTTCATGGCTTGGATCTTCGGCATGATCTGCAACATCAACTTCTGCGTTAACTCCATGGACCGCTTCATCAACTCCGGCTGTTTCTTTATAAACGCCTGCCCTGCAGAGGATTTGTAGA
Source organism: Kiritimatiellia bacterium (assembly GCA_028718125.1). Taxonomy (GTDB): domain Bacteria; phylum Verrucomicrobiota; class Kiritimatiellia; order JAAZAB01; family JAAZAB01; genus VSJD01. Next base: position 27,168 of record JAQUMN010000001.1, read on the forward strand.
AGTCGATGATGCCTTTCATCTCTTCCTCGGTAAAGGTCTCGGCATATAGGGTGATATAGTTGTCCTTCATCTTGTCCCAACTGAGCGCTTGGGTCATCATGTCCATTATCGTGTCTGTCTGACTCGACACGTTTGATGGCATGTTTGTCTGACCCGTTGCCTGCTTCATCTTCTCCATCTGTGCCGGGATCATCTGCTTTACCATCGCAAATGACTTTTCGATGCCTTCCTGCGCGTTCATCACGTTCAGGAGTTCCTCGGCCATAGCACGTCGTGAAGCCTCCTGCGCATTGGCCGACCACACAACCAACCACAAACTTACCGCAATCAATCCGATTATCTTTTTCATACGGTCTCCTTGCTTATGTCACGGTCACTTACGTGAATAAGTATTGCACTTGTCGATTCAATATTTGATATAAGATGAACTACCCTCCTCCCTTTGATAAATAATAACTTCGCATGGGGCTTAAAAATAATTTGTACCCCTTGCACCCGCAAAGCGATTTATTATCATCGCCTGACTACTGATTGGTGGAAGACGCACCTTGATCAAGTGCCACGTTTGTCGAAACATTGCCCGCCGGGCTGACGGTGCCAACCCAGGCAGGCGTGGCCGCCCCTTTTGGATTGTTACCGGCTTTCGGCATCAGGAAATCCTTCATCGCAAAGGTCTTCTTGAATGAACCGAGAGATGATTTCTTAAAACACACCAATTCGGCGTCTTTCAACCACTCGTCGCTCAGTTCCGGAAAATCGAGCTTAAGATCCACGTAATCCAGCCGGTTGGGCTTCCACATCCGGATTGACATTGTCATCATGTAGAGCAAGTCATCTGGCGAAACGGATTCACACCGCACGACTTCGTTGCCGCGTTTTCGGTTGAGCAGGAGATACTCCGAATCAGTCCAGGGCATCATTCGGCGCATCATACTATTCATCCTGTTGTCGAGAGTTCCGGATTTTTCCTGCCCCGCAAACAGCAGGGATACCGTCTGTTTCCGAAGAAGGATATCCCTGGTTGGGATATTACAGCTGATGTTGATAACACGATCCCGGGATGCTTCCGCAACCAGGCACGCCCCCGTTTTCAATGGTGCCGCACCAGCCCTTCTATACTCAGAAAGGTTTAAACGCACCTCCCCGGAAACGGTTGCCCGCTCTCCGACGTACTGCGCATAGTCTCCTGAATCAGTGGTGGTGAACTGCGCATTCAACTCCATGTTACTTGTGGTGGAACCTGGATTGAAATTGAGAACACGAAATTTACCGACATCCGCTTCGACGGCGTTCCACAACCCCGGACAATTCACAGCAACATGACCGTCCAATGAAAACGCACTTGCATCGAGACCGATGGCATTCCCACGTAGAGAATGCCCATTGGAACGTGTAAAGGTCATATTGCCATCAACAACTTCTACCGTCCTATCCTGGGGAATCCCATTGAGATTAAATGCCAGATTGAAGGCCTGGTATTTGCGTGACCCAAAAGGGGGGGTCTTTTTCGGCTCAATATTGGCAATGGATAGAGAAACACTGTCTGGATTGACAGAGGCCACCGCCGGGGCGCGCTCTTGACCTTTCAGGAAATCAAGATGCCAGGCACTCTGTAGCGTCATTATGCCCAGTGCTCCCATGATCGCCATAATAACCGATACTGTTGTTTTGCGCGTCAGGTACTGCCAGGACAAAAGGCAACAACCAACCAGGATGGTTGCGACCGATGCAACCACGTCGCGTGACTGCATCATGCTGACACTGAGCAACGAGTCAGCCGCATCATGACCGTACCCGAAGAGCCCGGCGGAGAAGATGCTCATAAGAAAACCAACAATCTTAATGGCAACGAAATAGGAAACAACCGCAATGGCAAAACGGGCAAAGTTCGCTGTCAGCATCGCGAGTACACCAATGATGCTCAGGCGGCACAGCACAATCAGCAGGATCTCCGGAACCGCCAGCAGGAGATTACGCCCGGCGATTCCGTTGCACGCCAGCACAATGATCTCGCCCAGCAACACCGGTAAAATGACGATCAATCCCATGAAACCGAGTTTGCTCACCAGCAATGTCTTCCGGGAGATCGGACGCGTCAGCCAGAAGGCGCGCGCGTCCACCGTCGGATCCTGGTGAATGACAAGCGGTATTAGTACCAACAACAGAACGAATTGAAGTATCGGCCCAGCCATCGATACCATCTGGTAGGTCGTCCACAGCACCGGCCTGCCGATGATTGCAGGCACCCACGCCTCGACCATGGTTTGAAGAAAGATCCATCCAAGCCAGAACATCACGACCATCCGAAGACTGCGGATATCTTTCCATAACAAATGCCAGACCATATTCATTTTTTATTCCTTTCTTGATGAGTATGGATATTCCTATATACATTTCACTTCCACTCGGTCATTCCCGCTCAAGGCGGGAATGACATTTGCATTTAGACACACGTAGCATTTAAATACCTACACATCGATTTTGTAACTTTGTGTCAAGGCGATGAATATCTCGCGCAAGGTCATGCCGGATGCCTCGATGTTGGCGCAATCGGGGAAAATCCGGCGGATATTATCGTTCACAGATTGTTCCTCATAGGCGCTGTTAATAAATGTTACGATGCGGTTTTCATACTTGGCCTGCAACCATGCTATCGGAAAATCCGGCAAACGGGTTAGCGGCGAACTCAAGGTGACGGTCATCTTCCTGAACCGTGTTTGCAACGCATCAAGCGGTTCAACCAGTTTGAGTTTGCCCCGGTCAAGCAGACCGACCATGTCCGCCAGCATTTCCACCTCATAGAGGTCGTGCGACGAAATAAAAACCGTCCAATGTTCGGCGGTCGTCAATTCCAGAATTCCGCGAATCAATTCATCCCGCACCAACGGGTCAAGACCGGTAAACGGTTCATCCAGAACCAGCAGGCGCGGCCGATAGGCAAGGGAGATGAGAAAAGTCGACTTGATTTTCATGCCGCGGGAAAAATTGCTTATTCGGCGGTCAAGTGGCAGATCAAAAAGGTGGATGAGTTTGCCGCAAAATGTTTCATCCCAAGTCGGATACAGTGGCTTGCAAAAAGCCATCAATTGCCTGACCGTCATCCAGTCGTATAGCTCTTGGTTTTCCGAGACGTAGCCAATCTGGGCAAGTTCCTTTGGGCCGAGTTTGCCGGATGTTACGCCCAGCACTTCGGATATGCCGCCGGTCGGTTCAATCAGGTTCATCAACAGTTTGATCGTGGTCGTTTTGCCGGCGCCATTGGGTCCGAGCAAAGCAAAAATATTGCCTTCGGGAACGGTCAGGTCAAGATGATCAACCGCTACCACCCGGCTGAATTTTATTGTCAGACTTTGCGTTGTGATAATATTCATTTATTCTCCCTGATTTTGCATCACAATTCTGTTTTATGCCTGATAATTTTTCATATCCATCCAGTGTTTTTGTAAGGCTTTGGTCAGTTCGCGTTCGCTTAATCCAAGGCGTTTTGCTTCCACAACCAATTGTTCTATTTTCTTTTCTAAAATAACTTCACGTTGTTCAGCCGTAGCGGGGAAAGCGGCCGCCACGGTGCAACCGATGCCCGGTCGCACTTCAATAATTTTTTCCTGAAGCAGACGCGTCATAGCTTTCTGCGCCGTGTTGGGATTGATGTTCAATTCCTGGCTTAAATTTCTTACGGAGGGCAGGCGATCACCGGGGATAAGTTGGCCAAAGGCTACCGCCTTCTTGACCGCATAAACCACCTGTTCGTAAATGGGGGTGCCGGCTTTTAATTCGATGTGAAACGGTATCATTATTTTCCTTAAATATTTAAACTGACGCAACCGTACTATTAGTATTAGTACACGTCAAGAACTATTATTAACTATTATTTTCCGCCAGATGAGTCTGGTGTCCGTGCCGCTGCGGATATATTATTGACGGCTACATAGCGGAGCCGAGTGTAACCTGCTTCTTGAGCAGGATGGCGTTTGGATCCTCAAACTGCCGGATGGGATTGCAATGCGGCCTTATTATATTGGGTAAATCAAATGTGGAAAATACGTAGGATAGAATATCCGTTCACTTTAAAACAGGTGCGTCAATTGAAAGTCGGCGAGCGGGTGCTCCTCTCCGGGCTGATTTTCACCGGGCGTGACCGGCTGCACAAATATCTGGCGGAAGGCGGGCGCGCGCCTGTTTCCTTGAAGAACGGCGCCATGTATCATTGCGGACCGGTGGTGATCCGGGAAAAGGGAAAGTGGATCGTGCGCGCCGCCGGGCCGACCACGTCTATCCGTGAAGAGCCTTACATGGCTGCTATCATCAGGCAACAGGGCCTGACGGTAATTATCGGCAAGGGCGGAATGGGCGAAGGCACGCGCCAAGCCTGCCGCCGTTATGGGTGCGTTTATCTCCATGCCGTCGGCGGGGCCGCCCAAGTGCTGGCCGATACGGTTAAACATGTTGCCGGCGTTTATTTCCATGACACCTTTGGGCCGACAGAAGCCCTGTGGGAACTCGAAGTTGCCGATTTCCCCTGCCTGGTGACGATGGACGCACACGGGCACAGTTTGCACGATGAAATTGCCAGGCGATCCAAATTAAAAAAAATATAAACAAGGCCATTCCATGCATGCCCGGAAACGTTACCTGAAAACCCTGCTGTTCGATCATCCCGACAAAGTACCGCTCGAGCCCGGCAGAGGACGCAAAGCTACGCTTGCGCGCTGGTGCCGGGAAGGCTTGCCGGAAACGGTGACCGATGTGGCCGAATATGCCTATCGGTGCGCAGGCGGCAAACAGGAATGGCCGCGGATGGGAGCAGGGTTCCCCGTAAAGGAGCGCATGATCCCGCAATTTGAGGAAAAGGTCATCGAGCGCCGGGCCACTTCCCAGGTCGTACAGGACTGGAAAGGTAATATCTGCGAGATCGGCCTGGAATTTACCGTGGAACATTTGCGGACGGCCGTGGATTTCGTCACCCGCCGCTGGATCAAGTGCCCGGTCGAAACGCGGGCGGACTGGGCGGACATGCAACGCCGCTATAATGCGGATGATCCGGCGCGGTATCCGGCGGATGCGGCGGCTGTGGGCCGGCAACTGGCCGCGCGCGAGCACGTGGTGGGCTTGTCGTTTTCGGGACCGTTTTGGCAGTTGCGCGAATGGCTGGGGTTTGAGCAACTGTGCGTGCTGTTTCATGACGATCCCGATTGGATCCGGGAGATGGTGGCCTTCTGGGAAGCGCATGTGGCGCGGCTCATGGAAAACGCTTTCCGGTTCGTCCAGCCCGATTTTGTGCACCTCTCGGAAGACATGGCGTACAAGGAGCACGCCATGATTTCGCCGGCCATGACTCGCGAGTTTCTGTTGCCGACCTATCGGCGCTGGGGCGCCATCATCCGGCAAAACAAATGCCCGATTTACGCCATGGATTCCGACGGCCACGTGGGTGAATTGATCCCCATCTGGATCGATGCCGGGATTAATGTCTGCGATCCCATGGAAGTGGCCGCCGGCAACGATATTTTGGAATATCGCAAGCAGTTCGGGAAACAGATGGCCTTTCGCGGCGGCGTGGACAAGCGGCTCATCGCCAAGGGCGGCGCCGCCATCGAGGGCGAAATCAAACGCCTGACCCCGCTCATCCGCGAGGGCGGCTATCTTCCCGGTTGCGATCACGGTGTGCCTGCGGACGTGTCCTGGCCCGATTTTGTGTATTACACCAAACTCCTGGCCCACGCCACGGGCTGGCTGTAGACTTCACGGGATGAACAGGTGGATAAGGGAACGATACGCAGCAATACGGCTCCATCTTTGAAGAATGGTAGGGACCCCTCTCCGAGCAATCCGCCAATCGAAAGAACAGGTAGAGACGCCTCTCCGAGCCGTCCGTCTCAAGGGGTGTCAGGTAGGGACGGTTCTCCGAACCGTCCTCCGCGCAACGGACGCCTCGGAGAGGCGTCCCTACCGTGGCGCAAATGGTTGTATCATCAAACGCCGGCGTGGGTTAGGCATGGTATTTTTTTCATCACTATGAATTGTGCTCAAAGGGGTGCGGCTTGTCTCTGTTCGCCATCTTTTATTTCTGTCGTCGTTCAGTCCCTCAACAATTACCATATCAGGCGCTGGTGGGTGCATTTATGGCTGGTTATGCCGGACCACATCCATGCGCTTTTGTCATTTCCTGAGACCGAGAGAATGGTTAGCGTAGTTGCCGATCGGAAACGTTTCGTAGCCAAACAGACTGGTATTACATGGCAGAAAGGCTTTTTCGATCACCGCCTGCGGCAAGACGAGTCATTTATTGAGAAGGCGCAGTACATTCGCCAAAATCCTGTCCGAGCAGGCTTGGTCAAACGTTTGGAAGATTGGCCTTATGTGTGGACATTCAATGAGATAGATTCTCAGATCAAAGGTACGGATGGTTCTCCGAACCATCCGGATCGTGGGGAAGCAGGTAGGGACGATTCTCCGAACCGTCCTCCGTGCAACGGACGCCTCGGAGAGGCGTCCCTACCATAAGATATTGTGTATCTAAAAAGGACAACCATGCGCATCATTTTCATGGGCTCGGCGGAACTGGCGTGTCCCTGCCTGGATCGCCTGCTGGCTAATCCGGCTGACCAGGTTGTCGGCGTGGTGACCCAGCCGGATCGCCCGAAGGGGCGCTCGCTCCAGGTGGCGCCCTGCGCCGTGCGCGCCCACGTGGCGGAACGAGGGATACCCGTGTTTACACCCGAGAATGTCAATGCGCCCGACAGCGTAACAGCGCTCCGGGCATTGGCGCCCGATCTGATTGTTGTTGTAGCCTACGGGCAATTCCTGAAGGCGGAGATCCTTAACCTGCCGCCGCTTGGATGCATTAATGTGCATGCCTCGCTGTTGCCGAAATACCGCGGGGCAGCGCCCATCCAGTGGGCCGTGGCCAATGGCGAAACCGAAACCGGCGTGACAACCATGTTCGTCAACGCGCGCATGGATGCCGGCGACATCATCGATCAGCGTGTGGAATCCATCCGGACGGATGATACCGCTGGCAGTCTGCACGATCGCCTGGCCCACTGCGGGGCGGACCTGCTGGCGCGCACGATCGAGGCGCTCCGGCAAGGTTCGATCCGGCGCCGGCCCCAGGACGAAGCCGGGGCAACCTTTGCGCCGCGCATCAAAAAAACCGATGGCCGCATGGACTGGAATCTGCCGGCCACCCAACTCCATAACCGCGTTCGAGGTTTTAATCCCTGGCCAGGCTGTTTTTGCGAACTGCCTCCGGCGGGCGTCATAAAGGTCTTAAAAACACGGGTGGAACCCGGCCGGAACAAAGCGGCCGGCGCCGTTCTGGAAGCCGCCGACGAGGGACCCTTGATTCAATCCGGCCAGGATGCCCTGCGGCTGCTGGAAGTCCAGCCGGAGGGTCGTAAAGTCATGTCCGGCGCCGCCTTCCTCCGCGGTCATCCGCTCGCCGCGGGCTCCGCGCACTAAAGACCATCCGTCCCGCGCCGGAGGGATCACACGTAGATCATTTTCCGGGTCATGCCGCCATCCACCATAAAATTGGCGGCAGTGATGAAACCGGCGCTGTCGGAGCACAGGTAATCAACCAGGGCCGCAATGTCGGCGGGCGTGCCGACCCGGCCGGCGGGATGCTGCTGACGATCGGCGGCCGAGAGAACTGGGACGCACCGTGCGCTCGTTTTTTTCGAGGATTCGGTTTCGATCCAGCCCGGGCTGATGCAATTGACCCGTATCGTGGGTCCCAGGCTCATTGCAAGGGCATGGGTCAGCGCCACCAGCCCGCCCTTGGAGGCCGAATAGGCTTCCGTGTTAGGTTCCGACATATAGGCGCGCGTCGAGGCGATGTTGACGATCGTGCCCTGGCGCCGGTTGAGATGGGGGGCAGCATGCTTGGCGCACAGGAACGCGCCCGTCAGGTTTACCGCCAGCACCCGGTTCCAGTCCGCCAGCGAGAGCTTGGTGGGCGCCGTGTTTGCCGAGATGGCGGCGTTGTTGACCAATACATCGAGCCGGCCGAATGCCTTGAGCGTGGCCGCCACCAGCTTCTTGACCTGGGGTTCGCTGGCCACGTCGGCGGCGATAAAGCGCACGGCGCCCAGCGCCTGGAACTCGGCCAGGGTTTCCCGCCCGGCTTCCTTGTCGTTATCCGCCATGACAATCGCCATGCCGTGGCTGAGCAATTTCCGGCCGATGGCCTTGCCGATGCCCTGCGCGCCGCCCGTTATAATAGCCACTTTGGTATTCATAGTTATAACGGTATCTTTGGAGAGAAAAATATCCGCCAATAACGGCCGGAACTGTCCCTATTATACTCGAACAGACGCCAAACAACAGAAACGTGTTTGGTGTCCGCCGCCGTGGAATACATGAACAGCGGCTGGAATTCGATAGCCGTCTCGTCCTCCCGATGCTGATACCGGAGCAGCCGCCATAACACGCGCCAGTCGGTTCCCCGGTCGTCGCTTTGATTGTACAGCAGGGGAAACAGCATTTTTTTATCGTTCCATTGCCAATACAGCGGGAAAACATGAAAATAATCCCGGCCCCACCAGACCGGGCCGACGCCCTTGTTGCCGTTAACGTTCCAAGCCAGCGGCAAAATTAAATTATTGGTGGCATTCCAGTTCCAGTAGAGCGGAAACACGCTGAGATAATCCCGGCCCCACCAGACCGGGCCGACGCCCTTGTTGCCATTAACGTTCCAGGCCAGCGGCAACAACATCCGGTTCTGGTCCCACTGCCAATACAGGGGCACGACGTTAACGTAATCCGGTCCCCAGAAAACCGGCACCACCGCCTTGCTATCGTTGACCTTCCAGGCCAGGGGTAAAAACAAGTGGTTGTTGTTCCAGTGCCAGTAGAGCGGAAACACATTAAAATAATCCTCACCCCACCAGACCGGGAAAACGCCTTTGTTGTCGTTGATATTCCAGGCCAGGGGTAAGAGCAGATGGTTGTCATCCCAGTGCCAATAGAGCGGGAATACGTCAAAATAGGTACGGCCCCACCAGACCGGGCCGATGCCCTTGTTGGCGTTGATGTCCCAGGCCAGGGGGAACAGCAGGTGGTTGTTATCCCAGTGCCAATAGAGCGGGAATACGTCAAAATAGGTGCGGCCCCACCAGACCGGGCCGATGCCCTTGTGGCCATGCACCGACCAGGCCGCCGGGAATAAAATCGTATTGGCATTCCAATGCCAATACACCGGAAACACATGGAAATAGTCCGGGCCCCACCAGACCGGGCCGACCGCGGCATTGTCATTGACCTTCCAGCCTAACGGTACCAGCCACCAGTTGGTCCCATACTGCCAGTAAAACGGGACGACATTAACATAGTTTGTTCCCCAGCAGACGGGTCCGATCCCCTTGTTCCCGTTGATCGTCCAGGCCAGCGGGACCAGCAGGTGGTTGTTGTTCCAATGCCAGTAAAGCGGGAATAGATCGAAATAATGGTCCCCCCAGAAAACCGGGCCGGCAATATTATTGCCGCCTTCCAGCCATACCAGGGGTACCACATAAAAATAATCGCGGCCCCAGAAAACGGGGCCGATGCCTTTGTCGCCGTTCAAATCCCAGGCCAGGGGCAATAACAGGCGATTGTCCCGCCATTGCCAATACAGCGGGAAGACATGGAAATAATCCCGGCCCCACCAAACCGGGCCGATGCCCTTGTTGCCATCGATGTTCCAGGCTAATGGAACGACCAGCCAGCCGGAATTCCATTGCCAGTAAAGCGGCGGAACGTAGACGTAGTCTTTCCCCCAGAAAACCAGGCCCACGGCGCGGCCCTCATCCAGCTTGCCCCCGAAGGGAATGAGGATGGTATTATCGTTCCAATGCCAGTAGAGGGGCGCCACGTGGAAATAATTGGTTCCCCAGAAAACAGGAATCAGGTTGCCGGAAACCGCGCCGTCCGCCGACTTGCGGCAGGTAAACGCGCTGAACAGGATTTCGCGGTCATAGGCGCCGTCGGGTTGAACCGTGGAGTAGTAAAGCGGCCACAGAGGCACGGTGGTGGCAGGATCCGCCTGTGCCGCGCCATGGGATGGCACAAGGCTCAGCCAGAAGGCGACCATCAGGCAGACCCAGCCATAGTTCATCATGATTTTCACCGGGTTAGCGTCTTGAACATGCGAAACCGCGATCAAAAAAAGAGATTACACCACGAAGAACACGAAGGATATTTAAAGGAGCCTCTTGCAGAACTCCCGGACCCGGACGGGCGGGGTGGAACCCGACCTTCCCAACCACGAGGGAAACCGGGTGTTCAAAACGCAGGGAGGGCGCGGTTCCACCCGCGACGCAGGAGTTCTGCAAGAGGCTCAGAGGATAAATCATGTGGCACTTTCTGCGAGCGCTTAGCCCGCCTTAGTCGTTCGGATATCAATGGACCATCTGCCACGATTTGATCGTATCGATCGGGTAAATTAACATCAGGATATTCAACGTCAAATTGTCCCGGACCCAGAACAGCAGAACACCTTCCGTCACCACGAAGAGAACCAGTGACCAGCGTAATCCGAGCTGGCGGGCCAGGATAAACCCGATGACGCAACACAGGATATCCGCCATCGAGTTGACGATGGAGTCTCCCTCGTAGCCCAGCCCGATCGTTGCTTCGCGATAGCGCTGAATAATAAACGGCGTATTCTCGAACACTTCCCATGCCGCTTCCAGCCCGATGGCGAGGCAAAGCCGCCAGGCGAACGACATGCGCGCAAACAGCCGCGCCATGATCCCATAAAACACAATGCCATGGAGCACGTGGGTGAAACTGTAAGGGTCAAACACATGCTGGGAATTGTGGGCGCTCCAGATGTCGCCGGCCCACAGATTCAGCTTGCCGCACGCGCACCACCAGATGCGTCCCTGGCTGTGCAGTTGATATACGGTGGCGGCCAGGAGCGCACCGACGGCAACCCATGGCCAGCTTTTCCCTTGATGACCGTCCCGATACATCATCGCGTTTTTTCAACCCGACCCGCCGGTCAAGGCTTCAGGGCCGGGTGTGTTTTATCGGCTTTCTGCTGCTCGATCAGGTCCATGTAGGTCCGGTAACGGGCGACGATCTGACGCACGTAATTGATCGGCTCCTGGCCGCGGACGAACCCGCATTTCGCGCGCCGGGCGTATTCCGGCTTGGAAAGGAGCCGCATGGCGTCCTCTACGTTGCCGAACCAGAGATTCGGATTGCGGCCCATTTGCCGGGCCAGGATGCGCGCATCCATAACGTGTCCCGCGCCGGCGTTGTACGAGGCCAGCGCAAAATATACGCGGTTGGAGGCATCCAATTCCTGTGGTCCGCGGTTCTGCATAGTATCCAGGTATTTTACCCCGGCATGAATGCCGGTGGGCGGATCCTTTACATTCCGGAATCCCATCTCTTTGGCCGTGCTGGGCATAACCTGCATGAGTCCGCGCGCGCCGGATGGCGAGACCACGTTCGGGTCGAACCGGCTTTCCTGGAACATCTGCGCAACGATCAGGCGCCAGTCGAAATTATACATGCCCGCGAACCGCCGCACCAGGGGATCATACGGGGAAATGCTGCCATCCCGATAAAGGCGCGCCTGCTGCTGCACAGCTTTCCGGATTTGAGAAGCGCTTTTGAAGTACCGATTATATGCGATGTTGTAATCGGTGCTGCGATATTCCTTTTTCCAGAAGCCGTTGATTGACTTGAGCAGTTGCTTGTCCTGGGCGCGCGCGACCCAGCCTTCCGGCTGGGGCGTACCCAGAGTCAGGACCATCTTAACGCCGTCGAGCCAGCCTAATGCCATGGCCAATACCTGGTCATCCACCACCGTCAAATCAATTTTGCCTTCGGCCACCCATTCGAGCATGTCGTCCGGCTGGGCGCCGGAGGGCGCCGCCCGGCGGTTCACCTTGATGCCCTGGGCGCGCAGATTGCCCAGCAAGGTCCACGGGTACGAAGAACGCGCCGCCATGACTTCGCGCCCGGCCAAGTCCTGGATGGTTTTGATGCGGCGCTCGGTCGTGCGGGCCACGACCGTTTCGGCGGCGTAATTATAAGGCACGGAAAATTCAACACCCCTGGCCCGTCGTTCATCGGTAATGGTCAGGAAGGCGGCGATGAAGTCGCCTTGCCCGGCCAGCAGCATGGGAATCAGGGCGTCATAATCGTCCGCCACGATCACTTCCAGCTGCAACCCGTTTTGCTTGGCGAACCGGCCGGCCATCTCGTATTCGAACCCCTTGAGCTCGCCTTTCCAGAGAAAGTATGTGGCCGCCGTGTTGACCGTGATCATGCGCAGGATTTTACGCTTCTTGATTTGCGGCCAGTCTTCCCGATAAACGGCGGCATTGCGCGCGGCCAGCGGCGCTTGTTTTAAATAACTGTTGAGTGCGGCCAGCAATTGCACGTTCCCGGGGCGGGCGCCCCAGACCAAGCCGCGCTCGATCCCTAAATCGAGCACCGACTTGAAATCGGAGCGGTATTGCCGCGCAATGCCCAGTGAATGATCGTCGGTCAGGACCAGGTCCAGCTTGCCCGCTGCGAGTGCGTCCAGGATAGCATCGGCGGGTAACGTTTCCGGCAGAACCTGCAAGCGGATTTCCGGATAGCGCCGGTTCAGCGCCTGGGCGGTGTCCCACTGGGCCGTTTCCTTCTGCACAGCGAGCGTATGCCCTTTTAAATCGGTAATTTGCTTTAGCGCGGCCGTGCTGAGGCGGCCGGCAATCACCTCACGATAAGAAAAAAGAGGGGCCGAAAAGGAGAGTTTCTTTTTCAAGGTCTCCGTGGGCGTCATATAGCTGGCAATAAGATCGCCCTTGCCGGCCAGCAGGGCGGTGGTCAGATTGGCGCGGGTTTCAACGAAGACCGCGGCCGGGCGCACACCGATGGAAGCGCAGAATCCAACGGCCAGCTCTACTTCCCGATTGGGCGGATCCCCTGCGCGGGGGAGATATTGCTCATCCTGCCGCAGAATCAGGAACCGCAGGCAGCCGCGTTTTTGCAGGACGGCCAGGTCGCCGGTTTCGATATAATCCGTGTCCGGCGCCACTCTCTCTTCGGCGGGCGTGTCCCCCGGCGTTGTCTCCGGCGCCGGGAGATCCGGCGCGGGTGCTTCCGTCTTTTTACCACAGCCCGTTGCCATGAGCAGGAGCACAACGCCAATCATGGTTATTTTATCGACCATATCATCGCCATACGTCCGCAATAATCTCCCGCGTCAATTGCACCCAGCGCCGGATCCGGTCCGGATCTTTTTCCACGGTTTCCACGTCCTTCAGGGTGATATCCACATGGCATCGGCGGCAGGCCTGCAGGTCGCGGCTGATGATGTTGCGGATGCGTGCCGTGTCAAAGCCATAACTCACCATATCCGCCGGGCTGGGGCGATAACTCATCACGTAATCGCGAGCGATCTGCTCGGCGCACCGGGCAACATTCGCCGACGGCGCAACCGCGATCCGGCGTAAATTAGGAATTTGCCGCAGCATATCTATTTTACGGGTCAAATCTTCACAGCAGCCGTAGGCCACCAGGCCGAAGCGCCGCAGAATCGGCAATTGATACCGCAGTAAAAATTCATCGTGCATGGCCGGGGACACCCCCGTAAATTCCTGCGCCGCCATGAACACCCATAATTGCCGGCGCTGCACTCCATTGACGTTCGGCGCCGGATCCGGCAATTCCTCCGCATAGGGCATGGCTTGATTCTCATGTGACCCAAGCCCCCAATCCCCCGCCGCTTCCGCCTCGGCATGGACCTTGAGAATAGCGGCGCTTAAAAATTCAACGAGGCTATGCAACCATGCGGGATTATCGTACATGTCGGCCATGAAGTTTTCAATTCCCCGCAAATGGCCCAGATAAGTGGAAATATCCCCTGACCACCTCCAGTAAAAGGGCGCACGATCGAGATTGATGTTTATGAGGTCGCCGATGGCTTCCTGCAAGCGCTCCACGTTGGCGGCAGTTTGCTGTTCGTCAATTGCATGTCCGGGAACAACCAGTTTTTTCAAGTCTTCAGGAGTTTTAAGCGGATAATCTATCTTGAATGAACCGCCCGCTTCACCGGAATAGTGGCGGGTTATTTCCACGCCCCACCCTCTCCGCCGATAGACTGCCGGGACCGTCACCCACGGCTCGAACACGGAATCGTCATTTAACGAGTCCCAGAACAACCGGCAGCGGAAAAAATCCTCGTATTGCCTGAACAACGGGTCTTTGCAGGCACATTTTGATTCCGGCATTTCCGGCCAGGCAAAGGCCCGGACATAAATGAGCGGGCGGGTATCTTTCAGGCTGTTATGGCGGCGCCACAGGTCGCGGCGGATTTTCTGGGCAGGGTTCGTACATATTTCCGCGTAACGCCGGGCCAAATCACGCAAAATGGTTTTGTCGTTGTTCATCTTATCCTATGCTTATCTATAAAAGTATTGAAAACACAATACCATCTTCAAGCTGCCGATAGACGAGACCTCATCCTCTCCCTCGGGAGAGGACCGAGGTGAGGGGGCACATTTGCAAGCATTCCCCTCACCCTATCCCTCTCCCAAGGGAGAGGGAATATTTTTGGACATCAAAGATCTTATCCTCTAAGCCTGTTGCCTAACCCGGGACATCGATTTTGGCCAGCGCGGCAAACCGGGCATACGCCCATAGATCCCATTCTGGTTTGACTCCGATGCCCTTCAAATCGCCGTAATTTTTGGCAATGAATCGTCCGTTTTGGTTGAAAAACAGTTCCACCATGCGCTCAGCTGTTTTTTCAATCAATTCCCTGTTCCCGGTCGGCATAATCTTCTGGATATCCACCGGCGACCATAAACAAACACCCAGAGGTTTCAACTTCGCCGCCAGTCGCTCAATGCCGTATATCTCCGGCTGGTCGAATTGAAACGCATTAATGCCGACCTCCGCCAGGTCATCCAGGATGGCCCAGTTATACCCGCACGAATGCATCAGGACCTGAATGCCTGCCTTGTGCGCGGCATCGCACAGACGCCGGTAGAGCGGCTTGAAAATTTCGCGCCACATATCGGGATGGATCAGCAGCCGGTCTTGAATGCCCCAGTCCTCGCAGAAAAAAACGCCGTCGGCGCCGGCGGCGGAGAATTGCCGGATCATCTTCTCCAGAAGCCCGGTCACTTTGTCGTGCAGTTCGTCGATGTGCTCGCGTTCCAGGATCAGGTCCTGGAAATAGATTTCCATTTTGCGCAAGTAGCGGGAAATGGCGAACGGGAATCCCGGCAGACATCCCATGTGAAATTTATCCGGCCAGGACTCAAATGCGGTTTGGACGGAAGCATAGCGCTTAGCCTCGCCAAAATCCGGCAGGCGCCAATCTTTCAATTGATTCCAGTCCTGAAGTGCTGGCTTGAAAATTTCGCCGCCGGCGCTCATGCCGACCAACCGGTGCCAGGTGTTGCCCCACTCATCGGTAGAAAACTCGGTGACGCCCTCAGTCCATGTCTTTTTTGTCCAGATGGCGGACGCAGAAGGACCCGCTCCCACAAAATCTTCTTGCCGGCCTCCGCCGAAATTCATGCCGAACCGGCTGGCATTTCCGGAAGATAAATTCCGCTTAATGATTTCGCGTGAAGTCATAGTCATAGAGTTCCTTTGATTTCCTTTGTAGATAAGTTTGCCGCGAATGGCAAGCTCGGTTTAGGGGGCATGTTTAGGGGCATGATTATTGCCCCTTGACTCTCGGAAACAATCATATATTGTATTTTTAAGGGTGTGATCTGCTTTTTAGATCACAGGAAAACATCTGAATGGTCGGGCCACCATTCTGCATAATGCCTTTATTATGTGGAGCAATGTCATGGCCCAACAACTCGTTCCTACAGAGTCCCCCTCCGGTTGCCTCGTTCGTCTTTTCTGGATGGGAATTGGCAATATCGTTCTGCTCGTTTGTGCCATTTACATTGTGCACACCCCGGCTCGATTCCTGTCGTTTGCAGACTTGGGCTATTGGCTTTCGGTGCTGGCCATGATCGCGGTGCGCTATGTGGACATCCATCGGTATGGTGGCGCCACAGCCACAGGCGAACCAGCCACGACTGCCCACTGGCGGCGCTATGCCATCCGGCTGACGGCGGGGGCTCTGGTAGCTTGGATCGGCATTCACCTCCTGGCCCTGACCGGCATCCTGTCGCCTACACTTAACTGAGAAGCAGCCTTGCATGAGCCGGCTGATTCCCTTGCCTTCGCCTGCTGCGGCTGGGAGACAGAGTTAAAATCGTTGCGATGGGCTTTGATCCTTACCCGGATCGATGCCGTCAACATTCAATTGGATCTATCGATTTGGCTGCGAGTATCCGTGTCATGATCTTTTTTCCTTTCATATGACGGAATCCTTACATTATTGGCGGAATTTAAGTGCGGCCATGTCCCTGTTGAGCGCGCTTCCTTTCGCCGTCCTGATTCTGTTAATTGCGATCCTGCCCTTCTTTCAGAGCGCCGCTTCCTGGTGGGAGCAACACCGCAATAAGTTCAAGGTGGCGCTGGTTTGCGCCACGGGCGGAATTCTGTTGTATGTCATCCCGACCGGCGATCTGAATAAAATCGGGATGACGTATCTTGAATACGCAGCTTTCCTGATGATGCTGGCTTCTTTGTTCGTCATCTCCGGCGGCATTCACATCAGCGGCGCGTTTGCAGGCTTTCCCTATACCAACACTCTGGTTTTGGCTATCGGCGCCGTCTTAGCGAGTCTGTTGGGCACCACCGGGGCTAGTATGGTGCTGATCCGACCTTTGCTGCGGGCCAACCACCAACGCAGGCATAAGACCCATATCGTCATTTTTTTCATCTTCGTGGTTAGCAATTGCGGTGGTCTATTAACACCCCTGGGCGATCCGCCCCTTTACCTAGGATTTCTACGCGGAGTGCCCTTTGACTGGACCCTCCGTTTAGCGCCCCAATGGCTGCTGGTTAATTTTCTGCTATTGTTCGTTTTTCACATGCTCGATACCTGGCATTTCCGCCGGGAGGAAGCCCATATGCGAGCCACGTTCATTGGCGAAATCAAGCAGGCCAAGAAGAAAATCCATATCCAAGGCTGGATCAACGTACTGTTCCTGATGGGCATAACGAGTGTTATCCTGGCTTCGGGCTACTATATCCACCCGCTTCTGGCCCGCGGCTGGGGCGACCCTACGGCCGAAATCGGCTCAAAGATAATCCAGATTATCATGATGGGCCTTTTGGCGTTTGGGTCGTATCGCCTGACATCCGAACGAATTCACCACGTAAATGAATTCACCTTCGTGCCTATTCGGGAAGTGACTATTTTATTTTTCGGTATTTTCGGCGCCATGATTCCGGCCCTGGCCTTGCTGGAGGCCAAGAGCCAGGTTCTGGCCTTGCGGGAACCCTGGCAATATTTCTGGATGAGCGGCATACTGAGCAGCTGTCTGGACAACGCGCCGGCCTATCTTGTCTATAGCACACTGGCTACCAATCAACATCATCTCTCTGCCCTCCATCTGGGCGAATTGGCGGATCAATTTCCTTCGCTCCTGGCAGCGATCTCCTGCGGCACGGTATTCATGGGCGCGCTCACGTATATCGGCAACGGCCCGAATTTCATGGTGAAGTCCATGGCCGAACATGCCCGAATAAAAATGCCATCCTTCGGCGGGTATATACTCTGGTCGGGCGCCATTCTCGTGCCTATATTTATTCTGCAAACATTAATATTCTTCAGGTAATACCAGGGTTACCCATGGGGTGGCACCATCAGCCATTGCCAACAAGGGTGCGACGAACAGCCAACGAAGGAGTGAGTCATGATTCTGCTAATTCTATGCATTGTTATCTCGATGGGCGTGTCGTTCCTGTGTTCATTGACCGAAGCCTGCCTGCTCAGCCTATCCATGGCGGATGTTGCCGAATTCGCTGAAACAAGGCCCCGCCGGGGCCTTGTCCTACGGCACATGAAAGAGTCCATCCAGCGACCGATCGCGGCGATCCTGATTGTCAATAATTTTTCAAATATTGTGGGTGCCGCACTTGCGGGCATGATTGTGAGCGATCTATATGGGCATAAATGGGTCGGCCTATTTTCGGTTGCCCTTTCGCTGGCGATCATTCAATGGTCGGAGTATCTCCCGAAAACATTGGGCGTATTGCATAATCGTTCCCTGATGGGCGCGCTTGTCTGGCCGCTGCACTATGTGGTTCGGTTCCTCAATCCCATTGTATTGCTATTGGAGCGCATCAACCGCCCGTTTCAAGGCGGGGCCACATACAAGTCGGCAGCGGATGCGCTTAATGAGATTCGGGTGCTGGTCCGGTTTGCCTCGGTCAACAAGTTGATTTCCCGCGAACAAGTCGACCTGGTCACACGCAGCATCAGGCTCTCACAGTCCCGGGTCCAGGACATCATGGTTGGGCGCGATGAAAGCAAGTTTATCTCCACGAGCATGACGATGGCCGATGCCCTGATCGAGGCCCATATTCATCATCACACCCGTTACATCCTCGTCCGGGAGGGAAACCTGGATGACATTGTCGGCTACGTGAACGTGAAAGATATTGTCAGCGCCCTGCAGATCAACCCCGCGGATCCATCGCTTAAAGGCATTGCGCGGCCGGTGCTGACGGTAAGCGCCACGCTTCTGGTGCCCGCCCTGTTGAAGGAGTTGACCCGCGGCTACCAGCACATGGCTGTCGTCAAGAATGACCAGGCTAAAACCGTGGGCCTGGTGACGCTCGAGGATGTGGTCGAAGCCATTGTCGGCGACTTGGAGGACGAATACGATGTTCTGCCCAGCAACGTCATTCCCATTTCGGATATCCGCTTCCTGGCGGGCGGCGGCGTCAGCCTGGCAACGCTCAGGGCAATAACAAACTTCGATCTGCCGGAGCTGCCGACGACCTTGCATGATTGGTTATGTTCGTTGAATCACGACCTGCCGCATGCGGAACGCACGATCCCATTTAAGGATATGACATTTGTGGTGCGTAAAATAAGGCGCTCGAAGATCCACGAAGTATTGGTGGAAAAGCGTTCCCGGGTCCTGCCGTCGGCGGGCAGATAGCACCGGAACGGGAAAATTCCAGGGCATTGATAATGAATACATTAGACTGGAGTATTGTCGCCGTTTATATGCTCGGTATGGTCGGATTGTCCATAAGGCTGGGGCGGACCCAGCGGACGGGCAGCGATTATTTTCTGGGCGGCAATCGGATCGGTCATTGGGCGATCAGCATTTCCATTCTGGCCACCCAGTGCTCTACGAACAGCCTGTTGGGAGCACCGGCTTTCGTCATCGCCGTCGGCGGTCTCCTGTGGTTGCAATACGAGTTAGCCGTGCCGTTGGCGATGATCGGCGTCATGATGTTCCTGTTGCCGTTTTTCCGGAGCCTGCATGTTGTTTCGGTGTATGAATACATCGGGCGGCGTTTCGGACCGGGCAGCCGCATGCTGCTTTCGCTCCTGTTTCAATTTTTGCGCGCTTTTTCGACAGGGGTCACCGTCTATGGAATTTCGCTCGTTATTCAGCAGTTAGTCGGCCTGCCGTTTTGGGCATCCGTGTTATTGATCGGCGTTGTGGCGATGATTTACGAATTTCTGGGCGGCATCCGCGCCGACATATATTCAGACGTCATCCAGATGATCGTTCTCTATGCCGGAATTGTTGTGTGCTTGATCTATGCCGTGCACCTGACCGGCGGCTGGAATGAAATACTGGCCACATTTCCAAGGGAAAAGATGCGCACGCTCGATTTCCGGAGCTTGGGATTTGCCGGTGCGAATCCGTTTGCTTTCTGGCCGATGTTGTTGGGCGGATTTTTTCTCTACCTGAGCTACTATGGATGCGATCAAACTCAGGTCCAAAGGGGTCTTTCCACGCGTGATGTGGACGGCACCAATATGGCTTTGTTTTTAAACGGTCTTTTAAGGTTTCCCCTGACGCTGACCTATTGTCTGATCGGGGTTGCGATCGGGGCCTATATGATCAAGCATCCGGACTTCATACAGCTCTTGACCGATCCCTCAACCAACACCGTAAACTACAATCTAGCTGTGCCTGCCTTTTGCCTGCATGCCTTACCTCATGGGGTGATTGGATTAATGATGGTGGCCCTGTTTGCCGCGGCCATGTCTTCGCTGGATTCCACAATCAACTCACTCTCGGCCCTGACGATCCGCGACGTCGTGGAGCGGTTCCGTTCCGCAGGCCCGCTAAGCGAATACGAGATGATTGGATGGGGACGTTTGATTACCATTGGCTGGGGAATTCTCTGTATGACGTTTTCTTTCTTTGTCGGGGACATTTCCCCTTCAATCATTGAGACAATCAATAAGATCGGTTCGCTGGTCAATGGCCCGATTCTGGCAACGTTTCTGCTGGCAACACTGACCCGACGCGCCAATGATCCGGGGGTGATAATAGGCATTATCGCCGGATTTATCGCCAACCTGATGACGTGGCTGATGGTGCCAGGGGTCTCCTGGCTCTGGTGGAATGTCAACGGCTGCCTGATAACCTTCAGCGTGGGATACGGCGCCAGCTTTCTGTTCCGCTCGCCCCAAGTTCTGGATCTGGATGCGCTTGTTTATCATGTCGATGCGGCGAAACAATTCAACTATCGCCGGAACTGGCGCGTTTATCTGTGGATTCTGGCCGGATATTTTCTTCTGTTGATGGTCGTACTTAAGGGTATAAAATGGATAGCCCTTGACTAATGCGGCGACACTTCCGTCAACCATACGGTTTGGTAGGGCGCCAGATTAACCGAGGCGTGTTTATATACCCGGTGGCCGTGCAGGATGTCCCGCAAGGAATCGGACCATGGCGGAAGAGAGACCCGATTCAGTTCCAGATGCCGCGCGGTGCAATTGCTGACGCAAAGAATCGATTCGCTTTCGTCGGGTGCCGTGCGTTCCAGTACAAAACAGGACTGGCCGCAATCGAGAATCCTTTGTCCGCCTTCCGGATGAAAGGCGGGATGCTGGGCCCGCAAGCGGAGAACGCGGCGATATTCATGAAAGACACGCGCTGCAGCGTTCGTCGGATCGTTCATCTGTTCCAGCAAATCCTTTTCCATCCATTTCCGGCGATTGATGGCGCGCGGTTGCTGGGTGCGCTCCACGCCGGCGGTATCATTGGGGGTTGCCACGAGATTATTAAGGTACACCGCGGGTACGCCCTTTAAGGCCAAGGCAATCCATTGCGAGCACAGATAGCGCTGGACATGCTCCAGACCGGCATAGGGACCTGTCCCTGTCAGCGCATCGAACCAGGAAATGTTGAGCTCGTAGGGGCTGGATGAACCATCGGCATTCGTTCGTTCAGACACATATCCGCCCTGCTGCCGCACGATGGCACACAGGCGCCGGATATCCGCCTGCGCCAGCATCCCTTCCAGCGGCCGCACCCCGATGCCGTCATGTGAAGCTGTAAAATTCAGAAACGTGCAGCCGGGCGGCGGCTCCGGCAAAGCCCCGGCCCACTGCGTCAGCGCGGCCGTATTTCCCGCAAGCAGGCTATGCAGCAGGAGGGGGGGCAGGGAAAACTGATACACCAGGTGCGCTTCATCGCCTGCGCCGAAGTAGCTGAAATTTTCAGCCTGCGGCACATTGGTCTCCGTTAGCAGCATGACATCAGGCGCCGTCAGTGCCAGCCAATCCCGGAACAAGCGGATGATTTCATGGGTTTCAGGCAGATGAATACAGGAGGTTCCGGGTCCTTTCCAAAGATAGGCAATCGCATCAAGGCGAATCATCCGCGCGCCCATGGCGATATAATATAGAAGCAGATCGAGAATCTCAAACAGCACATCGGGCTGGGCATAATTCAGGTCAATCTGGTCGGCACTGAACGTCGTCCATACATGCCGGACGCCTGCACGGGTTATAAACGGTGCGAACGGAGCTCCGCAGCGGGGGCGCACAACGGCCGACCAATTCGAATTCGGATCAGCCTCAATAAAATAATGCCGCCCCGGCGCCACACCGGCCAGATAATCGCTGAACCAGCCGCTTTTGGCGGACACATGATTGAGCACCAGGTCGAAGACCGGCAGGAAATGCTCGCCCAGAGCCTGAATGTCAGCCCAGGTGCCCAGTTCGGGATTAACGTTGCGATAATGCACGACAGCAAAACCGTCGTCGGACGAATATGGGAAAAAAGGCAAGAGATGCATCCAGGTGAAGTCGTGCTTCAGGTGCTGGTCCAGAAAACGCTTGAGCACGACCAACGGACGTTCGGATGGATTCTGCACCATGTTGCCGTAAGCGATCAAAAGAGCGTCCGCCTGCGTCCAGCGGGGCCGGGGCGAAGGTCTGCGATCGGAGGTAATGCCGTAGCGGCCCGCCGTCATGATCAAGCGAAGGAGACAGGCATCTGCGTTTGCGCCATACAGGCGTTCCAGCCGCCGGCGTATGCGCTGCAGGTCGGGATGCGAGTTGTATAAATTCATGATCCCTGGATGGCCACCCCGTGCACGTTGGCAATGAGTGTACGCAGCGAGCGGCGCAACACGCCATAACTGTAGTGCCGGACGGCCACTTGATAATTATGTTCCACCATCTTTTCGCGATACACGCGGTTTTCGAGAATGTGACGCACTTCCTCGACAATTTCGCGGGTTAAATACCCCTCAATAATGGGCACTTGGAAGCCCTTGGGCTCGATATCGCGGACAAAATTTCCATAGCGATTGACCAGAATCGGTTTACGGAAATAAATGGCTTCCAGAAAGGCGTTCCCGAACCCCTCATACTCGCTCGGGTAGGTGACAAAATCGGCATGGGGATACAAATCCCAAAGGGTATAGGTCTTTTTCCCTTCCGCATTAGTCTGACGCACCTCGGTGACGCGCGTGGCGACAAACCGCAAATCCACGCCGGCGCGCCGGGCAAAACCCACCAGCATGTCGCGATAGTCCAACCCCTCATCCCCGGCTTCATGCGACACCACCAGTTTGTATTTTGGGTTACCCAGCATCTGCACCAGATTGATTGCGTGGCCAATGCCTTTGCGCGGAATAACGCGCGTCGGTTGAAGAATCAACACATCGTCCGGCTGGAATCCCAGTTCTGCGCGCATGTCGTCCGCGTAAGTATCCGGCTGTGCCGGCGGATGTTCAAAATCAAAAACGTTGGGGATCAAGGTGGACGAAATTGCCTTGCGGCGAGCCAGCTCCTCCTGTGAAGACTGATTGATAACAACGTGTTGCAAGTCATGATCACGCGGCGGAAAGGCCATGTCCAGATAATCGTTAACGGCATTGACCGAGAATCGCGTGCGTTCCCAGTAGAAATCATGGTGATGGCCTATAGAGGGAATATGCGTTTCCGAGAGCAACTCTGCAATGGCCAAACCCAACGGGACATGCATCGGGATGGCCAGCACATTTTCGAACACCAGCAGCTCAATCTCATAGCGGCGGATGAACGCATACAGCGTTTCTTTCAGGTAGGCCGCCAGGGCATGCACCCGCGCGGTGACATCCGGAGACCGCGCCGTTTTGCCCCAAATCTGACTCTGGATCCAGGCATTTTCAGGATGGTTGAAATAGGCCTCCGGCACACAGGCGCTGACGGCCTCAGGATGATCATGCCGCCCCGCATACCAGAAACAGGCATACCCCTGCTCTTCCAGAACCTTGGCCCATTTGGCCGACTCCAGAGAGACGCCATCCGTTCCCACAAACCGCGTCGAAACAAACCCGATATGAATGGACATGCTTCGTATCCTTTTGCCATGTGCCGCACGCCATACCCTAATGAGATTATCTTATGGACGAGTCAGGACGATTGCAATAGAATCTTTAGGCTTAGAAATGTATTTTAAAATGGCAAAAAGGTAGTTTCAGCAGATGGCCGTAAGCATCGAATCCATCCTCCAGGAATTGCCGCGCTGCCGGGATGAAGCGCAGGCCATGCAGGATATCGTCCTGGCCAATCTGGTGGCCATTGGCGAAGTCCCGGCGCCGTCCCGGAACGAAGATCGGCGCATCCGGATGCTGCTGGAACGCTTCAACGAATGCGGGTTGCAGACGTGTTCGACCGATGTCTTCGGCAATGGGATGGGCATGCTGCCGGGAACGGACGGCAAGACCAACATCTTGTTGTTTTCCAATGTGGACACACTGGCCGACGAACATTTCGAACCATCCCTGTCTTTCCGGAAGGATGAGATCATCGGGCCGTTTATCGGCGACAACTCCCTGGCCCTGGCGGCTATGACATCGCTGCCGATCCTCCTGGATCGCCTGCAGATCCGCCTGAAGTCAAATCTGATTGTCATGGGAGCCGTACGCATGCTGGGCCATGGCAACCTGGAAGGCCTGAATGGGTTTCTTAATTCCAGCGCAATCCCTATTCATTATGGTCTTTCGCTGGAAGGGATCCAACTGGGCCGCCTGAACTATGCCTGTCTTGGCCAACAGCTGTGCGACATCACGGTGCGCCTGCCGGAAGATTACAACTGGGTGCAATTCGGCGCCACGGGCGCCATTATTCCAATGAATGACATCATTAACCGTATTAATAAAATTCCCTTGCCCCGGCGGCCGATGACAACCATTGTCTTCGGAATGATCCGGGGTGGCGTCAGCTATCGCAATATCGCCCGCGATGCGGTGCTTAGTTTCGAGGTCCGCAGCGAATCGGCCGAATTGCTCAACCAGATTGCCCAGCAGATCGAAGACATAACAGAAGATGTGACCGCCAGCGCGGGCGTTCATGCCACGTTCGACATATTTGCGCGTCGCGCGCCGGGTGGGTTGGACATCTCGCATCCGTTTATAAGGCAGACTCGCGCCATTCATACAGCCCTGGGCATGACATCGCAGCTGTATCCCACAACGTTCGCTCTCGGCGCCCTGGTTGAGAAAAAAATCCCGGCGCTGGTGCTGGGCCTGACCTCTGGAACACGGCGTGGCGATCTGCCGGAAATGGAAGAAGCCGCCGCCATCGAGCCGATGTGGACCGGGCTGGCCCAGCTTATCGGAGTGCTCCTGGCAATAGATGGGGGGTTTTGCGATGTGGTTTAAGCGTTGGCGGGTCAAATCCACAGCCGAACAACCCTCTGCGGTATGTCCGCTGGCGGACTTGGCCGCGTGGTTGCGGACCAACACGTTTCATCACTCCAATTTTTCGGACTTGCGCGCCCTGGTCTCGAAAAAGCAAGAGCAAGGTCTGACAATTTCACTCTGTCTGCCCACGTTCAACGAAGAAAAGACCATAGGGAAGGAAATTACGGTTTTAAAATCGGAATTGATGAGCCGGTATCCCCTGGTCGACGAAATTGCCGTCATGGATTCCGGGTCAACGGATAAAACCTGCGAGGTGGCCAGGGCCTTTGGCGCCGAGGCTTATCTGGCATCCGACATTCTTCCGGAAGCCGGAGCTCGTAAAGGCAAAGGCGAAAATCTCTGGAAGGCTATCTACCAGCTTAAAGGGGATATCATCGTTTATGTGGATGCCGATATTAACAATATTCACGCCCGTTTTGCTTACGGATTGATTGCCCCCCTCCTGCTGAAACCGGAAGTGAAATATGTAAAGGCTTTTTACGACCGCCCTTTAACGGTAGCCAAAGGAATGCGTGTATCCGGAGGCGGTCGGGTTACGGAAATTCTCATCCGCCCGCTGTTCTCTCTTTTCTTTCCCGACCTGACCGCCATCATACAACCGCTTTCCGGAGAATACGCGGCCCGGCGCGAGGTTCTTGAAAGTATTCCATTTCCTATCGGGTATGGGGTCGAAACCGCCCATTTAATTGACGTGTATCGGCTCTGGGGCCTCCAGGCCTTTGCCCAGACCGATTTGGACCAGCGCATTCATCGCAATCAATCCACGCAGGCGTTGGGTAAAATGGCGTTCGGTATTTTACAGACATTTCTATCCAGAGCCCGTTCCATGGGTCTGGTCACAAAGATACCGGACCCATCGCAGGTTCTTCGCCAGTTCCAAGTGCGCGACAATGTATATGAACAACAGGAATCCGTGTTCCAGGAAATCGAGCGCCCACCCATGTTGGAGATCCCCGCCTACCGGAAGAAATTCAAGCGTCAGGAGCCATGAGGTCGCCTCGCATAGCCATCGTGCATTATCACCTGCGTCCCGGCGGTGTCACGCGCGTGATTCAACATGCGGCGGCAGCGTTGCGCGAGTTTCCCTGCGCATTCGCGGTTTTGACCGGCAGGTTGCCCGCGGCGGGCAGCTTCCTTCCGGGTGAAGTTCATGGTGTAGATGAACTGGATTATCCAGAAACCGGAACCGGCGGCCACTCCCCGTCTCGATTGGTCAATTCCCTGATGGACGCGGCAAAAAAAGCGCTCGGCGCCTTGCCGGATATCTGGCACATTCACAACCACACGCTGGGGAAAAACACGGCGTTGCCGCAGGCCGTTTACACGCTGGCCTGCCGCGGCCAGAAACTGCTGCTTCAGATTCACGACTTTCCCGAGGACGGCCGGCCAGCCAACTACCAGACATTAATGAAGGATATCGGAGGCGGCTCGCCGACAACGTTGGCAGCCAGACTCTATCCCCGGGCCCCCCACGTCCATTATGCCGTCATTAATAACCGGGACCGCACCTTGTTGTGTCAAGCCGGTCTGCCGGAATCCCAGGTTCATTTTCTTTCCAACGCGGTTGATCTCGGAAACACGGACACGTTGATCGCGGCGCCATCCGGGCCGCCGGGCCGATTATTCCTGTATCCAACCAGGGCAATTCGCCGCAAAAACCTGGGCGAATTTCTGTTCTGGGCCGCCCTGGCCGGTCCCGAAGACCATTTTGCCACAACGCTCGCTCCCAGCAGCCCTGTAGATCGAATATTCTATAAGCAATGGCGCGCCCTGGCGCAGCGCTTAAAATTGCCGGTGACCTTCGAAATTGGCCGAACGACGCTCCTGCCGTTCCCCGCTTTACTTGCATCGGCCAAGGCGATTGTCACCACCAGTGTGGCGGAAGGATTCGGCCTCGCGTTCCTTGAACCCTGGCTGGTCGGCCGGCCGTTGGCCGGCCGGGATTTGCCCGATATCACCGGCGATTTCAAAGAGCACCATATCCATTTTGACGGACTCTACAATCGCCTGCTGATTCCCGGTGACTGGATTGACCTGACTATGTTCCGGCGCAAAATTAAATCCGGGTATACGCAGTTGCTCGCGGCCTATAATCGGCCGCAAAATTCCGTAAAAACTGAACAGGCCTTTCAAGCGGCCTTGACCGATAATCGGATTGATTTTGGCCGCCTCGATGAAGCGTTGCAACACCGCGTTATCTCCAGGCTGAAGACCTCTGTTCAAATGCCTTCCGAAATCAAGCCGGGGCGTCTGTTCTATGCCGGAGCAACACGACCAAGGCTCATGCAGAATCGCAAAATAATCCGCCGGGTGTATGGTCCCGGCCGGTACCGGCAGCAATTGGAACAAGTTTATGCGCGGGTCGGCCAATCAGAGTCGGGGCCGCTGGATACCATCGACGGGGCCGCCTTGCTCGATCGGTTTCTGACCCCGGAGCGGTTTTATCTCCTGAGAACATAAGAGGATCCATGCCGCAGAATGCTACCACGCGGGGTGATGATTTCCTGATCCGACGCATTCGGGATCTTTCTCGTCCCATGCGCCCCAGGCCAACCGGTGTTCATCCAAAAATTCGACATATTCCGGGTGTTAAAGCCGTATTGTTCGACGTATATGGAACCCTGCTGATATCGGGCGCCGGAGATATCGCTCCCGCTCCGGAAGTGGGCAAGGCGCGCGATTTGCAAACCGCCATCGAAGCGGCAGGATTGCACCGGGTTGACGCCAGAGCGGCCGCTCGGTGCATGGTTGCTTTGAAAAGAAAAATAGTCACGCTTCGGCTTAACCGACAGCAGGACGGAATCCGATATCCGGAAATTAATATCGAACAGGTCTGGCGCGGCTTGATCAAGTCATGGCGACGTACCCAACAACTCGATGCCCGCGGCGGGCCGTCTCTCAGCCGGCGTTTAGCCATCGAATACGAATGCCGAGCCAACCCCGTTTGGCCCATGCCGGGCCTAAGCAATGTCATCCCCTGCCTGCATGCAGCCGGCTTGATCCTGGGAATTGTCTCTAACGCCCAGTTTTTCACGCCGTTAGCTCTTGCGGCTTTTCCGGAAACCGGATGGACCCGGGAATCGTTCGATCGAAGCCTCTGCGCCTGGTCCTACGCGTGGGGCGAAGCCAAACCGTCACCCCGTATGCTCGGAGTCCTCTTGCGCCGGCTTGCCCGCTGTTACAACATTGCGCCCCATGAAACCTTGGTTGTCGGAAATGATATGCGCAATGACATTCTTCCTGCCAGCCGGTTGGGATGTCAGACCGCTCTATTTGCCGGCGATGCTCGCTCTTTAAGGTGGCACAAAGAAAGCTCGGATTGCACAGGCATCACGCCGGACCTGGTCCTGACCCGGATGCCGCAATTGCTGAAAGCCGTCCTTCGGCTCGGTGACCGCTCTTGCATGACGAAACGAGGAATGATTTTATCGGCATCCCTATGCGACAATGCCCGTGACGCGGCCCGGCGTATAGCCGAAAGCCATTCATAATCGCTTGCGTCCTTCCTTACGGCGCAGGAGGGGTCCGGTTACGGGCATAGCCGGCCCAGTATAAATGGGATGGCCGTTTCAACGCGTAAAATACGCGTGCCGATCTCAACCGGACGGCAGCCGGCCGCCACCAGTTTTTCCAGCTCGAAAGGGATAAACCCACCTTCGGGGCCGACCACCAGCGTCATGGGTGGCGTGACGGCATGCGGGCAACGATCGCCGGCGCCGGGGTGCGCGACGAGCGCCAGGGTCCCCTGGATCAGGGCGGGCAATTCGTCCTCGACGAACGGCTTGAAAAGCGGGCGCAGGAGCACTTCCGGTAGAATCGTGTCGCGCGCCTGCTCCAGTCCGAGAATCAGGGCGTCGCGGATGCCGGCCGGTTTCAAGACCGGGCTTTGCCAATAGCTTTTCTCGACCCGGAACCCATTGACAAGAAAAAGGCGTTTGACGCCCAGGCTGGCGACCGAAAGCAGCACTCGCTTGATGACTTTGGGGCGCGGCAAGGCCAGAACCAGGGTCGCGGCCAGCGGCGCCGGCGGCGCCTCGCTCAAGGCGACCTCCATCTCCACGGCCATGGAGGTTACCTGGGTAATGCGGCCCTTGCCGATCAGGCCGCCGAGCCGTCCCACGGTCAACTCGTCGCCCACGGCCGGCCGGTGGACCTCGAGAATATGGCTCAAACGGCGCCCCATCAGCCGGACGGAATTGCCGGAAACAAAGTCATCGTCATATAGAAGAATCAAGTTCATTCGCTTCCCAAAGTGCTCAAGTTAACTACTCTGAACCGCGCAGAAAACCAGGTTCATTTTTTAACATGCGTGTAATTCATTGACTACATGAGTGATACCCCAAAGATAAAACCGTATGATTTACACGATAGTGACATGTCGGGCATAACTTTGAGCGAAGTCCGATGCCACTGTATATTGAATTCGGGTTACACCGGAGAAAAGCAAGGCAAGCTTGGGCCGAATGCAGGTGCGTTACGATGGAAAGAAGCAAACCGATGCAATACTGACGGAACATCTGTATGTCACGACATACTGTGAAATCAAATGTTATTGGCTTCTATGGAAATGTTAGATTCTATCTTGACTTCCTTTTCATGTGTGATCCCAATGGCCTTCAACCTATTCGGCTTGCAGCGACGCTATCTTACGTGCCGTCTCGTCCAAGCTAATAGGATTCAGATAAGGCATGCGCCTTCCAGCAAGAACACTCCTGTCAAGACAATCAGAGACAGTCTCAGCGTGGTGAATGAAGAACTGACAGATAGCCATGCTGGGATACAAGGCAATCGGCACCTCCCCGGCATTGGCAAGTTCAAGCGTCAAACAACCGGAAAAACCTGGATGAACCCCGGTTGCCGTTGCAATGATTAGACCTCGTCGTCCCCAAGATGAACGAGATGTTACATAACCGGCCTTGTTTCTTGGTAGCCTAATCCATTCCATTGTAATTCCAAGGACGAAACTTCGGGGATGAAGAATAAACTTATCACCGAATCGTACGTAGTGCATCTTCATCATAGATTCTGAATTCAAGTCCGTCGTATCATACGGACCAATGTCTAGCGTACAAACACGGGCATTTCGCAGGACGCCAAACCAACACCCAAGCCTCAGGTCGAGCGAAGCAGCACCGCTTTCTGCCAGCTCTGTTAAATTTGGCTGAGGCGCAACGATGAGAGGGTCATTTTTCGGTAACCCCTCTTTCAGTAGTGACGCAATTGTATCTGTCTTCAGCATGATGGTTCGCCTGCCAATCTTTTCTCGATCTCGAAAACTTCGATACTCTTTAGAACAACATCACCTAGGATGCCATTACGATTTCTATGCTTATCCATTTCCGAAAAAAGCGTTGGGGCAAAATATGCTTGCCAAGCGGCGTTGAGAATACTGGAGAGGCTGTTGATTCTCTGCGCCGGTACGGCGAGGGCAAATGCTTCCAGGCATTGTGTAATTTCCTCTTGACTCCATGAAGGAATCCCACTTGACCCGACGACGGTGTCGGCGTCTTGGATGAGCTTATCATGCACGGAAACACGAGCCTGATCAGCCAGTGAAAGAAGAAACTTCACTTGTCGCTGCTCATCGATGGGGCCGATGCGGTCCGTATAGAGGCGAACATAGTTCTCAGGGACGTTGACTCCATAATTCTTTGCAGCGGTAACGAGCGTCTGGGCGCGCTCAACCGTGTTTGGATAGTTCTCTGGACGCTTTCCCATTGTCAGGGGAGCAAGCATGTAAGCCAGCGCATGAAGATATGATTCGCCGAACACACGGAGGCCCAAGAAGTCACAGAATAATTCTTCCGCTTGTTTCATTGCCCAACTCCATGCTGGTTTCCATGTTTGCTGAGCAAAAAAGTTCGTATTTAGTTCACTTTGCTCGTATTGAGGAAAAAGCATCTTATACTCAGACCATCTTGTTTTAATGCCCTCAAGAATACAATCCTCAATAGGCTTTCTGTATGGAACTGCGCGACTGGTTTCCACCCAAACTGAGTGTCCGAGTTCATGTCCGGCTAATGGCAGCAGGAGTGGGTTTGCAGACTCAGTGGCGGGCAGACCTATTAGAACGAAACCCGGCAATTGCTGATATCCGATGAACGTGAATGGAGAAAAATACCACTCTGATGAGATAAGTAGCTTAGTATCTTTCCCCAGAAGTTTCTGAGCCATACGAAGAAAGGGACCATAAACCTCAAAGGCATTCCGAACGTTAGTGGAGCGGAGGATAAAGCCCAGAATGTCCAACGAGCTTTTGACACTCGAAAAGGCACTGTTGCATACTAGCGCAACAGTCCCCTTGTCAGTCGTGCTTGTTAGCTGTAATAGAGATTCCTGATGGTCTTTAAATAGTTGCCGGATTTCATCGAGTGCCTTCTTCGAATGCTCGTATGGAAATTCGGAACCTTCAAGGCGGTCAATCTCACAAAGTGTAGCGTCAACCTGCGCTTTCACAACATTGAGCACAAACTCCGACATAACAGCACTACCTCCGATACGGACTGTCGTATGCGGAATCCTGCATGGATTCTCTGTATGCTACGATAGTGTTACCAAAGGCTATGCAGAATGTTCTGAGATGTTCAAATGTCGCCTTGTCTGACTTTGACTCAATGTCTCCCGCTATCTCCCATGCTTTCTCAACGACCTCACTAACCGTTGTGGCTCCTCCACGCCATTCGGAGTCATTGAGAGCACGTCCGACCACTCCCACCGTGTCAACGTCAAGACCCTTCTTTTCGGTATTCGCCACTGCTGGGTCATCAAATGAGGTACGGAGAAAATCTCCAAGACGCTTTGCAGCTTTAAACTCCACCGACATTCCTTTAGCGGCCATGTCGAACTCGATTGCCGCCTGAGATACGACCAGCGGCAGCCTTGGGCTAGACATCTTCAGCGAACTTCCTTGCGGTGTTTTGATGGTAGTTGCAGAGTTCATATACCCCCCCCTTTTTTGTACCATGCACGGAATTCTTTAACAAGTCCAGCGTCATATGCTCCCTCGCAAGAAAAGGGCTATATCAGCTTGAGTTGTTTTAGTCTATGGACGATTGCGTTTCTATCTTTTTCAGTATACCAACGCCACTTACGGCCATCCCGCTTAGCTCTTGGTATTTTCTTTTCGTCCTCATAACGAATCAAGGTGGATTTTCCAAGACCAGTGGCTTTGGCAATGTCAGCAATGCGCAGACTGTCAGACATATTGAGTCTCCCAAGGCTTCCAACAGTCCCAAACATACCAAATGTGTTAAATGTGTCAACAATTATTTTGAGCCTTTTATAGCCCATTATGGCCCATTATGGCATACGGGCTCTTTCTACACATACAATGCCTTCAGCATTTCGGCGGCGCCGGGGTCCAGCTGATCGGCGCGGCGCACCTCGTTGAATTGTTCCAGCAAGTCCTCCGCGCGCAAGCGTTTTTTGGCAACAGCGCTGAAATCGCGGATAATCCGGCCCTGGTGCATCATGATCAGGCGGTCGCCCAGGTTGACCGCCTGGTGCATGGAATGGGTCACCATCAGCGTCGTCAGGTTTTCGGCGGCGACGACGCTCTGGGTCAGGCGAATAACCTGGTCGGCGGTCTTGGGGTCCAGCGCCGCGGTGTGCTCGTCCAGCAGGAGCAACTGGGGCTTGCGCCACGCGGCCATGAGCAGCGTCAGGGCCTGGCGCTGGCCGCCGGAGAGCGAGCCGATTTCGTTATCCAGCCGGTCCTCGAGGCCCATGCCCAACGCGCGGATCCGGTCGCGGAACGCCTGGCGCAAGTGCCGGGAGAGCGACCAGCCCAGCCCATGGACCTGTCCCCTCCGCGCCGCCAGCGCCAGGTTTTCGGCAATGGTCATGTGCGGGGCGGTACCGCTGAACGGGTTCTGGAAGACGCGGCCAATCAGCTTGGCCCGGCGATATTCCGGCCAGCGCGTGACGTTCCTCCCGGCCAATTTAATTTGACCGGCATCCGGCAGGAACCCGCCCGCCACAGCGTTCAGGAGCGTGGACTTGCCCGACCCGTTGGAACCGATCACCACGACAAATGCGCCGGCCTTGATATGCAGGTCCACACCCCGCAAGGCCCGGACTTCGTCGGGCGACCCGGCGTTAAATGTCTTCCGCAATCCCCGGATGTCAAGCATGGGCCGACGCCTCCTTACGGCGATGGATTTTGGCGGTGAGACCGGGCAAGATCAGGGCCACGAATACGAATACGGCCGTGATCAGCTTCAAGTCGTTCGGGTTCAGCCCCCAGCGCAGGGCAATGGCCACCATCAGGCGGAAGAGGATCGATCCCATGACCGCTCCCACGATGGTCATCGCCAAACCGCGCGACCGGACAAGGGCTTCCCCGATGATCACGCTGGCCAGGCCCCAGACCAGCATACCGATTCCCATCTGCACGTCGGCAAATCCCTGGTACTGCGCCAGCAGGGCGCCGGAGAGGGCGATCAGCCCGTTGGATAGCGCCAGGCCAATGACAATCATGGTGTCCGTATTGACGCCCAGCGCGCGAATCATCTGCTGGTTATCGCCCGTGGCCCGCATGGCCGTGCCCAGGTTCGTGCGGAAAAAAAGGTAAAGCCCGATACAGACCACGACCACGGCCATGAAAGTAAATACCAGCATAGCCATGTCGCAGACCGAAACTTCCCAACCGAAGCAATGTAAGGTGGGAAGCCCGCCCAGCGCCGCCAGGCCGACCGTTTCCGCCTCTTTGGCCAGTGTCGCGGTCGAGAGCAGGGGCACGTTACTTCGTCCCATGACGTGCAGGTTGAGCGAATAGAGCGCCGTCATGACCAGGATTCCGGCCAGCAGGCCGTTGATCCGGAAGCGTGTGTGCAGGAGGCCCGTCACGGCGCCGGAGGCGGCGCCGGCCGCCGCGCCGGCCAGCGTAGCGCCTATGGGCGCTACGCCGTGAACCAGCAGGATGGCCGCCACCGCGGCGCCGAGCGTGATGGAGCCATCGGCGGTCATATCCGGGAAATTGAAAATCCGGAAGGAAATATAAACTCCCAGCGCCAGCAGGGATAAGATCAAGCCGATCGTGAAGGAGCCGAGTAAAAGGTTCATGGTCGTCCCATAAGACCTGAATTCAGGACACACGCATTAGTACCTCAACCATCGGGAACCGCTAAATAAAACAAGTTAATGTATCATCGCATATATAACACGTCGATTAGACCCTGAACCGTTGGGAACCGCCACAAAAAACAAGAAACAATTAGCCACGGATTGAACACGGATTAACCACGGATATATAACTTTTTATTGATAATGGGAATAAGAATATAAAATCAGTGTTCAATCCGTGTTTCATCTGTGGCTAAATTTTGGGTTGCGGGCTTTGCCCGCCTTGGAACATATCTCGAAATCGTTTTAACAGAATAAGCGCTCATTCGGAAGATGATTCGCTTGCTTTGTCAAATAATCGGATACCCGCGGCGAACACGGCCGCTATCGTTTCATAAAAGAGAATATTTAAGCGGCGTTAAAATCCAGTTTTAAATTCAGAAATGCTATTGAATTGTGAAAGCGCGTTCCGCTATGATCATAGTGTAAGAAAAGATTGGTTCCGGTGAAAGACGCACTAGGATTCGTTGCCGAATACGGCGGCCAAAACTTATAACCTATGATCGTGATAACCTCTCCATAAGGCGGGTAAATCCAAGGTGACAGGAAATCCTGTCGCGAATTCAAGGGAAAACAATGAAATCGATGTATTTAATCGGCTTGGTATGGCTGTGGGGTTCCCTGACTGCCGGCGCCGGCCGGCACCGGCAACACCATCAGCAATCCGGCCCTTGTTTCGCTGAGTGCGGGCAATTATCGGTTGGCGCGCGGTTCGCCCTGTATCGACACCGGGCTCGTGGCACCGTGGATGGCCGAGGCTGTGGATTTAGACGGCCATAGGCGCCTCGACCGATTCAGCAACAAGGTGGATATGGGCGCTTTTGAGTATAGCCCAACCGGCGCCATGTTTACGTTTCGATAATCATGGTTATATTTCACGGTTGTTTTGGGCTTCATCATATGCACGGTTTCCCGTACGTTCGCCATGAATCTGTGCGAATACTGATCGGCGTGCTCTTTTATTGAGACTGATTTACGGATCGACTACAGTAGCCATATAAATAGGCATATAATAATCATAAGAGTCCAACGATGAAACGATTGATAATGACGTGCGTTGCAGCGGCCGGATTATTTTCTTGGCCGGCCGCATGGGCGGCGAACGATTCCCCTGCCATTCGCGTCGGCGTGTATGACAGCGGTTTTGGCGCCGGCGGCATCCGCCAGGCGTTGCAGGCGGCGTCGGGCCTGCAGGTCGCGGCTATCGCCGACTGGGAGGCGGAGACACTGTTTAAATATGACGTCATCGTTTTGGGCAGCGTCAAAGGGCCCCGATATCAGCGCTGGCAGGATGCCCGCTACTACGGCCGCTACCCGGTGCTGGTGTCGCCGCGATACAGCCTGAATTATCTGGCGCCGGAGGAGTATGACGCACTGGTCGCTTACCTCAAGAACGGGGGCGCGCTGATCCTGCTGGATGGCGCGGTTTCCACCTCCCGGCCGGACTTGACCGGCGCTGTGGATCGGACGGCGGAACTGACGGGCGCACACGGTAAAAGGGCTGCTCAATCGAACGCCATGGTCAAAGTTGAAGGCCCCCTGCTTTGGCCGGGCACCGGCGGCTCGGTCACCGTGGCGTCGTTTCCGGCCTTGCTGCTCAACGCGATCGGGCGACTGGATGCCACAGCCAGGCCCCTGGTGACCGTCAAGGCGCAAGGACTTCCGGCGTTGATTGAAAACACGATGGGGCAGCAAACGCACCCGGACGTACGAGCACGAAATCATCGCTGTGGCGCCGGCCGGCGAGGCGGGCCTACCCGGCCTGGCGGACCCGTGTCCAGCGCGTAAGCAGCCCTAAACAAAGGCTAAGAACAAACAAGGCAACGACGCAATGGGCCGGCACTTGTTAGATCCCGGGATTTCGAACGCCACGAGGTAAACCATGAACGCCACCATACCATTTTTACAAACAGGCAATCGAACGATTGACAAAGCATTCCGCATTGCGATGGGCGATTTCCTGGGAAATATTCATCCCATTCGGAAGGGGTTGCTGGCGGTAGAGGCGCCGGTAATTTTCGCGGGAATCCATTATATCGAGCCGTGGATCCGCGACGCGTCTTTTAATGTGTGGAATGGGGCATCCTTGATCGCGCCGGAAGCAGCCAAGAACACCTTGATGTCAATCATTGATGAATCACAGGGCATCCGGCGTGTCGGGTATCACAGTAATCATTATTGGGATGCCATTATTTCCGTGATCGGCTTCTGGCAGCATTATCTGTATACCGGCGACCGGGAATTTTTGGCGCAGACGTTCGAGGTTGCCCGGAATACAATGCAATTTTTCGAAGAAACCGAATACGATCCGCAAGACGGCCTGTTTCGCGGATTGGCATGCTGCATGGATTGCATTTCCGGGTATCCGGACGAGTTGGCCTATCCGATTCACGATCGCAGCGATTACGCCGGGGCGCGGGGGTGCAAACGGTTGTTTACCGGCGCGCAGGCGCCTGCCAAGGGGGACGGCATTCCCTTTAAGGCCATGTCCACCAATTGCGTTTATTTCCAGGCTTACAAAGTTTTGGAGCAAATGGCCAAAGCCCTCGGCCAGCCGTCCGATCGCGATTGGCCGGCCAAGGCTGAAAATCTTAAATGCGCCATTAACCGGAATTTCTGGATCGATGCTAAAAAATATTATTATTACATTGTCGGCTGTCCGATCGGGCCGGGCACCTGCGATCATCAGGAAGGATTTGGCCATGCGTTTGCCATTCTGTTCGACATCGCCGATGCCGAGCGGAAAAAGCATGTTTTTGCCAATCAATATCTGGCGCCGGCGGGGTTGCCCTATGTCTGGCCGAACTTCCCCCGGTATATAAAACAATACGGCCCGAACGAATACGGCCGCGGCGCCGGCACGGTCTGGCCGCATGTTCAGGCGTTTTGGGGCGATGCCGCGCTCCGGAATGGGCGGCCGGATCTGTTCCGGCGCGAGTTGATGCTGATGGCGCAGCATGCCGAGCGCGATTCGCATTTTGCGGAAGTGCTGCACCCGGTAACCGGCGAAATTTACGGCGGCGTCCAGGAGGTGAATTATACTTCCAAACCGCGCCAAACCTGGTGTGCCACGGGGTTTATCCGGCTGGTGCTGCGGGGATTGCTGGGGATGGAGTTCGCGCCGGACGGCATCCGCTTCCATCCGTGGCTGCCGCCCGAGATCGACCACCTTGTTTTCAGCAACCTATGTTATCGACAGGCGATTTTACAAATACGTGTTGCCGGTCATGGCGGGAAGGTTGAACGTTTTGCGGTCAATGGTGTTAAACAGTCAAAACCCTGGATGCCGGCCGAGGGTGCGGGGGACATTACTATTGAGATTGTCCTGACTTAATACCTGACTATTGCACGAACATCAGCGTTACTGTTATATTTTGTCAATAAACACAGCGTGCAAATTATGTTTTGCGCCCCTTCATTTTCCTGTGCGCCGCCTCGGGGATCGCGCTGTTTGGGGGGCGGCTGATCCTGGCTCATAATCGGATCCTGTACCCGTATCACAAGTGGTTCATGCGCGCGCTGACGGATGCGCCCGGGAAGCCTCCCGGATTCCTCATGCTTCTCGATACCTTCCTGAAGAAGCCGGCCACCGCGGCCTGCGACGAGTTCTGCAACAGCATCATTGACTTCATGAATCTTCAGCAGCACGAGCCCGGCTTTATCAGCCGTTTTGTGATGGATACGGAATGGAACTGGCGTTACGGCCGGGGGCCGGTGGAAGATTGGTAAGAGGCCGGACACCGCCGGCCGGCGCCCCGGCGCAAGGTGGCCTCCTGCATGAGGAAATAAACTGAACCGGATATCGAGCACGTATAACGAATTTGCGGATGTCATCGGCGGCGGCCGCGAACCGCCTGCAGCCTATGCGCCGTTCTCAATGCTCCTCACCGGCGCCAGCCATAGTGTGCCGCGAGTGAACAGGCTTTCGCCGGCCCCGCTGATTTCGCGATGGTCGCCGATCAGATGCATGAGACCCAACAGCCGCTCTTCCTCAAACAAGGCGCCGACGGTGCTATCCAGCGGCAAGGGTCCTTTAGGCAGGGCCTTGATGCTGAACACCGCGGCGTGGGCATGTATCGCCGGGTATGGCGTGCGCCCCACCGGCCGGATAAACGGCTTGAGCGCCTGGTTCTCGCCGGCGGTGGCGAACCCGACGACCAGTGTCAGGGTCCGCGCAAATTCGTGTTCGGGTGTGAAGGCCAGCCAGTCGCGAATGGCTGGATATTCAAATAGCGAGCCCGTAGCCGGGCCGGCGTCCGTAACCAGGCTGGCGCCCTTAGCCTGGCCGGTGCCCATAGCGGGCGAGCGTTTCAGCGCCGCGCCGATCAGCCCGGCCGATTCTGCCAGCATCACCCAGCCGATAGCAGGTGGACCGGTCATTACCGGAGCGCCGGACATGGACAATGCCGCCGTGACGATTTGTGAAAGCGGCGTGTGATCGGCGCCCTCCCCGGTTTCGAAGCGCACGCACTGGGCGAATTCGCCTTCGCCCACCAGGGCATACAGAACTTGCAGTTCCGGCACCATGGCGGCGCGAGTAACCATAAAATCAGGGATTTTGGCGCCATCCGACGGTAGGCAGGCGGCGGCGCCGCCCGCCGCCAGGAATTCGCCAAATCGCGTGCGGCATTCGCCGAAGGCATTGCCAAAAGCGCCCAAACCCACGGCCAGTGTGCCATGCGGCGCCTTGATTCGGCGAGATTCAGTCTCCGCAAACGGCAAGGACTCAAGATGCGATGGGGCGCCCACCAGCCTGCACTTGAGTGTGGCATTTGGGGAGAGCGTGTAGATGGTACATTCCAGAGACTCGAATGATTTTGTACTAACTTGCGGTTGAACGACGGGAGCCGCCGCCGCCGCAACCGGCTGGGCGCCGGCGACAAGGCTCATCAGCCCACTGAGTTCCAAGACCGATATCACCGCCGGCGAGGGATCCAGCACGCCTAAAGAACCGTTCAGTTTGCGAAGCATCTGGTGCGCTTTCAGCAGGACGCGGATGCCGGCAGAACTCAGGAAAACGACCCGGTTCAGGTTCAGCCGGATATGGTACCGACCGCCGTGGACTGCATCTTCCACTTCCTTTTCCAGGGGAGCAGCCTGGGCGGCGTCCAGCCGGCCCTCAACCTTAATTTCAAATAATTCGCTCATGGTTGATAATTTATATAAACGCCCGGTACCCTGATCCGGCGGGACTTGTCCGCCTTCCTATGGTGGAAAATTCCTTATTTCTATTTTTCCACCACCTGATCCGCACGTTTCAACAGCGTCGGCGGGAGCGTCAGTCCGCACCGGGCGGCGTTTTCCGGATTGACCACCAATCGTGTTTGGCTGACCGGCCGGAATGGAATTGTAGCCGGCGATTCGCCATGCAGGATACGCAACGCCAAATCGGCCATATCCCGTCCGACCTGCTCGTAATCACGCGCCACCGCCACGGCGGCGCCGCCCATAATCGCCTGGCCGCTGACGAATGCCATCAACGGTTTCCGATAGCGGCGCGCGGCCTGGACAATGCCGGGAAACGACGCATCGTTAAGATTATCCGTTATCTGGCAAATAACATCCACCGGTTTGGAGGCCAGGGCCATGGCGGCGTCAGGCACTTCCGAGCTGGTCGAAACCGCCACCGACTCCAGTTCCAGCCCGCCTTCGCGGGCAGCCTCGGCCAGCGAATCCCGGTACAATACGGAATTAATTTCCGAGGGCACAA
Organism: Kiritimatiellia bacterium; assembly: GCA_028718125.1. Classification (GTDB taxonomy): domain Bacteria; phylum Verrucomicrobiota; class Kiritimatiellia; order JAAZAB01; family JAAZAB01; genus VSJD01. The sequence continues at coordinate 67,027 of JAQUMN010000001.1, forward strand.
ACAATGTGCCGATCCGCCGCGCGCCCGGCAGGCACTCCTTAACCACCGCCACCATACCAGTAAAGTCGCTGAGGGTCGAGATGCCGGTTATGTTCGGCAGGTGCTGGGTAAAGCTTTGGCCGGCGCCGGCCAGCACGGGATTGCCGACCGCCCCGAACACAATGGGAATATCGCGGACTTTCCGGAGTACCGCCTGCAGGGTTGGCGTGGACGTGAGTAAAATCAAATCCGGCCGCTCATCGGCGACGAGCGTGGCCATGTCCGACTGCGCATTCAGGAGTTTAATGTCGTAGTCGCGGTTCCGGCGCAAACCTTGTTGCTCCAAGCGCTCGAAAAAACCCTGGTGGGTTTCCTCCACAAACTGCGACTGCACGAAGTTCAGGAACACCAGGCGCCATTTGCGTTCGGGCCTGCCCGCCGACACGGGCGGCGGAGCCTTGGCGAAGACGGAAGGCCCTGCGCCGGCGGGCGGCGCGGTCTGCGCCGGTGGACGGCCGATGACTTCATCCGCCCGGTCCATCAGCGCGGCCGGGATGGTCAGGCCGCAAGCGGCGGCATTGTTCAGGTTAACCACCAATCGCGTTTTACTGACCAGCTGAATGGGAATACGCGCCGGCGATTCGCCGCGCAGGACGCGCGCCGCGAGGCGGGCGGCGTCCCTGCCGGACTGTTCATAATCGCGCGCGACCGCCACCGCGGCGCCTCCTTCGCGAGCCTGGCTGGTGGTAAACCCGAACAGCGGTAGCTTCGTTTTCTGCACTGTGCGAGTGATGCCCGCAAATGACGCGTCAATGATATTGCCGATAACCTGGCAGAAAGCTTCAATATCCTTGCCGGCGAGCGCCAGGGCCGCCTCCGCAATTTCCGAACTCGCGGTTACGGGCATGGCCACCAGTTCTATATTCGCTTTCCGCAGGACGCCGGCCATGGCGTCTTTATTGTAAATGCAGTTGTCCTCGCCGGAGGCGAAAAGCGTGCCCACGCGCCGGGCGCGTGGCAGGCATTCCCGGATAACGACGCCCATGGTTTCATAATCGCTCATCGTGCAGATGCCGGTTATGTTGGGTGCATGCTCGGCGAACGAAGAACCGATCCCGGTCTGCAGCGGGTTGGCCACGACGGAAAAAATAATCGGGATGTTCTTAACCCGCTGGGCGGTGGCTTGCAGCGTGGGCGTGGAGGTCAGCAGGATCAAATCCGTGCGGTCGCTTTTGGCGGCATCCACCATGGCAACAAGGTTAGCCATGGCGCCTTGCGCGTTGCTTACCTTGATCTCGTAGTCGCGGCCGCGCACCAGTTCCGCCTTGGGGAACTCGTCCCACAGGCCGCGTTCGAAATCCTCAACGACCGTGGATTCGGCATAATGCAGTAGGTGTATTTTCCATTTGCGCCCGGGCCTGCCCGCCGACGCGTCCGGCGGAGCCTTGGCGCAGACAGAAGGCCCGGCGTAGGCAGGTGGGGCCGCAATGACCGGGGGAGCAGCAACGGCGGGCGCCGCAATTACGGTTGATATTGGCGCGATGACGGATATCGGGATGCCCGCGGCCGATGATCGCTCCGAGAGCAGGTCCGCGGGTATTTTGATCCCGAGCCGGTTGGCTTCGTCCCGGTTGATGACGACGGATTTAACCGACACATTGGTCATCGGGATACCGGCCGGGCTCTCGCCGCCAAGCACGCGGGCCAGAAGCGGCGCTGCACCCCGGCCGCTTGCATAATACCCGACGCCAACGCTCGCCAGGGCTTTGGCGGCCAGGGCCGGATCGTCAGGAAAAAGCGGCATGCGGGCTTTGCGGCATGCCATAACCAGTGCGTCGAAACCCTGGTAAACCGTGTTGTCGCCGGGGATGTAAACGGCTTGAATCGTGCGTTCAAAGAGCGCCTGGGTGGATTGGGCTATATCCGCCGTTGAGTTCAGCGTTACCTCCTCAAGGCGGATATTCCGCTGCCGGCACAAGTCGCGCAAGCTGGTGACCACTCTGACCGAGTTGGCTTCGCTGCTGTTGTAGATTACGCCAAGTCCGGTCAGGTTCGGAATCAGCCGTCGCATAACATCAAGGGTTTCTTCCAGTGGAGGGAAAGACCCTACCCCAGTCACGTTGGGCAGATGATCGGTCCAGGATTTTCCGACACCGGCGGAGATGGGGTCAGTTACATAAGTGAAAACCACGGGTTTATGCTTGGCCATACTGGCGGCGGCCATGAGCACCGGCGTGGTAAATGTGACGATTACATCCGCGTCACTGCTGTCCAGGGCCTGGATCACCGAAGGGATGGTGGCAATTTCGGCCTGTGCGCCAACCCGGCGTATGACCAGATTGCTGCCTTCGGTGTAACCAAATTCGCGCAAGCCTTCCAGCAGACCCCTGGCGGCGGTTTCGTAACCCTGTTCAGGAGCAAAATAAGCGATGCCGAGCCGGTAGGTCCGGCCGGCTTCCGGGCGCGGTATGGCGGACGTTGCCGGCGCCAATGCATTTGCCGCGTGCAAGCCTTTGGCATCAATGACGATGTCAGCCGAGCGCATGATCTCCGGCGTGATTTTCCATGGATCACGCAATTGCCCCAAGGCAAGCAGGTTGACGGCCAGTTTTTGCGGAACCACATTATCGATCGGCGTATCAGCCGGGTTGCGCCCGTTGAGAATTTCCACCGCCAGGTTGCCCGTGATCTGGCCCACTTCATAATAATTGGCGCCCAGGCCCAGCAGGGCGCCGGTTGCGGCATGATCCGGCGCGTTGGCAAAAACCGGGATGCGCGCTTCCTGAGCCGCCTTAATCACGGAAGCGGCTGCCAGCTCCACAATATTGTCACCCCCGATCCAAAAGGCTTGCGCGTTTCGGGCCACCAGCGATTGGGCGGCTTCCAGAACCTCGACCGAACTCTGCACGGGCGCCTCCAGCAGTGTGATGCCCAGTTCTTTGCAGACTTCACGGGCAAGCACGAGGCAGGCTTCCGAACAGGTTTCCGAGGTACACCAGACCACGCCGACACGGGCCAGGTCGGGGTAACACTGCTTGGCCATCCGGAACACTTCCTTGACGGGCTGAAACGTGCCGATCCCGGCCATGTGGCGCGGCCGGACATCCGGCCGGTTGCGATCCAGCCCCACGCCGGACAAATAAGGATCCGTGACCGCGCCGAACACATGGATGACCTTGCCTTCCTTGTTGGCGCCGGCCAGAGTTTGCAGGGATGGCGTGCTGATGGTGACGGCCAGGTCAAAACCCCCGCCCACAATGGCTTTGGCAATCGTGTTGGCGATGGGCAGATCGGATTCGGCATTAAAGCGTTGGATGAAGACCGTCTTATTCGGAATCAGGTTATGCTTGGCAAAGGCATCCAGGCAGCCGCGCACGCTATCGTCCAGGATGGGACGGCTGGAGAATTGGTAAATCGCTACGCGTGGGATCTTGCCTTTGGCGACGGGCGCGGACCCGCCGGGCTGCGCCGGCTGGCGGTGTTGCCAATCGGATATCAGCAACACCGCCGCCGCGAGCCCGATGAGAGAAATCCCGAGTGCCAGACGTTTAAGCACGTATCCCATGCACGGTCCTATTCATCGCCCGCAGCCATCCGGCGCAACCATGTCATCTTTACGCCGTTTGCGCCATTTTGCGCAAACCGAAGGCCAGGATGATCATGTTGATTGCCAAAATTACGGCAATGACGCCGACGATTTGCGTCAACAGCACGGCCGAAACGATCGGCGATGCGAGCAGGATAACAGCAAAGATAATTCCAATAATACCTTCCACGATGAGCAACCATTTGTGAGCGCTCGTTTTCCAAAGGCGTATGGCAGTTACAATGCGCATGATGCCTGTGATCAGGACAAAAAAAGCGATGAGGTAGATAACAATGGCTTCAGTTATGATCGCGCTCAGCAGCGGACTGCTGAAAATGGCGATACCTGCCAGGATATAAAAGATGCCGCCCAGAAGAGCCAGCCACCGGGAACCACCGGTGAAGCCCGTGATGGCGCCGATGATCAGCAGTATGCCATCCAGGAGGAAAAACAACCCCATCAGCTGTACAAGTCCGATCAGCATGCCCGCGGGGTTGAAAAAGGCAAACAGGCCAAGAATGCCGGCCAGAATGCCGCGCAAAAGCATGACCCACCATGCCCCCTGAAGCATCTCCTTGAGAATACCGCCTTCGAGTGTTGCCATGATGTATCCCTTTCTTGTTGTTTGAGCCGGGGCTGATGATCCCCTGCCCGCCTTGTGCTAAACAATGATTCCGCTGAAAACTCGCCCGGTGTGGTCACCGGGCCTACAAAACGGCCTGTTTCCTGTAGAAGGCCGCGTGACCCCACGCGGTGTTAACCTTCAAGAAGCGGTTGAAAAACCTGACTGTCGGAAAAGAATCCCGACCCTCCCTAATCTTTCAAAACAGGCCTATTCCGATGATGGGAGGGACAGCGTTCCGCTGTCCGCAAGGTTTCTTACGGCCTCTCAAGCATTGCCGGGAGCGGTCTTTTTACATAACAAGTCAATAAAATCGTGGACAGCGCCGACAAACGCATCGACGTCTGTCTTTAATATGACCAACAAGGAGGGGTCAATGCCCTTATTCATTGTCTTGGCCTCGAACAGGGCGCGGGCCTTGTTGGCGAACAGCGCTTTTTTCTGCACCATGACATCCAGGGCGGCGGCGACAGTTTGTTGATCGGGCAGCGTCAGGTTCCGGTTGGATCGGAAACTGGCAACCTGCTTGTCAAAATCCACTATTTTGTTGTCAAACTTTATAATCTTCATTCGATCGCCGAAAAACAGAAAATCATGAGCGAGCGCCACGGACTCCACGCTGTCCCATTGCATCTGGGTGACGGCCTCGGCGGCCATCAGGTCGCGGTTGTCGCTTCCGTAAGTCAAGATCAGGCATTTGAAAAGAGCGAGTTCCAGCGCTTCGAAGGTGTAGACAAAATGATCCACGCGGGACGAAAATATTGCGGTATTCTGCGGCTCGTTGGCTTGCGACTTTTTCAGCGATTTCAGCAGGGATTGCGCCCCGGTTTGCATGGACGCCTTGGCCGAGATGACCGTTTCCATTGCCTGGTGAAGATCCCGGTTGCCGGGCCGTTCCAAAAGGAGGCATTTCTGCAGTTGCAGCAGGTTGTTGTCCGCCTGGTTCATGTTGGGGGCAAACCCGGCGGCGTGTTCCGGGGCCTTCGTCAGCAGGTAAAGGTAAACGCTGCCGATGCCGCGCATGGTGTTATCGTAACTGTCACCGACCAATAGCATAACCTGGGTATCCTCGTCCGTCAGCGGTGTATTACGGCCGGCTGTCTGGCCGATGGCCGGGATCACAATGGATGGAATCAGGACGGCGCAAACAAACGCAAGGGGCTTCATGAACATAATATTTTCCTTTAACAAGCTGTCGATTTACGAAACCTCATCCTCTCCCCTGGGAGAGGATGAGGTGAGGGGGCACATTTCCCGGCATTCCCCTCACCCTAAGGCGGGCTATGCCCGCAACCCAAAGCTTCTTGTTTTTGATAGCGATTTCTCATATATATGGCACTAACCCTCTCCCAAGGGAGAGGGAATATTATTTGAATTCCGGTTCCCGAATAGTTGCCTTTAGCCCGGGGCCGCGGGAGGACTGTAATTGGGCACGATCTCTTTCAATAGCTGACGGAGTTCCAGCGGCGAACCATTTTTTGCAGCGTGCAGAAGCCGATCAACTAATTGGTTGAGATCCGCTTCATCCGTTTTCCCGCCTTGGAGCGGGGCAACGGCGCCGGCCGATCCTCCGTCAGCCACAAAAATTTTATCATGGCGTGTCCGGCGGTAATTTTCGCCGTCACGGAAAAGCTCTTCAAACAATTTTTCGCCAGGGCGCAAGCCGGTAAACACAATTTCAATATCCCTCCCCACTTTCTTCCCGGAAAGTTCGATCAAATCCCGGGCCAGGTCCACAATTTTGATTGGCGTTCCCATGTCGAGGACAAACACGCCGGTTTGGCATTCGGCCCCTGCCAGTGTCGCCGCCTGGAGCACCAGTTGAACTGCCTCGGGGATGGTCATGAAATAACGTGTCACTTCCGGATGCGTCACGGTCACCGGGCCGCCCCGGGAGATTTGCTCGCGGAATGTTGGCACCACGCTGCCCCGGCTGTCCAGCACATTGCCGAACCGCACGGCGACATACGGCCGGCCGGTCCGTTGGGCCACGGCCTGGACTAATTTTTCCGCCACGCGCTTGGTTGCTCCCATGACGTTGGTCGGATTCACGGCTTTATCGGAAGATATCAGCACAAAACGCTCGACGTCGAACCGCTCCGCCAGTTGGACAAGGGCGCGCGTGCCGCCCACATTGTTGCTGATGGCGTCTTCGCAATTGACCTCCATCATGGGCACATGTTTGTGCGCGGCGGCGTGAAAAAGAACCTGGGGCTTGGTCTGCGCGAAGATGGCGCTCAGCCGCGGAAGGTCGCGGATATCGGCCACCACCACGCCCAGAGGCAATTTCGGCCAGCGGCGGCGCAATTCCTGCTCGATCAGGAAGATGCTGTTTTCGCCGTGCCCCAGAAGAATTAAATGGCCCGGCGAACAGCGTGCTATTTGACGGCACAGTTCCGATCCGATCGAGCCGCCGGCGCCCGTGACCAGCACGCGCTTGCCGGACAGCATTTGCTCAACGTCCCGGGCGTTAATGCGAATCGGTTCCCGGCGCAGGAGGTCCTCAATATCCACATTGCGCAACTGGCTGACGCTGATTTGGCCGGAGAGGATTTCATACATGCCCGGCATGGTCCGTGACGGCACGCGGGCAGCCTCGCAGAACGCGCGGATTTCACGAATCACATTGCCGGGCGCCGTGGGAATGGCGATTACCACCTCCTCGACTTCATATTGTTCTACCAGACGGGGTATATCCGCGCGGGTGCCCAGGACGGGAAGCCCGTGAATGGACTTCTTCTGCTTATTCGGATCATCATCCACAAAGCCGACCGGATCAATGTCAATGAGGCGGCTGGAAAGCATTTCGCGGGCGATCACGGCGCCGGCATCGCCGGCGCCCACGATCAAGGCGGTTTTATGAAGTTTCTTGTGTTCGCTGCGCCGGCGTTTATGGGCCGCGATGCGCACGCTGAAACGGAAGCCTCCGACCACGACCAGGGTCAAAAGCCCGTCAATGAACGGTACCGACCGGGGAAGGCTCCGGGCGGTGTCCAATCCCAGGATGCCGGAGCCGAAAAACACTCCGGCGATAATCAGGGTGGCGCTGCCCGCGGCAAGAATGATGCTGATCAGTTCATCCACGCTGGCATAGCGCCAGTAGCGACGATAAAGGCCAAACAGGAAAAAGACCACCAGCTTGATGATGAGCGCCAGGATTGTGAATCGGATGAGGGCCGTGGCATAACTGGCGACCCAGGATGCGCTGTCCACGCGCATGACCAGCGCCAGGGTCGGGGTCATCGCCAGGAGTGCGATATCTAGTAAAAATAAATACCGATTACGCATAGTTTAAAATACAGTTTCCGCCCCGTGATCAGCCCCGGGTAATAAAACAATATGTCTGCCAGGCGGTTTTTTCTTGCAAGAAGGCCATGGTTAACCTCCGGATCAACCGGAATAAGGATGAACGCTTTACTCAATAAGTCAACGTATTTTTTTTTCTTGCGGGCGCCTGTTTTCAAGCTTGCGTTCCGGGAGGAACATGGTAGAATCCGCGCTCATTGAGTCCCAACAGGATTGGGACGGAAGCGAGTGTTCCCCCCGTGCCACGGGGAGAACCAAAGCGGATTGTTCCGATTCTCTGTGAGAAAAGGAACCAAAAAGGAGGATTTGTGGCTGATACGAATGAACTGTCTTTAACCGTCACTGTCAACGATCTATTGGATGCCGGCGTGCACTTCGGCCACCAGAGCAAGCGGTGGAACCCGAAGATGAAGCGCTTCATTTTCGCCAAACGCGGCGGAATTTACATCATTGACCTGGCCAAAAGCCTTGCCCAACTGCGGGAAGCCCAGCGTTTTGTCTATGAAACTGTTGCCCGCGGCAAGAACATACTTTTCGTGGGCACCAAGAAAGCGGCCCAGGAGATTATCAAGGAAGCGGCCACCCGGTGCGGCCACCATTACATCATCAGCCGCTGGCTGGGCGGCACGCTCACCAACCACCAGAACATCGCCAGCAGTATCCGGCGCATGCGTAAAATCCAGGAGCTTGACCAGAACGGCTCCCTGGCCTCCATGCCCCAGAAGGAAGCCTCCCGCCTGCGGCATGAGCAGGCCCGTCTCGAGCGTAACCTGAGCGGTATTGCCAACCTCACGGGCATGCCGGGCGCGCTCGTTATCGTGGATATAAACCGCGAAGCCATCGTCGTAAAAGAAGCCAACCGGATGGGCATTCCCGTGATCGCCATCGTGGATACGAACACCAATCCCGATCCTATCCAGTATCCCATTCCCGGGAATGACGACTCGACCCGCGCGCTCAAGTTAATCATCAACGTCTTGGCCGAGGCCGTCATTAAGGCTGGAGCCGAATACGCCGTGGTGCGGGCCCAGGAACAGGCCGCAGCAGCCGCTGCGGAAAAGGAACGGCCGGCCATGGAAGCGTCACGCCCAAGGGCGCGCAAGGAACGGGGAGGCGATCGTCGGCCCCGGCCGCGTTCCGACTCGCGCGGGAGGTCTGGATCAGGACGATCTGCTCCAAGCCGCGGTTCAACGGCGGCGGAAAAAGCATCAACCGCGAAAGCCGAAGCGGCGGAAAAGCCGGAAGCCCCGGCAGCCGACGCCAAGCCGGCCTGATCTGAATCAGGCTGCAGGGGCGGCGGCTGTCTAACCTTTCCCTGGGGAGAGGTCGATTCTGATCGGGTGCGGGGTATGTAACTTTCCGCCAGAGCAGGCGGATCCGCCTTTCGGAGGAGAATAACGATCCCTCAAACTTCCCTCTCCCGGGGGAGATGGAATAAACTTTGAAAATTATTATCAATCTTATGAAGGAATGGACATTATGACTGAAATTTCTGCAGCATTGGTCAAGGCATTACGCGAAGAAACCAACGTGGGCATGATGGAATGCAAGCGGGCCCTGATCGAGACCAAGGGCGACAAAGCCGCAGCCATCAAGAAACTGCGCGAGCGCGGCGTCGCCATCGCGGCGAAGAAAGCAACCCGGGCGGCCAACCAGGGCGTGATTGCCTCGACGATTGTCGGCGGCGGGCAGGCGGGAAGCCTGATCGAGGTGAACTGTGAAACCGATTTTGCGGCAAAAAGCCCGGGCTTCCGGTCCTTTGTGCAGGCCCTGGCGGAAAAGGCCGCCGCCAACGACATCAACCTGGCCGAAGCCGCCAAGGCCGAAGTCACGGCCAAGATCGCCGAAACGGGCGAAAATATTATCGCGCGCCGCGCTCTTCGCTATACTCTGCAGGGAACAGGGTTGGTGACGTCTTATATCCACCATGGCAGTATGATCGGCGTCCTGCTGGAAGCTGGCTGTCAAAAGGCCGAGACCACGAAAAACCCGGTGTTCCTTGAAACCGTAAAGGATCTGTGCCTGCAGGTTGCGGCCGCCAATCCCAAGTTCCTGGACCGCCAGGGCGTTCCTGCCGACGTCATTGCCGCCGAGCGCGATATTTGCGCCAAGCAGGTCAAGGGCAAGCCGGCCGCCATCATCGACAAGATCGTGGACGGCAAGATGAAAAAATATTACGAGCAGGAATGCCTGGTAGACCAGCCGTTCATCAAGGATCCGACCAAAACCATTACTGCCCTGCTGAAGGAAAAAGGCGGCCTCGTGGGCGATTCCATCGCCGTGCGGCGCTTCGCCCGCTTTCAGATCGGCGAAGCAGTCTGATAGCCCCGGCATGAAAATCCTGGTTACAGGCGGAGCCGGTTATATCGGCAGCGTCACGGCCGAACGGCTCCTTGACGAAGGTCACGATGTGGTCGTGTTCGACAACCTGGAACGCGGCCATCGCGAAGCCCTGGATCCCCGCGCGCAATTTATCAAAGGCGATCTGCGCGACAGCGCGGCCATCGAGCGCGCCCTGGCCCGGACCCGGCCGGAGGCGGTCGTCCACTTCGCCGCCTACGCGCTGGTGGGCGAATCGATGCAGCGCCCCGAACTGTATTTCGGCAACAACCTGTGCGGCGGCATCAACCTGGCCGAGGCCATGTTGAAGGCGGGCACGCGCCGGATCGTGTTTTCTTCCACCTGCGCCACCTATGGCCAGCCGGATCGTATACCGATCACCGAGGACACTCCCCAGGCGCCTGCCAACCCGTATGGCGAATCAAAGTTGATGCTGGAAAAAGTGCTGACGTGGTACCAGCGCCTGCATGATTTCCAACCGGTTTTTCTCCGTTATTTTAACGCTTGCGGCGCCTCTGAAAAGTACGGCGAGGACCACGAACCGGAAACGCACCTGATTCCCAACATTTTGAAAGTGGCCCTGGGCCAGCAGGCGACCGTAAGCGTGTTCGGCGACGATTACGACACGCCCGACGGCACCTGTATCCGCGATTATATCCACATTACGGACCTGGCCCGCGCGCATTGCCTGTCGCTGGCCAATGATTTTACCGGCGCCGTCAACCTGGGCACGGGAGAAGGTTGTTCCGTGCGGCAGGTGGTGGACATGGCGCGCCGGGTGACGGGGCATGCGATTCCTGTCGTGCAACAGCCGCGCCGGCCGGGCGATCCTGCCCGCTTGGTGGCCGCGGCTGCCAAGGCCGAACGCATGCTCGGCTGGCGTCCGGAACACAGCCAACTGGAAGAAATCGTCCGTTCCGCCTGGGCCTGGCATCGCGCCCACCCGCACGGGTATGGGCAAAGATAGACAGCAGACGACGGACGACAGGCAAAGTGCTGGAAATACATAGCGTTAGTAGAAAACGTTAATTTCCGTGATAGCGTGGTTACCGTGGGTCGAATTCGGTTTCCCGCTTGCGGGATTCGGGAAAGCAAGGCAAGATTGGACCGAATGCCGGTGCGCCGCGCGAAGCATCGGACTTGTGTCCATGCGAGCGCGACAAACCGGCAGGCGGCAAAAAATCGCCGCCACTTTTCCCGAACCGAATTCAAGACACATTGATAAAACAGAGAAGGACAATCAGCAAGGAGAATCCCATGGCTCCCAAACAACCCTCCAAACCGGAAGAACCCAAAGATACCAAAAACACCAAGGTCAACTTGGAAAGCGTGCTGGCACAAATCCAGAAACAGTTTGGCGACGGCGCCATCATGCGCCTGGGCGATGCCTCAACCCGCGTGGCCATACCCTGCATTTCCACCGGCTCTTTCTCGCTCGACATGGCGCTCGGGATCGGCGGCCTGCCCCGTGGGCGCGTCACTGAAATTTTCGGGCCGGAATCGTCGGGCAAGACCACTCTGTGCCTGCATGTCATCGCCAACGCCCAAAAGGCGGGCGGAGTGGCGGCGTTTATTGATGCCGAGCACGCCATGGATCCGCTCTATGCCAAGAAGATCGGCGTAAACATCGATGACCTCCTGGTGTCCCAGCCTTCATCCGGCGAGGAGGCGCTGACCATTGCCGAGACCCTGATCCGCAGCAACGCCATGGACGTTGTTGTCATCGATTCCGTGGCGGCCCTCACGCCGCGGGCGGAGATCGAGGGCGATATGGGCGATCCGCAAATGGGCCTGCAGGCGCGGCTAATGTCCCAGGCCCTGCGCAAATTGACGGCGGTCATCTCGACCTCCAAGACCTGTTGCATTTTCACCAACCAGCTCCGGGAAAAAATCGGCATCATGTTCGGTAACCCGGAAACCACGCCCGGCGGCAAGGCGCTGAAATTTTACGCTTCCGTTCGGTTGGATATCCGCAAGATCGGGTTCATCAAGGACGCCACCGGCCAGATCGTCGGCAACCGCACCAAGGTGAAAGTGGTCAAAAACAAGGTGGCTCCGCCGTTCCTCGAGGCGGAATTCGATATCCTGTATAGCGAAGGCATTTCCTGGGCCGGCTCCATTGTGGATGCCGCCATCATTTACAACGTGCTGGACAAGCGGGGTTCCTGGCTCTCGTTGGACGGCGAGCACATCGGCCAAGGCCGCGAATCGGCCGTGGAACTGGTCAAGGCCAACCCGGAAATGCAGAACAAACTGATTGCAAAGATCAAGGAAAAGATGACGGCCGCGCCGCCGGCATGAGATGCCATGCTCCATCGAAGCGCTACGCCCAGGCGAGCAAAAATGCAGGTCGAACCATCTGCGTCTGCGTTTACCAGATTTTTATCGGCGTCCCTATGGGACGCCAATGATTCCAAATGACGAATCAGAATCGGATATGGAGCGTGACGATTTCAAATGGCCGAAGGGAGAGCGAAACCGAACGTCCTGCGCACCGTTCGACGCCGATCCTGTTTCCAACGGCATCGGTCCGTATGCAGGACACGAGGCTCTTCCGAAAACGAAAGGCTATGTGACTGGCCCGGCCACGACTCTCCCATAGGCGCACGACAAGGACATTATCCTGACGTTGGATACACGATAGTTCGGCGCCATCGCCCCGCAACTCAATCAACGGCTCCGAGGCATGGTTTCGGAGTCCATCGATGGTCACGTTCCTGACAGGAAGACCGACTACCGGACGATTGTATAACGCGGCTATCCGGGCCGGGTTATAGGCCGAATTTTTCGGATCGAACGGCATCAATGCATACTCGAAAATGTGTTCGATACCCTCTTCATACCATGACGTCTGCTCGTGGTTTTCCAGAGACACCGCGCGAAAAAGGGAAAGCATCATTACACCATGGGTGACATTATTTCCCGGTAAACCCCGATTCAATAGCAACAAGCCTTTTTCCTCATCGGCGTAATCCATCCAACCCTGTATGGCATATTCGCCTTCCGGCCGCTCCAAATGCCCGCAGGGTACGGAATGTCGGATTCGTCCTTTCCTGATGGTTGTGGGAAACGCTACACGAAGCCTATACTTTTTGCCCCTCGGAAGAAATAGGGCTCTGAACCTGACAAGCGATTCGTCGGCACGCAACGTAACGTGTGTCGTAAGGCCGATTTGCGGGTAGCGGAATTCGATGGTTCCCTGGAGCGGATGCTGGTGAATAAAGTGCGGTTCAGGCCAAGCCAAGCAATCGGCGTCGACCGCTTTGCAACCAACCGATCCTTTGCGCGTAACGCGTGTTCCCGATTCCGGCATCGTCTGATGAACCGGCGCCGTGCGTAGAAGCGCGCCGTTGACTGGGCCACGTTCGACCAGCCAGGAATCCCCATAATCGGCTTGCCATTTCGGGTTATTCATGCCGTTCTCGAAAACCGCCAATTCCTTTTTATTGACTTTCCTCGTTTGGCGCGGCACTGTACCCCCATTCAACAGGCATTCACAGAGACGTCGTCCCTCGCCTGCAGCATATGTTGCGTTAGCTGTTGATTCATGGTTTAAATTATGACCGCCGACGAATTAAAGTCATTGTACTTGGGGTTCTTCCAGAAAAATGGACATGCCCTTATTTCGGGCAGTTCCCTGGTTCCGCAAAACGATCCCACCGTGCTGTTTACAACCGCCGGGATGCATCCCCTGGTGCCGTACCTGATGGGCGAACCGCACCCCGCGGGCAAGCGGCTGTGCGACGTTCAGAAGTGCATCCGCACGGGCGATATTGACGCCGTCGGCGATGCCGGCCACCTGACGTTCTTCGAAATGCTGGGCAACTGGTCGCTGGGCGATTATTTTAAGGCTGAAGCCATCGCCTGGTCGTTCGAGTTCCTGACTTCCCGGGCCTGTCTCGGGTTCGATCCTGCCCATCTCTACGTCACGGTTTTCGAGGGTGATACCCAAGTGGCGCCGGACCGGGAATCTTTCGAAACCTGGAAAAAACTGGGCATCCCGGAAGCGCGCATCTTTTTCCTGCCTCGGGAGGACAACTGGTGGGGGCCGGCCGGCCAGACCGGGCCCTGCGGGCCCGACACCGAAATGTTCGTAGACACGGGCCGCCCCGCCTGCGGTCCGGGTTGCCGGCCAGGCTGCGGCTGCGGCAAATTTTTTGAAATCTGGAACGACGTCTTTATGCAGTATAACAAGCAGGCCGACGGCGCCTATGTGCCGTTAAGCCAGCTTAACGTGGATACCGGCATGGGCGTCGAACGTACGATCGCCATGTTGCAGGGCAAGCGCTCGGTCTATGAGACTGAACTTTTTACGCCCATCATTGCGGCCCTGGCGGAAGGATCGGGCAAAGCTTTCGAAGAATCGGAGGATGTCACCCGTGCTTTCCGTGTAATTGCCGATCACCTGCGCAGCGCCGTGTTCATCCTGGGCGATGAGCAGGGCGTGACGCCCAGCAACCTGGGTCAGGGCTATGTCCTCCGTCGGCTCATTCGCCGCGCCGTGCGGCACGCCAAGAAAATCGGCCTGCCAGGCGGGTTTTCCAAAGCGGTGGCCGAAAGCGTTATAACGACATATCATAAAGCCTATCCGGAACTGGAACGCCGGCGCGAATTCATTGTGCGCGAACTTGCGGCCGAGGAAGAAAAATTTGAAAAGACGCTAACCCAGGGGCTGGAGGAACTCGATAAGGTCCTGGCGCAGATCAAGACGCACAGCCAGACCGTGCTGGCGGGCCGCGTCGCGTTCCGGTTGTATGACACCTTCGGGTTCCCCGTCGAGTTTACGGAAGAAATCTGCAGTGAGCAGGGGCTGACCGTGGACAAAGCGGGTTTTGACAAAGCTTTTGCCAAGCACCAGGAGGTATCCAAGCAAGGAGCCGACAAAGTGTTCAAGGGCGGGCTGGCCGACAACTCAGAGGCCACCACCCGCCTGCATACGGCCACGCACCTCCTGCATAAAAGCCTGCAAACCGTGCTCGGCGCGCATGTCAAGCAGAAGGGCTCCAATATCACGGCCGAACGCCTGCGGTTCGATTTTTCGCATCCCGCCAAGCTGACGCCCGAAGAAGTGGCGCGGGTGGAAATGCTGGTCAACGAGCAGATTCAGAAAGCCCTGCCGATCACCATGGAGGTGATGACCCTGGAGGAAGCAAAGACCTTGAACGCCACAGCCCTTTTTGCGGCAAAATACGGCGAACAGGTCAAGGTTTTTTCCATCGGCGGTTTTTCGAAAGAAGTTTGCGGCGGCCCGCACGTGAAGAATACCGCCGAGCTCGGCCGCTTCAAGATTCAAAAGGAAGAAGCCTCCAGCGCCGGCGTCCGCCGCATCCGCGCCGTGTTGGGGTAAGGGGCCGGCCGGGCCACGGTGCCCGACAGCAATCCCGGCTCCCGGAGAGGGCAGGCAGGGGAAAGGAAGCTTGTGGGACTAAACCGCAAAGAAAAACTGGAACGCTATTTTCTCTCCGTGATCAACGGCCAGCGCCAGGGGCGCGGGGCCGATTTTCTGCGTTTTGTGCTGAAGCGCCTGTCGCGAATTTATGAAGCAGTGGTAGCTTGCCGCCACTTCCTGTTCGACAAGGGCATCTTCCGCCACCACACGTTGGGCTGCCAGGTGATCAGCATCGGCAATCTGACGGTGGGCGGTACCGGCAAAACCCCGGTGGTCGAAGTATTTGCACGCGCGCTGCAGAAAGAGGGACGGACGGTAGCCGTACTCAGCCGCGGCTATAAAAAGCAGGAACACTCGTTCTGGAAACGCCTGGCGGATCAACTCACCGGCCGCGAGCGACGCCGTGCGCCGCGGGTCGTTTCCGACGGCAACGAGCTCCTGCTGGATTCCGCCATGAGCGGCGATGAACCCTACATGCTGGCCGCCAACCTGCGTAACGTGGCCGTGCTCGTGGATAAGGACCGCGTGAAGAGCGGGCGCTACGCCATTGACAAACTGCATTGCGACACGCTGATCCTGGACGATGGCTTCCAGTATCGCTCGTTGAAGCACCGGATGGAGATCGTCCTTGTGGACTGCACGAACCCGTTCGGCAACGGCTACTGCCTGCCCCGCGGGCTCCTGCGCGAATCCATCGGCAACCTTCGGCGGGCCAATTTCATTTTTATTACCAAGTCCACCGGCAAGGACACGGATGCGCTTAAGGCCCGTTTGCGGACTTTGAATCCGACGGCTGAAATTTCGGAGTGCGCCCACCGGCCTAAATACCTGCAAAACGTCTATACCGGCGAGCGGCAGGACTTGGATTTTCTGAAAGGGCGGTCGGTGGCGCTTGTCTCCGGCATTGCCAGTCCGGAAGGTTTTGAGTCTGAAATCATCCGGCGAGGCGGTGTGCTGGTGTATTTGAAACGCTATGCCGATCACCACCGCTACACCCAGCAGGAAATCATCGACCTCATCAATAAGTCCAAACAACGGCAGGCCGCCGTCATCCTCACGACGGAAAAGGACGCCGTGCGTTTCCCGAAAATCGAGCGGCAGGATGTGCCGATTTATTTCCTGCGCGTGGAAATTGAACTCCTGAGCGGGGCGGAGGATTTTTATGCGTGCATCTCTCGAATCTGCTTCCGGTGAGCGGCCCGACCCTGCCGCTTTGATCGTTGGCGTCAACTGGCTGGGCGACAGCCTCATGACCATGCCGGCCATTCAAGCGTGGCGCCGCGCCCACCCGGGCGCGCGGCTGGTCATGCTGGTCAAACCCAAATTAAAACCCCTGTGGACCCTGCACCCCGCCGTGGATGAAGTCTGGGAGTTGCCGCCGGGCGTTCGGGCCCTGGCGGCCATGGTCCGGGCGGTACGCGCGCGAAAATTCGAAACGGCGTTCGTCTTGCCCCACTCGTTCCGCTCGGCCCTGGTTCCGTTTTTGGCGCGTGTGCCGCGGCGTATCGGCCCGCCCGGCCACGGGCGCGATTGGATGCTGACGCAGGTTATTGCATCCGGCCCGGGTGCGGGACACGAACACCAGTGTTATGAATACTCGGGACTCCTGGGTGCGGAGTGCGGGAATGAGGCGCCGCGCCTGCGGCTGACGCTGGAGCTGGTGGCCCGCGCCGGGGCCCTGCTGGGGACGTCCGAGACAGGCTGGATCGCGGTGATGCCCGGCGCCGCATACGGCCCGGCCAAGCGCTGGCCGGCGGAACGGTTCGCGGCGGCCGGTCGGTTATTGAAAGGTCGGCTGAAATGCAATATAGTAGCGCTCGGATCGGCGGAGGAACGCGCATTGTGCGAGGCAGTTGCGCACGGCGTGGGGCCGGGGTCATTAAACCTGGCGGGCCAGACTGCGATTCCGGAACTGGCAGCCGTGCTGGCAAAGTGCGTGTTGGCGCTGACCAACGACAGCGGTGGAATGCACTTGGCTACGGCAATGGGCGTTCCCGTAGTGTCCGTGTTTGGCATTACTGATCCGGCCCGGACTGGACCAATGGGCACGGCCGCGCGGGCTCTGCAGGACAGTGTGCTGCGCAGTCGGGATATCCGGCGTGATGCGCCTGAAGCGCGCGCGAGTTTATTGCGGATTGCCCCTGAGCAGGTGGCCGAGGCGGCAATGGATCTGTTGAAGCAGACTGTGGGAAACAGACCGCAGGCTGAAGGCGGTCGACTGTAGGAAGAATATGAACTTCATGATTCCACGGTATACAGTCTACGGCCCACGGTTGTCTTTAATGAGGCGTAAATTCCATGTGCGATAAAATTTCAGCCTGTTTGACGGTCGGCAACGAGGAAAATAATATCCGGCGGTGCCTGAAAAGCCTGCAATGGGTGGACGAAATCGTGGTGGTGGATAGCTTCAGCAAAGACAACACGGTGGCTATCTGCAAGGAATATACCGATCGCGTGTACCAGCACGAGTGGCGGGGATACGTGGGGCAAAAAAAACTCATCAAGGAAATGGCGATCTACCCCTGGATTCTTTTCATTGACGCTGACGAGGAAGTATCGCCCCAGTTGCGCGACGAAATCCTGGCGGAATTCAAAAGCGGGCGTAACCGCAATTACTCGGGATATGAATTCCCGCGCATGGTATTCTTCCTGGGCCGTTGGGTTACACACGGGGAATGGTGGCCCGATATCGGGATGCGCCTCTATCGCAAGGACAAGGGCACCTGCAGCGGACGCGAACCGCACGACCACGTCGTCGTGGATGGCCCGATCAAACGGCTGCGGGGCTGTCTGTACCATTATACCTATGATGACATTTCCGACCAGATCCTGACAATGAACCGCTTTTCAACGATTGCCTCAGCCAGTCTGCACGGAGAACGGCGCAAATTTTCCGCCCTTGATCTGTTGTTCCGGCCCACTTTCCGGTTTTTTAAAGGCTACTTTATGAAGCGCGGGTTCCTGGATGGCTATAGCGGGCTTATTATCGCCCTGCTGAGCGCCACCGGCGTATTCTTTAAATACGCCAAGTTATGGGAGCGCATCCATGTGCTGCCGCCATCGTCGGAGGCAGATAACAGCGTTGGTGAGAACAAAACGCCTCCCGCCGCACCGGCGAACAACGGCTAACCCGCAGCGCATAGGAATTTTCCGCCAGAGGCGGATCCGCCTCCGGAGGACAATCCGGGTAGCCGCGCCCGTGAGGGCGTGGATTCTTCCGACGGCCACGGCGTCACCGCCGCGGCTACAGAAGGAACATTCCCGAATGTAGCCGCCACTCAGCTGGGGCGGCTGAAAAGTTGCCCCGCTTCGGGGCTTAATGCAATCCGGAGGACGATTGAGTTTGGATAAAAAGAAAATAATACGCTCAGCCGGCTTGGTCGGTTTTTTCATTCTGCTCAGCCGTGTCTTCGGCCTGGTCCGCGAAATAGCCATGGCGGCCATCTTCGGCAGTTCTTTTGCCATGGATGCCTTCGTCGTGGCCTTCCGAATACCAAATCTCTTTCGCAGTTTGTTCGGTGAAGGGGCGCTCTCCTCGGCTTTTGTGCCGGTTTTTACCGAATCCCTGGAAAAACAAGACCGTGAAAAAGTCTGGCAATTTGTCTCCAACATGTTCTCGTTCCTGAGCCTGACCTTGGCCGCGCTCGTGGCGGTGGGGATTCTGCTGGCTTCCCTCGCGCTGATGATCCTGCACCTCAGTCCGCGGATCGCATTGATCCTTGATCTCCTGCAGATCATGCTGCCCTATATGTTCTTTATCTGCCTCACGGCATTTTTCTCGGCGATCCTCAATTCCCTGCGGCGATTTGTGCTCCCGGCGGCCACGCCCGTGGCCATGAACATCGTCATGATCGCGGTTTTGTTCCTCGTTTGCCCCTTCCTGCCGGCCGCAGGAGACTGGCGCATCAAAGCGGTAGCCTGGAGCGTCATTGCCGCCGGCGTGATCCAGGGTCTGATGCAGTTACCCCAGCTAAACCGGTGCGGTTTCCGCCTGCGCCTCTCGATTGATTGGCAGGACCCGCGCGTGCGGAGGGTCTGGCAGTTGATGGGCGCCGCCGTCATCGGTGTCGGCGTCACGCAGGTGAATGTGCAACTCAATGGAATCGTGGCTCTCATAATCGGGCCGGGAAGTCCTTCCTATCTGTATTATGCCGAGCGACTTATTTATCTGCCCCTGGGCATTTTCGCCACCGCGCTTGGTACGATCCTGCTGCCGACTTTTTCCGGGCACGTGGCGCAGGGGCGGAACGATCTTGTCCGCGATACATTAAATCATTCGATACGCCAGCTGATGTTTATCATGCTGCCGGTTGCTGTGGGAATGTTCGTGCTGGCCAGGCCCATTGTCCGGCTGGTCTATGAACGCGGGGCTTTTTCCGCCTTTTCCACCGATATGACCACGCTGGCGGTCCAGTGTTATACGCCCGGCTTGATCGTGTTCAGCCTGCTGAAAGTGTTGATCCCAATCTTTTATGCCCACCAGGACATGAAGACCCCTGTTAAAATCGGCCTGGCCTGTACCGCGCTGAATGTGGCGCTAATGCTGATCCTTATGTGGCCGATGAAGCACGCCGGCATAGCGCTGGCCACGGTGATTTCCACGGGTGTTCAGGTGGTGATCATGGGTTTCCTCGTGCACCGGCGTATCGGCTCGCCCGGCTGGCGCAATATTTTCGGCGCCACGATGAAGATGGCGGTGGCCGCCGCCGCCATGGCGCTGGCGGCACTCTGGGTATATCATGGCCTCCATTCCACCGGGACCTGGCTGAGCGCCCGGCACGGCCTGCTCCGGCAACTCGTGCCGCTGATTTTCAGCATGGCCGCGGCCGTCCTGGTCTATGGCGCGGCGGCCGCCGCCTGCCGGTGTTCCGAACTGGGCGAGTTCTGGATGGCGTTCCGCCGGAAAAAGAAGACTGTAGATCGTGGGCTATAGGTTGAAGGCCGATTCTAGTCCACGGTCTATGATCAAACAGCCATGCTTCCTGATATCATCAGACGCAAACTGCGGGAATTGCCGGACAAGCCGGGATGTTACCTGATGCGCGACCGGCACGGCCGGATTATCTACGTCGGCAAGGCTGCTTCCCTGCGCCACCGGGTCCGGTCCTATTTCCATCGCGCCACGCTGAATCGGGCCGACCCCAAGATCCGGGGCCTGGTCAAAAGCATCGCCGACCTGGATGTCATCGTCTTGCGCAGCGAGGCGGATGCCATCCTGACCGAAGGCAAGCTGATCAAGGATTATCGGCCACGTTATAATACGCTCTTCAAGGACGACAAGCGCTTTCCGCTCCTGCGCATCGAACGGAGTCAGCCGTTCCCGCGCATCCGGCTTTGTCGTTTTCAACGCAACGACGGCGCCGCCTATTTCGGGCCCTACACCTCCTCGCCTGCGGCGCGCGCGGCGCTGGAATTCGTGGAAAAATATTACGGCTTGCGGAAATGCGCGCCGCTCACGCCGGACCCGGCCGACCACAAGCATTGCATCAACGATATTGTGCGGTTCTGTGCCGCGCCCTGCATCGGGAAAACAACGCCGGCGGAATACCGCGGCCGGGTGCAGGAAGCCTGCGCATTCCTGCGCGGCGAACGCCCCGCCGTGCTCAAGGAAATGCAAGCGGCCATGGAAGGCGCCTCCCAGGCCCTGAACTTCGAAAAGGCCGCCGCTTTGCGCGACACCCTGCGCCTCCTGTACTTGGCAGTAAAACAGCGCGCCCACATTGGCCGGACCCTGGGTAGGAAGCGCAGCACCGGGCAACAGTCCGACACAGGCCAAACGGGCATACGAACTCTTGGGAAAATACTGGGGCTTAAGCGTCCGCCGCGTGTGATCGAAGCCTACGATATTTCCAATATCTCCGGCACCCTGGCGGTCGGCAGTCTGGTCGCGGCGGTGGATGGCATCCCGAAGCCCGCGCGATATCGCCGGTTCCGGATCAAGACCCTGCAGACCGCCGACGATGCCCGCATGATGGCCGAAGTCATCCGCCGCCGATTTGCGCGGTTATTGCACGAGGGCGCTCGTGCTCCGGACCTCGTGCTTGTGGATGGCGGGCTAATCCAACTGCGCGCCGCCGAGGCCGAACTGGCCGCCCTGGGCCTGGCGGATATTCCCGTGGCCGGGCTTGCCAAGCGGTTTGAAAAAATTTTCTTTGGCCGGCGCATCCTGGCGCTGACCGCCGATTCACCCGCGCTCAAAGTGCTTCAGCACCTGCGGGACGAGGCTCACCGGTTTGCGTTGGCCTATCACCGGAGCGTGCGCGCCCGGCGTATCCGGGAATCCCGGCTGGACGATATCCCCGGCATTGGCGAAACCCGCAAGCAGGCGATTCTGCGCCATTTCGGCTCCGTCGAGCGCCTGGCCCGCGCCCCCGAACGTACCCTCGCCACAATCCCCGGCGTCGGCCCTGTCCTGGCCCGCTTGATCAAGCAGACACTGGCGGGAAGATAGACGCCGGACACCAGATGACGGACGCCGGACAAATCCGCAATCCCCAATCAGAAATAGGCTGCGCTTCAATTATCGCTCATTTACGAGCCATTTCCGTATCAAATCCGTTTCATACGTATCATTTTACGGGTCACGTGTTGACCCATAAATAAACGTGCATCATCCCCCGCTGGCCGGTATAATCCCGGAAGATAAGGAGCGCTATACCATATGCCCATCACAAAACCACACGTCTACGCCCACAGCCTGCCCGGCCAGCCACCCGATAATTGGCAACCGCTGGACGAACATTTGAAGGCCGTAGCCGGTAAGGTCATCAAATTCGGCCTGCCCTTCGCGGGAAATATTCGGGTTGAAAGCGCGCAGGGACGGGACTATGCTATTTAGAGTTGCTAACAGGCATTCGTTCGACATCGGAGGAGACCGGCCTTCACCATGACGTATTACGCGCACAGCAAGGAAGGTCAGCCGCGAGAGAAATGGCAGCCGCTGAAAGAACATCTGATGACGGTGGCCAAGAAGGCGAAGGAGTTCGCGTCGGCCTTTGGGCTTGGAGATGAAGCGCGGATAGCGGGTCTGCTCCATGACTTTGGCAAGTACTCCCATCGATTTCAGCAACGTTTGTCCGACGCGAGTGTGACAGGCATCAACCACTGGTCCTCGGGTGCCTATATTGCGAAGGAGATGGGTTGCCGATGGGTACCTTTCACGATTGAGGGCCATCACACAGGCATGCCTGCCTTTCGCCGGGATGATCCACGCCGGAGCTTGAGAAATACCTTGCTGGGGATGGCTGATCCAGGAATGTATACAGAGATTACTGGTTTTCCGGAGTCAGCTGACGCGCTTATGAAACGTCTGCGCCAGGATGGCCTTGAGATAACTCCTCATGTAGACCGCAGGGAGAGTGGCAATTTCGCTGATGCGTTCCAGACTCGCATGATCTTCAGCACGCTTGTGGATGCGGACTACCTTGACACAGAACGGTTCATGGATCCGGAGATCGCTACAAAACGAGTCGCTCTGCCTCTCAACGCCGATGTCACGCTCAGTGTTCTCCTTGCCCATTTGGCTGCAAAGCCCAAGGAGGGGACGGTGAACATACTACGTCGCAGGCTGCTTGACGAGTGCCTCTATTCCGCCGAATGGGATGAGTGGTTGTACACGTTGACTGCGCCAACTGGCAGCGGCAAGACTCTGGCGTCGTTAGCATTCGCCTTGAGGAAGGCGCAATTAAAGGGATGCCAGCGCATTATCTCAATAATCCCTTACACAACGATCATTGAGCAGACGGCGCGCATATATAGGGACGTGTTCGCTGGGGTATTTGGTTCTGCCTATGTGCTAGAACACCATAGCAATGTCAGTTCCGACGGTGAGGCAGATAGCGAGGCCTATGACCCACACAGTCGAAGGCATCTGGCCGCCGAGAATTGGGATGCGCCGATTATCGTTACGACAACTGTCCAATTTTTTGAGAGCCTCTTCTCGAACCGACCGTCTGCCTGCCGTAAACTGCATCGCATCGCCAATTCTGTCTTGTTGTTTGACGAGGTCCAGACGCTGCCGATTCGTTTGCTCCCGTCACTACTGTCTGGAGTGAAGTTGCTGACGGAGAAGTATAACGTCGTTGCGGTGTTTGGGACGGCAACACAGCCGGCATTTGCGCATGCCAAGCAGGCTATATCTGGCGGGTGGAATCCTCAAGAAATCGCGACAGCACCGGACGCATCGGCAAATGAATTGCGAAGGATACAGATAACGCGAAGACCTTCCGACAAGCCCCAATCTTGGCAAGAAATCGCGGGAGAGCTGCTTCAACAAACGCGGGTATTGTGCGTTGTCAACTCGCGGAAGGACGCGCAGACTCTTTTTGAACTGATTCATCAAAACGGTGCTGCGTATCATCTGTCTGCCGCGATGTGTGCCGCACACCGACAGGACCGACTCCATGAGATCAGAGAGAGGCTTACGGCAACGGACCTGCCATGTCGGCTGATAGCGACGCAACTGATCGAAGCGGGTGTCGATATTGATTTTCCGGTCGTCTACCGCGCTTTAGGGCCTTTGGACTCTATTATCCAATCGGCGGGACGGTGTAATCGTGAGGGACTGATTGCGGCTCCTGCGTCCGTGGTTGTCTTTGTTCCTGCGGACGGAACAATGCCCTGTGGGTGTTACCGGCAGGCCGCAGCGATCACCGAGGCATTCCTGAATGAGAATCCCGGAATCGATCTTCAATTGCCCAGCACGTACGCGCAGTATTTTGGTAGAATGTACGGTATTCTTGGCCCGGAGTCAGCAAAGCAGGATCCGGTGTTCGTGGCTTCTGAGGAGTTTGACTTTCCTGCAGCCGCCGCTGCATGCAGTCTGATCGGGAGGGCTACAAGGTCAGTTCTGGTTGACTACAGAGAAGGGCGACAGATCATTGAAGAGATTGAAAAACGGCATGTTATAGATTTTGCGCTTGCTCGCAGAAGCCAACGTTACACGATCAATCTCTACGAAGGCGCGTTTCAAAAAGCTTATGCTGAAGGTGTTGTTGCGCCGCTTACCCGAAAAGCAGATGTTTACTGTTGGCGCGACAAGTATGACGCCAACCTTGGCGCTTGCCATTACTCGGCGGTTGATCTAATTGTGGGATAAGAGGAGGAACATGAGCGTCTATCTACGTGTGTGGGGCGATATTGGCTGTTTCACCCGTCCCGAAATGAAGGTGGAACGCGTCAGTTATCCCGTCATAACGCCGTCCGCTGCGCGCGGCGTGCTGGAGGCTATCCTCTATATGCCGCAATTTCGGTGGGAGGTTCAGCGGATTGCGGTCAAAAGAGCCATCAAGTTCATTTCGTTTAGGCGAAACGAGGTGAAGTCAAAGCTGCCCGTAAGGGCGGCCGCGTCGTGGATGCGAGGCGCACCGCCGGAACCGCTGTTCGCTGATGAAGATCGAACTCAGAGGAACACGCTCGCCCTCAGAGACGTCGAATATGTTATCGAAGCAAAGATGGAACTGACAGAGCTTGTTAACCGGCCCCAATGCAAGCCGCGTAGAGCTGACGAACCCGAAGGAAAAAACAACATCGGCAAGTATTTGGGTTGGTTCGAGCGCCGTGCTAGCAAAGGTCAGTGTTTCGCTCAACCATGTCTGGGGTGTCGAGAGTTTCCCGCTTTCTTCGACTTCGCCACGAAAGAAGACATGATTGTGTCGCCGGGCATTAACGCTAATCAGGACTTGGGCCTTATGTTGTATGACGTATTCGATTTAGATGTGATGCATCCGGTTGGGAAGGTGGAGAACACCGAGGCAAAGATCACCTTCTTTCCGGCATCCCTGAAGGACGGCATTCTGACCGTGCCGGAATGGAGTCTCGTGAAGAAGCAGCTTGGAGAGCCGTCATGATACTACAAGCACTCATAAAGTACGCGGAAAGAGAAGGGATCGGGGATGCCGATTTTGAGACCGTTGGCCTCCGGTGGCTTGTCTCAATCAGTCGAAGCGGCACTATGTCTGGGCCTCCTGTGGATCTATCAACTGATGGTCAGGCCGGACGGAAACAGGTCAAGCGTGTCACGCGACCATTTACGAGAGCCGACGACGTGGGTCATGGCAAAGCGCACTTCTTGGTGGACAATCTAGAACGAGCACTGGGCATGTTTGACGAAGAGGCTCCGGAGATGCGTGCGACGCAACACATCTACTTCAAAGCATTGCTTCGCGAAGCAGCTGAAGATATTCCTTCCGAAGCGAAGGCCACAAGAGCCGTCCTCCAGTTTCTTGAAGACAAAGGCCAACTGTCAGAGCTTTATCGGCAACTCCGAGAAGCAAAAGCCAAGACTTCTGACAACGTGGCCTTTCAGGTGGATGGCCGTGATCTGCTCGCATCTGAAGCACTTCAGGCATTTTGGCGGCAACGGCGAAGGAGGGAACTGGCGACAGTGTCCCGCACTCGCAGAATATGTGTTGCCACAGGAATAATTGCCGACACGCTTGACACTACCGAGAAGGTCCGAGCCAGCATCCCCGGCGGTCTCGCGAGAACAAATCTCATTTCGTTCGATAAGGAAGCATTCCGCTCGTTCAATCTCGACCAAGCCCAGAATGCCGCCATATCGCCAGAAGCCGAACTCAAGATCCGTTCCGCGCTTGACGACCTCATCGAAAAGGGGTGTCGCACCGGAAACGTTGTCTATGTCCATTGGACGAAGGAAAAAGTTGTGCACGATCCTCTTGATCTACTGGAGAACGCGGACGAAGCGGCGATACAGGCCTTGTTACAGGCGCCGCGCACCGGAGTGACTCAAACGGGGCTCGACAAAAACGCCTACTATGCGATGGGATTGTCGGGTAACGGCGGAAGGATAGTGGTTCGCGACTGGCTGACATCCACAGTCGGCGAAGTCGCAGAGCATGTGGCGGCGTGGTTCCAAAACCTCATGATTGTGGTGCCAGATGGATCTCAGTGCAAGTGCGGCTTCAAGTTGAAGCAGGTGCTTGGGGCAATGGAAAATTTCAAACTGGAGAAACCATCCTCGGTTCTTCCCGAAGGTGCACCTGAGAAGATCATTCGCTCTGCCCTGACCGGTTGCCCTCTACCGGGGACGATACTATCGGCTCTTCTCAGGCGGGAAACGATTGATAGAGCGTCCAAAGACGAGGACACGGGGAAACGTGTCCCATTCATGGCGGCCAGATTTGCCCTTATAAAGGCATGTTTGATTCGTTCATCAACAGAAAGAAAGGAGAACAGAAACGTGACATCGAAACTTGATCTGGACTCAAAGGACGTGGCCTATCTTTGCGGCCAATTGTTTGCCATTATTGGGCGGACGCAACTACTCGCCTTAGGGCAGGTGGGGGCGTCGATAGCCGAACGGACTTATGGCGGTGTTGCCACTCGACCCGCAACAACCATGGGACCGCTGTTTACCAAACTGCCGGCGTACCTGAAGAAGGCTAACACCCGTTTCCCTGGTGCGGGCACGAACAAACAGAAGGAGATTGAGATTCTCTCTCTTCGGATTGAGAGTCTGGGAGGCATTCCTGCGGTTCTGGACTTGGAACAGCAAGGGCGTTTCGCACTCGGCTACTACTGCCAACTGGCCGAATATCGAGCACGAAGGGAAGAGGCGGAAATAGAAGAAGCAGCGGCAAAGATCTCGGATGATAACATATAAGGAGGACATGAATAATGAGAACACCTATTCAAAACAGATATGACTTTGTATTTCTTTACGACTGCACCGATGGAAATCCAAATGGTGACCCGGACGCGGCAAACGCACCTCGGCTTGATCCTCAAACGATGCAGGGGTTGGTGTCCGACGTGTGTATCAAACGCAAGATCCGGAACTTTGTTCAACTGCACAAGAAGGGACAACCCGGCTTTGATCTGCACGTCCAGCACGGAATGGTCCTAAATAACAACATCCTGACAGCCTGCGAGAAAACTGATGTTCCGGTGTTTGAAAAAAAAGAAGCCAAGAATCGTCCACCTGAGCAGATCAAAAAACTCCAGGATTGGCTCTGCGATACTTTTTACGATATTCGCACCTTTGGTTCCGTCTTGTCGACCGGACAAAATGCTGGCCAACTCAAAGGACCGGTTCAAATTTCCTTCTCCAGAAGTATAGACCCTGTCGTCTCAATCGACGCTTCCATTACAAGAGTGTGTGGCACGGATGAACAGAA
This sequence comes from Kiritimatiellia bacterium, assembly GCA_028718125.1. Classification (GTDB taxonomy): domain Bacteria; phylum Verrucomicrobiota; class Kiritimatiellia; order JAAZAB01; family JAAZAB01; genus VSJD01. The sequence continues at coordinate 94,386 of JAQUMN010000001.1, forward strand.
GAACACCGAGATGGGGCGTAAGGCATTGATCCCTTATGGGCTCTATCGTTGCCATGGCTTTGTATCGGCGAATCTGGCCGAACAGACCAAGTTCGACGAGACGGATCTGCTACTTCTATTTAAGGCGCTATGTGGTAGAGGGATTCCGAAAGAAGATTTCGGACCATCCATGTTTGACGATGACGTGTCTGCTGCCCGCAACATGAGCGCGCGGAAACTGGTCGTGTTTAAACACCAATCACGGCTCGGAAATGCACCGGCACACTTGCTCTTTGATCGGGTTTCGGTAAAAAGGAAGAAAGACGTTTCTGCGGCGCGGGCTTTCTCCAACTATGATGTGAATGTAAATGAGGATGGCAAACCCACGAATGTTGAGATCATCACGTTGCTCTGAAATGCAGCTACCCGTACCGGGCTTCGAGCCCAAGAACGGCGAGAAGAACGCCCGCGTCGCCGCCCGCAAGCTGGTGTGGGAAATTCCGAAGTGCAAGAATTGATCGATATGCCGTGAGCGGCCAACAGGAGGCATAACGCATGCCCACCTATGAACGGTTCGAGGACTTGCCGGTCTGGCAGGAAGCAGCGCGGTTGTATGAGGCGGTGGACGCCGTCCTGTCGGCCCCTCCCAAAGGCATCAGCCGGTCGTTTGCGGATCAACTGGAGCGCGCGACGCTGTCCGTCTCCAACAATATTGCCGAGGGTTTCGAGCGCGGCACGACGAATGAACTACTGATGTTTCTTTATATCGCGCGCGGCTCCGCCGGGGAGACGCGCTCCATGCTGTGCCTGCTGGAACGGAAGCCGGTGCTGCAACATCTCAAATCTCAAATTTCGGATTTAAAATCGTCGGCCGAATCCTGCTCGCGCCAGTTGCGCGCCTGGGCGGAAACGCTCCAGAATTCGGATATTCCCGGCACGCGCTATCTCAATGACGACGTGCGTCGGCGGGAAGAGCAAAAGAAACGGGCAACGGACGTGCAACAGCGCCTGCTGGATGCTCTGCCGCCGAATCATCCCCTGCGCCGACGTAAAGAGGAATAATGTTCACCGAAGATGAGGCGAATAGACGGCAAACACCTATAGCAGATTGGAAAAAGGAGTCTACTTAATGACAGCGGACACAGGAATTGCTGTTTTCAAAGGACAACAGATTCGTAAAACAATATATCGGAACGAGTGGTGGTTTTCGGTGGCGGATGTTGTTGCCGCGCTCACCGATAGCCCGGATGCCGGCGCATACTGGAGAAAGCTGAAACAACGGTTAAAAGAAGAAGGCAGTGAGGTCGTGACGTTTTGTCACGGACTGAAATTGCCCGCCGCCGATGGCAAACAATACGAAACAGATTGCGCCGATACCGAAGGCCTCTTCCGCATCATCCAGTCCATCCCATCACCCAAGGCCGAGCCGTTCAAACGCTGGCTGGCAAAGGTTGGCTATGAACGCGTTCAGGAAATTGAAAATCCCGAACTTGCTACCAAGCGCACCCGTACGCTTTACAAACTCAAAGGCTACAGCGATGACTGGATCGAGAAACGCATGCGCGGCATCGCCATCCGGGAAGAATTGACCGATGAATGGCAAAAACGCGGCGTACAGGAAGAAAAGGACTACGAGATTCTGACCGCTCAGATTTCAAAAGCGGCCTTTGGTGTTACTCCCAGCGAGTATAAGAAATTGAAGGGTCTCAAGCGCGAAAACCTTCGCGATCATATGGACGATTTCGAGCTCATTTTCACCATGCTCGGCGAACGCGCGACAACCGAAATTCATCGCACAGAGGATTCACGAGGAATGCGGAAACTGGAAAACGACGCGCATGCCGGCGGAAGTATTGCCGGAAACGCCAGGAAGGAACTGGAAAAACGTTTGAAACGTCCAATTGTTTCCAAGCATAACTATTTGAGAGAAAAAGAAGCTCAAAAGAAATTAAGTGATCGGATATGAATTATTCCGAAGACGAACTTCTACCTATTTCGGCGCTTGCCGACATTGTCTTCTGCGAACGGCGCGCGGCACTGCACCGGCTGGAGGAGATTTGGCAGGAGAGCGTCGCGACCATCGAGGGTCATCACTTGCACGATAAAGTACACGCCGGTGAAAGTGAATCGCGAGGAGCTGTTCGCATTGCCCGCGGACTCCGCCTGCGCTCCCTGCGCCTGGGTCTATCCGGCGTGGCGGATGTTTTCGAATTTCATCGCTTGGAACAGGGCGCCGAAGGCATTGTCCTCCCGGATGTCTCGGGCCGATGGATCCCGTTTCCCGTGGAATACAAGCGCGGAGTTGTCCGGCATGAGGAGAGCTTCGAGTGTCAACTCTGCGCCCAGGCTGTTTGCATGGAGGAAATGCTCAACTGCCGTATCCCGGCTGGCGCCCTTTTCTACGGCCTTTCACGGCGAAGAAAGGATATCCTTTTCACGAACGAATTGAGACATGGGACAGAGGAAGCGGCTATTCTCCTGCATCAAGTAGTGAATGCCGGCATCACGCCTCCGGCGCGCTACGAAAAGAAATGCGAGAAATGCTCGCTTCTCTCGCAGTGCATGCCCAAGACGGCGGGCGGCGGAAAATCAGCGGCAGCTTGGCTGTCGGCACAATTGGAATTATGAAAAAATATTTGAACATCCTGTTCGTGACCACACAAGGCGCCTACCTGAATAAGGAGGGCGAGTCGGTTGTTGCCAGCGTGGAGCGCGAGATCAAGTTGCGCGTGCCCATCCATACGCTGGGCGGAATCGTCTGCTTCGGCAATGTGATGTGCAGCCCGTTCCTTATGCACCATTGCGCCGAAAATAACGTTCTCATCAGTTTCTTGAGTGAACAGGGTCGTTTCCTGGCCCGTGTCCAAGGGCCGGTCAACGGCAATGTCTTGTTGCGTCGTCAGCAGTATCGGTTGGCGGACGACCGGGCCGCGAGCGCGCAGATCGCCCGCGCCGTGGTGCTGGGCAAAGCGCTGAACGCCCGTACTGTTCTACAACGGGCCGCGCGTGACCATGAAGACAAAGAAGGCATCGAAACAGTGTCCGTGGCCGTCAAACACCTGAGCGCACTCATCGGAGCGCTTCAGGATGAACAGGATTTGGACGCCATTCGAGGACGGGAGGGCGATATCGGCCGCGTTTATTTCAGCGTGTTTGACCACCTGATTACGACGCAAAAAGATGCATTCTTTTTCAAAGAGCGCAGCCGCCGCCCTCCGATGGATAACATAAACGCCCTGCTGTCCTTCATCTACACCCTGCTGGCGCATGACTGCGTAGGCGCTTTGGAAGCGGTTGGTCTCGACCCACAGGTTGGGTTCCTGCACCGCGACCGGCCCGGGCGTCCCAGTCTGGCATTGGATTTGATGGAAGAATTCCGCCCTTTTTTCGCTGATCGTTTGGCGCTCTCGTTGGTGAACCTTAGGCAGGTGCAGGAAAATGGTTTCAAAAAGACGGAGTCCGGCGCAGTGGAGATGACGGACGATACTCGGAAGACTGTCCTGATGGCGTATCAGAAACGAAAAGTCGAGGAAATGATGCACCCGTTTGTCGAGGAAATCGCGTCATTAGGCATATTCTTTCATTTGCAGGCTCAGTTACTGGCGCGTCATCTGCGCGGCGATCTGGATGGTTATCCACCGGCGATTTGGAAGTAGGCGATTCATGATGGTCCTTGTCAGTTATGATGTCAGCACCGTAGACAAGCGCGGCCAGACCCGACTGCGCAAGGCGGCCAAGGCCTGTCTGGATTTTGGCCAACGGGTCCAGAATTCCGTGTTCGAATGCGATGTGGACCCGGCACAGTTGGTGGAACTGAAGAATCGTCTCGAGACGATCATCGATCCGGAAGAAGACAGTCTGCGCTATTACCATCTTGGAAGCAACTGGCAGCACCGTGTGGAGCATGTTGGCGCCAAGCCAAAATTAGATTTAAGAAACGATCCTTTGCTTGTATAAATGCTCCGCGAACCTGGAACGACCATCATTTCTTCAGAGGATTCGCGGAAGCCGTTATTTGCGTAAAGACAACAAGATACACTTGTAATGTTTTTTGGAGTTCTTTGACAATTGAATAAAGCACGAGATTCGCGGATTGCTAGTGTTTGCTTGTTAGAGATCAATAAGTTATAGATTACCAGTCGTCCCCCGCGTGGGGGCGTGGATTGAAACCATTAACCCAACGACTACCCATAGCCGTACAAGTCGTCCCCCGCGTGGGGGCGTGGATTGAAACTAATTCAGAAGGCTCAAGCGTTTGGTGTATGGAGTCGTCCCCCGCGTGGGGGCGTGGATTGAAACTATTATAAAGCCTAAAAGAATGGTCGCAGAATATGTCGTCCCCCGCGTGGGGGCGTGGATTGAAACGGATCGGGAGTATTTGATGGTTTGACACCATAAAGTCGTCCCCCGCGTGGGGGCGTGGATTGAAACCGGATCGAGGCCGCGGGCGTGATGGTAGCTTATGTCGTCCCCCGCGTGGGGGCGTGGATTGAAACTTGGCCGGTATGACCGGAGATGCAAATGGTTGGTGTCGTCCCCCGCGTGGGGGCGTGGATTGAAACATTATAGGCAGGTAATAACGGAGTTCATGCCGGGTCGTCCCCCGCGTGGGGGCGTGGATTGAAACTTTGTTCCTTGCGCGGCAGTAGCAAATGCAGAAGGTCGTCCCCCGCGTGGGGGCGTGGATTGAAACAGTCATCTGCTCACACTTCGGACACCACGGCATTGTCGTCCCCCGCGTGGGGGCGTGGATTGAAACGACCCAGTTTGGGAGGAAGCCGACGTGCAAGGATGTCGTCCCCCGCGTGGGGGCGTGGATTGAAACATTAGATTATTCAAGGGCAGTTACTTGGTTAGAGTCGTCCCCCGCGTGGGGGCGTGGATTGAAACTCGTTGAAGGGTAACTGGGAGCTAGAGTGCCGGGTCGTCCCCCGCGTGGGGGCGTGGATTGAAACATTATGCCTGGCTGACACCCCCGCCATATCCGCAAGTCGTCCCCCGCGTGGGGGCGTGGATTGAAACCAAGAGCCGCATCGAGGCCCACGCCTGGTTCGAGGGTCGTCCCCCGCGTGGGGGCGTGGATTGAAACCAGAAGGCCATAACAGATTATCCAACTGCCCCGTCGTCCCCCGCGTGGAGGCGTGGATTGAAACGCCGATATGGGAATTTTCCCATATTGACAGAATGTCGCCCCTGCGTGGGGGCGTGGATTGAAATACCGTCGAACTGGCTCCGGTGATTTCAATGGTGTATAAACCGTCGACCATGGCGGCAGCATGGCATGCGCGGCACGGATTGGGTCATCCCTGATCAAAGAATGGCACAGCAGCGAAAATGGCTGCGACAATTGATTAATATTCTTGTAACCATTACATAGCCGTTACATACTAAATGCTTATGCCAGAAGACCATTGAAGCGCAAAAGTCCACCTGCCTTAGCATGGTAATACTCTCTGGTTGATGGACCGGGAGGAAAGTTTGATCAATGAAAGCCGGATGGAATGGAAAATAATACTGCTCAGTCCAAAAGACATGTTCGCCGAATAGTGGTCGGGCTGATTGTCCTGGGTTTGCTGGCGCTGCTGGGGTGGCGGATTGCCGGCGTCATCGGGCGCAAGGCTGGGCGCACGGGGGCGCAGATGGAAGCCGTCCCGGTAACCGTGGCGCCGGTCACCTGCGCAACGGTGCCCGAGGAATTGCGCGCTTTCGGCAACGCCGAGGCTTCCGCGACGGTTTCCATCCGCTCCCAAATCACAGGGGTGATTACCGTCGTCAATATTCAAGAGGGCCAGGATGTCAAGCCGGGTGACCTGCTCTTTACGATAGACAGTCGCCCCCTGGCGGCGGCCTTGAAGGAAGCCGAAGCCAATCTGGTCAAAAACAAGGCCCAGTATGAAAACGCCGAAAAAGGCCGGGTCCGGCAGGAAGAGCTGTTGAAAAAAGGGTTTGCCTCGGAGGATGATTTCGATAAAGCCAAGTCGGAAGCCGATGCACTGGCCGCTACTGTGCACGCCAGCGAAGCGGAGGTTGAAAATGCGCGCGTGCAACTGGAATATTGCTCCATTTGCGCCCCGATTGGCGGCCGTGCGGGGGAAATATTGATCCACAAGGGGAACCTGGTGAAAGCCAACGATCTGCCCTTGATTACGATCAATCAACTCCAACCGATTGAGGTGGCTTTTGGCGTGCCGCAGCAGTTCCTGTTAAAGATCAAGGAGCGCATGGGGAAGGCCAAACTCGCGGTCCGTGCCCATGTTCCCAACACGGAGACAAACGAGATCGGGGTCCTGAATTTTGTGGATAACGCTGTCGATCGCACGACCGGCATGATCCAGCTAAAAGCGCGCTTCACGAATGAAACCGCCCAGTTCTGGCCCGGCCAGTTTCTGGATGTGACCGTTGTCCTGGGCGTTAAGACCAACGCGCTGACCATTCCTTCCCGTGCCGTTCAAGACGGTCAGAAAGGGCCATTCGTCTATGTGGTCAAGCCGGATCTAACGGTTGAAGCCCGCAATGTGACCGTCGAGCGAACCTTTGGCGAGTCAAGCATTGTCGAGCAAGGATTAACAGCCGCCGAACTAGTTGCCGTTGACGGGCAGTTGCGGTTGAAACCCGGCGCCAAAGTAGAGATCAAGGGCCGTTAACCGGTGCGGGTCAGTGACAATTTGGATCGAAAACGACGAACCTGGAATGGAATGGCGCCTGCGGCCGATTTTCCCCTGCCCCCATGAATATTGCTGAGCCTTTCATTCGCCGGCCGGTGATGACCACCTTGTTGATGCTGAGCATCCTCATTTTCGGCATTATGGCTTACACCAAGCTGACCGTGAGCGACCTGCCCACGGTGGATTTTCCGACCATCCAGGTTAGCGCCAATGTGCCGGGCGCCAGCGCCGAAACCATGGCTTCCTCGGTCGCGACGGTCCTTGAGAAGCAGTTTTCGACCATCGCCGGAGTGGATTCGATGAGTTCCTCCAGTGCGCAGGGTTCGAGCCAAATCACGCTCCAATTCAACCTCAGTCGCGACATTGATGCCGCCGCCCAGGATGTGCAGGCGGCGATTTCGCGCGCGGGCCGACACCTTCCGGAGGATATGCCCACGCCGCCTTCCTTTCGGAAGGTTAATCCGGCCGACCAGCCGGTGCTTTTTTTGTCGCTGACCACGCCCATCCTGCCGCTCTCGACCCTTAATCAATATGCGGAAACCATCCTTGCCCAGCGGATATCGATGGTCAATGGGGTGTCCCAAGTTCAGGTTTACGGCTCGCAAAAGTATGCCGTGCGCATCCAGGCCGATCCGCAGGCGCTGGCGGCGCGTGGAATTGGCATTGATGAATTGGATGCCGCCATCCGCAGCCAGAATGTCAATCTGCCGACGGGCATGCTGGATGGTCCGTACAAATCGTTCACGGTGCAGGCCAACGGGCAACTGATGCGTGCCGCCGATTATCGGGAGCTGATCGTGACTTACCGGAACGGTTTGCCGGTCCGTTTGCGGGAAGTCGGATGCGTGCTGGACAGCGTGGAGAACGACAAGGTTGCGGCTTGGCACTGCACCGCGCAGGGACAACAGCGCGCCATTATGCTGGCCGTTCAGCGGCAGCCGGGGATAAACACTATTGAGGTGGTTAACGCGGTGAAGGCCTTGTTGCCCGAATTCCAAAGTCAACTGCCGGCTTCGATTTCCATGGATGTCCTCTATGACCGGAGTGTTTCGATCAACGACTCGTTTGCCGATGTTAAATTCACGCTGTTGCTGACCCTGGTGCTGGTCATTCTGGTCATCTTTTTATTCTTAAAGAATATTTCGGCCACTTTGATTCCCAGCCTGGCCTTGCCCATGTCGATCATCGGGACCTTTACGGTCATGTATGTGCTGAATTACAGCCTGGATAATCTGTCGTTGATGGCATTGACGCTGGCGCTGGGATTTGTAGTGGACGATGCCGTTGTCATGCTGGAAAACATCGTGCGCCATCTTGAAATGGGCAAAGACCGGATGCAGGCGGCGCTGGAGGGAGCCAAGGAAGTCGGTTTTACGATTGTCTCGATGACACTTTCCCTGGCGGCGGTCTTCATTCCGATCCTGTTCATGGGCGGGTTGGTTGGCCGGCTTTTCCGTGAGTTTGCCGTCACCATCGGAACGGCCGTGCTGGTTTCCGGGGTGATCTCATTGACGCTGACGCCCTTACTCTGCAGCCGGTTTTTACGTGATCCCGCCGAAGGTCGGCACGGTCGGATTTATGCGCTCAACGAGAGGCTGTTTCAGGCCATGCTGGGCTTTTACGCCGGGAGTTTGAAGTGGGCCTTGGCGCATCGCCGCCTGGTAATGGTTTTTTCGCTGATGGTCTTGATTGCCACCGGGTTCCTTTTTAAAATCATTCCCAAAGGGTTCTTGCCCAGCGAGGATCAATGTCGTATTTCAATTCAAACCGAAGCGCCGGAAGGCATTTCGTTCGATTACCTGGTCAAGCATCAGAGACAGTTGGCCGCCATTCTCCAGCAGGATGAAAACATACAGGCCTTCATGTCTTCGGTCGGCGGCGGCGGTGGCGGCGGCAACACCGGCCGAATGTTCGTGCTGTTGAAGCCGCGGAATCAACGCCGCTTAAGCGCCGATGAAGTTATCCAGGAACTGCGCCCGAAACTGGCCGCGGTTCCGGGGATTCGCGCCTATCTTCAGAATCCACCGCCCATCCAAGTCGGCGGGCGGATGTCGAAAAACCAGTACCAATATACGTTGCAGGGGCCGGATACCGATGCGCTCTATCGGCACGCGCTGGAGTTGCAGGAGCAAATCCGCAACCTGCCCGGATTCCAGGATGTGACCAGCGATATGCTCTTGAAAAATCCGGAATTGAACGTGACCATTAACCGTGATCTGGCCTCCTCGCTGGGCGTGAACGCCGCCCAAATCGAAGGGGCGCTCCTGGATGCCTATGGCTCCCGGCAGGTTTCCACCATCTTTGCCGCCGACGATCAATATCAGATCATCCTGGAACTGCTGCCGGAATATCAGGCCAACCCCGAAGTGCTGTCGTTGCTATATGTGCGTTCATCGTCCGGTCAACTGGTCCCGATCAAGGCGCTCGCCACCCAGAAGGAAGACGTGGGGCCGATGCAGATCAATCATTCCGGCCAATTGCCGTCAGTCACGATTTCTTTCAACCTGAAGCCGGGGGTATCCATCGGCGATGCGGTGGTCAAGATCGACGATCTGGCGCGCCGGCAAATCCCGGGCAGCATCAGCACCAGTTTCCAGGGCACAGCGCAGGCCTTCCAGTCGTCATTTGCGGGCATGGGGGTCTTGCTGATTGTGGCGATCTTCGTCATTTATATTGTTCTCGGCATCCTCTATGAGAATTTTTATCATCCTGTCACGATCCTTTCGGCGTTGCCGTTTGCGGGCATCGGCGCGCTGTTGACCTTGCTGCTGTTCAATACGGAATTGTCGCTCTATGCCTTTGTCGGCATTATCATGCTCGTAGGCCTGGTCAAGAAAAACGGCATTATGATGATTGATTTTGCCATTGAGCTTAAGCGTTCCGGGGGCAAGCCGGCTGAGGAGGCCATCTACGAAGCCTGTCTGATCCGCTTCCGCCCGATCATGATGACCACCATGGCCGCGCTCATGGCCGGATTGCCCATTGCGCTGGGGTTAGGGGCCGGGGCCGAATCGCGCCGCCCGCTGGGTTTGGCGGTGGTTGGCGGTTTGTTGTTTTCGCAAACCCTGACGCTTTATGTGACACCGGTGTTTTATCTCTATATGGAAAAGCTCCAGCATCTGGTGCGGAAACGGCGCGGGTTGCCGGCGTTATGATCGGTTGATGATCCTATGAATGATTTCGTTAATAGATTCATGTGTCTCAAATTCGGTTTCACCACAGGCGGACAAACTGCTCACGCCGAACACAACGCTTGTTGGTCAGCCTGCGTTCGTATGCCAGTTGTCCGTCATCTGTCATCGGTCGTCTGCCTGCTCGTTGTTGGCGGCCTCCTGTTGACGGTGGGCATCGGGATGGCGGCCGAGGAATTTATCGGCCCGAGCCGGTCGCTGGCAACCAATGGCGTTACCAATGCCACGGTGAATAACGTGGTGCTGTCGCCGGACGGTAAAATCGAGATATCCATTCAGGATGCAATCCTGCTGGCCCTGGAAAATAATCGCGCGCTCGCAGTTCAAAGGCTGCAACCAACGATTAAGCGCACATTTGAATCCCAGGAACGGGCCGTTTTCGATCCGCTCCTGGATGTGCAATTGTCCCAGAACGCCACCCGTTATCAACAGGTGTCTTCTTCCTCCGATCAGGTTCAGGAATTGTATGACCGGACAACGTATGGCAATCTGCAGTTAAGCGAATATCTGCCGACCGGGTCCAGGATCGCCATTATGGGAACCACGACGCTGGATGAACCGCCCCTGTATGCCGATCATTTCGACTCCACCCGCGGCGGCATTTCGTTGACCCAGTCGCTTTTGAAGGGCGGCAGCATAGCGGCCAACCTTGCCAGCCTCCATCAGGCCAGACTGGATACCAGCATCTCCGAGTATGAGTTGCGCGGGTTCGCCCAGCAATTAGTCGCCGATGTCGAAGTGACCTATTGGAATTATACCCTGGCCTGGAGTCAAATCCGGATTTTTACCGATTCGCTCAAGCTGGCTGACAACCAACTGACCGAGACCGAGGAACGCATCAAAGTCGGCAAACTGGCCAAATTGGAATTGTATGCCGCCCAAGCCGAGGTGGCTTCGCGCAAGGAAGCCTTAATTAACGCGAACAGTGCCATGGAAAACAACCGGTTGCTTATGATCCGCCTGATCAATCTGCCCGACCGGACAAATTTCTGGAATCGCGGGTTGATCATGAAAAATCAGCCCTTCGTGCCGGAGGGCGAGTTGGAGGATGTCGCGGCCCATGTGGCCACGGCCCAGAAGATGCGCCCCGATCTCAATCAAGCACGCCTGCAGGTGCAGCGCGGCGACCTGGAAGTGGTTAAAACCAGGAATGGATTGCTGCCGCAAATGGATTTGTTCGTCGCTTTGGGTGAGACGGGCTACGCCGATTCATTCTCGCGCTCGGTTCAGAACGTCAACGCCGACCATTACGACACCACGGTGGGCCTGCAATTCGAGTTTCCCCCGCTCAACCGGGACGCGCGGGCCCGTAACCGGCGCGCGGAACTTAGCCGCAGTTCCGCCAAACAGGCGCTGGATAACCTCGAACAACTCGCCGAACTGGATGTGCGCACCGCCTATATCGAGGTGCAGCGAGCCAGGGAACAGGTGGCGGCCACGGCGGTGACCCGCCAGTTGCAGGAAAAGAGCCTCCAGGCCGAGCAGGAGAAATTCAGGGTCGGCAAATCCACCTCGCTGCTGGTCGCGCAGGCTGAGCGCAACCTGCTGGTCAGCCAGATCGCCGAGATCGAGGCGGTCGTGTCGTATTTGAAAGCGTTTGTTGCCCTGTATCGCCTGGAGGGATCGCTGCTCGACCGGCGGGGTATCGACGCGCCGGGAAAAAACACGGTGGTCTTTCATGAAGACTGATGCCTTCGCTCAATCGCGGCGGCCGCCAAGCAGTCCTGACCTGATAAGATAATAAAGCAGCGTCAAAAGCGCGGAAACCGCGGCGGCAATATAGGTCAGGAAAGCGGCGTTCAGGACCTTGCCGGCACTTTCCTGTTCCCGCGTGGACACAATCCCCGATGAAACCATCAGCGCTTTGGCCCTTGCACTGGCGTTCCATTCCACCGGCAGGGTGATCAACGCGAAAAGAACGACGATGGCAAAGAGGGCGATGCCGAACTTTATTAGACTCAATGAATTAAGGATAAATCCCAATGGGATAATGATGTACGGGGCGATGGTCCCGATTTGGGTAACCGGCACGAGGGCCGAGCGCAGGCTCAGCGGCGCATAATGGCTTGCGTGCTGGAGAGCATGCCCTGCCTCATGACAGGCCACGCCGATGGCCGAAAGCGAGGCGGAGTCATACACGTTTGCCGAAAGCCGCAAAGTGCGCGTCCTCGGATCGTAATGATCGCTTAAAAATCCGTCGATCCGTTCAACGCGCACGTCACGAATGCCGTTGCGCTCCAACAGCCGGCTGGCTGCTTCGGCGCCGGTCAATCCGGACGAAGCCGCAATGCGCGCATACTTCGAAAAAGTGGTTTTGGTGACAAGCGACGCGATGCCGGCCAAGACCAGGGCGGGTAGAAGCATGATCAGGTATAATGGATCAATAAACATAATCGATGCCTTTGATGATATGGGTTAATAGTGCCTTATACATGAGAAACCGCTAAGAAAAACAAGAAGATTTTTTACTACGAAATACGCAAAACTCGCGAAAGGGGACAGAGATCAGGTTGTTTTCCGCCTGAGGCGGATCAGCCTCCGGCTGAAGGATAAATCCAATCTTTACTTCTATTTTCGCGCCTTTCGCGTCGTTTCGTAGTTTATATCCGTGGTTGATTTTCTTTAGGTTGCGGGCTTTGCCCGCTTTAGATAATATTGATCATGGACGGTTACATTGCCCGCGGCGTGGACGCATCCGGTTTCTTGGCCGAGACCTCCGGTGTGTGGCGCACGATTCGGCCTTCGATCAGATAGATCAAGTCCTCGGCAATATTGGTGGCATGGTCCGCGATCCGTTCCAAATGCCGCGAGATATTCAAAATTTGCAGCAGAGGCTCAAAGAGCGCAGCGTTTCCGGTGACCGCAGTCTTGACCTGCTGGAAAATTTCCCGGTGGATATCGTCGATTTCCCTGTCAGCCGCGCACACAGCCAGGGCCGCCGTCTCATCGAGATTTACAAAGGCATCCAGCACTTTTTTCAGCATTGCCTGGGCCTTGTCGGCCATTGTTCCCAGCCGGAACTGAATGTCAATGCGGGGCTGCTGGCATAGAAACAGGCCGCGTTCGGCGATATGCACCGCCAGGTCGCCGATCCGTTCGAGGTCCTGGTTGATCTTGAGCACGGCTATAATGTAGCGCAAGTCGGCGGCGACCGGCTGATAGAGCGCCAGGATTTTCAGGCATTCTTCTTCCACTTCCACTTCCGCGGCGTTGATCTGCGCTTCGCGGCGCAGCACTGTTTCGGCCAGGGTTTCTTCCCGGTCTTCCACGGCCCGGACCGCCATGCGCACGTCGTTTTCAACTTCGGCGCTGAGCGCCAGGAGTTGTCGTTTGAGATTGTCGATTTCCCTCTGCAGATGTCTTTCCATACGAGTCCTCCTTACGCGGGCCTTGCCCGTAATTGACGCCTCTCTCCCGACAGTGTGCTCGAATTCGGTTCGAAAAAAGCCGCCGCGATCTTGGGCCGTCTGCGGGTTTCCCGCGTTTGCGCATACACGAGTATAGCGCTGCGCGCGGCGCACCCGCATCCGGTCCAAGCTTGCCTTGTTTTTTTGAAGTCCGCTCCGCGGACGCCCAAATTCGACACACGGTTGCATGCCACCCAATCTCCGCCGATAGAAGGTGGATGCCAAGGCAATGTTTAACTCGCTCACCTTTTCTGCAAAAAACATCCCCCTTCGCTCAGAGCTTCGGAGGACAAGTCGGTAATGCGGCTTTCTGCCGCAATCCGGTTTCAGTTTACACTTTACTCATCCGAATTTCCAATTTTAAACTACAAAGCATCACCCATACCGGCCCGTGATGTAATCCTCCGTGCGTTTATCCTTGGGGTTCTCGAATATTTGGGTGGTGATCCCAAACTCGATCATCTCGCCGAGCAACATGTAAGCGGAGTAGTCGGATATACGGGAGGCCTGCTGCATGTTGTGGGTGACGATGGCAATCGTGTACCGGCGGCGCAGTTCCAGCATCAATTCCTCGATCTTGGCCGTGGAGATCGGATCGAGGGCCGAGCAGGGCTCGTCCATCAGGATTACGTCCGGTTCCACCGCCAGCACCCTGGCGACGCACAGTCGCTGCTGTTGATCCAGTGGCAATTCCAGGGCCGAAGTTTCCAGCTTGTCCTTGACGTGCTCCCACAACCACGCATTCTGGAGGCTTTTTTCGACAATCTCGTCCAGGATGGCGCTGTTTTTCTGTCCGGCGACGCGCAGGCCGAAAGACACATTGTCCTGGATGGATAATGGAAACGGATTCGGGCGCTGAAAGACCATGCCGACTTTATTGCGCAGTTCGCAGACGTTGACTCCCGGGCCGTAAATGTCCTTGCCTTCCAGGAGGACCTCGCCGGTTGTCCGGCAGCCCTGGATCAGGTCGTTCATGCGGTTCAGCGCTCTCAGGAGCGTTGACTTGCCGCACCCCGACGGTCCGATCAGGGCCGTAATCTTGTGCCGTTCGATCTTTAGGTTCACGTTCTTGAGCGCATGGAATGCGCCATAGAACAGATCCAGGTTTGAAATCTGTATGGCAATATCCATCTTCAGCCGAACCTTCCGCTTACATAGTCATTGGTTTTCTGATCCTTGGGCGCCGTGAATATCAGGCTGGTCGGCCCGACCTCGACCAAGTCGCCCTGGAGCAGGAAGGCGGTGGTGTCGGCCACGCGCGCCGCCTGCTTCGTGTTGTTGGTGACCAGGACGATGGTGTATTTGCTTTTCAACGCGATCAGGGCCTCTTCGATCCGGGCGGTGGAAATCGGGTCCAGACCTGAACAAGGCTCGTCCAGCAGGATCACTTCGGGCTCCATGGCGAGCACGCGGGCCAGGCAAAGGCGCTGTTGCTGGCCGCCCGAAAGGCGCATTGCCGACGTGTGCAGCCGGTCCTTGACTTCGTCCCACAGGAACGCGGCCTGGAGACCGCGTTCGACCAGTGCATTCAGGCGCGAGCGCGCCCGGATGCCGGACAGCCGCAGCCCGTAAGCGATGTTATCGAACAGGCTCAGGGGAAGCGGCACCGGCAGGGCGAAAACCATGCCCACCCGTTTGCGCAGGCGGACGGCGTCGAAGTCCGGCTGATAGATGTCAACGCCATCCAGCAGGATTTGGCCCTCGACGCGGCAGTCCGGGTTAAGATCGTTCAGGCGGTTCATGGCGCGCAGCAGCGCGGTCTTTCCGGAGCCGGCAGGCCCGATGATGCCGAGTATCCGGTGCGCCGGCACGTCCAGCGTAATGCCGCGCAGGGCTTGGGTTGCCCCGTAGAAAACGCTGAAATTCCGGTTCGCTATTTTAACGGCGTCCGTCATTTGGTCCTTCGTGAAATAAACCGGTGCATCATCCAGTAGGAAACCGAGTTTACCAATAAAACCGACAGGATCAGCACGGCGGCGGTGCCGAAGGCGTTTTCGTTGGAAATGCCTTCCCGTGCCAGGATATAAAAGTGGACGGCCATGGTCCGGGTGGAATCGAACACCGAATGCGGCAGGCGCAGCGAAGCGCCCGCGGTGAAAATCACGGCGGCGGTTTCGCCGATGCAACGGCCGATGCTCAGCATGACGCCGGTAACGATCCCGGGCAGGGCGTTCGGCAGGACCACCTTCAGGACCGTTTCCCAGCGCGTGGCGCCGAGGGAACAGCTGACTTCGCGATAGCTGGCCGGCACGGCCTTGATCGCCTCTTCCGAGGTCCGGATGATGGTCGGCAGGACCATGATGGCCAGGGTCAACGCGCCGGACAGAATACACCAGCCCATTTTCAATGTGGTGACAAAGAAAATGAAACCGAAGAGCCCGAAGATAATCGAAGGGATCCCGGCCAGGCAATCGGTGCCGAAACGGATAATACGGGTGGCCGGGTTCTCCACGGTATATTCGCTGAGATAGACGGCCGTGCCGACGCCGGCCGGCAGGGCGATGATAATGGCCGCGAGCGGGAGGATCAGGGTGCCCACCAGCGTGGGGAAAATACCGCCGGCTTTGCCCATCTCCTGGGGATTATCGAGCAGGAACCCCAGGCTGAGCACCGGCAGTCCTTTGCCCAGGATAAACACGATAACAAAAACGAGAATGGCCAGGGTCAGGCCGGTGGCTCCACCCAGGAGCGCCACGGCCAGCGCCTGCGTATTGCGGGGTGGAATTCTCATTTCCCGGCGAACCTTTTCTTGATGGCCATCATGGCTATGGAATTAAACATCATGATCATGATAAAAAGGACAACACCGATGGCAAACAGCGCCTGGCGATGCGCGCCGGTCGCGGAGCCCATTTCTATGGCAATCTTGGCCGTGAGCGTGCACACCGAATCGAGCACGGAATGTGGAATCTGAGGCGTGTTGCCGGCCACCATGATCACGGCCATGGTCTCCCCGATGGCGCGCCCCATGCCCAGAATCACGGCGGCCACGATGCCTGAGCGCCCGGCCTTAAGGATCACCATGTGCACGCTTTGCCAGCGGGTTGCGCCCAGCGCGAGCGCTCCTTCGCGAAAGGCATTCGGCACGCTGGCAAGGACATCGGTGGAAATGCTGATGATCGTGGGCAGTACCATGACGCCGAGGATGAGGGAAGCGCAGAGCATGGACAGGCCGGGGCCGCCGAATTGGGAGCGGATCAGAGGCGCCACCACCACGACCCCGATGAAGCCATACACGACGGAGGGAATCCCGGCGAGCAGTTCGATGGTCGGCTTGATTATCCGTGTGACATGCTTGGGCACAAATTCGTTCAGGAACACGGCGCAGGCGATCCCGAGCGGCGCGCCCACGAGCATGGCCCCCAGGGTCACCAGGAGCGAGGCGACAATCATGGGATAGATGCCGAAATGGCCCGCCTGCGGCTGCCAATCGGAGGACAGCAGGAAATCCTTGAAACCAACCCGGGCGATGAACGGGACCCCTTCCTTGAATATAAAAATCGCGATCAGGAGCAGGCTGGTGAGCGCCGTGAAGGCCAGCGCCATGAGCAGCCACTTGATTAATTTGTCGCCAGTCTGGTGCATATCCCTATTTCGCCGGGAGCAAGCCGTTGCGCCGGATGGTTTCCTGTCCTTCGCTGGAGAGAATATAATCGATGAAATCTTTCACGGCCCCGGCGGAGGGGGGCTGGCTTAGCAGGAACACCGGCCGGACCAGTTTATATCGCCCCGCGACGATTTCATTTTCGGTGCACTCCACGCCGTCCGCGCGGATGGCTTTGACCTTTGCATTAAGCAGGCCATGCGAAAGATAGCCAACCGCATCCCGGTCGTTGGCCACCGTTTCGCGGATGGTCCCATTTGAGTCCTGAATGATGGCCTTGCGGGCCAGGGTGATGCCGCCGATGATCGTTTCGAAGGAGGCGCGCGTTCCGGAACCGGCTTCGCGCGATACCACCCGGATAGGCTGGTCGGACCCGCCCGCTTCTTTCCAGTTTTGGATGGCGCCTTGGAAAATCCCGCGGATCTGTTCCAGACTGAGGTTGGTCAAGGTGTTTTCCGGATTCACGATGATGGCAATGCCGTCCCGGGCCACGGTGACGCCAAGGAGTTCACTGGCTTCGGGCGGCAGTTCCACGAGATCCGCCATGCCGATCTGGGCGGCTCCCGACCGCGCCGACTGAATGCCCAACGCGGATCCGCCGCCTTGAACCGTGATATTGACGTCCGGGCGTTTGGCCATGAATTGCTCGGCCAGCTTTTCCGCAAAGGGCTGGAACGCCGTGGAGCCAGCTACGGTGAGCGACGTGCCGGCATGGCGCCCGCATCCGCACACCATCAATGAAAGACAGGCGCCCACGGCTATGCAAATAATTGAAAACTTCATTTTATCTCCTATTCGTTTTGGTTTGATCTAATCAGTTGTCCAGTTGCATACAATCATAACAAAACACGCATATACTCCTATAAATAAACTGTTAGAATTGTGTTAGAACGCTGCCTGCAAATCCAGCTGCAACCGGTTGTAATCCGTCCCGCCGTTGGCGGCGGAAATATTTTTCTTGTCCAGGAAGAAGGTGGCGCAGGCCTGCAGATTCTTCATAATCTGGTATTTGCCGTAGAATTTACTGCCCTCGCCGTCGGTGCCGCCGCCCCAGCGGTCGGAATCGGTGAACATGCCGAGGGTCGCATCCTTCTCCAGTTTGGTGTAACTGTAGCCGAACTCGAAGGTCTTCGGGTTCTTGGCCTTGCCGAGCGATAGGCCGCCCATGTAGCCGTTCTTGTTGGCGTCCGCTTTCGGGTTGCTCAACACCTGGCCGTAGAACGACAGGGGCAGACCCAGCCATAAGTCGAGTTGCGCAAATCCCATGATCGGGGTGAACTCGCAGGCCCAAGCCCGGTTGGTGGTGCTGCCGCTGACCGTGCCGGGAATCGTGCTGTTGCCGTAGGAATTATTTTTGTTTTCCCAGTCAATGACGTCGTACCCCTGGAAATTCTGGTATGCGAGATAGGCGCCGCCCACGGTCAATCCGATTTCGGGTATGAACTGGAACTTCACGGCGGCCTGGCCGGCAAGACCGGTGGCGTTTTTTTGGGCATTGCGCTCCTGAACATACAGTCCTTCGCCATTGAGCAGGAGGGTCACGAAATCGTTGCCGAATCGGGCTTTGGCGGCCAATCCTTCCGGTGTCAGATCCGGGTCCCACACCAGGTCGTCGGGCATGGTAATGAGCGGCTGCTCCATCTTGCCGCCGATGACGCGAACCTCCTGCGGCGAATCGCCCAGGAAACTATAGTCAATGTATGCCAGGTCCAGGCGAATGTCTTTTTTCTGGAACCCGTCGCCGAGCGTCTGGTTCCCGGAAATGGGATCCGCGCCGCCGGTGGAAAGCCGGATGCCGGCCTTCAAGTCATTAACCTTGCCTTCCGCGCCGAGCCGGGCTCGGATTCGGGCGCGATCCCGGGTGTAGTTCTCTCCCTGGGAGTTGACCTTCGAGTCGTCATTGATCGTTTCATATCTCAGGCGCACATCGCCCTTGAGGGTGATATAATCCACCCAGGTTTTGGGCGCGATGACTACTGCCGGCGTGGTCGCGGCCGCAGATGTGGACAAGGGCCCTTGTGCCGACGCCATGTTTGTTTGGGCCCATGCCGTTCCCGAGATGATGATGCCCGCCAAAAGTCCGGCCATGCTTCGTTTCATGATGCCTCCCTGTTTGCTGTTTGCAGTCTCGTTCGGGTTTATACCTATTATCTGCTGCATCGCCGCGGCTCCTTTCTGTTTGCCGGCATGGCCTTTTTATGTCTTTTAACTGCGCCAATTACAGCGCGGCCGCGTTAGGGCAGAATGAGGACCCAGTTAGAAGTTGGTTAGATTTTGAGCTGGATCAAGGGGATCACAGCGGAGTGTGAATGCAAAAACCGATTGGAGTGAATCGAAATGCAGAATGTAGGCAAATAATTCCGGCAACGGACAGAGTAGCCGAATTATCCGGCGGGGATTCTGATCGTGAAGGCGCTGCCCTGCCCGGGCTCGCTGGCGACGGTGACCGTGCCGCGATGCGCCAGCACAATGTGTTTAACAATGGCCAGGCCCAGACCGGTGCCACCGAGCGTTCGACTGCGGGCCTGGTCCACGCGATAAAACCGTTCGAAGATGCGGGGCAGATGTTTCTTCTCGATTCCGGGTCCCTGGTCGGCCACTTGGATTTCCACGACGTTGCCGGCCAGGCGGCCGCTGACCAGGACCCGCGCACCATTGGCGCTGAATTTGATCGCATTGTCGATCAGGTTGCCCATGGCTTGTTCCAGCAAAGCGGCGTTAATGGGGGCCGTGACATCGGCGGGGCATTCCACGACTAGGCTGATTGACTTGGCCGCGGCCGCCGTGATGAACGACTGGGCCGCCCGTTGCAGGACGGCGCCGACCGCGCCCGGGTCGAGGGCAATGCGTTTGTGTTCGGCGTCAAATTCGATCCGCGACAGGTTCAGCAGGTCTTCCACCAGCGCTTCCATACGCTCAACCTGCCGGGTCATCATGGCCATGAACCGCGCGTCCTCCGCCGGATCCATCGGCCGGGTATCCGACAGGGTTTCCACGCAGCCCTTGAGGGCGGTAATCGGCGTCTTGAGTTCATGCGATACATTGGCGACGAAGTCGCGGCGGACCGTCTCCAGACGTTTCAAGCGCGTGATATCGCTCAACACGATCAACGCGCCGATATTGTGGTCCGCGTTGTCCTTCAGGGCCGTGCCGTGCAGTTGAAGGCAACGTTCTTCGTTGCCGTAAATGACGATCTCGCCTTCGGCCGAACCTGTTCCCGCAAGGGTGGCGCCGATAAAGGCCTGCAAATCCCGGTTGCGCACGGCTTCCTGGATACTGCGTCCGCGCGCCTGCTCGGGTGCCAGGTCGAGCAGGCGCGCGGCGGCATGATTAAGATGCAGGATGCATTCGTCACGGTCCACCGCCAACACGCCTTCCATCATGCTTGTCAACACCGCTTCCTGCTCGTTGCGTTGGCGCGTAATGGTACTCAGGCGTTCGCTGAGCTGCTCCGCCATCTGGTTGAGCGTCCGCGCCAGATCGCCGAGTTCCTCGCTATCGGGCCGCGCGACCCGGGCTTCAAGGTCGCCGCGCGCGATGCGCTCGGCCACCCGGCGCATGTCTTCCAGGGGACGGCTGATTCGCCGCGAGAGGAGCCACGTGACCACGGCGAACAGGAGGGCGACGATCAGCCAGCCCAGGACGATGTTGCGGACCACCGCATGCAACGACCAGTCAATGGCCGTGAGCGGGAGGGAAACTCGCACCACCGCGAGCAGCGTGTTGCCCTGCCGCACGGGGATGGCCAGATACATCAGGCTTTGGCGACGGGTATCGCTGAAGCGCACCGCTTGGCCGATTGCGCCTTTCAGCGCCGCGGCGATTTCCGGCCGGTTGCGGTGGTTATCCATGCCGGCGGGATTATCCTCGGCATCGCCGATCACGCGGCCATCCGGCAGAATAAGCGTGATGCGGGTCGTCATCAGGCGGCCCAATTCTTTGCACAGTCGGTCTGCGGCGCCGCTCGCTTGTTCCGGCAAAATGGCGGCCGCTTCCCGGGCGACGATCTGGGCGTGCACCATGAGCTCGGCGGCCACCTGTTCTTGATGAAACATTTTAAGCGAATGCGTGGCATACCACGCCATCGCCGTGAACGCGATCATGGCGCTCAGCAGGAAGGAAACGTAAATCCGCCACATGATTTTTTTACGGCGCATGCTTATTCCTTAAAACGATACCCGACACCCCGCACGGTCTCGATATATTCGGCGCGCGGCCCAAGTTTTTTGCGCAAGCCGACAATCTGCACATCAACCGCCCGGTCGGTGACAGCGTAATCTTCGCCCCGCACCACGTCAACAATCTGTTCGCGAGTCATAACCCAGCCGGGACGGCGGGCAAGAACATGGAGGATGCGAAGTTCCGAGAATGTCATCTCGACCGGTTTGCCCTTGATCAGGACTTCATGCCGCCCGGGATTGATGACCAGATCGTGAATCCGGACCGTTGCATCCGATGCTACCGCAGACTGCTTGCGGCGGCGCAAAACGGCATGGACACGGGCCACCAGCACCTTCATGCCAAAGGGTTTCACGATGTAGTCATCCGCCCCCAGCTCCAAGCCGATGACGATATCGCTTTCTTCGTTCTTGGCCGTCACCATCATGATGGGGATGGCGCTCGTCCGGGGGTCTTTTTTGAGACGGCGGCAAAGTTCCAGGCCGTTCAATCCGGGCAACATCAGGTCCAGCAAAACCAGGGCGGGTATTTTTTGCGAAATGATTTTGAGAGCCTGCTCGCCGTTGGTTGCCGGGGTGACGCTGTAGCCCTCGCGCGTCAGGTGGTAACGCAGCAGTTCGAGAATATCCTCTTCGTCCTCGACAATGACAATGTGTTCCCTGGCCATAAGGCGCGCCTCCTTCGTAAAACCATAAAGGAATGTTAAGGAATTTCAAAAACGCGGCAGTTCCGAATCTCATGGAGGTCGGGACCGTGGCTACAGGATGCATCGCAAAAAATGTAGCCGCCCTCCCTACTCTAAAAGGTCGGGATTGGGGCGTCCGTTATAGCCTTCTCATTTTAACCTAATTTAATCCGCTCGTTTCCGATTCCTTGCCCCATCCGAACGACACGCAAGGCCAGGAGTCATGCTGTTTTGTTTTTCTGGGCCGTTTTAAGCTGAAACGAAAAAACGGAACCCTTGCCCAGCGTGCTTTCAACCTTAATGGTCGTGCCGTGAATCCCGGCTATTTCCATGGCAATGGCCAGGCCGAGGCCGGTGCCGCGCTCATTGACGGCCACGGCCTTATTGGAGCGAAAATATTCCTCGAAAATGCGATGCAGATGTTTTTCATCTATGCCGATGCCGTGGTCGGTGACGGATATGTTAACACGCTCCGGCGGCACGGCCTTGACGGCAATTGAAATCATCGAGCCATTGGGCGAATAATAAATCGCATTTTCCAGGAGATTGGAAAGCAAGATAAGAATCTGGTTGCGATTGCACTTCACGGAAACATCATTAAACGTTTCCGGCACGGATATCTTGATTTCACGGGCAACGGCCAGCGTCCCAAGGTGTTTGACCACCGAGGACACGATGCTGTCAATGGGGCAGACGCTCATCTGGATATTTTCTTTGACCAGCGATTTCAAGTTGGCCAGTTCCAGCATGTCCTTGATGGAATCGCTCAGTAGAATGCATCTTTTGTTGATTTTTTCGACAATTGCCCGCGTCGTTTTCGGGATTTCGCCGGCATAGCCTTCCAGGATCAGGTCGGTGTAGCTCTGGATGGCCGCAAACGGCGCCTTGAGTTGATGGGTGGCATGCATCAGATATTTGGTTTTTTCGTTATTGATCTGCTGCAGCTTCTCGTTGAGCTTTTCATATTCAATGATTTTTTGCTCAAGGTCCAGGTTGGCCTTTTCCTGCTCCTGCGTTCGCTCCAATACGCGTTGTTCGAGCATGATGTTATCGTCTTCCAGGCGGTCGGAAACTTCCTGCTGTAAATCGAGCAGGTGAAAAATAATGCGGGCGTCTTCCGAACAGATAACCCGGGTGTGTTCCTGCTTTTGCGCAAGGACCTGAGCAAATACCTCCTTGCGGCCGGTTACTTCAAAAATCAGGTCAATTTCCTTGTCCTGGCAGATTGCGGTCATCTTGGTATGGCATTGAATTCCGTGCTTCCGTGCCAGGACAATTCCGGGAGCGGAAGGATTTACGTCGCAAACGTGCTTGGTGACGACGCTCGGCATCTTCAGCAGCGTTTCGAGAATCGCGGTTCCGCCTTTGCCCGCGCCGATAATTGCGATCACTTCGGTTTTCATGTGCGGCGAATTGAGTATTTTCCGCGGCGACAGCCGATCATCCGGAGTAAAAAAGACTACCCATGCAACAAGCGGAATGCTATAGTGTTTACCAACAAATTCTATCACATAAGGACAAAATAATGAAAGCAATATATATTATTGACGATGACAGGAACATCGTTGAAGCCATGAGTATTGTCCTCAAGGCCCATGGCTATGAAGTGGCGGCTCAATATGACGAGGAGAATGTCATTGAAAATCTTATCGCCCACAAGCCGGATCTGGTGATCCTGGATGTTATCTTTCCGCAGAACCCGAGCGCCGGTTTCGATATTGCCCGGCAGATCAAGAAAGACAAGGCAACCGCGGCCATACCGATCATCATGCTTTCGGCGATCAATGAAAAAGGAGTCTATGCCGGCACATTTTCCAATAATGACCGGGACGATGCCTGGCTGCCGGTAGAAGAATTCATCGAGAAACCGATCAAAAACAACCAGCTGTTGCAGACAATCAAGGCGGTCCTTGAAAAAACGGCGTCCGGCCAGTAGCGGCGCCTTGGGAAACATAGTTTATGAGCATGACTATTACGGAAAAAATCCTGGCGCGCGCGGCGGATAAGGCCGCGGTAATGCCGGGCGAGAATATCTGGGTTAAGGCCGACATCCTGCTGACGCATGATATCTGCGGTCCGGGCACTATCGGCGTCTTCCAGCGCGAGTTCGGTCGCCAGGCAAAAGTCTGGGACCGCGAGCGGGTGGTCATCATTCCCGATCATTTTATCTTTACTAAAGATGAAATGTCCCATCGCAACGTGGAAGGCCTGCGGACTTTTGCCCGTGAGCAAGCGCTCCCCTATTTCTACGATCCCGGCACCCCGACCTACAAGGGCGTTTGCCATGTGGCGCTCCCGCAGGAAGGCCACGTCCGGCCTGGCGAGGTGATTTTCGGCACGGACTCGCACACCTGCACGCATGGGGCCCTGGGCGCCTTTGCCACGGGCATCGGCAACACCGACGCCGGCTTCGTAATGGGCACGGGCAAATTGCTGATCAAGGTGCCGCCGACGCTCCGGTTCACGGTCAACGGGCTCAAGCCGGATTACATCATGGGCAAGGATATCATCCTGCGCATCATCGGCGACATCGGGTTTGAAGGGGCCACCTATTGCGCCATGGAATTCCGCGGTGACGCCATCGCGGCGCTGGCCGTCGAGGAACGTATGACGATTTGCAACATGGCCATCGAGGCCGGCGGCAAGAACGGCATTATTGCCCCGGACGAAAAGACGCTGACCTATGTGCGCGCGCGCACGTCCAAGCCCTTTACGCCGCTTTATAGCGACCCGGATTGCGCCGTTGCCAAGGATTATACTTACGATGTTTCCGCCTTTGAGCCCTGCGTGGCCAAGCCCCATTCGCCCGCCGGATATGCCCCGGCGCGCGAACTCAAGGAGGTCAAAATTGACCGCGCCTATATCGGCTCGTGCACGGGCGGCAAGCTGACCGATTTCATCGCTGCCGCCGTGATTCTGCAGGGCAAGCGGGTCAGCGTGGACACGTTCCTTGTGCCGGCCACGCAGGAAGTGGCCGCCGGCCTCGCCACCGAGAAGATCAACGGTGAGAAGCTGACGCAAATTTTCAAGAACGCCGGATGCCTAGATATTGCCCCACCCTCTTGCGCCGCCTGCCTGGGCGGGCCGCCGGACACGTTCGGGCGCACGCATGCCAAGGAGGTGGTCATCAGTACGACCAACCGTAATTTCCTCGGGCGGATGGGTTCGGGAGATGCTCCGATCTACCTGGCCTCGCCCCTGACCGTGGCGGCCTCGGCCGTGACGGGCCGCATCACCGACCCAAGGGAATTTCTCTGAATTTGTGATTGCCGATTTCCGATTAATGAAAAATTGGCATGACTTAAGAGGAGGGACAGATATATGGACGAGGCTGAATTAAAACAGCGCACAAAACAATGTGTGCCTCGAGTGATTAAACGTAATGCTTCTTAACCTTCACAGGAACCTGTATGGGTAATCAGAAATCGAAAATCGGCAATCGGCAATCGAAAATTATCCGAAGCTTGGTCTACGTGGTCGGCGACAATATTGACACGGACCAGATTATTCCGGCCCAGCACCTGAACCTGGTGCCCACGATTCCGGCGGAATATCGCAAGCTGGGTGCGCTGGCCCTGAGCGGCCTGCCGGCCGACTATCCGCCGTTTGTCAAACCCGGCGCCATGCAGGCGGAATACGGGATTATCGTGGCCGGTCGGAACTTCGGGTGCGGCTCTTCGCGCGAGCATGCGCCGATTGCCCTGGGCGCCGCCGGCATCCGGGCAATTGTGGCCGAGTCTTATGCGCGCATATTCTTCCGCAACGCCATTGCCACCGGCGAGCAATACCCGTGCGAGACGGCCGTCAATCTGAGGACCATCTTCCATACCGGTGACGAAGCGGAAATCCGGCTCGACCGCGAGGAAATCGTGCATGTGAAATCCGGCAAGGTTTTCAAGCTGAAGTCGCTGGGCGCCGTGATGCCGGTGGTCAGTGCCGGCGGTCTTTTTGGCTATGCGCGCAAAACGGGCATGATCGCCCATTGAATTGCCGACCTGCTTGCAGCGCTATGCGCAGCATTGCGGGCAGGATTCGGATTTGTGATTGCGGATTTTTCATGCCAGAGGCAGATCCGCCTAAGGCGGACAATCAGAAATATTCATGATGAGCGCCACACGAGTAATAGCCTTTGCCAACCAGAAGGGAGGTGTGGGCAAAACCACGACGGCCGTCAACCTGGCTGCGTGCCTGGCGGAGCGCGGGCAGGACGTGCTGATCATCGACCTGGATCCGCAGGCCAATGCCACCAGTGCGCTGGGTATTGAAAAGCAACCCGGCCACAGTGTCTATGCCGCGCTTCTCGGCGAGAGCACGCTCCAGGAAGAAATTATCGGCACGGTGGTGAAGAGCCTTGACCTGATCCCTTCCGAACTGGACCTGGCCGGCGCCGAGGTGGATATCGCCCGGTCCGAGCACTACCTGCACTGTTTCCAGAAGGCGTTAGCCCCGCTCCTGGCCGGGAACCAATACAACTATATTTTCATTGACTGTCCGCCCTCGCTCGGAATCCTCACCAGCAACGCGCTCACCGCGGCGCACGCAATGATCATTCCTGTCCAGTGCGAATACCTGGCGCTGGAGGGGCTGAGCATGATCACCCGGATGATCGAGCAGTTGCGCGCCGGCGGCGCCAACCCCGGCCTGATCCTGGACGGCATCGTCATGACCATGTTCGATGGCCGCACCAGGCTGTCCCAGCAGGTGATCGAGGAAGTGAAAAAGCATTTTGGCGAACGCGTGTATGCGACGGCCATTCCGCGCACCATTCGCCTGAGCGAAGCCCCCAGTTTCGGCCAGCCTATTATGCTCTATGATCCACGGGGTACGGGAGCGCTGGCATATCGGGCGCTGGCCAAGGAGTTTTTACGGCGGCATCGAAAGACAGACGACAGACGACAGACAACGGACGACAGACCGGAAAAGACGGACACTGAAGAAGACAACGGAGGACCGACACCGGAGGCCGGCTTGCCCGCAGAAGCCTTGGCGAAGGCGGGGCGAAAGGCCAAAGCAGCCGCCCCGCATGTGGCCGTCCCGCAGGCGTTCTCATCCCGGGAACGACTGCGACGCGCATATTTCCGGGAAGAAATGGATCGTCCCGCGGTTTATGTCCGAACCGGATTCCCCGATCAGGATCCATCCTATGATCCGTTGAAAGCCTGCCTGAGAGAACGAACGGAAATGAAAGTCAACTGGTCCGGGCGCCGGTTCGAACCCGCCTATTGGACGGAAACGAATCGCGAGCCGTATTCCGAGGATTTTGCGAGGGTAATACAAAGCCTCACGACGCCGAAAGGCAACCTGCAGGCCACGAGCCTGAAAAGCCTGAAAGGCCAACCCGGTCTGTCTGAAACACATTTTATCAAAACACGGGAAGACGCCGAGATTTGGCTTTCAAGATCACTGCCTGAAATCCATGGTGACGTAAACTCGTTTTTTGATGCGGAGCAAAAAATCGGTGACCGGGGCATTGTGAATGTCAGTCTGGGCATTAATCCGGCCGGCGCGGCGGTAGAACTTATGGGATCAGACCAGTTTGCCATGTTCTCGGTAACGGATCGGGACGTGATTCATGCCCTGTGCGAGCGGCAGATGCAGATCATTCTAAGTGTTGTAAAATTTTTATTGGCGCATAAAGTGGGCCCTTATTTTTGCATGAGCGGCGAAGAATATGTTACCCCGCCGCTCCATGGCCCCGGGGATTTCAATGATTTCAACGTAAAATACGACAAACCTATCATTGATTTGATTCACGAGGCCCGGGGCCGTGTGCATATCCACTGCCACGGCCGCATCAAGCATGTGTTCAGCGGATTTATCGATATGGGTGCAGACGTTCTGCATCCCTTCGAGGCGCCGCCCATGGGGAACATCACCGCTGCCGAGGCTAAGGCGCAGGCGCGCGGCAAGCTGTGTCTCGAAGGCAATATCCAGATCGCGGCGATGTACGAGCACACGCCGGAAGCTATCCGCTCCGAAACGGAAACATTGATCCGCGATGCCTTTGACGATCACAACGGGCTGATTGTCTGCCCCACGGCCTCGCCCTATATCCGCGGAGCTGGTGCGCAGTGCCTCGAACCGTTCAAGGCGATGATTGATGCGGTGGTCAACTGGAAGCCCTGAGCCTTCAGGCTATCCCCAGCTCGGTTTCCTTTTCCTTGCGCAGGCGCTTGAGTTTGCCTGCCAGGGTGATTTTTTTTACCGGTGAAACGCGGTCCACGAACAATACACCATGCAGGTGATCGATTTCATGCTGAATCGCGCGTGCCAGCATGCCGCGGGCATGCAATTCCTGCTGGACCCCCTGGATATCGAGATAGGTAACCGTAACCTCAGCCGCACGGTTCACCGGCGCCCAGATTTCCGGAACACTCAAACAGCCTTCCGTATCGCGCTGGGCTCCTTTTTTGGCCACCAGGACAGGATTCAGCATAACCAGAGGTAACGTCACATCCGGATTCAGACGCGGACCATCCGGCACGGCGACATCAATGGCCAGCGGGATATCCACAACGCAAATCTGAATGGTTTGGCCAATCTGCTGGGCCGCCAGGCCGACACCTTTCCGTTCTTTCATGATCTTGAGCATATCGACGGATAAGACCTTGAGAGCGCCGTCTATGCGGCGGATAATCTCCGCCTTTTGCCGGAGCACCGGATCGCCATAGGTACAGAATCGGTATTTCATGGGAAAATCCTCGACCGTTTCATTTAACTATAATGCGCTTAATGATCGGGCGCAATCCCAAACGCGGCATGCCAAATCCGCGCATGACGCTTGCCAAGTTACGGGCATTCCTTTAAAGTGCTGCCATGTCCGACATTCTGGTTGTTATTCCAACCTATAACGAGGCGGCAAATATCCGGCTGATCTCCGCGGCCGTGTTAGCGGCATGCCCGCAGGCACATATTCTGTTCGTGGACGACAATTCCCCGGACGGCACCGGGCGCCTGGCGGACATCATGGGCCAGGCTGATCCGCGCGTGCATGTCCTGCATAAGCAGGATAAGCAGGGGCTGGGCCGCGCCTACATCGCCGGGTTCAAGTGGGCCCTGGAACGGCCCTATCGCTATATCTTCGAGATGGACGCCGATTTTTCACACAACCCCGCGGAGCTCCCGAAATTCATCGAGGCCGCCGCCAACGCCGATCTCATCCTGGGTTCCCGCTACATCAACGGCATCCGCATCGTCAACTGGCCGCTCAACCGGCTGATCCTGAGCAAGGGCGCCAGCCTGTATGTCCGCCTGTTGACCGGCATGCCCTTCACCGACCCGACCGGCGGCTATAAGTGTTTCCGCCGCGAAGTGCTGGAGGCCATCAACCTGGATCGCATCCGCTCCAACGGGTATTCGTTCCAGATCGAAATGACCCACACGGCCTGGAAGCTCGGCTTCCGGATTGTGGAAGTGCCCATTATTTTTGAAGATCGCCGCTCGGGTCAGTCCAAGATGAACCCGGCCATCGTTCGCGAGGCGCTCGGCATGGTTCTTCGCCTGCGTTTCCGATTTCAGCAGATGAAAAATCCGGCGGAGAAATAATTCGCCGCCGCTGCCCAATTAGGCATCGAGGAATGGTGTGACTGTTATCCAGTTCGGATTGTCATCCTGAGCGTAGCGAAGGATCTCCATCAGCGAGATTCCTCGCTACGCTCGGAATGACAACCAATGCCGAATCGAAATTCCGATATATTCATGAATAATCAGCCGCCAACAGTCAACTCACTCCCGCCGCCTGAGCCGCGGCCACCGGCGGCTGCGTCCCGGCTGACGCTCATGAATCTGGCGCGCGTCATGCGGCCCCGGCAATGGGCCAAAAACATCGTGGTGCTGGCGGCATTCTTTTTTGCACTAGGCGACAAGCAACAGCAACTTTCCCCGCTCATGTTCGGCTGGGCCCTTCTGGCCGCCGCCTTGTTTTGCATCACGTCCAGTGCCGTATATATATTTAATGACATTATTGACCGCCAACGCGATGCCGCGCACCCGGTCAAGCGCTTACGGCCCATTGCCTCGGGCGCCATCCCGGTGGCAACGGCCTGGACAGTTGCGTTGATCCTGCTGGGCATCGGCCTGGGCGGAGCCTGGTCGGTGGCATCGGAATTCGCGCTGACGATTATCGCTTATGTGGTGCTGCAGATCGCTTACACGTTATGGCTCAAGCATGCGGCTCTGGTGGACGTGTTTGTAATCGCCTTCGGCTTTGTTCTGCGGGCGATTGCCGGCGGGTTTGCCGTGAATGTGACGATTTCTCCCTGGCTGCTGATCTGCACGTTCCTGATGGCGCTGTTCCTGGCTCTCTGCAAGCGTCGGCATGAGAAACGGTTGATGGAGGAAACACAGCTGTTCAATATACGGCCAAGCCTGAATGCCAGCGCCGAGCGGCTCCTGGATCAATTGATCGCCATCATGGCCGGCGCGGTCATTATCGCCTACGCCATCTACACCCAGTGGCCGGACACGGTGGCGAAGTTTCAGACCACCCACCTCAGCTTTACCATTCCATTTGTGATCTTTGGCATGTTTCGCTATCTGGACCTGGTTTATCGCCATGACAAAGGCGACCAGCCGGAATATATCCTGCTTACCGATATCCCTCTGATTGTGGATATTCTCTTCTTCGGCGTCTGCGTCTGGTGGATCGTTATCGCCGTCTGAGGTCCGCCTCAATCCGCGCCTGAGCGCGCAGATCCTTCTCTTCTTTCTGGTCAAGCATGAGATGCGGCGAGGCGTCACCGGCCGGCGCGCACTGCGGCAGGAGCTGAACGCCTTGGCCGAAGCGCCGCGCGATCAGTTTGCGCACGTCATGCCAGAAATCGGAGGAAAACTCATACGCTTGTTCATCGCACTGGGAGGGGCAGGCCAGGTTGATGATCATGCCGCTGAGTGCGCCGGCAGGATCGTGGGTGAAAAGAAAGTTGACCGCATGGTCGTCGCAGGCCTCGATCCCGCGAAAATCCGCCTGGTGGGTCTGTCCGTACATCCGGGCCGAGCCATCCGCATAGGTTGAGCGCCGGCAACGCCCGACCACGGCATAGCCGAACCCGCGGCTGATGGAGCCTGGTTTGCGGTCTTTCCATGCGGCGGTAACGGCGCCAGCCAACCGGTCGGTCAGCCAGGAGCGGTACGCGTCCGGTGTCATGAAATCGGGATCGTTCTTCGGTTCCTCGTAGAACCCGCTCTTCACCGGCGGGGCGGTATGGGTATGCGTGCAGTTGATGGTGAGTTTCTTCAGGTCAAGGCCCGGGCAACGTCCCTGTAACTTTTCCACCAGGTCCGCCTTGAAACTCTCGGCCGGCATGTCGCAGGAGAGGAACACCGCCTGTTCCGCCGCGCCATCCGGCGCTCGCGCCTCCATGGTCAGGGCGGTGGCGGTGAGCGGGCTGATTATCCCTTTCGAGATCCGGGCGTGGAATTGCCCCTGTAGAAGCGTTTTCTTCGGCGGGGTGATTTCCACCCGCGACCATCCGATGTGCAGCGTTCCCTTGATCATGAGATTATCCTTTCCTTTTAGCCGGTGGCGATGGCAGCACTATGTTATGAAAATTACCTGTCCTAGAAGGGGCGCCATGGCTTGCATGCCCCAATCGTGGCGATCATTACTATAATCGCTTTGTTTATTCGATGAAATGTAGCTGGGCGGGCGTTTGGATACAAATAAAGAGACGGGAATTATATTACGCGCCTTTAGGAAAAGGGATTTAGGTTATTGACCTGCCCTCGGCAACCTTATAGGATACAGCTTTAATTGACTTCTTGT
Organism: Kiritimatiellia bacterium; assembly: GCA_028718125.1. Classification (GTDB taxonomy): domain Bacteria; phylum Verrucomicrobiota; class Kiritimatiellia; order JAAZAB01; family JAAZAB01; genus VSJD01. Next base: position 125,859 of record JAQUMN010000001.1, read on the forward strand.
AACGAGGAACCGCAATTTATGGCGAAAGCCAGGCAGAATCAACGATCCGTATCGGCGCCCGTCCGTCAGCCGACGGACGGAACACCCGCTCCCCAACCGGCGACGCCCGCCAAGGCCGTCCCCTTTTTCAAGCGCTATGACTGGCTGGCGTTCGCCATCACCTATGTCATTGCGCAGGTGTTCTATGTCCTGACCCAGGCGCCCACGGTCACGCTGGAGGACTCGGGCGAGCTGGTCACGGGGGCGGCCAACCTGGGCGTGCCCCACCCGCCCGGCTATCCGCTCTGGACGATTTTAGGTTGGATCTTTTGCAAGATCTTCTTTTTTGTCCGCTACTGGGGTCATCCCAATCCGGCTTGGGCCGTCAATTGCATGTCGGGCTTCTTTGGCGCGCTCTGCTGCGCCACCGTGACAATTCTCATCAGCCGTTCCGGCCGCGATCTCCTGCGCACATTCCGGCATGAGGACGATCCTGAATCGGCCACGATAGTGGAGAAAGTCATAAGCTGGGCCAGCGGGTTGGCGGCCGGATTGATCCTGGCATTCTGCCCGTTCATCTGGTCCCAGTGCGTGATTTCCGAAGTGTATACCCTGAACACCTTCCTGCACGTGTTGCTCCTGACGCTGGCTTACGTCTGGCTGCACCGGCCGCACGAGGACCGTTTGCTCTACTGGATGGCAGCGCTGTTCGGCGTGGCCTTCACCAATTGCCAGCCGATTATGCTCTTGGTGCCGGGTCTCATGATGATTTTCTGGGCGGCTGACCGGCGCCTCTTCCGGGATTGCCTGGCGGCGGGCATAGCGTTAATTGGCGCGGTGGTCCTGCTGCAACTCGCATTTCCGGAATATTCCTTCGGCAATTTCGTCCGGCGCGAGTTCTGGATTACCGTGGGCATTGTCATGCTGCTGTCGCCGCTCATCATGTGGGTATTCACCCGACAGATTTTCTCGGAATGGAAACGGCTGGCGCCGATGATCCTGTTCGCGCTTCTGGGCCTTTCGTTGTTTGTCTATATGCCAATTTCTTCGGATTTCAACCCGCCCATTAACTGGGGTTACCCGCGGACGTTCGAAGGCTTCCGCCATGCCGTGACTCGCGGACAGTACCAGGCCTTGAGCCCGGCTATCGACCCCAAGGCCTTCGTAACCCAGTTTGTCGAGTTCCTGAGCCAGCTGGAAGACCAGTTCCCGTTCCCGATCCCGCTCCTGGCCCTGGTGCCGATTTTCTTTTTCCGCTCCATCTGGCGCCGGCACTGGTCCTGGCTGCTGGGCACGATCATCGCGTTTTTGGTCACCGGACCGGGCATGATGATCCTCCTTAATCCGGCCCACGATATCCAGTCCCTCTTTATCGCCCAGGTACAGTTTGTGCAGTCCACCGCCATTTACGCCGTCTGGGTAGGCTACGGATTTCTTTTCTGCCTCGCTTTCCTCGAGCGGTTTTTCAAGCATCGCATAGTGCTGGTCCTGGCGGTGGCCATCACCCTGCTGTCGCCGCTGGGAGGCATCTGGCAGAACTGGTACGACGAAGAAATGATCGCGGCCAACGGCGGCACGGAATTGCGCGGCCATGACTTCGGCTGGCAATTCGGCAACTACCAGTTGTGCGGCGCCGAGGCCATAACGCGCGAACTCAAGCCTGGCGAGCCGCCCCTGCCGAACCCGGCCTACCCGCCGGCCATGACAACCAACGCCGTCTTCTACGGCGGCACCGACCCGGGACGCTTCGTGCCCACCTATATGATTTTCTGCCCCAAGGTGCGCCCGGATGTGATGTTGATCACCCAGAACGCGCTGGCGGACAATACCTTCATGAACGTCACGCGCGATCTCTATGGCGACTTGATTTGGATTCCCACGCCGCAGGACACGAACTTGGCGTTCCAGCAGTATGTCAACGATGTGCGCACCGGGCGCATTCCGTCCAACGCCGCGGTGACGATTGACAAGAGCGGCAAGGTCAGCGTGCAAGGCGTGCAGGGCGTCATGGAAATCAACGGGATCATCAGCAAAGATATCTTCGAGCATAACAAGTGGCGGCACGATTTCTACGTCGAGGAAAGCTACGTAATCAACTGGATGTATCCCTATCTCATCCCGCATGGCCTGATCATGAAGATCAACAAGGAACCCATGCCCGGGCTGACCGCCGAAATGGTGAAAAACGACATGGATTTCTGGGCCTGGTACTTTAACCGCCTGATGAAGGACCGGAAATTCCAGCGGGACGTCGTGGCGCGCAAGACGTTTTCCAAGCTGCGTTGCGCCATTGCCGGAGTATACCTTTACCGCCGGATGATGAAAGAGGCGGAAATCGCCTTTCGGCAGGCCGTGGACCTGTATCCTTGCAGCCCGGAGGCCAATTTTCGCCTGGCCGACATGTATTTGCAAACGGGCCGATTTGCCGATGCCATTCAGCTCATGGAAACGAACCAGGCCAACGATCCCAACAACGACCGGATCGGCGGGTTCATTAACCAGATCAAGGACATGGCCCGGATGAACAACCGCGTCAACGAGTTGCAGGCCCAGCTATCCAAAGGCAGCGGCACGCTGGATATGGTGTTCGAACTGGCCACGATTTACCAGCGCTCGGGGCGCGAGCAGCCGTTCCAGGATATATCCATGCAGGTGCTGAACAATTCGAATCTTCCGCCCCAGGCTTTCCTGAAAGTGGCCGAGTTAGCTTCCAATCCGCCGCGCTGGCCGCTGGTGGCCGAGGCCTACCAACGCTACCTCCAGCGGGAGAAGAACGATCCGCGTGTATGGCTGGAACTGGCCTGCGCGCAAGCCCAGATGAGCCAGAACGATCATGCCCTCCAGTCCCTGCGCCAGGCTGTTGCCTGCGGCGGCGAACCGCTTAAAGACACGATCCGCAAGGACACGCGCCTTGATCCCCTGCGCGGTATGGAAGGCTTCCAGAAGCTGGTCCAGTCGTCCCAACAGCCGTTTGCGCCCCTGCCGGGCCTGTTCGGTCCGTGAAGCCTTTTTTATATGGCGGGCGGTCGTCCGAGACCGCCGAAATCGCGGCGACGGAGGCCCGTCGCCCTCCATGGAAACGGGGAAAATAGGCCGCATTATTTTCTGCCGGGACCAGAAAATCCGGCATTCTGTATTTCATAATGCAGCAGGCTTAACCCGTAAAGCGCGGCGGTTTCCACCCGGAAAACGGACTTGCCGAAACTGACGAGCTGCGCACCCGCGTCCCGGAGCGCCGCAGTTTCTGTTTCCGTCAGGTCGCCTTCCGGGCCGATGATCAGCGCGATGCTCCGCAAAGAATGCCCGCGCGCTTTTGTCACTACCTCGCGGAACGCGCGGGCATCCGCATGGAGCGAGCCCGCCAGACAAAGATCGAAACGCGCCAGGTCCGCCGTTATTTCCGGCAGGGAACGAACCGGAAGCACGCTTGGCATCCAGGCGCCGCCGCATTGCCGAGTGGCCTCCCGCGCAATCTTCTGCCAACGCCCGCGCCGCCGTTCGGCTTCGCTTGCTGAAAACCGGACAATGACCCGCTCGGTCGTCAGCGGCTGAATGGCCTGCGCGCCCAATTCCACGGCTTTCTGAATGATCCCGTCCATGAGCGCGTGTTTGGGAATCGCCTGGATGAGAGTAACGGCCACGGAAGGCGGCGGCGTTACGCGCCGCGTAGCGGACAGCACCCGGACCAGCGCCCGTTTCTGCCGCACGGCGACGAAGGTTGCCTGCGCGGTATGGCCCTGGCCGGTAAAAAGGCCCACCTGCTCACCGGGCCGAACACGCAATACCTGGACCAAGTGATGCGATTCATCCGGCGCCAGCTCGATGTCATCCGCGGACCATTGGGCAGTATCAATCAGGCATCGCATTACGTTCCCGTCTATTTGCGGTGTTCGAGGAACTCCTCAGCATGCTTTTTAAACTGGTTGCGCTCCGGATATTGGTCGGCAGTGCAGGTATCCATAAATTCTTTCAAGCCGCGTTTCTGCGCGCCGGAAAGGTGCTTGGGAACTTCGACGGCTACGCGCACGTGCAAGTCGCCGGGGCCTTCGTTTCCAAGCCCTGGCGCCCCTTTAGCATGCAGGCGAAACAGCTTCCCGTTTTCCGTGCCCGGGGCCAGCTTGAGGCTGGCCCAGCCCTCAATGGTTGGCACCTGGATTTCGCCGCCGAGCAGGGCCACATCCAGGGGCACCGGCACTTCGCAAAACAGATCGTTGCCCTGGCGCTGGAACAGGCTGTGCGGCCGAACGTGCAACATGACGTAGAGGTCACCCGCCGGGCCGCCCCGCACTCCGCCTTCGCCCCGGCCCGCAAGACGCAGGCGCGAACCTGTTTCCACGCCCGGCGGTATTTTAAGCGTCAGCTGCCTGCGGTTCTTGACCAGTCCCGTGCCACGACAGGCCCGGCAGGGATGCGTGATGATTTCGCCGCGACCGCCGCAGGACGGGCAATCCTGCTGGACATGAAAAAAGCCGCTCGACGTGACGACAACGCCGTGGCCATTGCAATGCCGGCAGGTTTCCTTATGACGTCCCGGTTCCGATCCTGTTCCGTTGCACGTGGGACAAGTTTCCGAAACGGGCAATATAATTTCGTGTTCGCCGCCGAAAACCGCAGCCTCAAAATCAATTTCCAGATCAAAGCGCAAATCCGCCCCGCGCGCGGCCCGCGACCCATCAGCTGCGCCCCGGCGAGAGCCGGTGCGTCCAAAAAATTCCTCGAACATACCGCCGGCTCCGCCGAACAGGTCGCCGAAAATATCATGCAGATCGGCGCCGTGCGTAAAGTCACGGGAGAAATCGAATCCGCCCGGCCCGAACGAGGACTTCAACCCGGCATGGCCATACTGGTCGTATATTTGCCGTTTCTGGGGATCGTTGAGCACCTCGTAGGCCTCGGAAAGTTCCTTGAACTTTTCCTCGGCGGCCTTGTTGCCGGAATTGCGATCCGGGTGATGCTGAAGGGCCAGCTTGCGATAGGCTTTTTTGATTTCTTCCTCGCTGGCATTGCGGGACACATTCAACACTTCATAATAATCGCGCTTGGTTGCCACTGTATATCCTTCCCAATGCGGGCTATGCCTGCTGTCCAATAAATTCCAAGTTCCAGAATCCAAATTCCAAGGAATATTCTCTGCCTTTGGCGGATCTGCCTATGGCAGAAAATTCTACTGAAGACAAAATAAATCCAGCATTTCTATCCGTTTTGTCTTATTTGATTATGTTTCCCTCTAGTTTGGAATTTTATTAACGTGGCCGTTATTAATGTTTTCTTGTTTGTATAGCGGTTTCTGGTTCTGCTCAGTCTTTCCCGCCGGCCGTTTCCTGGGATCCGTCTTTCGTCTTCTCCTGTCCGTCGTCCGTCGTCTGTCGTCTGTCGTCTGCCTTCTTTTCCGGAGGCGGACCGCTGGACACGATGACTTGCGCCGGACGGAGCAGTTTATTCCGGAGCATGTATCCGCGGCGGACCAGGGACGTCACGGTTCCTTCCGGTTCAGTTGCGGATGGCAGGGCGTTGACCGCCTCGAACCGGCTCGGGTCAAAGACCTGTTTTTCGGTTGCAATGGGGCTCAGCCCGAATTTAGACAACGCACCCATAAGCTGGTCCAAAATCATGACCAGGCCTTCACGAAAGGCCGCGTTCACCTGGTGCTCGGCCGTGGCCTGAATGCCCAGATGCAGGTGGTCGAGCACCGGCAGGAGTTCAAGCATGAGGGACTGGTTGGCGCTGTCGAACAGGTCGTTTTTCTCCCGCAGGGTCCGCTTGCGGAAATTGTCAAAATCGGCCTGAAGTCGCAACAATCGATCATTGAGTTGCGCCAGTTTTTCAACCTGGTTGGCAGGCTGTTGTCCGGCTTCCGCTGTCTGCCGTTCGTCGTCTGTCGTCTGTCGTCCAGTCCCGGCCGTCCGGCTTTCGTCTCCCGTCTTTCTCCCGCTTGCACCGCTATGCGCATCTTCGCGGGCAGGTTGTCCCGCGTCCTGCGGGATCTGTCGTCCGGTGTCCGCATCCTCGCGGGAATGATGTTTTTCCTTGTTCTTGCTCATACTATTAACCTTTGGATCGGTGTAAGACAACCAATGTCATATCGTCGTATTGTGCCACATCTCCGGCAAATGCCAATAATTCTTGTCGCACACGCGCGACGATAGCCGAGGAACATCCCGCCTTTGGCGCGTTTTGCGGCGCGCTTTCGGCGCAGGCGCCAGCCAGGACCGTGCGCTGAAGATTTTCCAGCCCCCATTCCTCGTGTTCCGCGTTCATTGCCTCGGTGACGCCATCGGTAAACAGGACCCAAAGATCACCCGGATGGAGCGTGACGGTGGTTTCCTGGAGGCGGCGGTCGAACACGTCGGCCTCCACCAGGCCAATGGCGACGCCGGCAGCTTCCACGGGAACAGTCCGGCCGTCGATGGCAACCAGGAGCGGGCGCGGATGCCCGGCGCATGCCAGGGTGATCTCCGCTGTCCGGGTGTTAAGAATGCAATAAAGCATGCTGATGAACATGTCATCGTGAATATCGCCGGCTATAACGCGGTTAATGGCTTTGAGAACGGCTCCCGGGCTCAGGCATCCGGGGGCGTGGGCCCGGAAGACACTGCGGCAAATTGACATCAGGATGGCGCCCGTGACCCCCTTGCCGGACACATCGGCAATGGTCAGTCCCAGATGATCTTCGTCAATGGTGACAAAATCATAGAAATCGCCGCCGATCTCGCGGGCCGGCATGCTGAACGCTGCGATTTCCAGTCCCGGCGCCTGGGGAATCTGCGTCGGCAAGAGCGCCATCTGGATCCGGCGGGCAATGCGCAGGTCATAGTCCAGCACCCGTTTCTTGTCCAGTTCCTCGTTGAACTTGGCATAGTAAATCGCGATGGACGCTTGGTCGGCCAGCGCTTGCAGGAGATTCATGTCTGCCTGGATGAACGATGCATCGTCAACCCGGTTGACGACCACGAGGACGCCGAGCACGGTATTCTGGAAACGCATCGGCACCAGCAGGATGGATTGAATCTGCAGAAATTCGCTCCGGAAGCAGGGTACGCGCGGATCGCGTTCGGCGTCTTCAATTAACAATGGCGTACCCTGTGCGGCAACTGTGCCGACGAGGCCTTCGCCTGTGCGGGCCAGCTGGTTCCGGACCATTGTTTCCACGCGTTGGAAAAAACCGTCACCTTGTTCCGGTTCGTCAGCCACGCTGCCGGCGATGGGAGGGAAGAGGCCCGCTACAGCGCGGACACGCAAGGTGTCTCCGTCGGGCTCGCGGAAATAGATGGCCCCCGTGCCCGCCTTGGCGGTCTGCTGGGCATAAAACAGCACCCGCTTAAGCAGAAAATCGGTCTGAGGGACGCCGTTTGTGGACTCGGCAAAGGCTTCGCTGACATCGTGGACAAAGTTAAAGATGGCCTCTTTTTCCTGGAGCAGGGCATCGCGTTCCTTGAGGACGCGCCACAAGCGGAAAAGCACGGCCAGCGCTGTAGAAACTAATAAGGTCCAATAGATCCAGGTCATAAAAATCAATCCGGAATTCGTGAGCATTATCTCTGTTTGTTCGATCCATCATCCCGCCTTCGCCTCAGAGGCTACGGCGGGTAGCCCGCGTCCCGTTATCCGGGTTCCGCTATCCGTCGACTGTTCTCTACTCTCCGGGAGGTCGGGATCGTCCGTTATCCGGTTTCACGTCCTCCCTCAGGTACGTCAGCACGTCCTTGAATCGGAGCTGGTTATCGGCCGAGACCGCGGCCAGGGTCGTATGCGCTTCCAGCATCACGCGCTGGGTGGTTTGCCGGTCAGCGGCCGCCGCGGCGATCGGGCTCAGGGCTTGCGCGGTGAGAGGAGGTTTCACCAACGGTTCCGTCACCGCACCCAGCCGGCGGCACTCCATTAGCTGGTCTAATCCCAAGGTTCTCAGGATCTCGAACAATTTATAGTTAACATTCAGCATCAGCATCTTGCCGCCGGTCTGCCGGGCGAGGCGCGTGGCCATGCCGGCCAGGACACCCATGAACGTGCTGTCCATGCCTTCGCAGGCCGAGACATCCAGCACCATCCGGGTACAGCCCTCTTCGATGGACGCTGTGCCGAACTGCTTGAGAGCCGGGCCGACCGTAAAGGTGGCCCGGCCCAGCACGCGCAGGTAGGCGGTCGCACCTTGCCGGGCAACTTCAAGCACATGGTTGGTGGACGGGTTGTCGTTCATGGCTGATCAAGATTTTTGGATGGTTCGATTTCACGCTTTGGCCGTCCGGCCGGAGCGAGCACCATTACAATTTCACCCCGCACGGCGCGCGCGACATCCCCCGTGTGGCGCTCCGTCAGTCTCCGGTAAATGTCGGCCACGGTGCCCCAGAAACATTCCTCATGGAGCTTGGTCAGTTCCCGGGCCAGGAACAGGTCCCGCTCCGGCAGCAGAGCATTCAGTTCGGCCAGCACTTTCAGGCACCGGTAGGGTGATTCCAGCATGACCACCGGAACAGATTCGTCGCGCAATTGTTCCATCCGTTTTTTACGCGCACCTTCCTTGCGCGGCAAAAAACCCTCGCAGTGATATCCGCCGGCAATAAACCCGCACAGTGCCATGGCGGTTGTGACCGACGACGGGCCCGGAATGACCGTCACGGGCAATCCTGCTTTCCGGCAGGCGGTCACAATGCGTGCACCGGGGTCTGAGACTCCCGGCATCCCGGCATTGGTCACCAGGGCCACTGCCTGGCCGGCCTGGATGCGCGCCGTCGCGACGGGGCTCCGGGATGCCTCGTTAAACCGGTGGCAGCTGATTAATGTGGCGCGAATCCGGTAGCGATCAAGCAGAATTCGCGTGTGGCGGGTGTCTTCCGCCAGGATAATGCTTGCCCCGCGCAGGGTTTCCAGGGCGCGGGCGCTGATATCCTCCAGGTTGCCGATCGGTGTGCCGACAATATAAAGTCCAGGGTTCATAAAATTAGTGCAAGTCATGGTTGCGCAGGTACCTCTTCTTACTGGGGAAGTCGCCGCTTGGCAATCTTTTTTTTAGCCGGGCGACCTTGTTTCCCAGGGCGGCGGCATCCATGCTGAAACCAGCGGCGTCGCGGCTCTCCGCCCTCCAATATCGCGAAAAAATTGGCATTCGTGCCAGGCGCAGCCTGCCTGCCATAGTCCGGCAGTTGCCGGACGCCGGCGGGAACTCCCGCGAGGCCGTTCTTGACGCAGCCCTGTCCAAGACGACACAGCCGTGCCTTGTTTCCGCTTGCTTTTCCGGTAGTATTCCGTCAAGAATAAACTTGCTTTGCACACGTCTATTCAATAATAAGCGGATTGGCAACGTACGAACGAAAGAATTGCTATGAGCATAGGATTTGACGCTGCACGATGGCGCAAAGTCAAAGAGACGGCCCGTGAATGGTGGGCGGGGCGCCTGAAACGACCTCTCATCCAGATCCGGCTGCAGGGGCGCGCCCCTCAGCGGCCGGCGCCGCGGCATCCTTTTCTGGACTATACCGCAAGATATCCCGAGAGCGTAACACCGGAAGAAATCGTGGATGTGTGGGACTATGAGCTGTCCAAAACGGAATATCTCGGCGACGCCTTCCCTAACATCTGGCCTAATTTCGGTCCGGGCATCATCGCCGGTTTTCTGGGCGCAAGTGTCACGCCGGTTGAGTATACGGTCTGGTTCAAGCCGGATGTGATAAAGCCGCCGGCCGAACTGAGTTTAGCCTGCAATCTGGATAATCCGTGGTTCCGCCGCGTGCGCGCTATCTGCCGCGCGGCGCAAGAGCGCTGGAAGGGATTGGTCCAGGTCGGTATGACTGACTTGGGCGGCAACCTGGATATCCTGGCATCGTTCCGCCCCGGCGAAGCACTCCTCCTGGACTTATACGATTACCCGGAGGACATTAAGCGATTGACCTGGCAGGCGCACGACGCCTGGTGGCGATATTTTGACGAGATCAATGCCGCGTTGCGGCCGCCCAATCCGGGCTATACCGCCTGGACGCCGATTTTCTCGGAATCTCCCTATTATATACTCCAATGCGACTTTGCCTATATGATCGTCCCGGAAATGTTCGATGAATTCGTCAAACCGGAACTGGCGGCCTCCTGCCGCCGACTGGGGAACGCTTTCTATCATCTGGATGGTCCCGGTCAGCTCCCCCATCTGGATTCCCTGCTGACGATCACCGAGCTGAAAGGGGTTCAGTGGGTTCCGGGGGCCGGTCAGCCGGATGCTTCGCACTGGTCGGAGGTGTACCGGAAAATACGTGCTGCCGGCAAATTGATTCAGGTGGTCGGCGGGATGGCCGAGTTTGATGCCGTGGCCGGCCAGTTGGGATCGGCCGAAGGAATGGTTGTTTTCGACACACTGCCGGCGTCCCGCCGGGCCGAGGCCGAAGCGTTTCTCAAGAGATACGGCGCCATTTGACGGCCACGGCCACAGTAATTCGGCTTCCCTAAAAAGGCCGAAAAAAAGTGTTGATCAGTTGCCGGGCTTTATTGTATATTTCCTACGCAGTTAATGGCATGGTTGGCCCGGCCTGATCAGGCCGTGGCCAATGGGAGTATTCATGTTCCAATCCAAATGGATAATGCGAGGCTTGGTTGTCCTGCTTTTCGCGCTGAGCGGCACGGCGCTGGTGCTGGGTATTATACTCTTTCAACAGCGTGAGACGCTTAAAGGCCGGACCCAGAAGCTCGAAATCGCGGCCAAACAGGTGGCGGCTACGCTGGAAAAAGACGACACCAATCCCGACGTCAAGCTTGTTCTTCCGGACGATCAACTGAAGACTTACAAGTCGAAACCCGGTGGAACGCCGACCATGGATGGACCGCTCAACCAGATGGTCGGCGCTGCGCAACAGCAGCTGATCCGCCTGAACAATACTCGTACGGAATTGGCCGATACCAGGACCGTGTTGGCCAATACCCGCGAGGCGTTAGCAATCACTTCCAATGACCTTGTTGCCGCCCAGGGCACCGTCAGGGACCAGAACGCCACCATCGAGGCCCGCAATGCGACCATCAGTGAAAAAGAAGCTGCGATGCAAACGTTGGAAAAGGAAAAAACCGATATGCTGGCTAATGTCGAAACCATGAAGCAGCAGGTCGATGACTTGGAAGTCGAAAACCGCGATCTGAACGATTCCAATGCGCTTCTGCAGACCAAAGTTGCGGAGCTTGATAAAATGGTTAATCCGGAACTGCGCAAGGCCGCCATTCACAAAGGCCAGTTGGGTGTCGTGGTCTTCGTGAACCCGGAATGGAACTTTGTGATCATGCGCATAGCTACGGAAAGCATCAAAAATATCATGCCGGATCTGGATCTGCTGATTCATCGGGCCTCGCGGCTTGTCGGCAAGGTGCGCGTGCAGACTGTGGTGGACAACCTGGTTGTGGCCGAGATCGTGAGTGACTGGCAACAGATGCCGTGCGAGAAGGGCGACTATGTCATGTATTAAAGCCGCCGTCGGGGTGGCCGCACTGTGCATTCTGTGCGGAATACTTGCGGGATGTGCAACGGCCGGCGACCAGACCGATGTTCCCTGGAATGTCCCTCAAACTTGGGAAGGTACGCCCACTTTGCCCGGTGCCCAGTAATAATCGTTTCGGATTAATCCTGCTTATGACGCCCGGCGAGGGCGCCGGGCCTGTAGTGTTTTTTGTTCAGGGCAGGCTCTTCACTGCGTTCAAGATGACAATCCGAACAGAATAAAAGTCGCCCCGCCTTGCGGGGCTTTCGGCATTACTTCTTCATCTCCAGTAGTTTCTCGGCGATTTGCACGGCATTGGTGGCCGCGCCTTTACGAATGTTGTCACCGCAGACGAAAAGGGCCAGGCCGTTCTTCACGCTTTCATCAAGGCGGATGCGGCCGACATATACGTCGTCCTGACCGGAAACCTGGAGCGGCATCGGGTACAGGTCGCTTTCCATATTGTCCATGACTTTGACGCCCGGCGCCTTGGCCAGGATGGTGCGAGCCTCGTCAGGGTCCATAGGGCGGTCAAATTCGATGTTCAGCGCTTCGCCGTGACCGTTAATGACCGGTACGCGCACGCAGGTGGCGCACACCCGTATTTTTTTGTCCTCTAAAATTTTGCGGGTTTCGTTCCGCATTTTGATTTCCTCGCTGGTATGGCCCGGGATATCCGGCTTGAGACTGCCGATTTTGGGAATCACGTTGAACGCAATTTGGTGCGGATAGGCGCCGTGCTTTAACGGCTGGCCCGCGGCGTAAGCCTTGACCTGGTTCTCCAGTTCCAGTATGGCATTGCGGCCGGTGCCGGAGACAGCCTGGTAGGTGCTGGCAATAAACCGCCGGATGCGCGCAACGCGGTGCAGGGGCGCCAGGGCCATCAGGGCGATGATCGTGCTGCAGTTCGGGTTGGAAATCAGGCCCTGGTGTTTTTGCAGGGCCGCCGCGTTGATTTCGGGAATGACGAGCGGCACCCGCGAATCCATGCGAAAATCGTCGCCGTTATCAATCACGATCACGCCCTGCTCCACCGCTTGCCAGCCGAACTGCTGGGACGCGCCCTTGGCGCCTTCCGTGCCGGCAAAAAAAGCGAAATCCAGACCCTTGAATGCTTCCGCCGAAGCCGGTACAACGCGAAACGTCGCGCCGTTAATCACCTCGTCCCGTTCGCTCCGTGCCAGGACGCGAATTTCCTCAGTCGGAAAATCACGCTGACGCAGGACCTTGATCATTTCAGCGCCCACTGCGCCGATGCCGACAACGCCTACCCGGTATTTTTTCATGGTACTTTCCCTATGCGAGGTCTTGGCGCTTACCCGGCCACACCCTTGGCCACCAGGTCGCCGACCTGCGTGGTGGAGTAACCCATCTTGCCGGCGCCCAGGTTTTTGACCTTGTGGGCGGTAACATTCATGACGGCCTGCTCTACGGCCTGGGCCGCTGCATTTTCGCCAAGTTCGCCCAGCATCATGCCGCCGGCGCAGATGGCGGCCAGCGGGTTGATGACGTTCATGCCCGTATATTTGGGCGCTGAACCGCCGATGGGCTCAAACATGCTGACACCTTCCGGGTTGATGTTGCCGCCTGCGGCGATGCCCATGCCGCCCTGGGTCATCGCGCCCAGGTCGGTAATGATGTCGCCAAACAAGTTTTCGGTGACGATCACGTCAAACCATTCCGGGTTTTTCACCATCCACATGCAGGTGGCGTCCACGTGGTAATATTCGCGCTTAATGTCCTTGAATTCCTTCTCGCCCATCTCGTTGAAAGCGCGCTCCCACAGGTCGAACACGTAAGTCAGCACGTTGGTCTTGCCGCTGAGCGCCAGGGTTTTGCGCTTGTTGCGGCGACGCGCGTAGTTGAAAGCATAGCGCAGGCAGCGCTCAACCTGGAACCGCGAATACACCATATTCTGGATAGCCACCTCGTGCGCGGAGCCCTTCATGGAAATCCCGCCCGTGCCCGTATACAAACCACCCGTGTTTTCCCGCACCACGACATAATCAATCTCTTCGGGACCCTTGTATTTCAGCGGACAGTCCACGCCGGGGAACAGCTTGACCGGCCGCAGGTTGATGTATTGGTCGAGCGCAAAGCGCAATGCAAGCAAAATGCCCTTTTCCAGGATGCCCGGCTTGACGTCCGGGTGCCCGATGGCTCCCAGGTAGATGGCGTCGAACTTGCGCAGCTCCGCCAGCACGGAGTCCGGGCAGGTTTCGCCCGTTCGCAGATACCGGGCGCCGCCCAGGTCATAGTTGATATAATCGAGTTTGAATTGGAAACGCTGGGCCGCCGCGTTTAGCACCTTGACGCCCTCGCGGATCACTTCCGGCCCGGTGCCGTCCCCGGGAATCACGGCAATACGGTATTGTTTGCTCATCACATCCTCCTTGATCTTTTCCCTGTCGAAAGGCGGGTTACTATGCCAGAAACCCTCTGGCTTGCAAGGTTTTTTTGTTGACAACACGCAGCACGAAGACAAGCATACCTGGCCTGGAGCCGGCCATGGACCTTTTAATAACAGGAGATCCGATATGACTGCGCGACGCATCAAAGTAACCGTCGGCCCTTCCGGGGCGGATATTATTGGCGAAACCCATTTTGCAATCCAGGGCGCCATCGATTACGTGGCGGCGCTGGGCGGCGGCGCCGTGGAATTAAGGCCCGGCACCTATCGCCTGGATAACAGCGTCCGGCTTCGGAGTCATGTGCATCTGATCGGCGCGGGCGAAAAAACCGTGCTGATTAAAAACCCATCCGTAACCGTTTCGATTGTCGAGGATACCGACTGGTATGAGCACCGCGTCACGGTGGCGGATGCGTCCGCCTTTCGGGTAGGCGGCGGCATCCTCCTGCAAGGCAAGTGCCCGCACTCCGGCTGGGACCAGGTGGTGATCCATACGATTCAAGCTATTGAAGACCGGACCCTCTGGCTGGACACCCAGGCGCGGGGCGCCGATGGCGGCGCGCACCGCGGCAATTTCTGGGTCCAATGCAAACCGACCGCCTCCACGATTTTCTCGCTGGTCACGGCCAACTGGGGCAACGATATCCGCGTGGCCAACCTGGTGCTGGACGGCAACCGTGAGCGGAGCGGCGCTCTGAACAGTTGCTATGGCGCCGCCTTGTATTTCCAGGACTGCGAACAAATCCGGATCGAGGATGTGCAGGCCGGCCATATCGAAAGCGATGGCCTGAGCTTTCAAGTCGTGCATGATTTAACGGTCGAAAATTGCCGGTTCACCGATGCCGTTCAGGGAATCCATCCCGGCAGCGGCGCCCAGCGTCCGATCATCCGCAATAACGTGATCCGCCGGTGCACGGACAGCGGACTGTTCTGGTGCTGGGGTGTCCGCCATGGTCTGGCGGAAAACAATATCATCGAGGACTGCCCGACCGGAATCAGTATTGGGCACCGGGATACGGACAACATTATGCGGGGGAATACGGTCCGGCAATGCTCGCGACAGGGCTTGCTCTTCCGGGGTGACCCGCCGGCGCAGGCCGCGCATAATAACCTGATCGAAAACAATCTTTTTGAAGATATCGGCGCCGAGGGAAAACCCGGCTACGGCATCGACATGAATGCCCCGGTGGGCGGCAATATCCTGCGCGGCAACCGCCTGGTCTGCACGCGCAAAGGATGGATGAAAGCGGGCATCCGGATTGGCGAGAAAGTCGCCCATGTTGTCCTGGATGACAACCGCGCGGAAGGCTTGGATTGCCCGGTTGAAGATCTGCGCAAAACAAAGGAACAAGCATGAAACTGATCCGATTCGGCGCGCCGGGCGAGGAACGTCCGGGTGTCTGGCTGGAGAACGCGGGGCCGGAAGGCAAGCCCATGCTGCTCGATGTCCGCGCCATGGCCTTCGATATCGAGGACTATAACGAGCATTTCTTTGCCAATTTTGGACTGGAGCGGCTGGCCAATCTTTTGCGCGAGCCCGGACGCAAGCTGGTCCCGGCCGAAGGGGTGCGCCTCGGCCCGCCCATTGCCCGGCCCGGCAAAATCATTTGCCTGGGAAAAAATTACGCCGCGCATGCCAAAGAGTTCGACGCCAAAATCCCGGAGACCCCCATTTTGTTTTCCAAGGCAACGACGGCCTTGATCGGGCCGGCCGATCCGATCATCCTGCCGGAGGGCGTAACGCGGGTGGATGGCGAGGTGGAACTGGCCGTGGTGATCGGCAAGGCCGCGTGCCGGGTGGCCGAATGCGATGCCCTGAATTATGTCGCCGGGTATACCGTGCTGGACGATGTCACGGATCGCGAGGCCCAGCGCGCGGCCGGCCAGTGGTTCCGCGGCAAAAGCCCCGACACTTTCTGCCCCTTGGGCCCATACCTGGTCCCCCGTGGCGAAATCGCCGATCCGCACCGCCTCCGGTTGACCTCCGCCATCAACGGTCAAATGCTTCAGGACGGAAACACGGCCGACCTGATTTTCAATATCCCGTTTCTGATTGCCTTCATCAGCGCGACGATCACGCTCCAGCCCGGCGATGTGCTGGCCACGGGCACGCCCGCCGGCATTGGCTCCGCGCGCACCCCGCCGGTCTATCTCCGGAGCGGCGACCGCATCGAATGCGCCGTGGAAGGCATCGGCCGGCAGAACAATCCGGTTGCACAGGCTGCGCCATAGCGGCTATCGGTGTTTTGCCTATATCCGCCGGGTTGCAATCGTATCCGGCGTGGCTGGCAGGACGGCAAGCGTGCGCGGGTTCCCGGGGCCCTGGATTTCCATAAGCACGGGCTGGCCGGGGAGAAAATCGCTGTAGCGCGCGCAGATTGCGGCGGCTTGCAGGAGTTCGTCTTCCGTGACGCTGGAGGGCAGGATGGTGTTGGGGCCGGGTATGTCCCTGGGCCGTAACAGGTATTCGGCGCTCTGGCGCTCTTTTTCCAATTGCTCATTTTCCGCCTGGTTGCGTCCCACGATCACCCGCGCCGCGCCCACCCGGAAATGGCGGCCCAGGCGCAGGCGCAGAATCGGGATGATGTCCAAACCCTCGTGAGTTTTCAAATCCTTGAGACGTTTGCCATACGCGGGATCGGTCAGCAGACAACCTCCCGCCGGTTGGGGATAATCGGTAATACCGAGTTCGCGGGCCAACGCCATCTGGGGCTTGCGGTTACGGCCTTCGAACGCCAAAAGTCGTGCGCGGTCCACCCATCTTTTTTTTTCCGGTTCGGTCTCCGGCAACAGCTTGGCGCTCAGCGGCCGCAGGAGATAATCGCCCGCGCCCGATTCCGCCGCCACCTGTTGGAGCGCCTGGCGGTGCTGGGACATGGGGCGCTGGTTCAGCACTTCGCCGGTGCTGACAAACTGAAAACCTTGCTCCCGCATCAGTTCGCCCGCCCGCCGGACCATGGCGATGTGACAATCAATGCACGGGTTCAGCCCGGCGCCGAATCCATGCTTGGGATGGTCAATGAGGGCCAGGATGGTCGGCGTAAAATCTTCAATCAACAGCGGAACATTCAGTTGGCGGGCCGCCTTCTCCGCCGCCCTGGCTCCGAAAAAAATGCTGGTGAATGTCAGGCCATGAACTTCAATGCCCTGCTCCAGCAACAGCCGCGCGGCCAACTGGCTATCCAGCCCGCCGGAAAGCAAGCTAAGCGACCGAATAGGGTTGGGATTTTCCATGGTGTTTTTAACGTGCACGAATTCAGGAATTTCAAAGTTTGGACTGGATTCCCGCTTGCGCGGGAATGACAGAGTGACGACGCATAATTGTCATTCCCGATCTAATCGAGAATTCAGAAAAGTTGTCCCGTTCATCGGCGGTCTAATTGCAGAACATCCGGGTCACCTCATCAAAACCGGCCACCGTTCGTTCGGGCGTCTCGGCGCGGAGCTTGCCGAATCCATAGGCCGTAAAGATGCTGTGAATGCCCGCGCGGTGCGCGACGGCGATGTCGGTGTGATTATCGCCGATCATCCAGGTGTTGGCGGGCGTGCCGTTGACGGTCCGCAGAATGGCAAACACGGCTTCCGGTTCCGGCTTCAGCGGGATGCCGCTGTCGCCGCCGATGATGCTGGCGAAAAGCGCCTCGATCTCGAAATGGCGCAGGATTTCCCGGCTGGCGGCCCCGGGTTTATTGGTGAGCAGGGCCAGTGCATGGCCGGCGGCCGCCAGGCAATCAAGCCCTTCCCGGACGCCGGGATACAGCACAGTGTCGTCATGGAGGTGTTGGCGATAAAATTTGGTATCCAGGCGCACGGATTCCTCTAAGTCCACCGCAAACGGGGCGTCAGCCAGGGAACGGGTTACCAGGTTGCGGATGCCTTCACCGACAAAACCGGTCACGGTCTCGACCGGCAGGGGGAGCAAGCCGTAATGCCGGCGCATCAGGTTGATGCCGGCGGCCAGGTCGCGCCGCGAATCAATCAGCGTGCCATCCAGATCGAAGATAAGAACCTGTCGTTTCATTCCAGGTGCAGCAGTTTAATGGCGTTTTCGCGGGCAATCTTTTGGAAGACCTTCTCGCTGATCTTTTTTTCCTGCCGGAATTTAAGCAGCAGGCCGATTTGCGGCGGTGTTTCGGCCTTCGGATCGCAGATGTCGGTCCCGAACAGAAGCCGGTCCTGGAACTCATTGATAAATTTAACGGCATAGGCCTGGTCCCGGTTGAGCGCGTTGAACCCGCTCCCGGCGGAGAGATCCCCGTACAAGTTCGGATAACGCCGCATGAGTTTCGGCACCACGCCCTCCTCTTTGAGCGGATACGACGGGTACCCCGCCCGATCGCCCGGCGTCTCCAGCGGACCCATTTCCGCCCAGAACGGAGGGCCATGGCCCAGAAAGATCAATTTTTTGAATGCCCGCAGACAGAACTCCAGTTGCGGCAGGCCCGGATCGTCGTAAAGGCCATAGCCGTAGCCGATCGTAGTGCGCAGATCGAAGCACAGGGGAAAGCCCGCGTCCTGCACATGTTTGAACATGTTTTGGACCAGGGGGTCCAGGAGTGGCAGGTTGGGCATGAATTCGCCGAAGCCCTTGACGCCGCGGTCGCGATAATAACGCAGCAGATCGCCAAAGGGCGCATCCGCGGAATTAGTCAATGCGCGCGGATCTACATTGCAGAAGGGAATAATCCGGCCGGGATGCTGCTCGGCCATTTCGATGATGTCGTCGTTGGATTGCGGCAGGTAGGTTTCCGGCCCCACCAGCGGCAGGATGCAGGCTTTTTCTACGCCATCGCGGTCATAGAGGGCCAGCATTTCATCCAGGGTCGCAAACCGATTGGGGAACGGGCACGGTTTCCGATAGGCATGCCCGTGAATATCAATAAACATGAGGTATTTTCCTTTAGTGGACGGGTTCAATAACCGATTATAAAATTATACCGCCAAGGACGATAACCAAAATTCTGGATTCCCGATTGGATCGGGAACGACAGATAACACCTGCCCATTCTGTTATTCTCGCGAAAGCGTGAATCCAGCATTGATTTTTTTGGATTCCCGACCCAGGCTCCGCCGGAGCGCTTCGCCGAGGCGAGTCAGGTCGGGAATGACAATCAGCCCTCATAACTGAGGGGACACTTTTTTGGCTCTGCGCTCAAGGCTTTTTACTTGATGACGCTCGGCGTGGCCGCACGCTCGTATCCGAACCTATAGTCACCTGCGGGTCCGGGCGCGGAAACCAACGGCTCCAGCTTGGCGGCCAGTTCGGGAATATCCCGGATCTTCCCTTTCAGGTAAGCATCGATCCTGCTGACCATGCCATCCAGCCGCGCCTGCAGGCCGCCGTATCGGCATTCGAGCACTTCCAGTCCGAACGGCTTGTACAGGCTCAGCCAGAGGGCGCAGTGTTCTTCGCGCAGTTTGGCCACCGCCTGGCCCAGGGCCTTGATATCCCTGGTCAACTGCCACAGGCGGGTATGGTTGCCGGAGCGGTAAGCCAGGGCCAGTTCGCGGCGCAGGTTGCATTTCAACGCCAACGTGCGTGCCATAAGGGCGGGGAACAGGAGCCGCCGGTTGGTGGGTGAACGCCGGGACGCGCGAAACAGCGTTTCCGCCAGCTTTTCGTAATGC
The DNA here is from genome assembly GCA_028718125.1 of Kiritimatiellia bacterium. Taxonomy (GTDB): domain Bacteria; phylum Verrucomicrobiota; class Kiritimatiellia; order JAAZAB01; family JAAZAB01; genus VSJD01. The sequence goes on from JAQUMN010000001.1 coordinate 145,317, forward strand.
GACTGCAGTGCGGGCGGATTCTTGATCAGCGGATCGAAAATGCTCAGCAGGGGATCCTGCCATAGCAACCATTTGCTGGGATTGCCATGGCTCATTTTGGCGTTGCTGATTTCCGGAATATGGTCCAGGTCGCAGGCCTTGACCCAGGTATCCAGCTCGGAGTTGCAGATGCCGCGGAAATTGGCGCGCAGCAGCGTATTATCCACGCGGTCGGCATAGCAATGTTCCGCGAAAAACTGGAGGCCGGGAAGCGCCGAGAAGAGATCACATTCCATGCCGTCATCGCCCCACAGGGTTGTGAACGCCTGGCGCAATTTCTTGTTTTTACAGGCGCGCATGGCGGCCTCGGTGGTGGTGAATGAGAACGGCAGGGAAGCCCAGAAATGGTTCCAGGTCCACACGCCGCCGGCCATGATCGGCTCCGAGCCTAGGGAGCGATGGCGATCAATCCACTCCTCGTAAAATTCGACTTCGGTATGATAATAATCCCAATATACCAGGTCCACATCGCGGGGAATTCCGGCTATGACTTTGTGCGGGATCTTGCAGGAGCGATCATAGTAATCGTTGGTTTTGGATCCCAGCCGGAAATACATGTCGCTCCAGATCATCGGCCGCACCCCCAGCTTCCGGCAAAGACTGCGTACGCGTTTCAAATGCCGGTTGATGATGACGAACGGACTTTCGTTGCCAAACTGCGCGCGGTAGAATCCGGTGCCGATGCCGTGGGCCTCATCCATGCCGACGTGGATGCGCCGTGAGCGGAACGGCGCCGAGGCGGCGGCGATCATTTTTTCCAGCAGGATATAGGTCTTGTTGTCATTGGCCAGGATGACGTTGCCGGTATCGCGGTAACTGCTGTAGGCCGGCCATTGAAGTATCTGCGCCAGATGCCCCAGCGTTTGGATGCAGGGGATCATTTCGATGCCCAAGGCGTCGGCGTATGCATCCAGGTCCTTCATTTCTTCCCACGTGTAACGGCCGCGCAAGTAGCCGAAAAACGGCTCGTCGGGAACTTCATACGTGTCCTCGGTGTAGAGCATGCACATATTCAGGCCCATCAGCGCCAAGCGGCGCAACAGCATCTTGGCCGTGTCCGGACGCAGGACCCCGTTGCGCGAGCAATCCACCATGACGCCCAGCATGTCGAACCGCGGGGTTTCGGAGAAATCGGCCCTGAGAGCGGCCGGCCCTTCTTCGCCCATCAGGCGGCCCAGGGCGCGGAACGCGTCTGTTTTACGCCCGTATTTCACGACTATGCGCGAGGGCGACTTCACGACCGCCAGGCCGCCCTGATCGCGAAACGCATCGGGATCCTTGACAAAAAGCACTTCCTGGGCGCGGCTGGAGGCCGTAAAACGGTTGGGGTAATCAGCCTTGATTTCGCCCATGCCTCGCCGCAGTTCCATAGGGCATGAATTCAGGTCGAGTGTAAATGAATGCATGGTTTGAATCTTTCCGATATGTTATTGCCCAGGCATCCAGAAGTCAGGACAAACAATTTGCAGAATTGTCATTCCGCACTTGATGCGGAAACCAGATTCCAAATTCATCGAGCTTTGGACTGGATTCCCGCTTGCGCGGGAATGACATCTCTGGACTTCTGAGTTGCCATCTTAATATTTAAAACTGCTGGCGCCGATGAACTCCCTGAGAATGGAAATGGGCGGCACATCATATTTCGGAATTGCCAAAAAGTTTAACAGAAATTCCTGAAGCCGTCGAGCCTCCGCATATTCGGGGTCCGCGGGCTTGATTTCCATCAGAAGCGGTTCGACCAATGGCTTCAGCACAGCCAGTTCGTAATCCAGGGCTGAGTTAAAGGTGGCATCCGCTTTCGCCTGATGCGGGAAAATCCACGTTTTTTCCCCGCGCCGCACGGATGGCCACATGCGCAAGGTGGCCAGCGGGGAATTGCCCCGGAAGGCATGATCGCGCACCAGCCGGCGCATCAGGCGATTATCCGTCGTGGAAATGCGGTTATGGGCGTCAATGGCCAGCTGGGTCAGGGCGCTGATGTAAATCGTAAATTTCTTACGTTGCGGAATTCGATGGGTAAAGAGCGGATTGAGGCCATGAATGCCTTCCGCGATCACGACCTGGTCGCTCTCCAGCCGCAGGCGCACGCCGCCGCTTTCGCGGCGCTTGCGCTCGAAATTGAAGCGCGGCAGTTCCACGGTCTTGCCCGCGAAGAGCTTCAGCAGCTGCTGGTTGAATAATTCCACGTCCACGGCCTTGATATGCTCATAGTCCGGCGCGCCGGCCGCGTCGCGCGGGGTGTCGGCATCGTCCACGTAATAATTATCCAGCGAAATCATGACGGGGCGAAGCCCGTTGACTTCGAGCTGGACGATCAGGCGCTTGGCAAACGTGGTTTTACCGGAGGAGGATGGCCCGGCCATCAGGATCAGCCGAACCTGCCGGCGGAGAGCGCTGATCCGGTCGGCAATGCGGACAATTTTCTTTTCATGAAACGCTTCCTCGACGCGCATAAATTCGCGGACATTGTCGTTCATGATCAATTCATTGAGCCGCCCAACGTTCGTCACGCCGAGGATGCGGCCCCAGGTCTTGTGCTCATGGAATATTTGGAAGAGATGCGGCTGGTCCCGGAAGGGAGTCACCCGCCGCGGGACTTCGCAAGACGGCAGTTGGAGCACCAGGCCCGGCGGGTAGTGAATCAGCTTGAAATATTTCAGCGCGCCGGTGTTGGGCGCCAGCGGGCCATGCGCCAGGTCTACAAAGCGGTCGCATTCATAAATCACGATGTTGGGCGGGTTGCGGAACCGCAACAGGTTGACCTTGTCCTGCAGGCCGGCCTTTTGAAACCGCTGTAGGGCGTCGGCAAAAGACAGCTTGCGGCGCCGGATCGGCAGATTGCGGGCAATGAGCCGCCGCATGGCTGCTTCGAGCGCGGTCACCTGGCGGGGGCTGAGCGCGCCGCCCCGCCTGCCTGAGGTGGCCTCGAAGCGGCAGAATAAACCGGTGCCCAGCGAATGTTCGATCAAAAACCGGCCGTCCGGAAATAAGGCCGCCGCCGTTTTCGCCAACAGGAAAGACAGCGAGTCGCGATAAATCCGCATTCCCTGCGGGTCGGTCATGGTCAGGAAGCGAACCTCCGCATTGATTTCCAGCGGGTAGGTCAGCGACACGATGTCGTTGTTCACGCGGGCGCCGATAAAGGGCAGGCCGTGTGCGTCATGCTGCTTTTTGAGCAGTGTGCCGGCCGGCGTGTGCGGCCGATACTGGCGGCGCGTGCCGTCTTCCAGCGTTATACGAATCGAGTTCATGGATAGGAATTTTAGTCATGGTTCAAAAAATGCCGATACAGGGTAGCATGGAAACCATGTCATTCCGAACGAAGTGAGGAATCTCAATCCGGACTTCGGCGAGCACAGTCTAACCGCAGTGACCGGATGCCGGAGATTCCTCGTCGCTACGCTCCTCGGAATGACATTCGGTTATTTCCGAGATTTGAACCTTGCCGAGGTCTGATTCAGATCGGCGGGATGCTCGTCAGGCCTTCCGGCCGGCCACACCCTTGGTATCCTTGTTAATCGCCCGGGCCGCTTCCTTCGGGCGCAACGTGCGCACGGCTCTGCCGGCGCGCCACATTTCCGAATTCCCCATGGCGTTCAATTCTTTGGTCAGCCCCTGCTGGTAATTGGGTTTGCCGCAGGTGGCAATCACCCGCCGGGTTTCCCTGCCAGACTTGACCGCATCATACAGGCGCTTGAAAACAGGCAGGGTGGCTGCCTTGAAACGCGGCTTCCAATCCAGTGCGCCGCGCTGGGCCGTGGCCGAGCAGTTGGAGAACATCCAGTCCATGCCGTTCTCGTCCACCAGCCGGATCAGGCTCTGGGTCAGTTCTTCCACTGTCTCGTTGAACGCCTCGCTGGGGGTATGCCCGTGCATGCGGAGCACGTCGTACTGCGCTTCCATCACGCCCGCCAGCGCGCCCATCAGGACACCGCGCTCGCCGGTAAGGTCGCTGACCACCTCGTGCTTAAAAGTGGTTGGGAACAGGTACCCCGACCCGATGCCGATGCCAAGGGCCATGCACCGGTCCTGGGCATGTCCGGTGGCGTCCTGAAACACGGCAAAACTGGAGTTGATCCCGGCGCCGGAAAGGAAGTTGCGGCGCACGGAGGTGCCCGACCCCTTGGGCGCTACCATGATAACGTCAACGTTCTTGGGCGGGATGACCTTGGTCTGATCGCCGAAGACGATGGAAAAGCCGTGCGAAAAATACAACGCGGCGCCGGGTTTCATGTTCTTCTTTACCACCGGCCAAATCTGCTTCTGAGCGGCATCGGACACGAGCATCTGGATGATGGTGCCGCGCCGAACGGCTTCCTCGATATCAAACAGCGTTTTGCCGGGCACCCAGCCGTCCGCGCGGGCGCGAGCCCAATCGCGCGGGTAGGCCGGTGACTGGCCGATGATGACCTTGAAGCCGTTGTCCTTCAGGTTAAGCGCCTGGGCCGGACCCTGGACGCCATAGCCGATCACGGCGATGGTTTCATTGCGCAGGATGCGTTTGGCCTTGGCGATCGGGAATTCCTTGCGAGTCACAACCGTTTCCTTGACGCCGCCGAAATCAATGCGAGCCATAATTATTCCTCCTTTTATTTGATCCGATTCTATGGCCAAACCAGATTGGTCTGCGCCCTTTTCCAACAAATGCCAGCGGAACTAAAGTCTAATACTAACTCTTTGGCCGCCGAAATCAACACCAAATGACACATCAAATGACGCAGCCCACGGCTGCGTCAAGAACGGTCTCGCAGTAGCTCGACCCTCCATAAATACCAATTTTTTCGCGATATTGGAGGGCGGAGCGCCTGCGACGCCGCTGGGTTCAGCATGAATGACGCAGCCGTGTGACGCAGCCCAGGAAATAAGGACGGAATGTTATCCGCTCTCGGCCTGGAATACCAGCGCGGCACAGCCGATTAGGCCGGCATCCGCGCCCAGCACCGCCGGAATGACGCGAATGCGGTCGGCGAAAAATGGATGCAGGCGTTCCCGCAGGTGGCGGTGCAAGGGGTCGAACAGGACGCGGCCGCTCTGGGCCACGCCGCCGCCGACGATAATGACTTCCGGCTGGAGGAGATAGGTTACCGATGCGAACGTCGTGGCCAGGCAATCGGCCATGGCATCGAAAATTTCGCAGGAGAGCGGATCGCCGCGCCGGGCGGCCAGAGCAATCGTTTTCGGGGTCAGGCGCTGCAGGTCGTTTTTTATAAGGTTACGTAATATTGAGCGGCGTCCCGTGCGTAGACCCCGCGCGGCGGCGGCCACAATCTGCATGTTGCCCACATACGTTTCCAGGCCGCCGCGGCCTTCGGGAGTAAGCCGGCCATGCAAATTAATGGACATGTGGCCGATCTCGCCGGCCATGGAGTAGGCGCCGCGATATAGTCGCCCATCAATGACCACGGCGCCCCCCACCCCCGTGCCCAGGGTGGCAAACACGGCCTGGCGATAGCGGCGACCGGCGCCATAGGCGCATTCGCCGAGGGCAAAGGCATTGACATCATTGTCCACGAAAGCGCTCAGTCCAAACCGTTTTTTGATCATTCCGGCCAGCGGCACGCGGGTCCAGCCGGGCACGTTGGTCAGGTTATAAATATAGCCGCGCTTGAAATCCGTGAACCCCGGCACGCCCACGCCGATGCCCGCCACTCGGCGGCGTCCGTCTCCAAACCGATGCAGGCACTGCCCGACAAAATCCAGCCACGCCGGGCGGGCGCGAATGTCGGCCGTCGCCGCCTGGATCCGGTCAAGGACCGCGCCGGTTTCATCCACCAGCCCGGCCTTGACAGCCGTCCCGCCGAAATCAATTCCGATTGCCGGCCGATGTCTATTTGTTTTCATAATCGTACCCGAACCAGCGCACCTCAGGTGTGAGTTTGCGCGGCGTTTCATTTTTTGCTGGCGAATCTCCCGCTACCGTGATTTACTTTTGCACACCGTCATTATGCCAAAGACAAGGATGCACACCATGAAAAAAATTATCATTCTTGGAATGCTCGCGAGCCTGCTCACAGTCGGTTTACTCAATGCTCAGAAAGCCGCACCGGCGGTAACGACCGCGCCTGCCAGTGAGCCAATTGCTGCCACGGCCGGAGCCGCCGTTGCGGCCAATACCGATACCGCAGCCGACGCCGCCGTTGCGGCCGATACCAATGCTGTGGCCAGTGCCGCCGTTGCGGCCGATGCCGAGCCCAAGCCGGCGCCGGTGGAAGACCCGGTAAAGAATATGATTGCCCGCTTTTCGTTTGATGTCGGGATAACTCCCGACCATGCCTCGTCGGGCTTCAGCATCCCCGTGGTCTTCAAGCGAGAGTCGCCCGCATTCCTCAACGGCCAGGAGATAAGCGCCCACGTGCCGCGGCTGGTGGCCGGTAAATTCGGCCAGGGCCTGCTTATGGAATCGGCCCATGCGAACCTGTGCGGTCCCATCCAGGCCGGGGCGGTGGAAGCCTCTGTGTTCCAGCCGTTGAATGGATCGGATTTGACCGTGACCCCGGAACAACCGTGGGAAGGCAAACAAGCGCTGGCCGTCACGACCAGGGGTGAAGCCGGCGAAGAAGGCATGGCCCTCGAACTCAAGGCGGAAAAAGCGCTGTATAACCTCGCATCCATTGTGCCGGCGTATTATGTGGCTTCCGTTTACCTGAAAGGCCAGGGCAACCTGAAGCTGTTCCTGAAAGATATGGATAGCGATACATCAGGCGAGGCCGTATATGTGGAGCTGGGCAGCGAATGGAAACGTTTTGCCTGTACATTCGGCTTTCAGTTTGCGGCCAAGGGCATCGGCGCCAAGCATGCGGCTGACTGGAAAACGCTCCTGCCGCCGGGCACAAATATCGCGGTGCGCCTGCAACTGGCGATCGTAACAACCGACAGTTTAAAAACCACGTTCTATGCCGACGGCCTGCAGGTGGAACAACTGGCCATGCCTTACACGGGAACGCGCATGGGGCCATCGCCGCACGCCTGGATTCCGGGCGACACGGCGCTTGCCAACGAAACAATCCAGATGGAAATTAAAAGCGATGCCTTCGGCAGTTGGCGTAAGAATGGAACCATCAGTTTCTGGTTCCTGCCGAATTGGGAAGCCCGGGATGGCACCTATGACATGATTTTTCAGATCATGCCAGGCCTGATGATTCTGCGGCACGCCAACGGCAAGCTCCATCTTGCGCCCGCCGGGACTGCCTTCACGCCCTCCGACTGGCAAAATGCCTGGCATCATATTGCCATCACCTGGAACGAGGAGGGCCATTGGATAATGTACGTGGACGGCTTGGATTATCCGAACGACGAAATAATGAATCGTCCGTTGAAGGCGGCGACAGCGCTGGCCTTCGGCAATGCGGATGCAGACATAGTGCCCAACGGCGTGATTGACGATCTTATGCTGTTCCAGATCACTCTGACAGCCGATCAGGTCAGAGCATTGTTTGCCGGCGAGTTGTTGAATCCGGCGGTAACGACCGCACCGCCGGTGACACCCGCTAAAATGGAAACACCCGCTTCTGTGGTAACTACCGGTTCTGTGGTAACAGCCGTACCGGCGGCAACGAATACTCCGTAAGGGGTATTAAGGTTATTTGGCCGGCGGCACCGATTGGCCATCTTTGCCCTTCCATGCGTTAACCGCCCGCCAGTAAAAGACCATGTTGGTGCTCCCCGGATCGTCATCCACGCGGACGGTGAATTGCCTGTCGGTAAGCCCATCCACCTTGCGTTTTTCCACATCGCTCTTGCTGTCCGCGGGATTGACATGCACCACGGCCGGCGTTGACCCCAAACCGTGTTCGACGACAGTCGCGTTCGTTCCGCCGGCCATCTTGAGCGTACCTGCACTGTCGGTCACAGTGACCGGGTTCGTGCCCCAGATGACATGCGGCGACGCATTCGAGATGGGGGAATTGAACAGCCAGTTGCCGCTGATTTGAACGGGCCATTGGCCGCCGGCATCGTTGGTGACATTTTCATGGACGAAGGCATCGATCTTCAGGGGGCTGTTGATCAACATGTTATGCTCGAACATAATGCCCTCGCCCTGGATTTCCACCGGTATCCCGCGGAAAATATTGTTGTGAACCATGTCCATGTAACCTTGAATCCTCACGGACCGGGCTTTGCCGTTGTTGATGACCATGTTACCCGCGATGATCCCGTGATAACAGCGCCGCCAGTTGTTGATCGCATGCGAGCGGATCTCCCCGCCGGCGGCGACCATGACCTTGTTATTGATGATGTGGTAATTGTCGCAGGCATCGGTCGAAAAGCCGAAGCCGACGCTATCCCCATCTTTCACATTCAAGGTGCATCCCTCGATGCGCCCGTTGTAGCCGAGGAGTTCGACGACATGCGAGCCGAAATTGCCCGAGAAGTAACAGTTAAGGACTTCGACAACATCACCAATCAGCATGACGGCCATGAGCCGGCAGTTTTCGATGTGGCAATTTTCCACGCTGATATTTTTCGGATAATTCTTGTCGGGCATTGCCTTGACGCCGTTACAGCCGGCCCAGCCCGACCCTTCGCTCCGGGTCAAATTTGTGCCGTTGCCGTCGATATACAGGTCGCGGACGGTGACGTCGCTGACGTCCTTGCCGCTGATCCAGATTACGTTGATATTGGTCAAGCCGCCCTGCAGGATCAGGCGGGTGCCGCTTCCCGCGCCGGTCAACAAAACGTTGCCGCGCAGGATATTGACGCCGCCATATGTGCCTTCAACGCCGCCGATGTTGTACGTGCCTTCGGCCAGGTGCACCCGGCCGCCGTTCGCCGGCAGGGCGGCAATGGCCGTGTTGATCGCGAGGTGGTCGTCCCGGCCCGGGCAGACGTAATCGGCCTGCGCCCTGGCCTGCGCCGGTGAATCGGCGGCCGCCACGACAAACGTTGCGGTGCGCACCCCCGTGGTAACTTGCTTTTCCGCCGCCGCGGTCAAGGCCCCGCACAACAGCAATGCCGGCAGCAGCCTCCACCGTGCCGCGCGATATTTCCCTGCAATCCCGCGTGTCTTCGATAACTGCATGGCGCCTCCTCCAATCAGTTCTGGTTCCAAGTGAAAGTTTTCTTGTTCATCCTGCATTCTTAATTCTGCATTTTCAACAATTACAGCTTCGGCGGCTGGGGCAGGCCTTCCAACGACCGGAGCGATTTGTCCAGGTCGCTTTTCGACAAGGTGGCATCCACCATCTTGCCGGACAGGAAATTTTCGTAGCCGGTAAGGTCCATGAGCCCGTGGCCGGACCAGTTCAGCAGGATGATCGTTTCCTTGCCTTCCTCGCGGGCGCGGACGGCTTCCTGTGCGGCGGCGGCGATGGCATGCGACGTTTCCGGCGCCGGGATGAAGCCTTCCGTGTGCGCCCACATCACGGCCGAGCGGTAACATTCCAGCTGGTTGATGGCGCGCGCCTCCATCAGGCCCTCGCGCATGACGTGGCTCACCAGCGGCGCCATGCCGTGGTAGCGCAGTCCGCCGGCGTGGATCGGCTTGGGCACAAACCCGTGGCCTAGGCTATGCATTGCCAGGAGGGGCGTCATCATCGCCACGTCGCCCGAGTCGTAAACAAACGGACCGCGGGTGAGCGTCGGGCAGGCCGCCGGCTCAACCGCCATAATGCGGACTTTCCGGCCGTGAATTTTATCGCAAATGAACGGGAAACTTATGCCGGCAAAATTCGAGCCGCCGCCGACACAGCCGATGACGACATCTGGATACGCGTTGATTTTCTTAAACTGCTTTTGCGCCTCCAGCCCGATGACAGTCTGGTGCAGGAGCACGTGGTTGAGCACGCTGCCAAGCGAATAGCGGGTGTCCTTGGAGGTGACGGCGTCCTCGATCGCTTCGCTGATGGCCATGGCCAGGCTGCCGGGTGTATCGGGCGTCTGGGCCAGGATGGCGCGGCCTGCATTGGTCTGGTTGCTGGGGCTGGCGACACATTCCGCGCCCCAGGTGTTCATCATCATTTTCCGGAACGGCTTCTGATCGAAGCTGATGCGAACCATGTATACCTTGCACGCCAGCCCGAACAGTTTGCACGACATTGCCAGGGCGCTGCCCCACTGGCCGGCGCCGGTCTCGGTGGTCAGGCGCTTGATGCCGAACTCCTTGTTGTAATAGGCCTGGGCAATCGCCGTATTGGGTTTGTGACTCCCGGCGGGCGAAACTCCTTCGTTTTTGTAATAGATTTTTGCCGGCGTTTTCAGCGCCTGTTCAAAACCATAAGCGCGGCAAAGCGGGCTTGGCCGGTAAAGCAGCAATTTTTCGATTACGGCTTCGGGAATGTCAATCCAGCGCTGGGTGCTGACCTCCTGCTCGATCAGGTTCATGGGAAACACCGGCGCGAGCGCATCGGGCCCGATGGGCTTGCCGTCTTTGTCCACCGGCGGCGGCATGGGGTGCGGCAGATCGGCCTGGATGTTATACCACTGGCGCGGCATCTCGTCATCGTTCAGCAGCACTTTGAATTGGCGGCTCATGGTGAATATTCCTTTTGGCGGGCATGCGCCCAGGTTAATTTTTTCTGTCCACGAACAAATCGACTTACCTTCTGTCGAAACACGGTTCGCCGCTTCAGTTCGCGGGATCCGCGCGTGATATTGCAGAGGCTGATCCCGAGTTTCCGAGCAATGGTGCGCTGATGCACGCCGGAGGTCAGCAGGCAGACCAGGCGCCAACGCCGGGCCAGCCGCGCCCGCTCCCGGGGTGTGAGCAGGGCCTCGAGCAAGTCCCGCATGGCGGCGCTCTCGTGCGTATCGGCCAGCACGGTCGCCAGTTCCTTCAGGGCGTCCTTTGACATGGTCGTTCCCCGTTGTTACTATCTACAGAAACCGACAGGATAGCGGCGCAACGGGGTAATGCAAGCTTTTTTGCCGTAATTTGCTTGACGCAGCCTGGTGAACGCTATATGCTAGTCAAGAATTCAGTTGTTATTATGTCTTCATAAGGAGGCGAACGTCATGTGTAAAACCTGTGGATGCAGACCGGTCAAGAAGAAAGCCAAAAAGACCAAGAAAAGCAAAAAATAGCACGCACGGTTCATTCCGAAAAGACGGGAGGCCATGAAGATCGAATCATGGCCTCTCGTCTTTTTTTCCTGATGGAATTCCGTTCCACCCGCAGACTTGACATCGTGGCCCCCCCTTTTGACACATTCGCAAAAAAGGAGATTCCAATGAAATACAATTCGCTCGAACGTATTCCCAAAATCCGCATCCAGATGTTGTCTCCCAGGGACTGCGTCAATATCCACACCGCCACCGAGCAGCTCCTTGCGCGGACCGGCGTGGTGGTGGATTGCGAACCCGCCCGGGCGCTCCTGAAGAAAGCCGGGGCAATGGTTGACGGCGACCGCGTCCGCATTCTCCCGGGCCTGGTCAAGCAGGCGCTGAACAGTGTGCCGGATCTCATCATCCTCCATAACCGGGAAGGCAACCCCGCCATGGTTCTGGGCAGCGACCGCTGCCACTTCGGGACCGGCAGCGACACCGCCACGACCGTTGATCCCGACACCGGGAACATGGTGTCCACCACCTACGAAACCGTCGCCCGCTTTACCCGCTTTACCGATGCCATGCCCCATATCGACTTCGTGATGTCCATGGGCATCGCCAAGGACAAGGGCGATGCTTCGTTCGTTGCCCAGTATGCGGCCATGGTTAAGAATACCACCAAGCCCATCGTCTTCACCGCCCAGGGGATGCCGGACATGGAGGCGATCTACGGGATCATGAAGGCCGCCTACGGCGACGAAAACGAACTGCGCTTGCGCCCCCGCGCCATGCTCTACACCGAGCCCATCCCTCCTCTCCGGCACACCGCGAAGGAAATCGAAATGCTGATGTTCTGCGCGAAACAGGGAATCCCGGTAACCGTTCCATCGGGTATCAGTGCGGGAGCAAGCGGGCCGGTCACCTTTGCCGGCGCCCTGGTTATGGCCAACGCCGAGACGCTGTCCGCGCTGGTTATTCACCAGCTGGTCAATCCCGGCGCGCCTTACCTGTATGGCGGCAACGTGACCATGATGGACATGCGTTCGGGCAACTTCCCTTATGCCGCCCCGGAATTTCACATGGGTTACGCCGCGTTCTGCGACCTGGCCCGCCATTATCGGATGCCCGTCTGGGGGCTCGCCGGCGCCAGCGACAGCAAGCAAGTGGATTCCCAGGCCGGCGTCGAGGCGACCTACGAACTGCTCATGGCCGAGCTCTCCGGCAGCAACGTCATCCACGACGTGGGCTACATCAACAGCGGGCTCACCAGCTCCATGGAAATGCTCCTGCTCTGCGACGAGATCATCTCCATGGTCAAGCACATTGCCAAAGGCATTGAAATCACGGATGAAACCCTGGCTTTGGACGTCATTGACCAGGTCGGCCCCATGCAACAGTTCCTGGATCATGAGCACACCGTGAGCCACTGCCGGTCGGCCTGGTCGCCGAAGTTCTTCAACCGGGAGCAATTCGAAGTATGGGCGGGCGCCGGCCGCAAGGACCTTGGCGCCGTTTTGCGGGAAAAGGTCCGGACTATCCTGGCGGGCCACGCAGTCCCTGAACTTGCCAGGCCGGTTGCCAAAAAGATCGACGGTATCGTTGCCGCCCGCGGAAAAATTGTCGCTCACTGAGCCGTCGGGGATGACGCCGGCAGTGTCAGCCGCCAAACGTCGTTCTTGACCGGCCAGGAATTGCCGGCCACGACCCACAGGCTGTTGTCAAAGACATAGAGGGTCGGCTCATGCCGCGGTGAAAACACCGGCTCCGATTCGAACTTCTTCCACGCTTTGCCGTCTTGCGTGTGCCATACATCGCCCAGGTTTCCGGAGTTGACGTTGTCATAACCGCCGACCATCCATATTTCGCCGGCATATTCTTTCGCAACGAACCACATCCGCGGCGCCCACGGGGCATGCTCGATGACCCGGGTCCAGTTGGCGCCATCAGCGGAACACCAGACGTCGTTGTGCGTGGTGGTATTGGCGTAGCCTTTCTCAGGCGGATTGTTGGTTCCCTTGGACCCGCCGCCCATAACCCATAATTTGCCGGCATATGCCACGACCGCCGATGCCACTCGCGCGCCATAGGGCGCTTCCTTGCAAACGCATGTCCAGTTTGTGCCGTCCGGCGAATTCCATACGTCCGCTCCGGAGCCCAACTGCCAGATTTTGCCGGCATGCACAAGCGTCTCGCCGTATCCTCGTGCCCCGAAAGGAGTCTTTTCCAGCACTCGCGTCCATTTTATGCCGTCCGTCGAGTTCCAAACGCTGCCCTTGACGGCCCACATCTTATCGTCAAACACGACCATCTCGCTATACGCATCATAGGGCGTATCCCCGTCAACTTTATTTACGGGGTCAAAGGGCGTATCCTTGCTGACCTTGGTCCAGGTGAGGCCGTCGGATGATAACCACATGTCGCGGTGCGTCACATTGCCGTGGTAGTAGCCGTTACTCAGCCATAATTTGTCTTTGAACACGACATCTTCCGCGGTATCCCGCGGACTGAACGCCGCGGCGTTGGTCACCTGCACCCAGCCTTTGGCAACCGGTCCGGCAGCGGATGCGGCGACAGCCGGCGCCGGTTTCATGGCCGCGCTCGTTCCGCGGCCACCCTCCTGAGACATGAGCGGACTGTTGCAGCACAACAGCGCGACGGTAACCGGCAATATTTTTTTCACGAATAATCCTCCCGCATGATTAATGTTTCGAGGCACAATCAGAGACTAAAGCCTTCGTACGGGGCGAATGTGTCAAAAGGGAGTCAGGATGTCAAAGCTAAGGTTGCGTCATGCATGCTGAAACCAGCGGCGTCGCAGGCGCTCCGCCCTCCCATAGAGTTCTTTATTTGCGTTTATCCACGTTACCCGCAACATTGGAGGGTTGAGCTCCCGCGAGACCGTTTTTTTTCCGGTCCTGCCGGCGTCGCAGGCGCTCCGCCCTCCATTGATCCATCAGCCCTGCATGGGAAGGGGCAGCCTGCCCGCCATAACCTCCTGGCGACGGCGGGAGCTCCCGCGAGACCGTTCTTGACGCAGCCGGGATGTCAAAGCGGAAGGACAAAAAAGTCCGCCCTGAACCCGCTTGACAACCGATGGGTTCGCCTTAATCTATCTTTGCCTTATTTAAATTCCGCGCGCCGGACGCCATGGACCGACCAATGAAACTGATTGACAAATATATGCTGCGCTCTTTCCTTGTGCCGATGACGTATTGCCTGCTCACGTTCTGCATGCTGTTCGTTGTCTTCGACCTGTTCGACCATCTTTCCGATTTCATTGACGCCCGGACGCCGCTCCTGCAGATCTTGCGGTATTATGTTTATATTTTGCCGGCCACGCTGGTTTTTATTGTTCCCATTTCACTGCTCCTGGGATTGCTATACAGTCTTTGGCAACTGTCCAAGAACAATGAGTTGACCGCCATGCGCGCCAGCGGAGTCAGCCTGATGCGGCTGACCATCCCGATCCTGCTGGTGGGGTTGTTTTCCAGCCTGCTGATCACGGGGCTCCAGGAAACCGTGGCGCCCTGGTCGAGCTACTGGGCCGATCAATTCATCCAACGCCAGAAAAAAGGCAATGACCTGACCACCCGCTACGCGCTGAACTTGACCATGAACAACGAGGAACAGCACCGCATCTGGGCGATCAGTAAATTCGACCTGGTCACCCACGATATGCAAGGCATCAAGGTCGTCCAGCAGCGGCCGGATGGGTCCGACCTCGACACGATCCATGCCGAGGAAGGCAAATTTTACGATGGCCGCTGGTGGCTGTTCAAGGTCACGATCCAGAAACACGATTTCTACAATAACCCCGTCGGGCCGGTGGTTGCCGAACCCCAGCGGCAAATGACGGACTGGACGGAAACGCCCGATGATTTTTTACACGAAGTGAAGGACCCGATTTTTCTTTCGTCCCGGGACCTCTGGAAATTCATGCGCGACCACGAGAATCTTTCGGAAAAAACGAATGCCCGCATCACCGTGGACATGCATGCCCGCCTGGCCATGCCGTGGACCTGCCTGGTCGTAGCGCTCTTCGGAATTCCCTGCGGCGTACGGACCGCGCGCAAAGGCGCATTTGCCGGCATCATTACCGCGCTGTTGACTTTTTTCGCGTTTTATTTCCTGATGACGTTCGGCCAGTGGCTGGGCAAAAACCAGGTGCTGACCCCCTTCATCAGCGCTTGGTTGCCTAACCTGGCCTTTACCGCGGTCGGGCTGTTCATGATGGCGCGGATGAGATAACCCATGCGCGTTCTTATTGCTTCCAACAGTTTTAAAAACTGCCTCGGGGCGCGGGCGGTTGGCGAAGCCGTGGCGCGCGGCTTGCGCGCCGCCCGTCCGGATACGATCACGGACATCATCCCCATGTCCGATGGCGGCGACGGCCTTGTCGAGGCCCTTGCCGACTCGCTGGCGGCCGAAAGAATCCGAACGGCAACCTGCGACGCACTGGGTCGAAAGCTGAAGGCTGAGTGGCTGTTGACCGGCGAGTGTGCGGTCATTGAAATGGCCCTGGCTTCCGGGCTGGCCCGGTTGCGGGGGCCGGAGGAATACCGGCCGCTCGTTACAAGCACGACCGGCACGGGCATCCTTATTCGCGCCGCCCTCGACCGGGGGTGCCGGCATATTGTCATTGGCTTGGGCGGTAGCGCCACGGTGGATGCCGGATGCGGCATGGCCGCCGCCCTGGGAATTCGCCTGCTGACGGCGAGGGGTCGGCCCCTGCCCGAAGGCGGAGGAGCGCTCTCCCATCTGGCGCGCATCGAAATGGATGCCGCGGATAAACGCCTCAAGGATACGCGCTTTACCGGCCTGATCGATGTTCAGAATCCGTTGCTGGGAGCGAACGGCGCGGCGCGCGTGTTCGCTCCGCAAAAAGGCGCCACCCCCGCCGAGGTCGAATGCCTGGAATCAAATTTAGCGCACTGGGCTGCCATCGTGCAGCGCGACATGGGCAAGGACCTCGCCCCGCGGCCCGGCGGCGGCGCAGCCGGCGGGTTGGGCGCCGGTTGTGTTGCGTTCCTCGACGCAACTCTGGAGAGCGGCGCCGCCTGGGTGGCCCGGCAAAACCGGTTGGCAGAAGCCATCAGGCAGGCCGACCTGGTCATTACGGGCGAAGGCCGGCTTGACGAACAAACGGCATTCGGCAAGGTCCCCGCCTTTGTGGCACAGATGGCACAGACGCTCGGCAAGAAGGTCGTAGCCCTGGGCGGGTCGGTGGCCGAGAATCTTGACTTGCACACGATCGGCATTGCGCGCTGCGTGGCCGTGACGCCGCCGGGCACGCCCCTGGCGGCGGCCCTGCGCGACGCAAAAAACAATCTTGCAAATGCCGCCGCCACCCTTATCATGGAACCATGAGCATTGCCGATTTCTGATCGCTGAAAGCTGGCGTTCGTTTCCGATTTTTCTGCAATCGTCGATCAGCCATCATCCATCGTAAATTTCATAGGGGAGGTTGCCATGGCATATATTTCCGTCGTTGAACCCGTGGGCAGGGCGCTGGGTACGGTCCGGCAGATATTGTTCTCCCCTTTTAATCTGATCAAATGGCTGGGGCTTGGCTTTACGGCATGGCTGGCATCGCTGACCGAAGGCTTTGCGCCGAACTTCAACCTGATCCCGAACAACGCGTTCGATTCGCCGGCCGGCCGCCAAGTGCTGGCCTGGATCCAGGCCCATTTGGCCCTGGTGATTTCAGTGGGGACTGGGGTCGCGATCGCCATCTTGGCGGTTACGCTGGTTATGGCATGGGTCAGTTGCCGCGGTAAATTCATGTTCCTGGACAACGTACTCCATAACCGCGCGGAAATCCAGGCTCCCTGGCGCCGGTTCAGCCGGCAGGGCAATTCATTGTTTCTGTTTTCCATCTGCTTCGGCATCGCCGCGCTGGCCGTCCTGGCCACCCTCGCCCTGCTGCTTCTGTTCGTGGCCTGGCCGGACATCGGGCGGCACAACTTCGGGATCAATGCCCTGAGCGCCATCGTGCTGGGCGTCCTGTTTATACCGAGCTACGGGATTGTCGTTGGATGCCTGCTGGCGTTCCTGAACGATTTTGTGGTCCCGCTCATGATCCTGCGTTCCTGCCGCGTGATGACGGCCTGGGGTTTGTTCCTTGATCTTTTTAAAGCGCATGCCGGTATATTTGTGCTGTATATTTTGTTCCGGCTCGCCTTGACCCTGGTGATTTCCGCGGTTGTGATGATGGCCTGCTGCTTGCTATGTTGTTCGGTGTTGATTCCCTACGTGGGAACGGTTATCCTCCTGCCCTTGCTCGTGTTCTGGCGCAGCTATTCTCTGCACTTCCTGGAGCAGTTCGGCGGGGCCTATCGGCTGTTCGGCATGGGGCCGTCCCAGTATATCACCGTCCAGCAGGAACCGGTCTGAAAAGCATTGCTGATTTGGGATTGCTGATTTGAAATAATCAAAGATGATAAGGAAATTCAAAGCGATGTGTATTCTGGATTCCCGCTTTCGCGGGAATGACAGCATGGGTAAACCTTCGCTTGTCATTCCCGACTTGATCGGGAATCCAGTATTATAATTGCCGCCTTTGGCGGCCTAACTTAAGATCAATCCGAAATCAAAAATCCGCAATCCGCAATTTAAGATCATGTCCATCGTCCGTGACATTTTAGCCAAAGCGGTCGAATCAGATGCTTCCGATGTGCATTTAAAGGCCGATGCCCCGCCGTTCTTTCGGGTGCGCGGCATCCTGTCGGAAAGCGGTTTGCCCAAGCTCAGTGACGATGACCTTAAGCGCACGGTCCAGGATATCCTGCCGGCGCATCTTAAAAACAAACCGGTACCCGACCTGGAAATGGACTTTTCGCACTACGAGGAAGGGGTGGGCCGTTTTCGAGTCAATGTGTTCATGTCGCGCCATATCCCGACACTGGCTTTCCGCTACGTTAAAACCCACATTCCCACCATTGCGGAACTGCATCTGCCGCCCATCCTGGAGCGTCTGGCCCTGACGGACAGCGGCATCATCATGTTGAGCGGCGCCACAAGCTCGGGCAAGTCAACCACGCTGGCGGCCTTGCTGGACTGTGTCAATCGTCACCAGCGCTGCCGGATCATTACCGTGGAAGACCCGATGGAATATATTTTCACGGATATGCAGTCGGTCATTACCCAGCGGGAGGTCGGCCTGGATACGCCGTCCTTCCATTCGGCGCTCAAGCACGTTATGCGGCAGGATCCTGACGTCATCATGATCGGCGAAATGCGCGATTCCATCAGCCTCTCCGTGGCGCTCAGCGCGGCGGAGACCGGCCACCTGGTACTTTCGACCTTGCACGTCAATACGGCGGCCCAGTCGGTACACCGGATTCTCGATTTCTTTCCCAACACCGAGCGCGACCAGGTCCGTAAAACGCTGGCCATCAACCTGGCCGCCGTGCTGTGCCAGCGGCTGGTGCCGGCCAAGCAAGGCGGGGTTATGGCGGCCGTTGAGATCATGGTCAACACGCCCACCGTGCGCAAGCTGATCTCGGAAAACAAGTTGGACGTTCTGCAGGCGGCCATAGAGACCGGCACGGAAGACGGCATGCAATCTTTCAACCAGGCTTTACTCAAGCTGATCAAGGGCGGGATTGTCACCGAAAAGAACGGCCTGGCCAGCTCCCCCAGCCCCGAACAGCTCAAGATGAACCTCCAGGGCATTTTCCTCGACGAAGGCCGCCGCATCCTGGGCGAATAGCATGCTGGGTCGTCAATTCGGTTCTTTTAATTAGGCCCCGCGGCGGGGCGACTTTACCTTTTTGTAGGGCGGGCATCCCCGATCAGAATCGGGGAATGCCCGCCCTACAAACGGATTGAAATTCCTAGACATTAAATTATGTCGGAAGGATCATACAACAACCCTGCCCCGCGCTCCATAGGCGCCCGAAGGAACGGCCCATGGGTGGATATGGGAATAAGTGTTCTCGTATTTGCCGTTGCCTTGGCGATCTATCTCGGACAGAGCCGGCATCTCGCGCGTCCCGAATATCGCTCACTCGTCGAACGTTCGTTCCTGCTGGGCGGCGACGAGCCATGGTATTTGCTCACCACGCGTTCCATTGCCTTGCGGCTGAATTACAATTTTTACCAGGACCTGGAGGAACACGGCACCCTGGAGTTCTGGAATCGCGATGTGACGCCGGCGAAATACGGATGCCAGCGCAACCTGCGCCTCGGCCGGGGCGAAGCGGCCACTCCCGAATTCTGGGCGCAAAAACGCTATCCCATCGTGCGGATCGGCCTGCCCATCCTGCTGGCGCCGGCCTACCGCGCCGGCATGGCCTGGGACGGGCGCGTTCGCCTCGTCTGCGTGTGGTTCTTGTGCGCGATCGGAGCGCTGCTGGTGCAGCAGATTTTTCTGGCCGGGTATGAATTGACCCGCAACCGGATGGCGGCGCTGGCGGGGGCCCTGGCCGGCGGTTTTTCCGTTCCCATCCTGCTTTACACAACGCAAATTTACACCGAGCTGCCGGCGGCGCTGCTGCTCGTATTCGCCGTGCGGATGCTGTTCACGGCGGCAGGCCCGCCGGTCCAGCGCGCGCTGGGAGCCGGGCTGGCCGTGGCCGCCCTGCCATGGTTGCATGACAAATATTACCTGCTGGCCGCTTTGCTGGTGATGGCGGGGGTGGGTCAGTGGCGACGCGCTCCCTTTGCGGCCCTGGCGGCGTTGCTCGTTCCCGTGCTGGCGACGGTGGGACTGCAAGGCGCCTATTACTATTCGCTTCACCGGGTGATCTACCCGATTACGGATCATGGAGCGCTTTCAATCAAAAAGGCGCTATGCGGCGGATGGCTCGGCCTGCTGGTGGATCGCACGGACGGGCTCTTTGTCTATTGGCCCGCTGCGCTGGTTGCCGTAGCCGGCCTGGCGGTCCTGTGGCGCATGAACCGTAAAATCGGCGGATGGATCGCCGTGTTGGTGACGGCCCACTGGTTGTCAGTCGGCCTGTTCCCGGTGTGGACCGGGGGGCCGGTGGCGCCCCTGCGCTATTGGCTGCCGGCGATCCCGTTGCTGGTGATATCTTCCACTGTGGCATTGGCATTTGCCAGGGCGCGGATTGTTCTGACGATCGTCCTGCTGTGCATGGGCCTCAGTATCGGCATTGGTTTTTATAATAGCGCCCATCCCCGCCGCTGGTTTGGCAACGCCCCGCCTCTGGCCAGCGCGCGCCCGCGCGTCGAACGGGTTTTGGAAAACACCTGGCGATTGTTTCCCGACATGAAGAAGCCGGCAGCCGTGGATTATGTGCAAGGCGTGTTATGGGTCCTGATTCTGGGAAGTGGCGCCATGGCGCTGGGAGGGTGCGGCCGAAGGGACGCCCATAACAAAATGGCGCCTGCTGCTCCTTGAAACAGGGGACGCACGGCGGCGCCTGCGCCTACCCACGAGCGTGCCGCTCCACGTATTTCTCGATATCCGCCTCGGTCCGGCAGGCCCCCCGGCTCTGCGAGAGCGCTTTGCCGAGGCGAGTGACCCCGCGATAGAGCATCCATGTTTCCGTATGCGTTGCGGTCTGGCCGGGACGGAGCGTTACTAACGGCCCCAGGCTTTCCAGCTCCAGGATCCGCTGGTTGGAATACGTCTCGAAATTCACGCCACCGTCCGGATAATGTGCGCCTTTCCGGTAGGAAAAGGATTTGATGAAAAGCAAACCCTGCCGCCAATACGCCACCCATCCCTCGCGGTGTGCAAGGCCGATCTTGTTGGGCGCGCGCTTGGGATCCTGCCGGAACAGGATATAGCGCGGCCCTATCGTCCAGCGCGGATCGCTGAGATCCGTGTAGCTCCACAGGCTCCAGGTCTGCGCCGGCGTAAAGCAATCCGCATGCGGGACTTTTTTCGGCAGGGGAATAATAGCCACCCCGCGTTTGGCCATGACGGTCAGCGCCCAAGGCGCCAGCGTAATGGCGGCGCGGCCTTTATTGGTCAACCGATGCACGACCGTCACTTCGTTCCGGTGCCTGGCGAGGGTGATATCCATCGTCTTCTGGACATGGGTGAGCGAGCCGGGGGACTGGACCGCGCGGATGCCGCCGGGCCTGCCCGCCGTAGCCCCAGGGGCGAAGGCGGGGATTTTGCGGATTTCAACCGGCGCGTTGTCCAGTTCATAGGATTTCGGTTTTTCTTCCGGCGCCACCCAGAGCCGGTGGCCGCCGCGGATCATCCATTCTTTCTCGCCGGTTCCGCCCATCTGCTCCGGCAGTTCGCCGAACACGTTCTGGCCCCCGACGAAGCCAAAGCGCACGATGCGCGGCCCGACATCCTGGGTGACAATCAGTTCGACTTGGCCATTGGTCAATCTGATGGTGCGCTTCCAGCCCCGGTACGGAACAGTTTCGATTGTTGGCATGAGTGTGCTCCTTGATTTTCTTCGGTTGTAGCCATTGGGATCTACGCCCCCGATTACTCCGCCTCGCTTTAAAACCTTGAATTTTGTAAAGCTTGCAAGTAAAGTGTGCGCTTGTCAACCATCTTTCAAACTCATCGAGGAGACCGTCATGAGCGCAGCCGGATCCACAGAACATGTTGATTTTTCCGCCCTGGCGAAGGCCAAACGGGGCTTTGCGCCCTCCAGCCGTTCGCGGGTCGGCCATGTGCCGACGATTGCCATTACACCCGTAGCCGATGGACGTACGGGCGCCTATGAAAGCAACGTGGCCGGGACCTGGCGCATGGCGGAAAAAGTCAGCAATCTGATCCGCCAACATGTGAAGCTGCCCGATGGCACGAGCGCCCGCGTGGTTGTGGCGCCGGAAATCGTGTATGGCCCGCGCAGCGGCGCGCGCGCCCAGGAAGTGTATACCCGGGAAGGCGTCAGCGCCAACATCTGGGTCAGCCGTTCCTGGTCCTACAGCGACGAGCTCATGAGCGCCTGCCAGGGCCTGGGCTCCAGCGAATGGCTGCAGGCCGCTTACGGACTTAACCAGACCGACCGCCCCGGAGCGGTCTGGCTCAAGGCGTTTTGCGCGGCCATGGATGAAAAAATGCGCCCGATTTTTTCGATCTATAACCCCGATCTCGAAACCGAGGATGGCGACCTGCCGCCCTACGTGCAGGAACGCATCCTGCGGTTTGCCCGCTGTGCCGCCGCCGTGGCCGAAATGCGCGGAAAAAATTACCTGTCTCTGGGCGGCGTCTCCATGGGCATCATCGGCTCCGACGTCCGCCGCAATATCATGCTCAACTATTTGGGCATGGGCACGGTTTCGGTGGACATGGTGGCCGTCAAGGGCCGCATCGACCAGGGCTTTTATGACCACACGGAACTGGACCTGGCGCTCAAGTTCATGAAGAAGCATTTCAAATTTGTGTTCGGCGAAGGCCCGCGGCCCAATCCTCCCGACGAGCTGCTGCGCCTGTGCATCCTCATGACGATGATTACCCGCGACCTGATGGTCGGCAATTCGAAGCTGGCGGACGAAAAAATCGGCAAGGCCCAGGGGTTCAAGGCCGATGTCGAGCGCGCCCAGGGCGCCAACGCCATCCTGGCCGGCACCCAGGGCCAGCGGCAGTGGACCGATCTCTACCCGAATTTCGACGTGACGGAGTCGATGCTCAACAGTTCCTTCGATTGGAACGGGTTCCGTTCGGCTTATCTCGTGGCCACGGAAAACGATTCCAAGAATGGCATCGGCATGCTGGCGGCCAACCTGGTGACCGGACTGCCGCAGTTATTTGCCGACATCCGCACCAACTGGACTGTGGAAAGCATCCTGAAGGCTACCGGCAAGAATATCGGCAAGATCGCGCCCAACGGCTTCATTGACAAGCGCAATTCCGGCGCCGGCGCCCTGGACTATGCTCTGGACATCACCGCGCTCGTCAAGGGCGGGAAAACCAGGAGCATCCAGGATGTGGCCGAAGCCATCCGGTGCGATACCGCCCTTCAGGACAAGCTGATACGCGGGGCTTGCGAGCGCACCACCTATATGCGCGCGGCCCTGGAATACTTCCCGGGCGACGGCCTTTCCAGCCATTACCGCACCCCGGGCGGCATCCCCATGACCGCCTATCGCTACAACGTTGTCGGCGACCAGTTGACCTTTTCCGTGGTCGAGGGCGAAACCATCGAACTCCCGAAAGACGTGGCGGACCATGTCAGCAAGGTAACCGACCCCACCTGGCCGGAAACTTACTGGGCGCCGCGCGACATGTCCTCGTTCGAATACATGAACCGCATCGGCCCGAACCACGATGCCAATTCGTTCGGCCTCATCGGCGCGGATCTCCTGACGCTCAACGCCATGCTCCGGATCCCGGTGGACATGCATAACGTTCCGTGCGATCAGATTTTCCGGCCGACCTTGTGGGACCGGTTCGGCGGCGACGATTTCCGGGTATGCGAAAAACTGGGGCCGCTGTATCGGTAAGACGAGATCACATGGACACGCCCCTTAAAACTTCATTCACCTATCCCCTGACGGAGGAGCAGCAAATCCTGCTCACCGAAGTTCTGCAAAGCGGTAATTACCGCCCGACCCAGGTTCCCTATGCCAGGGTGGCGGTGGAAACCGACGCCTGCAAGATCATCCTCTACCAGAGCGGTAAGTGCCTGGTCCAGGGCCGCGCGGCGCAGGAATTTGTGACCTATGTCCTGGAGCCCAAGGTATTGGGACACGTCGGTTTGGGGTACGAGGAAATGCTCAATCCCGAAGCCTACTCGCCGCACATGGGTATTGACGAAAGCGGCAAGGGCGATTTCTTCGGCCCGCTGGTCATCGCCGGCGCGTACACGGACAAGGCGCTGGCCAAGACCATGCTGGCCATGGGCGTGAAAGACAGCAAAAATATATCCAGCGACAAAAAAGCCCATCAACTGGCCCGGGATATTCGCAGCCTGCTGGGCCGGCGGTTCAGCATCGTGACGATCGGCCCGCAAGCCTATAACCGGCTGTATGCGAAACTTCGCAGCGTCAATGCCATGCTTTCCTGGGGCCATGCCCGCGCCATCGAAAATTTACTGGAGCATGTGCCGGAATGCCCGCGCGCCATTTCCGATCAGTTTGGCGACAAAGAGCAGGTCAAGCGGGCGCTGATGACGCGTGGCCGCAAGGTGGAATTAATCCAGCGCCACCGGGCCGAAGCGGACGTGGCCGTGGCGGCGGCTTCCATCCTGGCACGCGCGGCGTTCCTCAGCGCGCTGGATAAATTGCACAAGGATTACGGCCAAAAATTTCCCAAGGGCGCCTCCGACCAGGTCAAGGCGGCGGCCGGGGACCTGGTGAAGCAGCACGGAGCCGGCATCCTGCTGCAAACGGCCAAATGCCATTTTCGCACGACCGACCAGGTGCTGGAGAAACTTAACCTCACGCGCGCGGCGCTTGGCCGTGAAGGCATGGTTAAATCGAAACCGTATACCTTCAGGCATCCCGCGTGAGCTGTCCGCAAAGAACGCTCGACAGTCCGGCCATGCATCGGTTAAATTAGTGTACCTTAGACATCAGGAACTACTACAAACAACAAGATAATTTTGGGTTGAACATATAAGGCGTTGATTGCACGAACGATCCGGCTACGAATACAACCGTTGATTTCCGCGTTAGCGTTGACACCGTGGCTCTGAATTCGGTTCCCGCCGGCCTGCCCGCCATAGCTTTTGCGACGGCGGGAGGCGGGTTCGCAAAAACAAGGCAAGTCCGGCGCAGATATTCCGGCGGCGCGCGAAGCGCTATCCTCGCGGATGCGCGAGTGCGGCAACGGGATAGATGCGTCGGAATCGCCGCCGCTTTTTGCGAACCGAATTCGAGACACTTGGGTTGCGGGTATAGCCCGCATTGGTTAAATAGCGGCAAACAATAACTCCGCAGGAGGCCGCCATGATCGGAAAAAACCGTATAAATAAAATCAAAACAATGGCATGGGGCCTCGGCATGGCAGCCATGATGATCGCCACGCATGGCATGGCGGGCGATTCGGATGCGGCCAAGGCCGCGACCCAAGCCAGGAAACCCTTTGTATTTCAAAAAATGGATGCCGATGGCGACGGCAAGGTCGCAGCAGCCGAGTTCCAAGCACACCGGACCACCTGGTTCAAGGAGATTGATGCTAATGGCGACGGCAAACTGACTGCGGATGAGTATGTCAAGGATCAGCAGGGCCGGTTCAAAGATATGGATACCAACAGCGACGGCGTCGTGGTGGTGGAGGAATATGCGGCTTTTTTCTGCGGCCCGGAAACCAGGATGGATAAGGCGGCCAATCCGGCCAAGACCGACAAGACGACGTTGTTCGAAACCATGGATGCCAATAACGACACCTATGTGACGGTTCCTGAATGTGCGGCGTATCGCATCGTCATTTTCCGGCAATTGGACGCCAATGGCGACGGCAAGCTAACGCCCGAAGAATTTGCCTCGGATGCCCGTTTCACGGCCATGGATGCCAATAAGGACAACACCGTTACCAAAGACGAGTTTGATGCGACGGGGGTCAACAAGCCGCGCGACACACGCGTTTCGCAGACCAACCTGCCCCGGGCGCATTAACCATCCGGATTAGAGCACACGGGCCCCGGCAGCGGGTCGAACCCCGCGTGTTTCACACGTATGTCCGAAGGCACGCGCATAAGCGGATGCCAGGGTTCGGCCGACGGTTTCCGCATCGCGGGGATGCAGCATCAGCACCACGCTCCCGCCAAAGCCACCACCGGACAAACGCGCACCCAGGACCGCGGGCAGGCGGCGGGCCTGCGCCACAATAAAATCCAGTTCCGGGCACGAGTTCTCGAAATTTACCTGCGAGCTGTGGTGGGATCGATACATTTGTTCGCCGAACGCCCGCACATTCCCCGCCCGCAGGAGCCGGGTGGCTTCCAGCACACGCGCATTTTCCTCGATTACGTGCGCGGCGCGGCGCGCTGTGACGGGATCCAGGCGGGCGGCAAACGCGTTATATTCATCAAGCGAGACATCGCGCAGGGCCTTGACCGGATGATCGAGCACGGAGGCAAAAAAGGCGGCGGCCTGTTCGCATTGCGCCCGGCGCTCGTTGTAGGCCGATGCCACAAGACTGTGTTTGACGCAGGTGTCAATCAACAGGAAGCAGATGTCCTCCGCCACCGGCACGGTTTCAACGGCAAGCGTCCGGAAATCGCTGAATACCAAGGCATGGTCTTGTCCAAAGAGGCTGGAAATCTGATCCATCAATCCACAGCGTGCGCCCGTAAAGTCATTTTCGGCCGCCTGGCAGATTTTGGCCAGTTCCAGGGGCGCCACGGTAATCTTGTATAGCCGGCCAAGCGCCAGGGCCGCGGCAATTTCCAGGGCGGCGGAACTGGAAAGGCCCGCGCCCATGGGAATATCGCCTGCGAATGTGGCCTGGAAACCCGGTTCGATCCGGCCGCGGAGCCCCAGTTTATTTACCACGCCGCGCACATAATTGATCCACAACGGTTGCTTTGCGGGCGAGGTAACGGGCAGATTAAAGGAAATTTCTTCCGGAACATCCAGAGCCTGTACCGTGCATGCCGCGCCTCCCGCGGGACTCAGCGCCAGGCCGACACCCAGATCAATCGCGGCCGAAAGGACAAATCCTTCGTTATAATCGGTATGATTGCCGAGCATTTCCACGCGACCGGGCGCATAGGCCAGGATAACGGGCGGCTGGCCGAAGCGCCGGGCATGCGCTTGCCGGATCGTTTCAATCAAGACGGTGTTCATGACATTATTAACGAACAATCGAATACGGGATCGGGAGGGCGCGCATGCTGCGCGCCGGACACGGACGGCAGAATGCCGTCCCTCCCTTATTGGGCGCGGATGATGGCCAGGAGTTCCTGCGTGTGTTGGTCCAACTGCGCCTGGGTTTTAGCTTCCAAGTTCAGCCGCACCAGCGGCTCGGTGTTGGAACAACGGACATTGAACCACCAGTCGGCAAATTCCACGCTTAGCCCGTCGAGTTCAAACTGCTTGCCGGTTCGGTATTGGTTCTTCAGCCGCGCCAGGGCCGCCGGCGGGTCCTTGACCTCCGAGTTGATTTCCGCGCTCTTGAAATAGCGATGAAAAGGCTTGATCAGCGCCGACAGCGGCTCGGTCGACTGGCTCAGCAGGTTGGCGACGTAGAGCACCGCCATGGCCGAGCTCTCGGTGAAGTAATTTTCCTGGAAATAATAATGTCCCGAGAGTTCGCCGGCAAAGAGCGCCTGCGCCTCGCGCATTTGCTGCTTGATGAACGCGTGGCCCACCCGGCACATTTGCGGGGTGCCGCCGTTTTCCAGGATCACCTCCCGCACGGTCCAGCTGCTGCGCAGGTCGTAGAGGATCACGCCTTTCTTTTTCTTCTTCAAAATGCTTTGGGCGATCAACAGCGTGATCATATCCATGGGCACGACGGCGCCGGTCTCGTCCACGAAGCCCACGCGATCGGCATCGCCATCGAAGGCCGCGCCGAAATCATACTTCCCGCCCTTCGCCGAGGCTTCGGCGGGCACGCCGTCCCGCACTTTCTGCTGGAGCGCGGCCAAGGTCTCGGTCTTGAGCGGGTTGGCCTCGTGGTTCGGGAAGGTGCCATCCAGGGTGTCGAACAGCGCGTCCATCCGAATCAGGCCGGCCAGGGCCCTGGCTTCGACGCAGCCCATGGCGTTGGCGCAATCGGTGGCGATGGTCATGGGCCGGCGTAGCTGGGCCAGTTTTTTAACATGCTTGATGTATTCAGGCAGGATATCATAGTTCGAGATCGCGCCGGGCGCCACCGGCGCCGGCGCAAAATCCGACGCCTTCACGCGCTGCTCGATTTCCTGGATGCCGGTGGCGCCGCTGATCGGGATCGCCTGTTCGCGGCACAGTTTGAACCCATTCCACTCGGCGGGATTATGCGAGGCCGTGATCATGATGCTGGCATCGGCGAGCAGCTTGCCGTTGGCGTAATAGGACATCGGCGTGGAGCAGACGCCCACCCGGATGACGTTGGCGCCCTGCTGGGTCAGGCCACGGGTCAGCGCCTGGAACATGATTTCCGAGCTCGAGCGCATGTCCTGCCCCACCACCACGCGCCGGCAGTTCAGGAAACTCGCAAACGCGCGGCCGATCTTGAAGGCCATGTCCTCGTCCAGATCCTTGCCGACCACGCCCCGGATGTCATAGGCTTTAAAAATACCTGCCATAATTATACCTCTTCACGTTGTGAGAAAACCCGCCGTGCGCGAACGCAATCCCTCTAGTGAAGATAATCGTTTACCATATTGACACGATCGGAGACAAGCTTGAACCGCCCCGGATATCCAGGACGGGATTACGATCATCATCACGAACTTAGTGACAGGATTAACCGACTCGATTATACTCCCATGATCCAGGGGGTGTGGGCACGTCGGTTTTGTCACCGATTCTGTTCTAATAATGAACGGGATATTGTCTCGGAGGAGGATTCATGGATTGGGAAGTCTTAATCGGGCTGGCTCTATTCATTCTCGTCGTGGGATTCGTTATTTTTCCGATTATATCGCTGATCAAGATATCGGCGATATCGCGTCGGCAAAAGGAATTGGCAGAGAAGCTCCGGGATATGCACCAGCTGCTTTCCCGACAGGCGGCCCCGCCGGTTTCGCCGTCGAAGCCGGCCGTCGAAACGCCCGCCCGGCCCATTGCACCTTGCGCAATGCCGGAACTGAAATCCCAGATCAAACCGGAGAATATCGTTGAAGCCCCCATGCCCCGCATCACCACCCCGGCTCAACCTCCACCTCTGGCCGCGTTGCAAAGAGAACCGGAAAGATCGCAGCCGCCACCTCCCCCGCGGGCACCAAGCGGCTTTGAAGAAACGGCGCGCAGAATCCTGGCCGGGATCTGGAACTGGATCATCGTGGGGGCCGAACACCGGCCCGAGGGCGTCTCGATGGAATATGCCGTGGCAACCAACTGGCTGCTGCGGCTGGGCATCCTGATCCTCGTGAGCGGCGTAGGGTTTTTCCTGCGCTACTCGATCGTGCATGGATTGATCGGGCCGTTGGGACGTGTGACGCTGAGTCTGTTCGTTGGCGCCGCGATGCTGGCGGCCGGTCTGCGGCTTTTGGGAAAGAAATACCATCTGCTGGGGCAAGGGCTGCTGGGCGGCGGACTGGCGACGCTTTATTTCAGCGCGTTTGCCGCATTCAGTTTCTATCATCTTATCGATGCGCCGGTGGCCTTCGCCCTGATGGCGGTCATCACCATCGGCGCAGGCGGGATGGCCGTGCGCTTCAATTCGGCCCTGGTGGCCGTTCTCGGCATCGTCGGCGGTTATGGCACACCGGTGATGCTCTCGACCGGCGAGGTCCAATTTATCGGACTGTTCAGCTACATGCTGCTGCTCGGATGCGGCGTATTCTGGATTGCCTACCGGAAGAACTGGCACCTCCTCAATTTCCTGAGCCTGGCCTGCACCTACGCCCTTTTCTTTGCCGCCATGAGCAGCCACTATTCGAACGAATACTTCTGGCAGGTCATGCCTTTCCTGGCCGCGTTCTTTGTCCTCTTTTCCACCATGGAATTCATTCACAACCTCGTGAACCGGCAACCCTCCAATCTGCTGGAACTGATCGGCCTGCTTGTGAACGCAGGCATTGTTTTTGGCGCCGGCTTTCACATGATTGACCAGGCCTACGGCCGGGAATGGACGGCCGTGCTGACGGTCGGACTGGCGGCCTTCTATGTCCTGCATGTTTATTATCTCCTGATCCGCAAAATCCACGACCGCAACCTGCTGGTGTCTTTTCTCGGTCTTGGGGCGTTTTTTCTCAGCGTGACCATCCCCCTGATTCTCTCGCACGAGTGGATCACGGTATCCTGGGCGCTGGAAGCCATGGTCCTGCTCTGGATGGCCGCGAAGCTGGAGAGCGAGTTTCTGCGGCAGATCGCCTATTTGCTCTATGCCCTCATGTTGGGCCGGTTCTTCTTTGTGGACATGGGACGCCAGTTCGGCGGACCGGCGCCATCTGCCGACCTGCCGGCAGGCCAGTATCTTTGGCAAATGCTTCCGAGGCTGGTTTCAGCGGGTATTCCCATCGCCTCCCTCGGAGTGGCGTTCCGCCTGTTGATCAAGCCGGCTTGCAAGGGAGTGCTGACCGTCGGGCGCAGCGACGACGTCGGTCCGCTGATTCGCGAGCGCTGGGCCGTGCGAACACTCGTGACGCTCGCGGTGGCGATGCTGTTCCTGTATCTGCACCTGGAATTGAATCGCACCGTGGGCTGCCTGTATGAACCGTTGCGCCTGCCCGTCCTGACCCTCGTCTGGCTGGCGATGTGCAGCTTCCTGCTGGCGCTTTACTCGGCGGCGCTCACGCCCGGATTGATGGTCCTGTTGAGTTTGTTCATGGCCGGCATGCTGGGCAAGTTGATTTTCGTGGATTTGACCTCATGGCACCTGGTTTTCGAGCGGGGCTTATGCTATGCAAGCTACTCCGGAACGGATGCGACGATGCGTTTGCTTGACTTCGGCGCGATCCTGGGTTTCATGGCATGGGGATTTGTGACGCTACGCCGCTGCGTGGCGGCGCGTTCGGCCAGCCAGTTCATGGGATACGCCGGATTGGCATTGCTGTTTCTCTACGCGTCGTTGGAGCTGAACACCTTTCTCGGCATCTACATCCCGGGGTTGCGCGCCGGCGGCATTACGATCCTATGGTCTGTTTTTGCCCTGGCCTTCATCCTTTCCGGCATCCTTAAACAGGTTGCGCCCTTGCGATTCCTCGGCTTGGCGCTGTTCGTTGTGGTGGCAGCTAAAATATTCTTATTCGACTTGAGCCACCTCGAACAGATTTACCGGATCATCGCATTCACGGTGCTGGGCGTCGTGCTGCTCTGCGGTTCCTTCGTGTATCTGAAATACCGGCAGACCTTTGCCGTTCGCAAGGAGGATGAATCATGAGAATCTCGCTGATCATACCGATAAGCGTGGCTGCCTGCGCGCTCCATGCCTTGGCGGCCAGCGACCGGGCCGCGGAGTTCCGGTTCTATAAAGATCTGCAACTCAGGGGGACAGGGCCGCAGGAGGATATCTTGATCACGCCACTCGACAGCGAGGTTTACAACGGCACGCAAGCCGGTTGCCCCGATATACGAATCTTCGACAAGCACCTGTTGGAAATGCCCTATGTGCTGGAGAAGTCCGCGGAAACCCAGATGCAATCGATACGACGGGAGAGCGCGGGAAAGACGACGTCCCTGCGGGAGTTGCCCGATAACCGTATCGAGGTCACTTGGGATCTGGTTGACAAGGAGCCGCCGGTCACGAGTTTTACCATCGAAAGCCCGCTGAAAAACTTCGAAAAGCACGCCTCCGTTTTCGGAGTTGCACCGGACGGGAAAGAGGTGGAGTTGGTCCATGAAGCGATGATCTGCGATTACTCGCGCTACATGGATGTCCGCCATATGGAAGTGGCGCTGGTCGAGAACTCCTTCCGCCGGTACCGGATCCGGATCGACGATATCGTCGACAAGCAATCCTCGCCCCTGACCGAACTTGAGCACACGTACCGGCAGGGCGACTTGGCCGAGCAGAAGGACCGCACGACGGTCGAACGCCGTACATTACGAATCGAGAGCATTCGCGGTTGGCACACGGTCGCCGAGGAAAGGATTGTGAAAGACCACAAGGCATCCTATGCCCCCCTATCGTTCAACACCGAGCAAAAGCCCAAGGATCGTCTGACTGTTGTGACCATCCGGATGCGCCGCGAACCCCTGACGGCTCTGGCCATCGAGACGCCCGACCGCAATTTCAGCCGGTCGGTTACGCTGGAGGCGACCGTGATGAACGGCGTTCGCAAGACGTGGCGCATTCTGGCGACAGCACAGATATCGTTCGTTCAGTTTCGCTCTTTTCACGACGAGAAACTCAAAATCGAGTTTCCTGAGCAACGCGCGGAGGAATATCGCCTGACTATCCGCAACGCAGATAATGCCCCGCTGCACATCACGGGCATCCGCGCCGAAGGCAATGTCTATCGCCTATGCTGGCTGACACGCCCGGATCTGGGCATGCGTGTATATTATGGGTCCGAAGCCGCCGGCGCCCCATCTTATGACACGGCCACGGTGCTGGCTTCCCTGGGCAAAGGCGTCCAGGGAGTGGAAGGCAAACTTCTGCCCCAGCAGGCGAATCCGGTCTTCAGGTCGTCCACACTCGGCAGTCGCCGAATTCTGGAGAGTAAAGGATTGTTCATCGCCGCCGTATGTCTGGTCGTCGCCCTGCTCGGCTGGGGCCTCTTCCGCGCCGGCCGCAAGATTGAAACGACCAAGGAAGAATAGACACAGAATGGATATGTCAACCGTCGGCTGGCATCAGATTGCGATGTATTTTTTCACCGTCCGCCTGTCAAGATGCGTTCGGCGCGCCACTTCTTCATAGGTCCCGTATCGTTGGTACAATAGCCTGCAATAGGCGGATAAAAGCGCCTCGGCGTTCAGGTTGCCTTCTTCGATTCCCGCCAACAGGTGCGCCTGAACATCCGGCGCCGCTCGCGACATAAGGTCGCCCTCATACTGTTTTGTGAGCAAGATGCGCCGTACGGCCTGTTCCAGTTCGCGGACATTGCCAGGCCACGGGTAACGATCACCGAGCTGGGCGCGAAACGCCGCCTGGATTCCCGCAATCAGGGGTTCCGATTCCCGGCCAGTCAGCCGTTTAATCACATGATTCAGGAGCTCATTCAATTCCCCGGGATCTTCCTGCAAGCGCTGGCGTAAGGAAGGCACCGTAATGACATCCGAGCAGAGCCGATAAAAAAAATCGTCGCGGAAATGGCCTTGCTGACGAAGCTTGTCCAACGGCTTGTTGGTAGCCGCAATCACGCGTCCGCGAAAGCGGAGCATTTCATGACCGCCCACGGGTGCAAAGGTTCTTTCCTGGAGCACTTGAAGCAGCTTAATTTGCACCGGCACAGTCACATCGCCAATTTCATCGAGAAAAATGGCGCCATGCGGACTGCAGCGGGCCAAAACACCGTCGTGCCGGTCGATCGCCCCCGTGAACGCGCCCTTGCGATGCCCGAACAATTCCGACTCGAGCAGCGCGGGCACAAACTGCGAAAGATTGATGGAAACGAAGCTGCGGGTAAAACTTTCGGCAAAACATTCCTTTTCAATGTTAAACGGGATGTATCCCGAGCGCCCGATGGCGGCGGCGGCCGCCCCTTTGCCTGTGCCTGTCTCTCCAAGCAAGACGGTGGAAAAATCCTCCATGTGGTCCCATAAAAAACGTTCGTACCAGCGAATATCATGGGTAAACACATTGTTCCAAAGTCTTTCCCGCAAGGCTTTCATGCACGGACTATGACCGATCAATCCTTGATTGATAAAATAAAAAGCGCG
The DNA here is from genome assembly GCA_028718125.1 of Kiritimatiellia bacterium. GTDB lineage: Bacteria > Verrucomicrobiota > Kiritimatiellia > JAAZAB01 > JAAZAB01 > VSJD01. Next base: position 178,638 of record JAQUMN010000001.1, read on the forward strand.
CCGCAACTGGTAAAACACCGCGAAATAGTGCTGGAAGGCGTCCGCCGTAAATCCGCGCCCAATCAGCCGGGTGTGCGCCGACGATGCAAAGGGGACGAGCAGCGATGCATCACCGGCTTTGATCTGGTCCAAGATCAGCTGGTCAAACGCATCGATCCATTGATGAAAGGCATCGAACAGGAAGGCTGTTTCGACAAGTTGCCTGTCCTCGCCGGCAAACCGGCGCACGTCGCCGTGCCCGGCCGCATCCAATGTTGCCACTCGCGCGGCCACCGTCTCCATCATGGCTTGCAGGGCGCGCGCCGCGTTTACCCGGCGGGCGGATGGACCGATAATCTTTAAATCTGTCTCAGCCCGCTCATCGCTGAACGGATTACTGAACGCCGCCTCTCCTACCAGCCGGAAGAATGCCCGATCGTCATCCGATAGTTTAATCGCCATTACCATGCATTTAATGTATGGCTTATGTTCATTTATTGTCAATATCAAACAGCATACTAAAAACGGATGTTTTTGTTACAACTTTAATATTAACTCCTTACAGCACACAGGCACTTCTTGGCATGCATCGTGCTAATTATACTTATCATGAAAGGAGAACGTATTATGAAGTGGAACCTGATAGTAATCATGCTTGGCGCAATTTTGTGGGCCACAGTGGTTTCGGATGCGGTACCGGCCTTCTTGAATCATCATCTGTTCGCAAGAGCGATCGCCAATAAACCGCAGGCCGAATATGCCCTGAACTACGTGCCAACGCCCGCTTGGTGGCCGCATTGAGGCGTGCAATGAAAACTAGCGTCATATTGTTCGTCATGGCAACCATATTGCCGGGCGCCGCGGAATCCGAAAACATTTCCGGGCTGCTACTGGATACCGCATCCCTCCCGTGCGTTAATCCGCAGCGTTTTCAAGGTTTGGCTTGCGACACGCCACGCAGAACGATCCGTGCTTCTGAATTTGTATGTGTGCAAGCTGCGCCAGGCCGAGGGGATTATGTGGTCCTGCTTCATGGAATGGGCAGGACGACCTGGTCGATGAAAAAAATAGAGCGGCGGTTTGTATCGACTGGATTCCAGGTAATCAACGTGGCTTATCCGTCAACCCGCGTGCCGATTGAAACATTGGCCACCCAATACCTTGAGCAGGCGATTGCCACCCGATGCATTCAGCCGGAAAGGAAGATTCATTTCGTCACTCATTCCTTGGGCGGTGTTGTTCTAGCCTATTATCTACAAAACCATACGCATCCCAATCTTGGGCGGGTTGTGATGTTAAGTCCGCCCAATCGCGGCAGTGAGCTTGCCGACCGCTGGGGCAATAACTTCCTGTATAGATTTTTCACGGGGCCCGCGGGCCAGCAACTAGGCACCGCGCCATCCAGCCTGCCCAACCGATTGGGACCTGTCATGTTCGAATTGGGGGTTATCGCCGGGAATCGATCCCTGAATCCCTGGACTGCGCACATGATCCCCGGCGCCAATGACGGCAAAGTGGCCGTCGCCCGGGCCAAGGCCGCCGGGATGAAGGATTTCATCGTAGTGCCCAGGACTCATACATTTATCATGCGAGATCCTGGCGTGATCGACTACGTGCTGTTTTTTATTAACAACGGTTTTTTCAAAAGAGAAAGAGCCCATACCCCTCAATCCGACCATGCCTTAACTTGTCTCCCGTTACCCAGAGGCCGGCCCCCTCGATTGAGCCCCATGATCGATGCCGCGCGTGCGCTTCCAACCCAATGTTGTTATTCAAAACCCAAACACCAATAAAAAGGAGCATCATGAACATTCTGCTTATATTGCCCGCGGCGGAACATTTGAGAATCAGCAGCCAAACGACGGCAATTCCAAAAAGAGCCATGCTTCGGTTCAGCATCCTGCCTTTAACGCTGGTTGCAGCCCTGACACCGGACAAGCATCAGGTGACCCTATGCGACGAGAACGTCACTCCAATTGATTTCGATCACGACGCGGACATTGTCGGTATTTCGTTTATGACCGCTCTGGCCCCGCGCGCGTATGCCATTGCCGCCGAGTTCCGCCGCCGCGGTATAATTGTGGTTGCCGGCGGGTATCATCCGACCCTGATGACCGCAGAGACGTTGCCGCACTTTGATGCCGTGGTGGTCGGAGATGCCGAGAATCTATGGCCGCAGGCGATCAGGGATGCTGAACGCGGCATGCTTAAACACGTCTATCGCCATGCCGTATTGCCCGATTTGACGAACACGCCGGCACCCAGGCGCGACCTGACGCAGCAGTCCGCCAGGCATTATGCAACCACGGCCGCCGTTCAAGCAGGGAGAGGATGCCGCCATGGGTGCCGCTACTGTTCGGTCACTGCATTCAACGACCGGACTTACCGAACACGGCCGATCGATAACGTGCTGGCTGAACTCAGCCATATCGATCGCGATTTTATTTTTGTGGACGACAATATTATCGCCGATCGTGACTATGCGAAGCGCCTTTTCCTCGGCATGATTGCGATGAAAAAGAGCTGGGTGTCGCAATGCTCGCTTGAAATCGCCGATGATCCTGAACTCTTATGTCTGGCCCGCAAAGCAGGCTGCCGCGGACTATTCATCGGCATTGAAACGACCAACGCCGACAACCTGGCTACCGTCGGCAAGGATTTTAATGATAGCCATGGTTATTTGAAACGAATTGCTAATATTCGTCAGCAAGGGATTGCCATAATCGCCGGCATCATTGTCGGCATGGACGGGGATGATCGACGCGTCTTTTCAGAAACGCTTTCCTTCCTTCAACGCGCCGGGATCGATGCACTTCAGCTGAATATCCTGACTCCACTGCCCGGCACGCCGCTGTATGAAGAATTCAAGGCGGCGGGGCGAATCATTGACTGCGATTGGAGCCATTACGACTATCGCCACGTCGTTATCAAACCTTTCAAAATGACCAAGCAAGACCTGCAAAACGGAGCCGATTGGCTGTATAGCCAGTTTTATCGCTTGGATCGCATCATCCTGCGCGGGTTACGGACCCTGTTGACCGTTGGCCTGAAGCCGGCCTATATTGCCTTTCGATTAAATCTTACCTATCGTTACGATGTGATCCGTGAAGGCATCCGAGGCGACAACCCGCTTCCGATTGTTCATGAATCCTGGACGCCGTCATCGTTGCAGCATATCCGAGCATTGATCGCCGAGATAAAAGCCTTGGCATTACGCAACTTTGCAGACAGCCGGACGTGGTGACCTGGAATCAGGCGCCGCATCGGAAAATAAGCTGCGCTAATTTCCGTCATGACGGCCGTATGAACGGATGTAAAATAAAAGCCGTGGTTTATATCGTTATTTCGCTTCACTTTACATCACTTATTATCATGCCTATGCAATACCATTGCCGTATCACAAAAAATCAGGAGTTATTCCATGAGCGCCTGTTCACCATCCAAACGTCCGGTTACCATGCGCCGGGTTTGCATTACGCTGGCAATCCTTTTCGGCATCGTCTTCGTTGCCGCAACGCTGCCGGTTGTGTTGCCCTTTCGATCAGCCGGTTTTATCGGCCATCTCCGGATTCTGTTATACTGCCTTGTGTTTGTTTTCGGTTTGGCATGGGGCGCCTTGTCCCTCCTGGCCATTCCACGGTCCATCCTGTACCTCCTACATCTCCGCTGGCCCGAGGCATCCATTAGAAATTGGATAGCCGGTTTTGCGGCTTTCGGCCTGGGTTGTTTGCCCGTTGCGTTAGGCGTTGCCGGCTATATTACGCTGCGCATACCGGACATGCGCCCGATGATTTTTATCCCGCCATTGACCGCTGAACAGCACCTGCTTTGCGATGCCCTGAAGAAGGATGTTAAGACGTTAGCCGGAGATATCGGCAGGCGGAACGTCAGCACCCGTTATGAAGCCGTTTGCGCAACGGCCGACACGATCGAACGCTCGCTGATGAAGGAGGGCTACCATGTCCGTCGCCAGGGTTATGAAATTAACTGGCTGAAAGGCCGGCCCTGTTACAATCTTGAAGTTGAAATCTGGGGCACGGAGCATCCCGATGAAATCGTCGTGATCGGCGCCCATTACGACTCGGCCGAGCAGACTCCCGGCGCCAACGATAATGCCAGCGGCGTGGCCGCCTTACTGGCCCTCGCCCGCGCGGCAGCCGGTGCCCACCCTGAGCGGACGCTGCGTTTCGTGGCGTTCGTCAACGAAGAACCGCCATTTTTCTGGACGTGGAGCATGGGCAGCCTGGTGTATGCCCGTCAATGCCGAACTCGTAACGAACGGATTGTCGCCATGCTCTGCCTGGAAACCCTGGGGTATTATTCCGATGAACCGGGAAGCCAGCGTTATCCCATCTCTCTGCTCGGCCGAATTTATCCAACCACCGGTAATTTTGTCGGGTTCATCGGCAATATCAAATCAAGATCCCTTGTCAGGAGCGTTGCGCAAAGCTTCCGCCGCGCGGCGCTATGTCCCTCGGTAGCGGCTTTCATGCCCGCCTGGGTTACGGGCGTCAGCTGGTCCGATCATTGGGCCTTCTGGCACGAAGGTTATCCGGCCATCCTGGTAACGGACACCGCCCTGTTCCGGTATTGTTGGTATCATACGCCGGAAGACACGCCGGAGAAACTGAACTATGACCGGCTGACGTTGGTGGTTGAAGGATTAAAAACCGTTGTGGCCGATCTTGCCGGAATAAACGTCGGGCATTAAATAATCCGGCGTGGACATGTACCGCCTCGGTTACAGGGGCAGAAATGGCGCGACCACGCCTTGGCGTGGCATGCACATAGGTTTACCCCGCTCAAAGCGGGGTCGCGCCTTACGCACCGAAGGGTAATGCCGATATTGTGATTTGCATTGCCTACAAATGGCATTATCATGTCAGGAATTATATGACCGAAGGACTATTTGACGAAACCATTGTCCGGGCACGCACCAAGTTTGTCGCCATGGCGGCGACGTTCTCCCTGGGCGTGTTCAACGATAATTTCTACAAGCAGGCGGTATTGCTCCTGGCGGTCGGCGCGGGGCGACCGGATATGCAGGGGTACGCCCTGGCCCTCTTTACGCTGCCGTTCATTGTCTTCGCCGCCCCGGCCGGCTGGATGGCGGACCGCTTTCCCAAGCGCACCATTGTGATTGGCGCCAAGACCATGGAATTAGCCGCCATGCTGGCCGGCGCGGCCGGTGTCTGCTCCGGGCATTGGTGGCTGATTTTTACCATGCTGGGCCTGATGGGCCTGCAAGCCGCCTGCTTCAGTCCCGCGCTCAATGGGTCCATTCCCGAGCTGTATCCCGCCACGTATGTCGCCAAGGCCAACGCCATTCTGCGCATTTTTGTGACGGTGGCTATTTTAAGCGGCACGGCCGCGGCCGGGTTTGCCCTGGACCGTTCCGGCACGGGATTGTTCGGCCTGGCCCGCGGTCCCCTCATGGTCGCCCTGGTCGTTATCGCGGTGGCTGCCGCAGGACTGCTGGTCAGCTTAGGCGTGCCCAAACTCCCGGCCGCGGCGCCGGGTGTAAAATTTCCCTGGACGGGTCCCGCCGACAGCATCCGGCAATTGGGCGAAATTCTTAAAGACCCCCCGCTGGCCATTACGATCGGCGCCGACATATTCATCTGGTTTGTCGGATCGCTTCAAATATTGCTTATCAATCCGCTGGGACTCATGCAGTTCGAAATGAGTTCATCGGTCACCAGTTTCCTGATCGTGGCCGAACTCGGCGGGATTGCGGTCGGCGGCTTGCTGGGCAGTCGCCTGGCCAAGGGAACGCATTGGCATCGCCCGGTAGTTTTATCCGGCATCATATTTTCCCTGCTCATGATGGCAATGGTGTCTGTCCCGTGCCTTCCGGCACCCGCCCGGCATGCGGCCCTTTTCGTGCTCATCGCCGCCATCGGCGTGGCCGGCGGGGTGTTCCTGATTCCCGTGGAGAGTTTCATCCAGGTACGCGCCGCGCCGGAACGCAAGGGCGCCGTCCTGGCGGCCACCAACTTTGTGGTCTTTATCGGCATTATGCTTTCCGGGTTCCTGGCCAACCTGCTCAATGCCGCCTGGCGGCCGACAACCAGCTTTGGTATGGCCGGTGTGTTGTCGCTGCTGATTGTCGTCTGGTTGTTCCTGAAATATCGCAAAGCGGATCTTGAAACGTCATCTGCAGGTTAAATATTTCTGCAACCAAGAAAGCGAACCACGGATGAACACAGATGCACACGGATTAAGAAAAATAATATTATAAATCATTGGTGTCCAAAATAATATTCCCTCTCCCTTGGGAGAGGGTTAGGATGAGGGAATACTGGCAAATGTGCCCCCTCACCTCTTTCCTCTCCCGAGGGAGAGGATGAGGTTTCGTAAATCGACAACTTGAAAAGTGTGCTGTGTTATTAACGTTTTTACCATTCTGAAATTGTTGTTTTGGACAAGCATGATTATAAATATTTGATTATCCTCATTTCCTGTCCGGTATCCGTGTCAATCCGTGTTCATCCGTGGTAAAAATTTTGTTTTCTGGCTGTTTCCAACGTTCAAGGTGCCACGATGCTTATTCGATTGTTCAGCGCCCTGGTTCGCGGCCTCTTGAGCCTGCGGTACCGTATTCAGGTGACCGGTCTTGAGCGGATTGCCGCCAAAGGTCGCGGCGGCATACTGTTTTTGCCGAACCATCCCGCTTTGATCGATCCCTTCATCATCTGGTCCGAACTTTCGCGATATTTCCGGGTGAGCGCGCTGGCGGACAAGGACCAGATGGACCGGCCCATCCTGCGCCGGATTGTCCCGTATGCCGGCATACGGCTGATCCGCGACCCGCTCAAATACGGTGAAGCCTGCCAGGCCGAGGTGGCGCAAGTGCTGGCGGATTGTGTGGCCGGCCTGAAGCGGGGTGAAAACCTGCTGTTGTATCCTGCCGGGCGTATTTATCGCAAAGGCCGGGAGAACCTGGGCGGTAACAGTGCCGTGGAGTTCATTCTAAAAAACATGCCCGAATTGCGCGTGGTCCTCATCCGCACAACGGGATTGTGGGGCAGCCGGTTCGGCTTCGCGTATTATGGCCGCCCGCCGCTCGTTGGACGCGCCCTGTGGCAGGGATGCCTGGCCCTCCTGGCCAACGGCATTTTCTTCGGCCCGCGCCGCCACGTTGCAATCGAACTGACGGAGCCTGCCGATCTGCCCCGTGCCGCAGATCGCGGCACGCTCAACCGTTACCTTGAAACTTTTTACAACCGGGAGAAACAGTCTAACACCTACGTGCCTTACACAATCTGGGAACGGGGTGGAACGCGCCTGATGCCTGAGCCGGTTTCCGCGAATGCCGTTGCGGCCGGCGAACCGATTCCTCCGGCCACGGCCGATATCGTGCTGACGCATCTCCGGGAGCTATCGGGAAAACAAAGTCTGGCTCACGAGGAAACTCTGGCCGGTGACCTGGGGCTGGATAGCCTGGCGCGCGTGGAATTGGCGCTCTGGGTGGAGCAGGAGTTCGGTTTCCCGGCCGGCGAGGACAGCATGGTTACCGTGAATGATGTCCTGTGCGCCGCATGCGGCCAGTTGGTTTCGGCCGGACCGCTGGAACTTAAATCCATTCCGGCAGCCTGGTTCGATACGCGTCGCGCGCCGTTAATGCTTCCCGAAGGACGGACGCTGACGGAGGTGTTTCTGGCCCAGGCCCGGCGCGGCCCGAACCGGGTTGCCGTTGCCGATCAGTCCTCGGGTGTCAAGACCTATCGGGACATGGTGGCCGCGATCCTCGTTCTGAAACCCGAAATCGAACGGCTCGAAGGCCGTTATATCGGGATCATGCTGCCGGCTTCGGCGGGGGCGGGAATCCTGTATTTCGCCGTGCTCTTTTCCGGCAAAATACCGGTCATGATCAATTGGACGATCGGCGTGCGTGCGCTCGAACATGCCGTGCATTTATTGGAAATGCGCCATATCCTCACCGCCCGCACCCTGGTGGAAAAGCTGAGCATGCAGGGCGGAGAATTCGGCGCCATCGAAGACACGTTTCTGTTCCTGGAATCCTGGCGTAAAACTTTTTCCTGGCGGCGCAAGCTGGCGGCCGCGGTCCGGAGCCGGACGAGCTGGGCCGTGCTCGATGCTGTCCGTGTACCGGAAACAGCCGTTGTGTTATTTACCAGCGGATCGGAAAGCCTGCCCAAGGCCGTCCCCTTGACCCACGCCAACCTGCTGGCCAACATGCGCGACTGTCTGAGCGTGATCCGTCTGAACGCGAGCGACCGGTTCATGGGTATCCTGCCGCCCTTTCATTCGTTCGGAATCAATGTGACCCTGGCCTTCTCCCTGTGCGGCGGTATTCCCACGGTTTATCATCCGGCGCCCACGGAAGGCGGCCTGCTGGCGCGCCTGATCGAAGCCTACCAGGTTACCGTGCTCGCGGGCACGCCCACGTTCCTGAACGGCATCCTGCGCGCCGCGAGCGGACATGCGCTGGAGACATTGCGCCTGGTGGTTTCCGGCGCCGAAAAATGCCCGGCCGCCGTACATGCGGCCTTGGCGCAGAAAGCGCACGGGGCCATTATATGGGAAGGCTACGGCATTACGGAATGCTCGCCGGTCGTTTCGATTAATGACGGCGGCGCGCCCGGGACCATCGGAAAAATACTGCCTTCCTTGCATCACGCCATTGTGCATCCCGAAACCGGCCGGCAGGTGGCGCCCGGGCAGACCGGCATGTTGCTCTTGCGCGGGCCCTCGATTTTCGGCGGCTACCTGAATTATGATGGGCCTTCGCCGTTTGTCGAACGGGAGGGGGAGTCCTGGTATCGCACCGGCGACCTGGTCTCGGAAGACGAGCATGGCGTGCTGACGTTTATCGGGAGGCTCAAACGATTTGTCAAGCTTGGCGGCGAAATGATATCCTTGCCGGCCATCGAAGAAGTCCTGATCCGGAATTTTGGCGACGCGGCCGCGGAAGGCCCCATCCTGGCCGTGGAGGCAACACCCTCGGATACCGCGCCCGAGCTGGTCCTGTTTACCGTGCAACCCATGGCCCGCGAAGCGGCCAACCAGGTCATCCGCGAGGCGGGTCTTTCTCCGTTACACAATATCCGCGCCGTGCGCGTGGTGGCAGCCATCCCTACGCTGGGCACGGGCAAGACGGATTATCGGGCGCTGAAGAAGATACTGGCGGAATGAGAAGATTTTGGAGTCCCAGCCGGAACAACGGCACGCAAGGAATACAAATAAAACGGCGGGCTCAGAGAGTCCGCCGTTTCGTTAAATACGTCCTGCCGGAGCCATCATGCCTGGGTGGCTTTGGCTTCGCCCACGATCTTGGCAAATCCTTCCGGATCGTGGATGGCGATTTCGGAAAGCATTTTCCGGTTGAGTTCCACGCGGGCCTTGGTCAACCCCTCGATGAAGCGGCTGTACGTGATGCCGTTCAGGCGGCAGGCGGCCGACAAGCGCGCAATCCACAGGCTGCGGTATTCGCGTTTTTTGAGTTTGCGGTGGATGGTGGCCAGGCGCATGGCCCGGTCCACGGCTTCCGTCGCCATACGGTACAATTTGCCGCGCGACCCGTAAAATCCCTTGGCCTGTTCCAGGCGGCGTTTTCTCCGGCGGCGCGAGGCCGGCGCATTAGTGGCTCTTGGCATGGCACGTTCTCCCCTTCGGTTTACACAAAACGGTTAAAACAGATTACCGATGCGTTTCTGTTCCATATGACCCAACGCGCGCTTGTTGCGGGCATTGCGCTTGCGCTTGCGCGACTTACCGGTCATCAAGTGACCCCGGCCGGCGCCCAGATGGATCACTTTGCCGGAGGCGGTTTTGCGGAACCGTTTGCGCAACGCTTTCTTGGTCTTCATTTTCGGCATAGGTTTGCTCCCTGTTAACGTGAAAGTTGATGTTTATAGCCCATTCCGGCCAAATGTCCAGCCCTATTTAGCCGAATATTTTGCGCCTTAGCATCCAGCGCCTTCCCCAAAGCTTCAATCATTTCCTCTTGCAAGACCGGCTTGCCCAGCACCGCGTCAACTTCGGGCGGTCGCTCCCCTCAGACATTCATCATCCCGCCACAGCCGGTAAGCAGAATTACCGGCATATTCGGATGAAGTTCCTTCACGGCCTTGGCCGCCTCGTCGCCGCTCATTCCAGTTAAGGCCCGGTCAGTGATTACCATGTCGAATGGCCACTTCCGTAACATCTGAATTCCCTGCATGCCATTCATCATCGTCAATCAGCAGTATCCGCTGTGGCGACAGTCGTCACGATGCCGCCCGAACTGGCGTGGATTTCTCGACTTTTGAATGCCGGTGGGATGCAAGTACGATCCGAAACGTCGTTCCCTTGCCGCACTCGCTCTCCACGGCGACCGTTCCGCTGTGCCGGCATACAGTGCCATACACCATGGCAAGGCCCAAACCGGTGCCCTTTGTGCCTTTGGTCGAGAAAAATGGTTCGAAGCAATGCTTTTTCACTTCCGGTGTCATTCCTGTTCCAGTATCGCTCACCTCCACAATCACAGACGCGTCCTCCTGCCGGCAACGCATCGTTATTACTCCACCCTGCGGCATGGCGTCCACCGCGTTGAGCACCAGGTTAATCAGCGCCTCTCTCAACTCGAACTCGTGTCCATTCACATACACGGGCTTGGCCGGGATCTCCGTCCTCACATCCACCGCAATTCCCTTCGTATCCATCTCCTTTTGCCAACGCGGCCTGGTCAGATCCATAGACGACTCAATCACCTCGCCCAGATTTACCGGCAGTAGTGCGGTTTTGTCCTGCGGTCGATAGAACTCCCGTAGCCGGTAAACAATGTTTTTGGCGTCTTCTGCCCCCTTCATGATCTCCTTCAAGCCCTGGGTAAGGGCTTCCCTGTCGCCCGGCTCGGTTGGATGCGTGAGAAAGTAATCGGCATTGGCCATGATCGGCATCAATGCGTTGTTGAAGTCATGGACCATGCCGGCGGCCATCTGCCCGAGCGCGTTCAGACGCTCCTGCCGGATCATTTGATCCTGCATCGCCTGCAATTGAGCCATGGCTTGCTGCAGGTCCTGGTTGGATTTCCGCAGTTCTTCCTCCGTCCGCTTGAGCTCGTCAAGACTCTGCTCCAATGCGCCGTTAATCTGCTCCAACTGCTGCATCTTGCTCTCCAACTTGCGAATCAGCACCGAGTTATATTGCTGCAGATAACCGGTTTCATCTTGCTGTGACGCTTCGATCGGTGCACGCGCCGGAGCGTTCGCCACCGGATGGAGCTGCGCGGCGGGTGGATGCCGGACTTGATTAAGGACTTCCTGAATCGTTTGGATGATGACATCCGGTTCCTCCGGCTTGACGATAAATCGGCTGGCCCCAAGGCTAAGTCCAAATTCCCGGTCACGTTCGTCGTTGTAGGTGGCCGTATAGAAGATAAAAGGGATTGACCGCAAGCGATCGTCTTTTTTCCATTCCCGACATAAAGCGAAACCGTCCATCGTCGGCATCAGGATATCGCTGATGATCAAATCCGGCGGCGTTTTCCGTGCCTTGACCAGCGCAGCGGCGCCGTCGGCGGCGGTGACAACCAGATAACCTTTGGCGGTCAGAAGCACCTGGAGTTGATAGAGATTCTGCTCGTTATCATCCACTATGAGAATAGTCATGATTTGGTCCCTCCGTTCACGGGTTTGGGTTTCAGATATTTTTCGATTTCGTTCTTAAATGTATCGGGGTTGATGGGTTTCTCAATGTATCCGTTGCAACCCGCCTCCAAAACTCGCTCCCGATCGCCCACCATCGCGTAAGAAGTAACCGCCACGACCGGCACATCCTTTAAGGCCTGGTTCTGTCTCAATTCGCGTGCCACGGCATACCCGTCCATCAACGGCAATTGGATGTCGAGGAGAATCAAGTCGAGCTGAATCTTGGTCGCCAACGCAATCCCTTCAGGACCACTTTTGGCGGCAAAAACCTCGAAGCCGTTCTGTTCCAGCAAGAATGTTTCCAGATAAAGGTTTTGCTCATTGTCTTCGATGAGCAGAATGGTATACTTCATAACTTCCCTCCTCGATGGATTGGCAGTGTGAATTGAAATGTGCTTCCTTTGCCCCACTCGCTTTCAACCGTAATCGCGCCGCCCAGCCGCTCGGCCAATCGCTTGCAGATGGCCAGCCCCAGCCCCGTCCCTTCATGCTGGCGCGTCAGACCGGTGTCCAGTTGGCGAAAAGGCAGAAATAACTTAGCTAGGTCCTCGCGCTTGATGCCCGGACCGGTGTCGGCCACGGAAATGCGGCATGCGGCATGTGGTATTTGGCGCGTACCGGGCACGATGTCCACAGTCAGTGTAACTTTGCCTTTCTCGGTAAACTTGATGGCGTTGCTCAACAGGTTCAGCAGAATTTGCTCGACACGCCGGCGGTCGCTGTTGATTTGGCTGATTTCCGGCGCGATCTGCATGATCAAAGGCAACTGCTTCCTATCGGCCAGCGGCGTCACCGTGTGCACGACCTTTCGGACGGACTCGGTCAAGTCAAACGTCGCGTTTACAATTTCGATCTGACCGGCCTCGATCTTGGAGATGTCCAGCACATCATTGATAAGGTCCAATAAATGTTGCCCGCTGGCTTTGACCATATGGAGTTGCTTGGTTTGCTCCACGTTCAGCGGTCCCGCCAGTCCCTGCAAAAGAAGGCCAGTGAAACCGATGATAGAGTTGAGCGGCGTGCGCAGTTCGTGGGACATGGTGGCCAGGAAGGCGGACTTCACGCGGTCGGCGGATTCGGCACGTTCTTTGGCAGAGGCCAACTCCGCGGTACGTTCGACGACGCGCCGTTCAAGGCCGGCTTGGGTCGCCCGCAACGCTTCCTCGACTCGCTTGCGCCCGGTAATGTCGCGCACGATCGCCTGGAGCAACATTTCCTCGCCCAGCTCCAGACGGTTCAAACTCACCTCCGCCGCAAACGGTGTTCCATCCCCCCGACAATGTTCCCATTCAAAAAACTGCGGCCCTTCGGCAACGGCCTTATTGATCTTTTCGGCGGCTTTCTCCTCGGAGCAGCGTCCGTCCGGCTGCGTTGGCGGTGAGAATTTGTAGGGAGGCGCGCCGATGATCTGCTCCCGACTGCAGCCAAACATGGTCAGCGTCCGCGCGTTGCAATCTACAAACCGGCCACGGCGCATCAGCATGATCGCGTCATTGGCGGTCTCAAATAACGTCCGGTGTTTGAGTTCGCTTTCGCGCATCATCTGTTCGGTGTGTTTCATCTGTGCGCACACAGCCTGGAGTTGTTCATTGCGCAACGCCAAGTCACGGGTCCGGGACGCTATCTGGCGCTTGAGCACAAAACCCCAGAAGAAACTGAACAACAGTAACCCGGCCGCGGCTATTCCGGCGCCTTGGAGCCACGTCGAAATCCCGGCCTTAACATCCTCAGAGGTCCAGCGCCGCAGAGACCGATAGTAAATTGAGTTCGAATCTTTCTTGAACCGAGCCAGATTTTTATCAATGGCTTCGAGCATCGCAGGGTTTCCCGACTTGGGCGCCGCGAAAAACAGCCGCGTTGGACTAAAGATGATGGCGGTTTCTTCAATGTCATATTCGCGGGCATGCCTGGTCCCGTGAAAGCGATGGCAGATAACCGCATCCACCCGGCCTTGCTCCAAGGCGCGAAACGTATTGGCATAATCCTGAAACGATACGATTTTTACGCCCAGATCGAATCCGATATGGGCCTGTTCAAAAGCCGCTTGCTGTATCGAACGCTCCAACACCGCGACACGTTTCCCGGTAAGGTCCAGCAAGGAACGAATGCCGCTTCCGCGCCGAACATATATCTGGAACCAATCGGACAAAACCGGCTCGCTATGGAATGCGTATATCTCGGCGCGCTGCCGGGTATAGGCCACGTCGGGCATGAGGTCAATTTCGCCCGCCGCCAGCCGATCAAGCCCCTCCGGCCAAGTCCCGGGTACGTATTTCAGCGACCAGCCCTCGCGTTCGGCAATGGCTTCGATTAGATCGACGAAGATTCCCTCGGGCTGCCCCGAGGCAGACATAGAAACCTTCGGACTGTTCTGATAGATTCCCACGCGCACAACCTGGTCTGCCGACGTTATGCTTGCAGGGAGAAACACGAACAGCAGCCCGGCGAGCGTGAAAATCCATCCTTTGGCCGGGTACCATCGCAGGCGAGCAACGGGATCCGGCAGCAGAATATCCAACAACCGGACGGACAGGAGAATCCATAAGCCGGTTAAAAGGATAGTGAACCGGTCTATTCGGTAGATCGCCGCTGCTGATCGTTTCATGGAAAAGCAACCCCTTACTATAGAAGATTATAGCATAGCGCGATTAAACGTAAAGCCGATTATCGCGCCGCGTTTTAGGATAGACAGAGGCTGCGTCAAGAACGGTCTCGCGGGAGTTCCCCTCCTTCGTCCGGCAACTGCCGGACTATGGCGGGCAAGCTGCCCCTCCATGAATGCCAATGTTTTCGCGATATTGGAGGGCGGAGCTCCGCTACGCCGCTGGTTTTGGCATGGATGACACAGCCGTGTTGGGATAGATCCGATTTGCTTGCCGGCATCCTAAAATCGCCGAGAAAATCGGCCGGCCGCCGTCAGGACCCACGCCGTACCTGCCTTCCAGACCTTTGCAGGGCGATGTGTTATTGCCCTTAAAATGGGACGCGGACCTGGAATGAATATGTGTGGCGCGTGGCGTAAGGCAGCAGCATGGCGACTTCCGGCAGAAACACCGCGCGCCATGCTTTATTTTTCCAGCGACAGCACCACGCTTTCGAATACCTGGAATTGGGCGCCCTGGCGCCAGGCATCGGCGGAAAGCCCCGCCTTCCGGCTGAGGTAAGAAAGTGTTTCCTCCTTCGTCCAACCCTGTTCGGTGGCCACTTCCGGAAGAAACACTGCGCGCGCCATGCCCTTACTCAGGATAATCCCATGCTGGCCCAGTTTAAAGGCGTCCAGGTCTGGTATATTCCTGATCGGGCTCAGGATGGAAACGTCTACGGTGATGTTCGGCAGTTCGGCGCTCTGGACCGGGGTGAACCTGTAATCATGCAAGGCCGCATTAACGGCATTATGATGCACCGAGAGATACAGCGGTTCCACCGGGGCCAGTGACCCGATACAGCCGCGCAGGTCGCCATTGATCTTGAGCGTCACAAACGTGGCCGTATCTACCTTGAGCTTGGGCGTGATCGTGTAGGACTCGATCGGGAACGCCCCTTTTTTCCTGCTGACGCACCAGGCCAGGGTGTCTTTTGCGATCGCAAAGAGCGTCGCTTTTTCCTCGCCCGTCAGATCCGGCGTCCAGGTTCCGCTGCGATGTTCGCTGATGCGCATATGTGCCTCCTTTGTTTTGATCGAGTCGGCGGATTGCTGTGATGCATTGCTAGCAACGTCCGCTGCCATCCCTGTCCAAGGGATAAATCCGAGAAGAACGATAAAAATAAACCCCGAGGCGTTCTTTATCATGGTCACCTCCTGTTACCCGGCGCAATGATTCTGCATTTCTTACTACGAAACACGCGAAAGTCGCGAAAGATTATCCAGCGGCTTTTTTCCTAAACAAAATTTCAATTCCAATTTTCGTGCCTTTTGCGTGTTTCGTAGTTACCTGCTTTCTATCTTCATCTCCTCCGGCTGGCCCGATCCAATATGTCCCGGTCGCGCGGGGTCAGCCGGCCGAGACCCCACTTGGATATTTTGGCTAAAACTTCGTCCACTTCCTGCGATGAGGGCGGCTCCTCCGTTCCGGATTCCCAATCCCGGTCAGACTCGCGCAAAACCTTGAACTTGCGCCGTTGCCAGCGCCAGCGCAGATCGTTCCACCACCGGCGAGGATTGAAGGCCCTGAAGTCAAACCCTTGGTTGACTCCATACCGGCCATACAGATAACCAGCCAGTCCGCCCACCAGGTGGGCTGCGTAGGCGATTTGGCCCGGTTGGCTGACGATGGCCAGCAGGCTGAAAAGGCCAAGGGCGATAGCCAGCGTACGCGCGCGCAGGCTCACCGGTATCACGAAAAAGACGAGCAGGGTCACCTGCCGTTGCGGGAACAAGCCCGCGAATGCGCCCAAGACGCCGAAGATCGCTCCCGAAGCGCCGACGCATGGAAGCATGGACGAGCCGCTGATAAGAATCCAGCCCAGCCCTGCCAGGATACCGCAGGCAAAATACAGCGCCAGGAACCGCCGTGCGCCGATCGTTCGCTCCGTTTCCGGTCCGAAGAAAAATAAACCCAGCATATTCAAAATCAGGTGCCAGAGCCCGCCGTGCAGGAACAGATAAGTCAACGGTTGCCAGAGTTCCAGGCGGAGCAATCCGCCGAGGCTAAGGCTGAACAGCTCCGTGAACGCGCCGCCGGTCAGCCGATCCGCAAGGGCCTGCAGGAGATAGGCCGCCGTTGTGCCGATCAGCAGGAAGCGCACGGCCGGCGTCAGACCCGGCGCAAATGAATATGAGTCGCGGTATTGCATGCGAAGATGGGTCTCTCTTTATCACTCATTTTGGTTCGGCGTCGATTGCTTTTTCAGAAGATGCGTCTTGGGCTGTGTAAGGTTGCGTCCAGGCCATTTTAAATTTCGGGTGAAAATAAGGCGCGATCCTGCTGCGGCTGTCCGATTCCACGTGCGCCCGGACATACAGGTCATCCGCCTCCAGCCGGTAGGTCGCATGCGTGCCTGCCACGGTCTTGACCGTCCGGCCGATGTCATCCGAATATAATGGGATCGTGCGGGTCGCGAGGCTTTTCTTGGCAGGGCTTACGATCTCGGTCATGGTCTGATCAAAACCCCGCTTGGTCGTGATGAAGTGGATGCGGTAATTGACCCCCGGCTCCGCCTTCACCGTCACACGCAGGGTGTTGTCGGCCGGAGTGAAGGCCGCTTCTTCCAGCAACACGCCGGACGAAGCGTAAAAATCCCCCCGATGCATGGCCGCGATCAACTGTTCCGGTGTCAGGGCCGCGGCGTGTACCATGACCCAGGCATCGCCCACACCGTTTTCGCCATCGATCCGCTTGGCATCATAAAAATGTGCATCATCCGAACCGACCCCATAAAGGAGCGGTTGCCCCCGAAGGCTGCGGAAGGCGTTGACGATATCCCAGAACTTATCGACGGTATAAGTCCGCGCCTGGGGATTGGGCGCGCGGCTGGAGCCGCCGTTGCAAATCTCGAAAAAACGGATTTCGGGACAGTCAATGAGGTTCTGCGGCACGATGTCATAATAGACCCAGAACGGATGGTTCAGCATGAGTATATACGGCTTCTGCAGCTCGCTGGCGGCCTGTTTTACTTCCGCGGTATTCAAAGCGAGTAACTCGCTCGTTGTTTTTTCCACGGTAATTGTTTTAATCGTACCGGCCCCCTTGATGCAGGGAACGACCACCGGAAGATTGATGTAGTTCAGATGAACGCCAAGCCCATTGAGTTTCTGGGTCAACTCGACTCCCGGCATCAAGATGAAGTGTCCGGAATCCTCAAACTTGGCCTTGAGCTCCGCATACGTCTTCAGCCGCGCGGATGTGACCGGTCCGTTGGTTTTGCTCTCTACCCAGTCCTTGCCGAAGGCCAGAACATAAGAATCAAATATGGCCGGAGAGAGCCGTGCTTCTTTGTTTGTAGTCACCGTATACCAGGCATTGGTGTTATCCGCAAACCGATTATGGTCGCTGATGCACAAAAAGTCATATCCGCGTTGCTTATAGGCGTCGATCGCCTGTTCCGGAAATCCCCGCCCATCCGACCAATAGGTATGGGCATGCAGCTGGCCGCGGAACCACTGCAACCCTTCGGCGGCAAGCAGGGATTGTCCCGCCGCCAGTACAACCCACAGCATGACCGCAAAGCCAAGAACCCATCCAGGCGCCAAATTTGTTTTATTCATTGTCTTTATCTTTTGTTTTGCGAATGGCCGGGGACACCGGCGCCCCGGCCATTCCGTGGCGCGTCCCCACGGTACTGGCGCCATTATCATGTTCCCATGCAGCGGGCAATGCTCGCGGTCAGGCCGCTGATAAAATTAGCTTCGCTGAATCGTTCGGCGTTGGTCCGGATCGCGACGGGATCCCACCGGATGGCGGCGGCCTGTTCGACGGCACCCAGCAGGGCCGCCTCGGTCTGGACGTGGAAGAAAACGCCGGTTTGGCCGTCAACAATTGTTTCCAGCGCGCCGCCTATGCCGTAAGCCACTACCGGCCGGCCGCAGGCCTGGGCTTCCACCGGCACGATGCCGAAATCCTCTTCGCCGGGGAAAACCAGCAGGCGACACTGGCGGTAAAAGTCCCGGACGCGTTCGTCATCCAAGCGCCCTAAAAATTCAATATGCGCTCCCGCCAGGCGTCGTAACCGGGTATACTCCGTGCCTGCGCCGATAATTTTCAGCGGGTATCCCAACCGGGTATAAGCCTGCACGGCCACCTCAAGTTTTTTATACGGTACCAGCGCGGAAACAATCAGGTCATAGGCACCGGCGCTTTCCGGCGAAGCCGGTGTCCAGAATGACGTGTTGACCGGCGGATAGACGACGTCGGCCTCGCGTCCATAAAATTCCAGGATGCGTTTCTGCACGTGACGGCTCAAGGCCACGAACCGGTCCACGCGGTCGCAGGCCGCGCGGTCCCAGGCGCGCAAACGGTTCAGATACGGAGCGAGCGCCATCTTCTTAAGCGGGTTCTTTCCGAAATATTCCTCGTAAAACAGCCAGGCATAGCGCATGGGGGTAAAGCAATAGCACAGGTGCCGGGCGCCCTTGGGCGGCAGCAATCCCTTGGCCACGCAGTGGCTCGTGCTGATCAGGAGATCCGCGGCCGCCGGTTGCAGACGTTCGATGGCGCCCGGGAAAAACGGTAGAAAATAGCGGTAATGTTTCCGGATGCCCGGCACGCGCTGGAGCCAGGAGGTCATCACCGGATGCGCGTTGATGATTTCCGAAATTGCTGCGGGATTGTGGATCAGGGTGTAAATCGGCGCCTGTGGAAATAAACGGCACAGAATTTCCAGAACGCGTTCTCCGCCGCGCATGCCGGTCAGCCAGTCGTGGGCCAGGAGGACACGGTCAGGCAATTTTCGATTGCCGATTTTCGATTTCCGATTTGATTGTTCAGGAAATGATGTCATAAATTACCATCGGGTTGCCGCCATAAGTCTGTGCAATCGGCAATTGAAAATCGAAAATTGAAAATATTGTTGCAACTCGATCCCTCATAGCGAAGCCGCTTTTTTGTAGGCCTCCAGGGTCATTCGCGCCGTGGCTTCCCAGGTGAATTTCTGGGCCTGCTTCAGGCCGCGCGCGCTCATATCCCGTGCCAGGTGGGAATCGGTCAACACGCGCCGCATGGCTTCGGTAAGGCCGATCATGTCTTGAGGCTGGACGATCAGCGCGGCGCCGCCGGTCACTTCCGGGAGCGACCCCTTGTTGCTGCAGATGACCGGAGTGCCGCAGGCAAAAGCTTCCAGCACGGGCAGGCCAAAGCCTTCATACTTCGAGGGCTGAACGAATACATCGGCCTTCTGATATTCGCTCACCAGGTCGTCATCGGACAGGTAACCGAGCCACGTTATGGCGTCGGCGACACCCAGGCTGGCGGCGCGCCGTGATGCTTCCGGGTAACGCCGGTCCCTGGGCCCCACGATCCGCAACTCGACCGAAAGCCTATATTGCTTGCGCAACGCAGCAAAGGCTTCAATCAGGCCCACCAGGTTTTTATACGGGTCCGCCCGGCCCACCCAAAGGATTGTTTGTTTGGCCTTGATGCTGCCCGGTGTCCACACCGTGGCGCCGGCGTCCGTCCGCGTCGCGGGCTTAAACCTCGGCTCGACACCCAACGGAATGGCAAGCACCCGCTCCGGCGGCAGGCGTAAATAGCTGACCACGTCGTCCCGGGCCGACCGGCTATCGGTGAGGACCAGGTCCGAACGCATGGCCACCTCATTCATGAGCCAGCGGTACAGCAGGAAAAAACGCCGCTTCCAGGCGCGCGGCGCGAAGGCGGGAAACATCAAGGGGATCAAGTCGTGAATTGTCGTCACGCACCGGATGCGCCCGGGCCTTCCGCGTGGAAAAGCGCGCAGGGGAATCATATAGTTGGTGGAATGAAACACATCCAGGGCGTCTTCCGCTAGCAGGCCGGGCAGGCGGAGCTGGTTGCGGATGGAAAACAGGCCGAAGGGCAGAAGGCGCGTGCTGAAATTAGGCGCGCCAGCCAAGTCCGTCTCCGCCACGGTCCGGTCGCGCAGCGCCGGGTCGTTGAAATAAATCACAAACGTATGCGTGCGCTCCAGGTGGGCCAGGTGCCGGATCAATTCACGGGTATAGGAACCGATGCCCGACAGTTCCTTGAAAATCCAACGCGCATCAATGCCTATCTTCATACGGCCACCTTCCGGTAAATATCCCAGGTTTGGCGGGCGGTTTCGCGCCAGGTATAGCGTCGGGCCCGGGTGTGGCCTTTTGCGATCATATCGCGCCGCGCGGCGCTGTCAGCCAGCAGGCGCAGGGCTTCCCCGGCCCAGCGTTCGGCGTCGAACTCCGCAATCTGCCGGGCGCCATCGCCCAGCACTTCCGGGAGCGAGCCGGCCGTCGAGGCCAGCACCGGCGTGCCGCATAACATGGCCTCCAGCGGCGGGAAGCCGAACCCCTCGTATATGGACGGAAACAAAAATAATTCGGCGCCCGCATATAACGCGGGGAGCTCGTTGTCATCGACATATTCCAGGTAACGGATGGCGTGCGCGCGCGGGGAGGCGCGCAGGCGCTCCAGGATCGGCTCGTATTTCCAGCCGCGCATGCCGGCAATCACCAGGTTGCCGTCGAAAGCGGTCATGGCTTCAAAAACGCTTGCCAGGAAAGCCGTGTTCTTGCGCGGCTCCAGCGTGCCGACCGTCAGCAGGTAGGGCCGCGTCAGTCCGCGCTCCCGGCGCAGGTGTGCGACCGCCTCAGGATCCGGGGGTCGCATGTGGTCTGCCACGCCCAGCGGGATGGAAAACACCCTGGCCGGGTCCGCCCGCAATAGCGCTATAATGTCCCCCGCGCTGAAGCGTGAATCCGTAATAATGGCATCGGCGCGCCGGACGGTATCGGCCATACCGGCCTTAAGGTAGGCCAGGTTTTTGGCCTCGGCCATGTCCGGATATCGCAGGAAACTGACGTCATGCACGGTGACCACGGTACGGCCATTCGCGAGCGGTGGAATGATGAAATTGGGAAAGTGATAGACATCCGCCCGTCCCGCCAGCCAGTCGAAAGGCGGCCAATGCAGGTTTTTCCAGCTTTTCTGGACAAGCCGGCCCGGGCACCAGCGGATGGCTTGCTGGTCCAGGCCGGGAGTGGCAAACGTCAGCCCGCGCCGCCGGAAATCGAAATAGAACAGCCGGAGCCGGTCGGCGCCGCGGCTTTCGCCGAGGTGTTCGACCAATGCGCGGGTATAGCGGCCCACCCCGGCCCGCTGGGCGACCGCCGGCTGAATATCGAGGCAAACGTTCAACAAGGCTCCTTTTTGAGTTGACAATAGCCGGCATCATTCTAATAAAGATAGCCAATCATACAAGCAACTACTGTAGTCCCATGCACAAACACGCTCAATTTGAACACTTGCGGGCCTCGGAACTTTATTGCCCGACCTGCCGGAAACTCCAGCCCGTGCGCGAGCGCCTTCTGCTGGTTCTGCCACGGGCCGAACTGTATGACTACCGGTGCACAACCTGCGGCCTTTCGTTGGGATCCCGCGAAGTCAAGGCGCCCGCGCAGGCGCTGGTACCCTCTTCGTCCATACCGCGCCCGCACCGCCGGCCGCGAGGAACAATGGATAATGGATGATGGTCAATGGTGAATGGGTAACCGCCTGCCGAGGTAACGATGATTGAATGGAAACGCAATTTATTAATGGTGGTGCTATCCCAGTTCTTCTCGATGATGGGATTTGCCTTCGCCATGCCGTTTGCGCCGTATTACATCCAACAACTGGGCATTACCGAGCCGAACGAGCTAAAAATGTGGGTGGCGTTATTCACGGCGGCGGCGCCGCTGACCCTGGCCGTGGCGGCACCCATTTGGGGCGCCCTGGGCGATCGGTACGGTCGGCGGATCATGATGTTGCGGGCCAATTTTGGCGGCATGCTCGTGCTGAGCCTGATGGGCTTGGCGCCCAACGTGCAATTGCTGATTGTTTTGCGCCTGTTGCAGGGCACACTCACCGGAACGGTGTCGGCCGCGCAGACGTTTGTCTCCGTGCAAAGCCCTCCCCATCGCAGCGGCATGGTCCTGGGCACGCTCAGCGCCGCCGTTTTTTCCGGCAGTATGTGCGGCGCATTTCTGGGCGGCCTGTTTGCCGAATGGTTCGGCTACCGCATGGCATTCCTGTGTTCCGGCGTATTACTGCTGACCTCCGCGTTACTGGTCCTGCTGGGTACGCGCGAGAAATTTGTGCGGCCGATGGAAGAAGATAGCGACTCGATGGAAGACCGCGTCCGGATGTTCTGGGGCAAAATCGGGCCGGCCATTCCAATTCTGGCGCTGATGACGATCATGGGATTCGTGCTGCAGTTCGACGGCGCCTGGTTACCGTTGCTGGTCCAGGAAATTCACGGTTCCCTGAAAGGCGCCGCGTTTTGGGCCGGCTCGCTTCAGGCGACGGGCGGTATTGCCGGGTTCCTGGCCGGCCCCATTATCGGGCGCATTGCCGACCGGATCGCACCGCCGCGCATCGGCAAGATCGCGGCCTTCGGCACGGGATTGATGATGATTGTCGTTGCCCTGGCTCACGGGCTTGTCCAGCTTTTCACGGGACGATTTGGCGCTGCTTTTTGCGCGGGCGGACTGGATCCGGTACTTATGATCTGGTTGGCCAAGACCACGCCGGCAGAATCGCGCGGATTTATTTTCGGCTGGGCCGTAACGGCTAAGGCCCTGGGCTGGATGGCCGCCCCGCTGGCCAGTGGAGCAGTAGCCTGCATATTCGGCCTGCGGGCGGTTTTTTTTACCGCGGCGGCGTTTTTATTTCTGCTGATTCCGCTGATTGCGCTGATTGTCCGGTATTTGCCGTCCGGGCCGCCGCCGGCCGCAAACAAAGAGATTCCAGTTTTACGCGTCGAAAACCAGGGGGATTAACCCATGCAGATTGCCTGGATTGGAACCGGCGTAATGGGCAGCGCCATGGCGGGTCATTTGCTGACCGCCGGCCATGAACTGGCGCTTTTCTCGCGCACGAAAAGCAAGGCAGACGGGCTTCTCCGGCGAGGCGCGCGCTGGGCTGTGTCCCCGCGCGCGGCGGCGGCGGACGCCGAAATCGTATGCGTCATGGCAGGATATCCCGAGGATGTCGAGGCGGTTGTCCTGGGCCCCGAGGGCGCCTTGCAGGCGATGCATTCCGGGGCGCTCCTTGTGGATTTCACGACCAGCCGCCCGAGCCTGGCTGTCCGGATTGCGGATGCCGCGGCATCGCGCGGCATACTGGCGCTCGATGCCCCGGTGTCCGGCGGCGATATCGGCGCCCGTGAAGCGCGCCTCTCAATCATGGCCGGGGGCACGAAGGAAGCGTTCGAAAAAGCGTTCCCCCTGCTGAACCGCCTCGGCAAGACCGTTATGCACCAGGGAGGAGCCGGCTGCGGCCAGCACGCTAAAATGGTCAACCAAATCATGATTGCGGCAAATATGATGGGCATTTGCGAGGGCCTGCTGTATGCCCGCCGGGCCGGCCTGGATCCGCAAAAAGTGCTGGCCAGTGTCGGCGGCGGAGCGGCGGCATCGTGGAGTCTGGCAAATCTCTATCCGCGAATCCTTGCCGGCGACTATCAGCCCGGCTTTTACGTTGAGCATTTCATCAAAGACCTGCAGATCGCGCTGGACGAAGCCGCACGCATGGGCCTGAAATTGCCGGGACTTGCGCTGGCCCGCCAGCTCTACGAGGCTGTGCGCTCCGGCGGCGGCGCGCGGCTCGGCACCCAGGCCCTGATCCTTGCCCTGGAACGGCTGAATCATCTTGCGCCGTAACGGGTTGTAACGGCTCCCCACCCACAGCCCCCGCACCCTTTCGCTCTCCCAATAACCACCGCTTGCGCTCTTACATCAGGGCTGCGTCAAGAACGGTCTCGCAGGAGCTCGCTCCTCCATGAAGGCTGATTTTTAACGATATTGGAGGGCGGAGCGCCTGCGACGCCGCTGGTTTCATCAGAGATGACGCAGCCGTGGTTCTTATATAAAGAAACGGGTAAAAAACTTGACAACACGCCATTTCAGCAATAAGATAATCCTAATTACGGGAGCATTTGTCGATTGAACAAGCCGGCCCGTCATGAAAAAGGACGCGAATAAATCACCAAGAGCCGCCGAGCTTCGCCGCCTTGCCAAAGAGCGGCTGAAGAGCGACAAGCAATACCGCACACTGTTTGACAGCGCGGGCGACGCTATATTTATTTATGACGCGAAAGGACGCATACTGGCTGCGAACACGATGGCCGGCAAGCAATACGGTTATACAAAATCCGAACTGATGTCCATGACGGTCGGCCTTTTGGCCATCCCGGAGCAACGTATTCATGTCAAGGAGCGGCTCGCGCGGATGATGAAACAAGGACGCCTCAAGTTTGAAACCATGCACCAGCGCAAGGACGGAACACTCTTTCCGGTAGAAGTGAACTCGCTGCGCATAACCTGGAATGGCCGAGCGGCGGTAATGGACATTTGCCGCGATTTAACCGAACAGCTTAAATTAACCGAGGAACTGCGCCGGGAACATGATGAATTACGGGTCATTTTTGATTCCAACCCGACCATGATTTTTTTCAAAGACACCAAAAACCGGATGATTCGCATCAACAGGGCTTTTGCCGTTGCCGCCAACATGACCCAGGAGGCAATCTTAGGGAAAACCGCCTCGGAGCTTTATCCGCACCAAGACGAACATTACTGGGAAAACGACAAGCAAGTCATGGTAGCCGGCCAACCAAAGACCGGCATCATTGAGCCGTTGCAAACCCCGGATGGTATTAAATGGTTGCAAACCGACAAAGTGCCCTATCGCGACAAGAACGGCCGAATCACCGGTGTGATTGGATTTTCCCTGGATGTTACGGAACGCAAAAAAATGGAGGATGCCCTCCGGGAAAGCGAGCAATTATTTTACACGGCCTTTCATGCCTTTCCCGACGCTGTAGCGCTTTCATCAACCAAGGAGGGGCGGTTCATCGAAATAAACACGGCGTTTATCAATACGCTCGGGTATACCCGCGACGAGATTGTGGGCCATACTTCCGTTGAATTGAATATATGGGAACTGCCGGAAGAACGGGAGCGCATGCTCCAGGCCTTTACCCGGGACAACCGCGTTGTCAACATGGAAACGCACATGTGCCGCAAGTCGGGCGTCATATTTCCGGTGTTGTTTTCGGCCGAGTTTATTACAATCAAAGGGAACCCGGCCATACTCACGGTTGCCCGCGACATTTCCGTCATTAAAAAATTCGAAGAAAATCGTGAACGGCTGAACCAGGAACTGAGCCGGACAAACCAGGATCTGGAAACGCTGATCCGCATCGCATCGCATGATCTGCGCTCGCCGCTGGTCAATATCCAGGGATTCAATCAGCTCTTGAACAAGGCCTGTGACGCGATCATCCGTATTATGGCGGGCGCAGCCCTGCCGGACGAGACGCGGCAGGCCCTCGTCGCGTCCCATGAAAAAGCAAAAAAATCAATGCGGTTCATCAATGCCGGTGTGGAAAAAATGAACGGCCTGATCAATGCGCTCCTGCACCTGTCGCGATTGGGCCGTGCGCCGCTGGTGCTTCAACCGCTGGACATGAATGACTTGTTGCATGCCGTTATGGAAGCCATGGCGTTCCAGATTCGAACGGCCGCCGCGGAAATAACGGTGGATAACCTGCCGGGCTGCCGGGCCGACGCGGCGCTGGTCAACCAGGTATTTTCGAACCTGCTGGATAATGCCGTTAAGTACCGTGACGGCGCCCGGTCCCTGCGCGTGCGGGTCTGGGGCCGCCAGGAAGATGCGCGCGCGGTATATTGCGTCGAGGATAACGGGATGGGCGTGGCGCCGGAGCATCAGTCGAAAATATGGAACTTGTTTTACCGGCCCAACCCGCAAGAAAAGGGCATAGGGGAGGGCATCGGCTTGCCGGCTGTTCAGCGGATTGTGGAACGGCATGGCGGCAAAGTATGGATGGAGTCGGAACTCGGCAAGGGCAGTCGGTTTTTCCTGGCCTTGCCCGGGGTTGCAAAGGAGGAACAACCATGACCACCGCGCAGACCAACATCACGATCCTGATTACCGAGGATGATGATGGCCATGCCGAGCTGATCCAGGAACAACTGCGCGGCGCCGGAGTGTCCAACGAAATCATACGCTTCCATGACGGCCAGGAACTCTGGGACTACCTGATGATTGAAGGCCGGCGGACTTTCCGTTATGATGGCCATGGTTTTCTTCTGCTCCTCGATATCCTGATGCCCAGGCTGGACGGGTTGGAAGTCCTGCGGCGCATCAAGACCGACAAGCAGTGGCGTAATCTGCCCGTTATCATGTTGACTACGACGGACGATCCGCGTGAAATTGAGAGCTGTTACACCCTCGGTTGCAACTGCTATATTACAAAACCCATGGAATACGAGCGCTTCACGGAAATGTTGAAACGATTAGGTTTATTTATGATGGTGGTCCAAATGCCGACAATTCCGCCACAAGATGAACAAGGAGTGCAACGGACATGAATCCAAAAACATGCAAGGTGCTTTTGATCGAAGACAACATGGCTGATGCCCAGCTCATCGTGGAAATCCTGCGGGAAGAGCCGAAGAACGCAATGGAAATTCTGCATGTAAACAACCTGGCCCGCGGCCTGGAGATGCTGGCGAACGGCGGGATTGACGTTATATTGCTCGACCTGACCCTTCCGGACAGCTCGGGTCATAACACGTTTGCCATGCTTGCGAAGCATGTTCCGACGATGCCCATTATTGTGCTTACTGGAACGGACGACAATGATATGGCCATCCGGATAGTCCAGGAAGGCGCCCAGGATTATCTGGTAAAGAGCCTGGTAGATTACACCATGCTGGTGCGTTCGATCCGGTACGCAATCGAACGCAAGCAGGCGCTCCTGGAGAAGGACCGGCTGATTGAGCAACTCCAGGAAGCTTTGACCAATGTGAAAACGTTGAGCGGCTTATTGCCGATTTGCGCTTCCTGCAAGCAGATTCGGGACGACAAGGGTTACTGGCACCAGGTGGAATCCTACATTCAGCAGTATTCTTCCGCTGTGTTTACACATGGTCTCTGCCCAAAGTGCTCGCAGAAAATCTACCCGAAAAATGCGGCCGGAGATAGAATTGCCGACCAGCATCCGAATCAGAGTTCAAAGCGATGAAGCCGCGTTCGGTGCTTTCCGATCCTTCTTCATCTTGAGTCCGTTGCCTGCCCTCCGGCGTCTGTCTTCGCGCCCTACGGCCCCGTGTCTTCAAGCTCAAAATAAATTGTGATGTCCTTGTAAGCGCCGCCGAAGCCGAACGGCAGTTCCGGGAGCGCATTCACCGATTCCACGGCCGTCATGACGGATGTATCCATGAGGCCGTTGCCGGATGAGTCGGTCATCTTTTTCTGGATAATCCGGCCATCCTGCCGGACGCGAACCAGGACGCTGGTCACCAGGCCGCGTTTGCCTGCCAACGCGCTCGGTTGCTGCCAGGCATTGTACATGACCGCGCGCACTTGGGCCAGATACCAGCCGTAAGGCGTTGCTTCACCGGCGCCTGATCCCGAGCCGGCGCCGTAAACAGCGGCCGGCATTCCGTCTGATGGGGTGTTAACACTCGCCACGGCGGATCCCAGCATCTTGCTGATCTGGGACGCGGATAATTTCTTGACCGGTCGTTTGGCGCCGGGCGCTGCCGTACGCCGGACAATGTTGGTGCTGACTTCGATTTTCGGTTTCTTTTCGGTTTCGGCCGGGGTCGGTTTCGGCGATTCCGCCTTGGGCGGTTCCGGGATGGGCTCAGGAACATCTACCGGTTCCGGCGGCGCGGGTTCGGCTTTTACGCTCTCCGGTTCCGATGCCGCAGTGACCGACGACGGGGGCGGCGGGCCCGGCTGGAAATCCACGAAGAACGCCAAGTCCTTGGGCGGGCGCCGGGAGTGACAGGAGGCAAGCGAAAACGCGATCAGGACGTATACGCAGGCCACATGCACCGCCACGCTGATCATCGTATTGCGCAGGTAAGCATTCTTCATGACGCGCTTCTGTGCCCCAAGATTATTCCGCCTGGGATACCAGCGCCATCTTGCTGAGACCGGCGTCGTGCAGAATGCGCATGACATCCATGACCCGGCTGTATTTCAGGTCCTTATCCGCGCGCACAAACACCGTGATGGCGGGATCCGTTTTCCCCAGGCGGTTCATTTCCGCCGTCATCTGGCTTTCCGTGACCGGCCGGTTGTCCAGGAAGATGGCGCCGTCCAGCCGCACACTGACGGTCCGGGAGCGGTCCGGCTTCAGCTCCGAGGCCTTGCCGTGGGGCAAATTCACGTGCACCCCTTGCTCCATCAGGGGATAGGTGATCAGGAACACGGTCAGGAGCAGGAACGCGAAATCCAGCATGGGGACCAAGTTGATCTCGCCGACCGGCTGAAGTGCTGTCCTGGTTCGTCTGGCCACAAGCGGCTCCTTGCCTACTTCCGCAGGCTGTGGCGTTCAAGGTCCGCCATCAGTTCCTCGGCAAAATGTTCCATCATTGTGCTCAAAATGCGGATGCGGCTGGTCAGCATGTTGTAACCGATCAGCGACGGAAGCGCCACAATCAGGCCGGCGAGCGTCGCAATCAGCGATCCGGAAATGCCCGGCGCCACGGCGGAGAGGGTTGCCGTTCCCTGGATAGCCAACCCGCCGAAGGCATCCATAACGCCCCACACTGTGCCCATCAGCCCGATGAAGGGCGCGGCCGTTACGGCCGTGGCGAGGACCACGACATTTTTCTCCAGCTGGATGACCTGCTCATCCACCGTTTGGTCAATGATGTTGCGTACGATTTTCATGTCCGTATCGCCCAGCTTCGGCATGGAATCAGTCGGCTGGCCGCCGAACCACTCAGTTGGGTTGATGCCGCGCGCCACAATCAGGCCGTGCATTGTCCGGCAGGCCGTGCGGTACATTATATATAACGGACAGCCGGGAAAACTCTGGTGCTTTAAGATCAGGGCCAGGGGATACGGCTCGCCCTGGTAAACCGCCAAAAAACGTTTGGATTCAAGGGTGGCCCGGCGGTATTCCCTGAACTTGGTCACCATAATGGACCAAGCTACCACCGACCCGATAAAGAGCAAGACCACCAGCGTTTTGCCGGCCGTATTAGCCCGCAGGAAGGCATCTACCAGGTCGGCCTGGGAAAACATTGGCAGAAAAAAAAGCATTGTATTCATGAACGCGCATTGTAATGGAGGAATGGTCAATGGTCAATGACTGATGGTTAATCACCGATCCGCGCGTAAGGCGCACAGATCGGATTAATGAAGAATGGTAAATGGTTTATGAAAAACGAAACCAGTTGAGCGGGGTTGGATATAATACGCGAAAAACACAATTCGCTGCCAAAAATAGAAAACTTCGGTCACAACGAATTTATCGCCGTTATTCCTCATCAACCATTACCCGTGCTTTGCCTTGCCATCACGGCGCGGCGAAGGGGGAAATGGCCCGCAATTTTTTGATGATGTTCGGCAGGCTTTCCAGGACGTATTCAATATCCGCGGCCGTATTGTAGCGGCTGAGGCTGAACCGGATCGAGCCGTGGGCCGCCATGAAAGGCACACCCATGGCCCGGATCACATGCGAGGGCTCCAGCGAACCAGACGTGCAAGCCGAACCGGATGACGCCGCGATCCCGCAATCGCTCAGGTGATACAGGATGGATTCGCCCTCGATATACTGAAAGCTGATATTGAGCGTGTTAGGCAGACGGTGCGCTTCATCGCCGTTCACGCGCACGTCCGGGCACGCGGCCATAATTCCCGCCTGCAGGCGATCGCGCAAAGCCGCCACGCGCGTCGACTCGTCGCCCAGCGCCCGGGCGGCAAGCTCGCAGGCGCGCCCCAGGCCGACAATATAGGGCACGTTTTCGGTGCCGCCCCGCTTGCCGCCTTCCTGGTGCCCTCCCAGGAGCAAAGGATGTATGCGCGTGCCCCGCCGGATGAACAGCACTCCAATGCCCTTGGGCGCGTGCAACTTGTGGCCGGAAAGCGAAAGCATGTCCACCGGCACACGCTGGACATCAATCGGCAGTTTGCCTGCCGCCTGGACGGCGTCGGTATGCATAATACTCCCGGACGCCTTGACCAGTTCCGCCGCTTCCGCAATCGGAAAGATCACGCCGGTTTCGTTGTTGGCCCACATCAGGCTGACGAGTGCGCGGCCGCGGCTCAGGGTCAGCTGCAAATCGTCAAGGCGGATCTGGCCTTTGCCATCCACCTCCAGCTCAACGACGGGAACTCCATGCTCTTTCAGCATGCGGCATGGTTCCAGGACGGCAGGATGCTCCACGCGGGAGGTTATGACGTTGATTGGAGTATTGGCGGCTTCGACCGCGCCGCGGATGGCCATGTTATCGCTTTCGGTGCCGCAACTCGTGAATAGGATTTCCGAGGGATCGGCTCCGATCAATGCGGCCACCTGCGCGCGCGCCAGTTCCACATGCCGGCGCACCTGGCCGCCGAACACGTGCATGCTGGAAGGATTGCCCCACAACTCCGTGAAAAACGGCATCATGGCCTCGATCACTTCCGGGGCCGGCTGGGTCGTGGCGTTGTTGTCCAGGTATACGGTTCTCATGGATGGACCTCCTCAACCACCAGGTCCGGCGCCACGAATTCCCGCAGTTTGGCTTCGACCACGTCCTTCAAGGTGAACCGCGCCACCTGGCAGTTGGCGCACATGCCGCGCAGGGCCACCACCACCCGGTTATCCACCACGTCCATCAGCTCAATGTCGCCGCCGTCTTTTTTGAGCGCGGGCCGGATTTCCTTTTCCATGGTTTCCTCGATAAGCCTGATCTTCTGGAGCGTGGTCAGGGGCGGCGCTGGGCGCGGCGCCACGGGTGCGACCGGCTCTTCGCCGCGAATACGGGCGATGATGGCCTCGATTTCGCCCCGGCACTTGCCGCATCCGCCGCCCGCCTTGCAGTAGTTGGTCACCTGTTCGACGGTTGTCAGCCGGTTGTCGCGGACCACGCGCACGATCTCGTCTTCCGTCACGCCGAAGCAGTGGCAAACGACCCTGCCTTCCAGGATTTTTTTAGAGGTTTTGCCGGTGCGGTAATTGGCGATGGCCACCTCCAGGGCTTCGCGGCCCATGACCGAGCAATGCATTTTCTGCTCCGGCAAGCCGCCCAGGAAATTGGCAATGTCCTGATTGGTGACTTTCTCGGCTTCTTCCAGCGTGAGCCCCTTGATCATCTCGGTCAGGGCCGAGGAGGAGGCGATGGCGCTGGCGCAGCCGAAGGTTTGAAACTTGACGTCGGCGATGCGACCCTTT
The DNA here is from genome assembly GCA_028718125.1 of Kiritimatiellia bacterium. GTDB lineage: Bacteria > Verrucomicrobiota > Kiritimatiellia > JAAZAB01 > JAAZAB01 > VSJD01. Next base: position 210,119 of record JAQUMN010000001.1, read on the forward strand.
TTATCCAGCTTGAAGCCCAGCTTCAACGCGTCGCCGCAGGCCATGGAGCCGACTTCGCCCGCGCCATCCGGGTCCTTGATGGTTCCCACGTTCCGCGGATTGCGGAAGTGATCCAGCACTTTATCCGTATATTCCCACATATTCTTTCCTCCCCATTGAACCATAAACCATGCCAAGAGATATATACACTCTTTTCCGACTGATATCCATAAAATATAAATAAAGTGATTTTAATCTGGGTAGCCGCGCCCGCCCGCCTCGACGTAGCCGCTTGGCGGAGCCTGGGTGAGGGCGTGGATTCTTCCGGCCCGCCTGCGCGAAGCCGCTCCGGCGTAGACAGGCGGCCACGGCGTCACCGTTGCAGCTATATGAAAAAGTTGAGATAAAGTCGCTTAATTTAATGCATAGGAATTTTCCGCCGGAGGCGGATCCGCCTATGGCGGACAATCCGTCTTTGTTGTCATTCCGAGCGTAGCGAGTAATCTCGCCGCGAGAGATCCCTTCGACTTCGCTCAGGGCAGGTTCTTCACTGCGTTCAGGATGACAATCCGAACAGAATAAAAGTCGCCCCGCCTTGCGGGGCCAGGGCTGCGTCATCCATGCCAAAACCAGCGGCGTCGCGGAGCTCCGCTCTCCAATATCGTGAAAATATTGGCATTCATGGAGGGTCGAGCTCCCGCGAGACCGTTCTTGATGCAGCCCTGTTTACGGGCCTCGGGGCCTAATTCATTGTTTGCGGCTTTGTCGCGCTGTGATATTCTATGGACCTGATATTGGCGCATCATGAAACCACACATCCTGATATGCAATGATGACGGCATATACGCGCCCGGGATTATGGCGCTCTTCGAGGCCGTGCGGGATATCGGCGAAGTTACCGTGGTCGCGCCCGATGCCGAGCAAAGCGCCGTGGGCCACGCCATCACGCTTTCCAATCCGATTAAAATCAAGCAGGTCCGGCGCAATGCGCAGTTTGAGGGCTATGCCGTGGTGGGTACCCCGGCCGACTGCATCAAGCTGGCCGTCACGGTGCTCCTGGAGCGGCCGCCGGACCTGATCATCAGCGGCATCAACCTGGGGCCGAACGTGGGCATCAGCGTGATTTATTCCGGCACGGTTTCGGCCGCCACGGAGGGCGCGATTCTCGGCATTCCCAGCATGGCGATTTCGCTGGCAACGTTCAAGGATCCGATCTGGGAAACGGCCGCGCACGTCGCGCGCCGGCTGACGCAGGAAATTATTACCCGCGGCCTGCCCGCGGACACCCTGCTTAATGTCAATGTGCCCAACCGGACGCTGAAGCAGGTCAAGGGCCTGGCAGTGACGCGCATGGGGCGCTCGCGATTCGCCGAAATTTTTCACAAACGCACCAACCCGCGCGGGGACACCTATTACTGGATGGACGGCGAACTGAAGATCACCGGGGACACGGGCGGGACCGATATCCAGGCGCTGGCCGACGGGCTTGTGTCGCTGACGCCCATTTGGTTTGACCTGACCCACACCGCCGTCCTGCCGAAGCTGAACGATTGGAACCTGACCCTGTAATCTTGGCTTAGAAAACCGCTATGATCGGGGCATATCCCATTGAAGAAAATCTCATGAAGCACCCCATGACATGCCACAAGGCGCTTCATTTGTCGGGCACAGGCTTTCCCGGAATGACACTCATACCCAGGCGTTATCGCACCGGGATGGAATCCGGTCCGCCCCAGACGCCGGCGTTATTGAGGATGATACCGCTCGCCAACGAGTCCTTGACAAAATCACCGGCAATCTGCGGGCTCAGGTAAGTCCCGCCGCCGACCGCGGCGAAGGAGGCCCTTCGGTCTCCAAGTGAAAAGAGAAAAGGATCAAAGAAACGGAGTCTTTCTCCGTGCCTCCGTGGTAAATCCGGTCTTGCTCAGGGATTCACCTGCTGCACTGCGGAGGCATGCGCCTCGTTGTAGTAATGAATCAGCTTTTTCCAGTCAAACTGTTCGGCCAGTTCCTGCGCGCGAAACCGCAACGTGATGCGATCGCGCAGTTCAAGCCGCGCAAACTTGAACAGGTAGCCGGCTAATTCATCCGCCGCGTTCGTGTCGGCGGTGTTTTTGCGTTTGACGACAAACAACCCCTTCTTTTCGCAATCCGGGGTATGCGCGAGGATGTAGTTGCCGAACCCGGACAAATCCGAGGCCACCGCCGGGATGCCGCGCGCCAGGCATTCTACCGGCGTATAGCCCCAGGGCTCGTAATAACTCGGGAACAGGCCGAGGTGGCATCCGCGGACAAACTGGTCATAATCCAGACTGAAGAGCGGATTCGTGGTCGTGATGAAATCAGGATGATACACGATCTTCACGGGATCGTCGGGCTTGTTCACCAGGTTGGAGCGGCGCAGTTGATTCAGCACCTCATCATGTTCCTGGTCCAGCAGGTCGTGGGTAACGATCATGGGCAGCCGCGTGGTGCGCCAGGCTTGCACGGTCCGCCGCAGACGCAGGCGCCAGTAATCGTCCATCAGCGCGTTTAAATCCGGCATTTGGCCCCGGGCGGCGGCCTTGAACAGGCGCTCGCCTAATTGATCCTTGATGGCCATGCAGGTCTGGCGCAGTTCTTCGGTCAAGGCCTTGTTGTTCAGCACATCCGCAAGCATGGACCGGAAAGGCTTGCGCGAAACGATGAACATAACCACCGTGATGTCCTGGCCCGCCTGCTTCAGCAGGTAATTGAGGCGCGCCAGGGCTTCGAGCGTCAGGTCGAACCCCTTGTTGCGATATTCGTAGCGGCCGGACGTGAAGACATACAGGGTGCGGTCCAGGTTAAAGTTGTAACTGGGGAAAAAGTGGCCGGTCACAAATTGATGAATCTTTTCCTTGTATACCTTGTGCAGGTTTTCCGACTCATGGCGGGCAATAAACCGCTCGATATTGAGCCCGTTCGGCAGAACCAGATCCACCTCCCGGCTGAGCAGGTACTTGCACTCCATGGCCGTCACGTTGCTTACGGTTGTAAAAACATGGGCGCCGTGCGCGGCGGCGCGCTCGATCTGGACGCGCGTTTCAATATTGAACCGCCGCGCATCGTTTTGCCAGTTGACGAACGGGAGGTGATCGTAAAACCAGGGATCGCTCATGGCCAGGTAGCGCCCCAGGAGCGTCGCATGGGTAGTGAAGACAATCCCCACCGGCAGGTTGTCGCGCCGCATTTCCGGAATGGCGGCGCCCCCCATCCATTCATGAAAATGGGCAGTCACGGGGCCGGGGCGCGGCGCTTGTTGACGGGTCAGTAACCGGAAAAATTCGCACACCATCAATCCAAAGGCCAGAACCTCATTAATTTCGTGGTCATCTTTCGGCGTGCTGATCCGGTGATGTTCCCAGAAAAAATACTTGAATTCGATCAGCTTGGGCATGGCGCTGCGGAAATCCAGTAAAATCACCTGGGGCCGCCCCGTGACCAGCCAGTGCCCGAAGTGCGCCTGGTAACCCATAGCTTGCAACGCCTGGAGCGCGGGGCGCAAAAGTGCCGGCGGTTCGGCCTCATCGAATTCGATTGCCGCCGTGGCCGGATTATAGGGCCCAACCAGGCAATACCGCTCGCCCCAATGCTCGATCATGCTGGGAATTTTGGAGCGAATCACCGTGTAAATGCCGCCCAACTGCTGGCATACTTCCCAGGCCACTTCAAACAAATAGCCCTCCGGATCATGCCGCATCCCGGCCGGCAGGACGGCGGATCGTTTTTCAGCGCCGGTATTCGACATGACGAGCACCCTCCATACAAAGGTTCACGGTTTGGAACTTAGATGGAATTATCGGCAACCGCTGAACCGTTAACCATGTAACAATAATTCATTCTTCCATGGTCAAACAAGCCTAAATATGATTAACTTGATTGCGGGTAATTTTGGCGCTATGCTCTGCGACAAAATATCACACCATCTTGGCGTTTCCCATGAAATCAGGTTTTTTAGACAAGTTGATTGAGCGGCTGGACAAACTGGATCCCGAGAGTTTGCACAGTTTGCAAACCAAGCTTCTCCGGCTCATGCAGGAGAAAGGTTTGTTGGAGGCCGTTTTTAACGCCTTGCATGAAGGCATTATCGTGCTGGACTATCAGGGCTATATCAATTACGCCAACAGCGCTGCCGCCAATTTGCTTGGGTTTAACCTGCAAACCACCGGCAAGCAAACCATCAGCCGCATCCTCAAGGACATCGAATGGGATCGTATCCTGAGCCTGGATGAAAAAACATGGTCGGGATTGATCAACCGCGAAATTGAAATCACCTATCCCGTCCACAAGATCCTGAATTTTTATGTCATGCCCATTTCCCTCGAAGTCGATCAGCGCCGCGGCGCCGTTGTAATCCTGCGCGATATCACAGGCGCGCATGAAAAGGAAATGCGGGTGCTCACCTCCGAACGCATGCAGGCGCTCACGGTACTGGCCGCGGGCGTGGCCCATGAAATCGGCAATCCCCTGAACTCGCTCCACATCCATTTACAGCTCATGGAGCGCGAGCTCCGGCGCCTGCCGAAAGAAGCCGGCGCCGCCTGCCAGGATTTGGTCGGCGTGGCCCGCAAAGAAGTGGAGCGGCTCAACCTGATCATCACCCAGTTTCTGCGCGCCATCCGGCCAGCCTCGCCGCGCCTGGAAGTTTGCCGCATCGAGGAAGTCCTGCAGGAAACCTTGACGGTAATGCGCCCGGAAATCGAGAATCGCGACATCCTGGTGGAAGTCAAGCGCCCGGATCCAGTGCCCATGGTTTCCGTGGACAGCAACCAGATCAAGCAGGTGTTTTTCAACGTCATCAAAAACGCCCTGCAGGCCATGACCAAGGGCGGACTCCTGACCATCACCCTGTTCAACAATGACCGCTACCTGGGGATCTCCTTCAAGGATACCGGCAAGGGAATATCGGCCGCCGACCTCAGCCGCCTGTTCGAACCGTTCCGATCCGACAAACCGCAGGGCACGGGTCTGGGGCTGATCATCGTGCAGCGGATTATGCAGGAACATGGCGGCAAAATCGAAGTGCACAGCCAGCCCGGCGCCGGCCTGACGTTCACCCTGCTTCTGCCGCTGGATGAGCGCCGCATCCGGTTGCTGAAGGCGCCGCGCAAGCCGCGCACGCGCGGCGCTCATCTAAAATCGAAGGGAACCGCATGACTCGCCGCCCGACCATCCTGATTGTTGAAGACGAAAAAAACACGCGCGAAGGACTGGAACGCGCCCTGAGCCGGAACTACCAGACGCTCCTGGCGGACAGCGGCGAACGCGCCCTGCAGGCGCTGGATGAAACGCCTGCGGATATAATTCTAAGCGATTTGCGCCTGCCGGGCATGAACGGCTTGACGCTCATCAAGCGGGCCCTGGCGCACGATTCCCAGCCCATCTGCATTCTGCTGACGGCTTACGGCAGCATTGAATCCGCCGTCGAGGCCATGAAGGCCGGCGCTTACGATTTCATGACCAAGCCCGTCAACCTGGATCAACTGGAGCTGGTTCTCCAGCGCGCCCTGCGGTCGCGCCAGCTGGAATCGGAAAACAAAAGTTTGCGCACGCAGCTGGACGACAAATTCGGGCTCTCCGCCATCATCGGCCAAACGCCGGTCATGGAGGAACTTTACACGGTCATCCGGCAGGTGGCGCCTTCGCGCGCCACGGTGCTGATCCAGGGCGAAAGCGGAACCGGCAAGGAGCTGGTGGCCAACGCCATCCACGGCCTCAGCCCGCGCGCCCGCGGACCTTTTATCGCCGTTCATTGCGCGGCCCTTCCGCCCACCTTGCTTGAAAGCGAGCTGTTCGGGCACGAAAAAGGCGCGTTTACCGGCGCCGTGGAACGCCGGCGCGGACGCTTTGAGCTGGCCGAAGGCGGGACCCTGTTCCTCGATGAAATATCCGAAATCGATCCGTCCACCCAGGTAAAGCTGTTGCGCGTGCTCGAGGAGCGCAAGTTCGAACGCGTCGGCGGCCAGGAAACCCTCGAGACCGATATCCGCCTGATCACGGCGACCAACCGCGACCTGCGCCAGCTGGCCCAGGCCGGCAAATTCCGCCAGGATCTTTTTTTCCGGCTCAACGTGGTTACCATTACGGCGCCGCCGCTGAGGGACCGGGTCAACGATATTCCGCTCCTGACACGGCGCTTCATGGCCGAGTTCGCGCGCGAAAACAACAAGCCGATTGACGACATCACTTCCGAGGCCCTCAATGCGCTCATGGCCTATGCCTGGCCGGGCAATGTCCGCGAACTGCGCAACGCGATTGAGCGCATGATTGTGATGGCGCACGGCGCCAAGCTTACCGTGCACGATCTGCCCGGCATTATCCGCGAGCAGACGCAGGGCGCGCCCAGCCTGGGGATCAAACCCACTGCCTCGATCCGCGACGGCAACCGGCAGATGATTATCGCCGCCCTGGAAACTGCCGGCGGCAACCGCACAAAGGCGGCCCGGCAATTAGGCATCAGCCGGCGCACCCTGCATCGCAAGCTGCACGAATTCGGGTTGCCCGCGCGAACGCCGCGTAGCCAGGCGTGATGCGCGGTGTCGGCGAATTCTTGCCGGCTATTCCCATTCCAGCACCACGGCTTCGTGAATCTCGAACGGCCGGACCTGGAAAACCACGTACGCGCCTTCCCGCCGGAAATCGATGGCCTGGTTGTCCGCGGGATAAAACAGCCTGATTTTGCCCTCTTCCGGCGCGCGCAGCCGCGCCGTGACGTTGGCGATCGGCATTACCCGTTCATCGTAGTTCAGCAATTGCAGAATCAGCCTGTTTTTTTCCGGCTGGGTTTTGACATGGGCCTCGACGTGGTGCGGGCAGTTGACCACTTCGAAGGCCGGCGCGCCGCCGGCCAATTCCAGGCCGGAGCGCGTCAGGCCGGCCAGCAGTTCCCGGATGCCTGCATGGTATTTTTTCATGAGCGCCCAGCGGTAGATAAAACGCTCGGTCACATACATGCGCCCGGGGTAGGTGGCGGCCAGGAAAAAGCAATGACCCTTGCCGAAGCGATTGAGCGTCAGCGCGGGTTCTTGTCCGTTCTCCCACGTTCCCAGGACCTGGGCCGTGCCCGGGGTCACCCGGTCGTATCCTGCGGTCACTGTGTAATCCACCGCCAGGTCCTTCGCCAGCCATTTGGACGCAACCGGATCGATCTCAGGCGTTTTAATGACAAACCGCCCTGATTTGGGCGGCGCGGCCTCATTGCCGGAATCCAGATTTTCCAGGGCCACAGCGTTCGAGTTGGTCCGGAAATTAACGCCAAAGACGTCGGCCAGCCCATAATTTGCGCGTTCCCGACCATATTGGTCAAAGGCGGTGGCGGATCCCGTGGCAATCAGTGTGCCGCCGGCTTTTACCCATTGTCGGAGAATATCCTCCTCCGTCGGCGCCAGCGTCTTGGCATCCGCCAGGACCAGTACCTTGTAGCCCGCAATTTTGTCGGGAGTCATGGTGTCGGCCCAGATGATATCGGCCTGGACGTGCTCGTAAGCCAGGGCCTGGAAAATGCCGGCGTTGTTGTAGAAATAAGCGCCCGGCTGGAAGGTTTCTTTCTTGAGTCGGTCGCGCTCGTCATCGCGATAAAGCACTCCGGCGGTGCGGCCGGAATGAATAATGGCAATGTCGCCGGGAAAGCCGGGGTTAACCAGGTAAGGCTCGATCTTCTCGATTTTGGCGAACATGTTGGTCGTGATGGACCAGGCTTCCGGCCGGCCGCGGCCGCGATCGTTCAACTGCTTGTAAATGTCGCCCCAATACCAGACATACATCTGCTGGCTGTGCAGCAGGCTCAGGCCGATGCCGGATTCCCAGAGCCGAGTGAGCTCCCGGGGCAGGCGCCAGATGTATGTTTCCGTTCCCGTAGGATACCGTTGGCCATCGCGGCACATTTCCAGCAGATAGGCGTTCTCATAGGTCACGGTGTTGTAGCTGGGTTCTGTGCCGTTGTAATCGAAAATATGCGCCATGCGGCCGAAGCTGGCCAAGTTGACGAACACCGCAAAGGTGTTGGCCGCGATGGTCGAGTAATGGCCGATGGCCATGTTCTTGCGGAGCATATGCAGAAACTCGACCAGCTCCCGGCTGCCGTCGAACAAGTTGGCGTCCATCGCCTCGGCATAGACCGCAAAACCAGGCCGCTCCTGCCGGCGCTTGTCGGGGTCCACGAAACGCAAGTCGCGCTCAATGAAGCCCGCCATGCGGTCGGACTGAAGCCCCAGCTGTTCGCGCTCCTCCGGCGAATACCGGCCGGCTACGTAGCGGGGCAAGTAATCCCGGACGTCCTCAAGCAGCACTTCCATGCCGCCTTCCTCGCCCCACAAGGCATTGAAAGCGGGGTATTGGCCGTAATGATCAAACATGCGGGCCAGGTTGGCCTTGCTGAACGGGCCCTGCAGGCCGTTGTAGGCCGTGACGGCCCGCAAATTGTTGGACGCGGCCGCATCGAAATAATGCCCGGCTTCGTCCAATGGCGACGGCACGATCCACTCGATGATTTCCGTGGCGTGGGCCGCGCCCATGACGCGCACCACCTCCGCGGCGGTCCTGGGCCGGTTGCCTTCATTCGTGCCCAGGCAGCGCCCGAACCCGCGGTGGAAGCGGCTGCCGAACCAGTAGAAGTAGCGCTTTTCCTTCAGGCACCCGGGCTGGACAATGCCAAGCGGTTCTGCAGGCAAAGGATGGTTCAAGAGGTAAAGGGCGTTTATGGATTCCCGGGGCCGTCTTTTTTCATGCTTGGTTTGCTCCTCCAGCGCGACGGCGACATTCGTGTCGCCCAGCCGGCCGAGCGCAAAAGTGGCGCTCAGTGACGTCACGTTTTCATTGGCTTTCATAACATCCGTCAAGAGGGGCACAACGCTCTTGTCGCCGATCAGGCCCAGGGCTACGATGGCGGCCCCGGCTTCATGCTGCGGCCCGTTTACGACCATCCCCAGCCACGGCGGCGCGTTGGTGTCGGTCTTGAAATCTTTGATGAGCCGGCTCACTACGTTGGTCAGGGCGGACACGGCATTGGTTTCGCGCAGCCAGCCGAGGCCCAGCATGGCATTTTGCCGGACGGCGCCATCCTTGTCTTCAATCAGCTTGAGGAGAGCGGGCCCCGCTGCGGGGCTGCCGATCATGCCCAGGGCCTGTGTGGCGCGCCGGCGGGTCCATTCGTCGCCGCCTTTTTCAGCCAGCGCCGTAATTTCCGGCAGAGCCTGCTCCGCCCGGATCCATGCCAGGGCGTAGAGGGCATTGCGCCGTACCGGATAGGCCGGGTCGCGCAATAACTCGATCAGTGCGGGAACAGCGTCGGGATTTTCCAGCCGGCCCAGTTCCAGCGCAGCACGCTCGCGGGTTGCCGGATCATCGCTCTTGACCTGGCTCATGGCCGGCTTGAAGTCATCGGGAAAGGCCGCGGCTTCGCGGGCTGAAATGTCCCGATCCGCTGCGCTCTTGGCCTGGGCCAGTTTTTCCAATTGCGGCGCGAGTTCCACCCGCAGATTAATGGCCGCCTTGTCAATGCCGCCGAAATCGCTTGCAGCTGTCCGGGTCCAGCGCTCGCGCCAATCGCCAAGGCCTTGAATAGTTGCTTCGCCATTGCTCACGTCGGCCAGTAGGATGCTGCCGTCGAGTTTTGCGATTGCCTGGTCCTTGTTGGACGTCATCCGATCCATAACGTCCTTCAGTTGGCGCCGCAAGGCTTCGAGCTTCTGTTCAAGGGCGCGGACGGCGTCATCATCCAGGATGCGGAAGGCGCCCAGGTCGCCGGCGTCGAATTCCAGCAGATCTATTTTCGTCTCCACGTCGTAATAACCGGAGCGGACCACGGAGCGATACGCATCGTTCATATCGTTTACGATGCCGGACACCCGGCCATGCAAGGCGCGCTCGGCCGCGTACAAGGGACGCACCGTGACCTGATCCCACCACACAACGGTATTTTCGATTTTGCCACTGGTCAAATAGAGCCACAGGTAAATTACCTCGCGGGTTGGCGGCGTAGTAAAAGTGAAGTTATACGGCTTCCAATCCTCAGAAGAAAAACGACAGACGCCAAGCGTTTCCCGTTCACTGTTTTCGATATGGACCTCGCCGGTTCCCCTGGGATCGGTTTTGCCCCAAAAGGTGCAAATGTAGACCTGGTTCGGCTGCCAGGCGGCGACGGGCAGAGGCTGGATAATGGCTTGCCCGCCCAGGCCGGTGGCTGCCATCCGGAAACTCTGTTTGCCGGATTTGAATTCGTTTGTGTCCAGGGCGGGTTTGGCGGGCATACCGAGGGAGCTCCATTTTTCCCAATTCCTGGGGAGCGCCGGCCCGGCCGGCGCCACCGGCTCCTCGAAGTCGCCGTTAATCACAATGTCGGCTGCGTCCAGCTTGTTGCCTTCAGGAATTTCCTTGACGACCGTCTTGCCCTGGGCATCGGTCGCCTCGACCCGGTAGCGGCCCTGGACAGGCACGGTTGCCGAGTGAGTATACATATCCATGATGTCGTCGAGCGGGCCGGAATCCTGGAGGACCTCGCCCTTTTCGTCGAGCAGTTTAACGCCTCGAAGTCCGGACAGGCTGACCATATACGATAGATCGGTCTTGGGCGGGAGGATCGAAAGATCGTCAATCCAGATCGTCGAATCCGACTTATTATCGGCGGGCCCCACGAAGACCAGGATATCAGTGCGCGTCGCCGGCATTTTGAATTCCAGCGAAAACTGTTTCCAGTCCGCGGTGGTGAACTTTTGCGCGGCGACCGGCAAACGCACGTCCCTTTCCATTTTCAGAACTTCGAGGATCCCGCCCCCGGCGCCTTCGGTCCGGCCCCAGAACGAGAGATGATATGTTTTGCCCGGCGCGAATTGATTGCCGTTGATCCGCTGATACAGGCGCTGGCTGCCGGCATTGGTCACGGTCTGCATCCGCAAGCCGGCCTCGCCGCCGTGGAATGTCCCGTTGTCACGCCACGTTTTCGCGGGGCGGCCCAGGGAGCCCCAAGAGCGCCATTCGTCGGGAAACACCTGGCGCGATGTGTAAGGTTCCTCGAAGCCGCCGTTGCGGATCAATTCCACGGCCGGCAGTCCGGGGCTCGCTGTGATTGTGATCGGCGGCTTTTCGACAGGCGCGCCGGATGTAATGCCAGGGAGCCCGATTGTCAGCGCAATGGTCGCCGGCAGCAGGCAAATCATTGTTTTTGTCTTCAAGCTGTAACCTCCGGTTTTTAAGAAATGATTGGACAGGAATAATTTTTTATGGCTTGCGCCGTGATGCGTCCGGCGCCGGGGAAGACTGCAAGACCAGCATGGTAAGTTCCCGCGTGTCGAAACCCTCGGCCTCAAGTGTCTTGCGGATACCGGCCAGTTCGCCGGAATGGCCGTCCTTGAAAAGACCGATAACCGCTGCGGCCGTTGCCGCCGGCGCAACCGCCAGAATCAGCATGGCTGCCAGGCCGCGAAAAATAGCCAAGAACGGTCTCGCGGGAGCTCGACCCTCCATGAATGCCAATGTTTTCGCGATGTTGGAGGGCGGAGCTCCTGTGACGCCGCCGGGTTCAGCATGAATGACGCAACCGTGCTGCCGGATTTGAGGCGATGGTGTTATGGTGTCCTTTATTGGTTTCATGTTGCCCGTAATCAGCGCCCCGTGAAAACCGTGCCCCGGTGCAGGAACTCGAAGGCGCCGATATCCACCGTGCCTTCGATGATCCGGCGGTGGCCGTCCATGTCCAGCGCGGTGTCCATCCAGCCCTGGTTAATGCCCTTGTTGATGCAGGGCGAGTCCGGCGTCAGGTGATAATCTTTCCCGGCAACATCCACAAAGGCCGGGTCATTGGTAATGTTGTGATCACCCAATTCGGGCGCGGGATAGGTACAGCTGTAATACGATGTCGCGTTCGGATTGTAATTACTGAGTACCGTTGCGCGGTAGTTGAAATATATAATGCAGTTGGTGATGTACGGCGTTCCGGAGACACCGGCGGCTCTACTCATGCTTGCGGTCGCGGATATATTGCTGACGACCGTGCAATTGACGATCAGTTTGCCGTGATATCCGCCTGCGTCATTATTCCGGTTGTAATTGTTCGCAATCAGGCACCCGTATGCATCTGCATTCGCCACCCCGCCGCCGCCGGCTTGGGCGGAATTAAACATAATAACGCAATTGCTGACAAAGCCGCTCCCGCCGCCGTTAATTCCGCCCCCGGCAGCGTTGCCATTGTTCCCTGCATTATACACGAATGTGCTGTCATACACCCGGCATAAACCGTAAAAACCGCCGCCGCTGCGGTGGCCGTAATTGTTGGAAAACACACAATCCCTGATCGTGGCGCTGGAGCCCCACAAGGTTGCGCCGCCGCCGCCATACCCCGATTGCGCAGTGCTGGTGATACTATCGCGGGCCCGATTAATGGCGATAAAGCAGTTGCGCACGGTGCCGCCGAAAAATCCGGCGCCGCAACTGGCATAATTGCTGACGATCAGGCAATTCGACACCACGGAATTGTCGCCGCCGCAAAAGACGCCGCCACCGCACCCGAAGTAGCTGCTGTAATTGCTGTATGCATATCCCCTGGTAACCGTGAATCCGACCAGCGCGGCCCCATTGGTCAAATAGACGCCGCGAATGGCCGCCGGACCGTTACTGACGGTGTTCGGGTCCGGCGCCCCCTCGATCACCGTATCCGCCCAGTTGGTGCTGAACGCCCTGACCGTGATAACTTTCGTCACGGCAACACGGTTGGTAATGCCGCCGCCTAGTGCCAGGCTATTGGTGAGCTGCGAGGCCAGCGCCCGGGCGCCGGTATTGTATATACCGCCGGCGACCATGACCGTGTCGTCCGGTTCACAGAGCGCATCGTCAATTGCCTGCTGGATGTTGCTGGCGGCCGTCGTCCAATCGGTGAACGGGCTCGCAGCGCCGGCGTTGTCCTTGATGACATAATGCGTGTCGGCCAAAGCCGTCCCTGTTAGGAACAGCATTGTCAGAAACAGGATATGACCGTTATGTTTTATCATGTTTCTCCTATGATGATTGTCAACTTCTTCGTCTGTTATTGTTCCATGTGGTTCGAATTCGGTTCGGAAAATACGGCGGCGATTTTAGCTCATCTGCGCCGTTGTCGCGTTCGCGCATACACGAGTATAGCGCTTCACGCTCCGCCGGCGCAGCTGAGCCAAACTTGCCTTGTTTTCCCGAATCCGCCTCCGGCGGAAACCGAATTCGCCCCACGGTTACATCGGGCTCCGCGCTGCGCTACGCCCGAAATCTGATTGCTTTGCCCTGCGCACCGGACGCCTCCTCCTACTTTATTATTGGCATAACACGCAGGGCTAATAGCCAAAATACTGCCAAATTTCTTTTTATAATATCGCAAACGCGGAAATCTTTCAAGCTGAAATCATTGCAAATATCGGCAAAATATTCACGACGGCGTCATCCATGACGAAACCAGCGGCGTCGCAGGCGCTCCGCCCTCCACTATCGCGAAAAAATTGGCGTTCATGGAGGGGCGAGCTCCCGCGAGACCGTTCTTGACGCAGCCCTGGTGCTGGCGAGGATTTTGATCTGATATTCAGATGGGACGTGGTCACAGGCCCGGCAGGAGGCGGCAAGTTGTCACAGGCGCGGGCGGCAAATGGCGGGCACATCAGCGCGCGCACGCCTTGTGCGCCGTGTTACAACCCGAGCAACCGCACGGCATTTTCGCGGGCAACTTTGCGGAAGACGCTCTCCGTAATCTTTTTTTCATCGCGCAACCGCAGCAGAAAATCCACCAAAGGCGTGGGGGTCGCCGGGTAGCTGATATCGGTGCCAAAGAACAGCCGGTCCTGGAATTCGTTTAAAAATTGCACGGCATAGTTCAGGTCGCGCTTCAAGGCATTGCACCCGCTGCCGGCGGACAAGTCGCCAAGCAGGTTGGGGTAACGCCGCATGAGTTTGGGCACCACGCCTTCTTCCTGAACGGGGTAAGCGGGATAACCATAGCGGTCGCCCGGGGTTTCCAGGCGTCCGATTTCCGCCCAAAAAGTCTGGGAGTGTCCCAGAAATTGCAGTTTGGGAAAGCGCCTTAAACTGAATTCGAGTTGCGGCAGGCCGGGATCGTCATACAAGCCGTATAATCCGCCGATTCGCGCGGCCAGATGAAAGGTCAAAGGCAGGCCGACGCTTTCGACGTGTTTGAACAAATTTTGCACCATGGGATGCAGAACGGGCAGGTTGGCACACACTTCGCCGACGCCCTTGTAGCCCTGGTCCCGGTAATAGCCCAACAGCTGGTCGAGCGGCGCGCCGATGGAGTTGGTCATGGCGCGCGGATCGATATTGCAGAAGGGCACAAAGCGTCCGGGGTATTTGCGGCTGACTTCCAGAATTTCTTCGTTGGACTGCGGCATATAGGCGCATTCCGGGTTGACGCCCGGGAGCATGACGGCGCATTCGATATCGAGCTTGTCGTAGCGTTCGATCAATTGCTCCGGCGTGGTATAGGCTTGCGGGCCGCGCTTGAGGTGGGGCGGTCCGGCATGGATACGGGTATGACCGTGGATGTCAATAAAGGTTTTCATTAATGTTTTTATTTTCGCTTCCCAAATTCAACCAGGATCATGTCATGCGCCTCAAAATCACGTGCCGTGAAAACCAGCTTGTCGCCCGCGCGTTGGAACGCAATCTGCCGCCCGTTATCCGGGTAACTGATCTTAACGTCTTGCGTGGGCGGATGGCTGATTGTCAGGGCAACGCCCCGCACCAGCTGCAAATTCGGGTCCATGTTCAGCAGGTGAATCATCCAGCGGTTCAGCTCCGGCTGTTGGCGCACGGTGATTTCAAGGTCTTTCGGGCAGCCGGCAGCCTCCACCGGCAATTGCGCCCCCTGGATTTTCAATCCGCCCTTGATCATCGCGGAGAGCAGTTCCCGGACGCCCGGCCAGAAATCCTTGAAATTAGCATGCATTTCCCAGCCGGAAGCCACATGGCAGAGGCCCGGATAAATCGGCGTCCAGAAATAGCACAGTCCCGCGCCGAACGTGTTGACCGTCAACGCCGGGTCGCCCTTGGCAAAATTGGCGAGAGGGCGGGCGGTGGTCGGTTTTATCCGGTCATATCCCAACGGCAGGTCATATTCACAGGCGCCCCCTTTGCTTATCCCATCCAGCGCAAATTCATCGGTAACCGCGTAGACGCCGATGGACTTTACAGGCTTGATATCGCGATGAACGTAGAAGCGGTTTTTTTCCGGGAGAAGGTCATCCGCCCCAGCCAGGAACGTCGGCCGGCCGGCATCCCAGCAGAACGTGTCGTTTTTTTCCGGATTGGCTTCGTTGGCATGCCCGGCATAATCCAGTCCGAATACGTCGCTCAAGCCGTAATTTTTCTGTTGAACGCCCGACTGATCGAACAGGCTGGTGGTGCCGCCGGCAATCAGTATCCCGCCATCCTTGACCCACTGGCGGATCAAGCCGGTTTCATCCGGCGTCAGGCTCTTGGCATCGGACAACAGCAGGATCTTGTAGCGCCGAAGTTTCGCGGCAGTCATGGTTTCCGCCCAGATGGCGTCAGACGGGATTTGCGACTGCTGCAGCGCCGACCACAGTCCGGACTGATTCTGCAAATAGCGCCGGGGTTGCGAAACGCGTTCGCCATACCCTTTGGCGTAAAGCAACAGATGGGTTCGCTCGCTCACGATCAAAGCCGCATTGGCCGCGGATTCCGGAATGGCAAGATAGTCCTTGAGTAGGCGCGCTTTTTGGAAGATTTCCGCGGCCTTTTGCCACCGGCGCGCGTCCCAGGTCCACTGGCCCGCATCGCTGGCCTGCGGAAATATATGCTCCAAGGAGAAATTGAAGAAACACTCGCCATGCATCAGATGCTGGGCAAACCCGCGCACCGCATGTTCCGGCGACGGGCAATACCAGTTATAAAATTCGCACATGACCGGGCGCGCCTCGCCATCCTTGGCCAGTTCCATCCTGAACGCATTGTTGGCGCCGAACGACTGATAGTCCTCGGGGCCGTGCCCGTCAATAATGCCACCGGCCTTGCCGGCCACCCCGGGATAGGTGGAAAACACCGTGGCGCTGAACGTGAAGGCGCAGCCCTTGCGGACGCCATGCAGCCATTCCTGGGCTTCGCGCCAGTGTTCCAGCAGCATATCGCCGGCCAGTTCCAGGAACTCGGCAAAAACCCGCTTGTTGACGAAATTCTCCTCATCCCGCTTGCCGCGCGGCGGCAGAAGTTCCTTGGCATCAGCGGGCACATCCAGCTTTTTGCGGAAATCGGCGCCATATTTCCTAGTTAAATAATTTATGAAGTCGACGTTATTCATTTCAATATTCGGATAATCCTCCTCCGTCCAGAATCCCTGGAATGACGGGATATCCGCCACTTTGAACAAAACCGCCTCCGCGCCGGCCTTATCCACCGTGCGGTCCTGGCGATATTGCTTATAAGGATTCTTGGAGCCGAATTGATTGCCGTCCATCGGCATTACTTCGATCCATTTCAGGCCATAATCGCCGGCCCTCTTCAGAATTTTCAGATATTGCTCCGGATCGTCATCCTGCCGCCCCCAGGCGTTATGAATGCCGGTCGCGCCGACATCGCGCAAATACGCAAAGGCCGCTGTTGGGTCATCCGGAAAATTGCCGTTCATCACCGGAAACGGGCGGCCGGCGAAAAAGTTGAAATGCCGGGTCAATCCGTAAAATGTGTCGTGGCGCGCGAGGAAATCAGCCTGGGTAACGCCCCTTTCGCCGCGGCCGCCGGCCTTGATTTCCGCCATCGCCAATTCGGCATGCCCCTGCAAACCCAGGCTTTGCGCGGTGGCGTAAATATTTTTTATCCGCCCACCGCCCCGGCGCGGCGCCGGAAAATCATCGGCAGTTTTGACCCAATGCTCCAGTTGCGGCAGCGCCCGCGGATCGCCGATATGCCCCAGGGCGCGGATGGCGGCAATCATCAAGCCGCGCTGCACCGGGTCCTGGCAGTCAGAATCGGTGATAATTTTTATGAGTGGCGAGACCGCGTCCGCGGCTTTCAACCACCCCAGCGCCAACACCGCATTTTCCCGTGTGAAATAATCGTCGTTATTAATATTTTCGAGCAATACCCCGGCAGCCGCCGGGTCGCCGATCTGGCCCAAAGCCTGCACCGCGCGGCGGCGCGCCCATTTATCGGGTCCTTGCGCCGCCTTGACCAGGGCGGGCACGGCTTCCTTGGAACGCATCCACCCCAAAGCGAGAATAGCGTTGGTCCGGACCTTTTCATCCGGATCATCCAGCAACTTCACCAGGGTGGCGATCGCGCGCCGATCGCCGAGGCGGCCCAATTCCAGGGCCGCCTCACGCCGCGCCTTGACGTCCGTTGACGCACATTCCTGAATCAGAGCAGGCACGTTAGCTTCATCCCTGGCGTGCGCCGCCGCATATTGCGCCGCCGTAACTGCGGCTGCCTGCGGCTCAATCGCGGCCAGCAGGGCATCGGCGCGGGTCGTAAGCGCCTGCCGCTCCGCGTCATCGAACAATCTTGACTTAATGGCATCGCCGTACAGGAAGTCGGCCACCGCCTGCGGCGCATTGTCCATCCAGACATTGCTTTCCATGTCGGCAATATTTTTTTCGACGTCCTTTCGTGCTTGAGCGCTTTTGCCGGGAACGGCGGCGATCATTTTCAGCACGCCTTCCTTGTTGAAAAAGGGATTGTCGGCCACAAGCTCTTCGCGGCGCATGGCGTTGATGGCATTGATTTTTTCGGCCAGAAGTTCCTGATATTTACGCCCCAGCTTGTCCAGCGCCAGGTCCAGCGTCTTAAGCATGTCGGCGGCCTGGGCGCGGTCAGCACCCGTGCAATACGGCAGGGCATACGCCAGGCGGTATTGCCGTGATTGAAGCTGAGCCTCCCAGCGGTTTTTTAGCTCCGGAATTATGCCGGCCCGCGTATCCGGCCCGCGCTCATTTAAGGTATAATCAGAAAGTTTTTCCCGCCGCAGAAATTCCAATTCCGCCGCGCGCCGGGTCTCGACCATTTCCGCCGCCGTCATTTTCGGCGCGGCGGCCAGCCAGCCGATGCAGTTCAGGAACAAAATCCGCTCCGACCCCTGCATGGCTTCGGTCTTGGCGTCCATGCCGATGAAAGACCCCAGGGCAATGTAACGCCCGCCGTAAATTTCACCGGATACGCCGACCGGCAAGCCGCTGCTGTCCGTTAAGAACACTTCGCCCAGAGGGCCGGTCTGCACAAGCAAGTGATCCCAGGAGCTGAGGAAAAACGGCGCGGCAATTCCCGCGATCAAGGGGCCGGAACCACGGGGATAAACCCCCGACCCCTGGACGCGATTATAAACGGCGCCGATTTGCGGAAAAAGCGGCCGGTTGCCCGTGCGCGTGTAACCCGAGCGAAACGCGCCCGCCAGGATGCCCTTGCCCTGGGCCAAGAAATCAATCATGTTGCGCCGGCCGTTGAATCCGTCAAACTTGAGCGCATTCCAGCCGCCAGGCAGAAACAACACATCCAGCCGGTTGAGCTTGTCGCCTTGCTGCAAGTCCTTGCGGGTGATGATCTCGGTTTCATATTGCGCCTCGGCCAGGGTTTTGAGCATGCCGGGGGTGATGTAAGACCGCGCATCCTCGAACACGCCGACGCGCTTGACGTCTGCCGCCGAAGCCAGCGCGGAAATCATAACCAGGACGCCGATCAGGAACATGTGGCCGAGTTGCATGGTGGTTTCCTTTTTGTTGATTTTTTACATCAGGTATCTATTTAACATTACGGTCATAGCTGCTTATTTCCCGCCATCGGCAACCTTGCGCACAACCAGGTAATTCAGCGCAAAATACGGAACGCCGGACTTGGCGCTTTCCTCAAGATTACTGATGGCCAGGACATTGCTGCGCTGCAATGCCGGCAGCGGCACCTTGAACGACTGCGCCGACCACTGCTCGCGGCTGAAGGGATTCGGACCTTTGAAAAGACTTTTGCCGTTCAGCTTGATTTCGATGGCGCAGTTTGTGCCGGCGCCGCCGTCCCGCCCGCAAATCAGCAGGGCATAACCCGTCTCCGGCGGATAGGGCTCGATCTCGAATTTCAGGGTCATTTCCGGCGCCCGGGATTTGGCCCCATAGATCCAAGTCGCATGGCGGCCGAAAATCGTCCGCGGCTTGTAGCCGCCGCTGAAGCCGGACGCCGTGAAAATTCGATCGGCCTCGGGGTTGAAGGCCGGCGTCTCCTTCCGCGCCGCCGCCTCGACATCGCCGGTCTGGGCGGCGAACCGCGCCAGATCCTTGTTCTTCTTGATCGCGTCGCGGAACGTTTCCATGCTCTTGAGCCGCCCGGCAAACGACGCCCATTGTTGCGCCGCGGCCGGATGATGCGCGTTGTTCGCCAACGCCTCGGACAGCCTCTGGATCTCGGCGATCTTACTTTCAATCTCGGCAATCTTTCTTGCCGCCGCGGGCGTCGGGCTCAGGTCGAACTGGTCAAACCAGGAAAAGGCTTCCACGATGCGGCGGATCGTATCGTAGTTCTCAGGGCCGACCAGTTGACAGGTGGCGTGGTAGGCCGCTTGTTCGGCGTCATAACCGTCCGGATTCCAAAGCATGGCGCTCCAGAGCATATCCGGATACAGTCCCGGCGAATTCAGCCCCGCGCCGGCAAAATCGAGGTACACGGCCTTGTCCCGGCCTTCCCCCAACCACCATTTCAGGACATCCGACGGGTACGTGATGTAGGCCGTATGCCGCGTGTCGCTGGCGTTCTGCCAGAAGAAGGGCTTGCGCTGGATGAGATTCGCGAATGCCGCCGTGTCTTCCCGCGTGAATCCCCGCGTCTTGACGCTCGGGCCCGTCCACGCCATGGCAATGTCCTTCGGGATGCGTTCGCCCATAGCCTTCAGGTACTCGATGGGAGATTCCTCCGCCCACGGATTTTTTGTGCGCGGGCCATGGTAGAACGGTTGAACGAACGACATGGTGGCGCGGGGATAAGACTTCCGCATCCTGTCGTAAAGCCGGTTGATGAAATAAATATCCGCTTCCCGGGCCGTGCCGAAGTTCTTCTCGTCCGCCGGGCTGAGAGGATACCGGTAATCGTCCGGCGTGTAATTAATGCCGCCGCCGGCTTCGAGAATCGGCTCGCACAGCTTCCAGACAATGTCAAAGTGCTCGTCGCCCTTGCTGTCGACCTGCACCTGCTCGTTGATGGTTGTCCCGATGGCGAACGGCATGATGCCCACTTCCCACGTAATGCCGAGGCCTTTGAAGTTCTTGCCGATGGCCGCCACCTTGTCGGTCAGTTCCTTGGGGCGCGGGGGACGCCAGTCGATCCACTCCCGCGGCGCGGAGCGCCGCGGCACCAGCAGGGACTTTGTGAAATGAATCTCGTCAAGTTTGGTCATCAGCGGGTAGATGCGTGAGGCGGCCACGTAGTCGCTAACCCCCGGCCCGGTCGTGGTGCGCCTGAGCATGAACGGGTAATCGCGCACGTCGACGGCGTGCAGAACTGCCGCGCTGTCGCGCCACGTGATCATCTGGATCAGCGAGTTGATCGCCCACAACAGGCCCAGGTGATCCGCCCCCTTGAGGACCACGATGTTCCTGCCCCCTTCCCGGAAACACCGGATCGCATAACCCTGCGGGTGATCGGGCACGTCAAGCGCTTCGGCCGGCCCGGTCGCGCCGACCGCGAAAATCGTACCGCAGTCTTCCTGCATTGAATCGACGATGCGGCAGGTCCCGCCATACTGGACAATGCGGTCCGCCAGGAGCCGCAGGCGAGCGTCGTCTCTGTTCAGTCCTTTCCCCGTCAGGATGCAGGCGTTCGAGAGGGCATAGACATTCGTCTGGTACACCGCCTCCCGCGGGAACGGCAGAATTTTTCCGCTGTAGATCGGAATCGCGAACGGATCGTTCTTGAGCCGGTACGGCACGCTGTTGGTGTCTTCCGCCGGCGTCGTGCACGCCAGTCCAGCCAGAATTGCCGCCGTCAAAAAGCTTGTTCTTGCGTATGTCATTTTAGTTCTTCCTTCTCTACCGTTGGCGGTTTCGCGCCTTCGGTTACGCCCGTTTCGGCCTGCTTGCCGCAGTAAATCCGGAATCTCCCGTCAATCCCCCTGGCAATCAGATCCTTCGCGCCATCCCCGTCGATATCCTCAAGAAAGAGCGCGCCGCTCCGCGGTATCTTCAGCGCCTGGTCGGCTTGCGCCGGGTCGGAGGGAAACTCCTGCCCCTTCTTCTGGAAAAAAATCAGCGCCCGGCTGCCGCCGTCAAGGACGACCAGGTCGCACAACTTGTCGCCGTCGAGATCTTCCGCAATGATGCTTCCCCCGGCGGCGAGGGTCACGGACGGCGCTGCGTCGGCGTCGAACCCGATCGGCTGATTCTGGAAATAGAGACAGGTCTTAGGCCCGCCGGAGACCACCAGGTCGGGCAGACCGTCGCCGTTCATATCGGCCACCGCTAACGACGAGGGCGGGCATGCCACGGCCAGTTCGAGGAAGTCGCTTAATTCCCCGGGATTGACCCGCATGGAAACCAGCGGGCCGTAGTAGATATACAGTTTGTCCCCGGTCCCGCGCGACCGGGCGATCACATCCATGGACCCGTCGGCATTGACGTCCGCCGCAAGTGTGCGTCCGGTGTCGTTTACGTGCGGCCCCAGGATGTAGCCGCTCTCTGCCCGTATCCTGCCGCCCTTTACGAAGAATGTGCGCCAGACCGGCGCGACGAGCACATCATAGCTGCCCTGGCTGTTGATCCGGCAAACCTGCATGCTGTCGTTGATCTGGTTGCCGGTGTGGAAAGCCTCTGTGCGGACCGGGTCGAACCCGTTCTTGTTCATGAAAAAACACACGTCGCCGCCGATCACGGCCCCGATATCGTTCGTTCCGTCCTGGTCGAAGTCGTAAATCGCCAGGCTGAAACAGTTGGAAAACGCCAGGGTACGGTCCGGAATCTCCGGCAAGCGCCCGCCGGCATTGTAGAACAGCAGTACTGCGCTTTCCGTTCGCTCCCCGGCCTTCCGCACGGAATTGACTGCCATGTCCGGGCGCCCGTCCCCGTTCAGATCGCCGAAGACCGTGGACGCCGCCCCCGGCGCCTGCGACGTGCAGGCCGGCTGCTCGGCGAATTGAAACGACGCGCCATTAAGCGTGATGGCGGAAAACGCGATCAAGGTCATGAACGAAAATTTTTCCATTGGTAACGGTCCTTTTCGATAGTCATATGGGCCGGGCATTGCGGTTTTCAAACGGCGCCGTCCAAGCTAATTGCCGGGCACACCGCCGGCGCCTGTTTATACCTTAATTTCAGACTTCCTGATCCCGGCGAAAGACAATACGTCGGCACTTGCATCGATTCCATGGAGGGCCGTAGATTTGCCGGGCGTTTCGCCCGGCAACCATCGTCGCGCCCTTGTCCCGGCGGGATTCAGATCAGCGGCCCGTGAAAACCATGCCCCGGTGCAGGAACTCGAAGGCGCCGATATCCACCGTGCCTTCGATAATCCGGCGGCGGCCGTCCATGTCCAGGGCGGTGTCCATCCAGCCCTGGTTGAAGCCCTTATTGATGCAGGGCGAATCCGGGGTAAGCCGGTAATCGCCGCCTGTGAAGTTCGCAAACGCGGCATCGTTGGTGACGTTGCCCTCGCCGCTGATCCCGGCGCCATACCCGGGCGGGTCGTTGGTCGACGTCGTACAGCAATAGGCCAGCGTGCTGTCGTAGTAATTATTGGTTTCTGCGTGAGAGTAGGAATCCCAATTTCCCAGGATGATGCAGTTGGTTGCCGACATGATTGCGATGCCGCCGCCATGGCCACGGGGCTGACCAGTCGTGTAATAGCCATGCACCCGGTTGCTCACGATGGTGCAGTTCGCGGCAACGGCTTTATACAGCCCGCCTCCATAGCCCAGTACCGAGGAGTAGTTGCTTACAACCAGGCAGTTGTAGAACCGCATCCGATATCCGCCGCCCGCCGATTCGCGCGAACTGTTGGCAATGATGATGGAATTCCAGCAACTGTTCCCTGCCTCAGTCAAACTGCCGCCAAACACCCCGCCGCCGTAACATCCCCCGCCGGTGGCCGAATTCATGCTGATGGTGCAATTGCTGATCGTGGTGTAATACGCGCCGCCGCCATAATTTTGAGCGGTATTCCGGGTCATCGTGCAATCGTATGCCTTGGCATATTCCGTAGCTGAAAGACCTCCGATCCCGCCACCGTTCACGGCGGAGTTCGCCTCTATCGTGCAGTTCCGCGCTACCGCGTAAGCGATACCGCCGCCATTGTTCTTTGCATTGTTGCCGATAATCAGGCAGTTGGATATGAGCCCGTTCCCTCCGGAACCGTAAACTCCGCCGCCGTTAAAATTGAGCGCACCAGCAAGCATGGTGGCCCCGTTCGTCATCGTAAACCCGATCAGCGATGCGCCGTTGGTTATATAAACACAACGCACGGCATTGGTGCCATTGGCGGTCACGGGGGAATGCCACTGGCCCTTGATGACGGTATCGGCCCAATTCGTGCTGGATGCGCGTACGGTAATCGCTTTCCAGATCACTACGCGGTTGCTCACTGAGCCGCCGGCAGCAACCTGCGCCCCCGTATCATACACGCCGCTGGCAACCAGGACCGTGTCGTCCGCCTCGCATTGGTCATCGTCAATGGCCTGCTGGATATTGCTCGCCGCCGTCGTCCAATCGGTGAACGGGCTCGCAGCGCCGGCGTTATTCTTGATGACATAATGCGTATCAGCCAAAGCCGCCTCCGCGAGGAGCATCATTGACAGAACCAGGATATGGACTTTATTTTTCATAACGATACTGGCATGCCGCACAATTAATATAGGCAAACAAACACTATCTCATATTTAGAATATTGTAAATATCAGGGTCGTACAAGCAGAAATGCATTGCCGAGCAGGACTGCGTCATTAATGCTGAAACCAGCGGCGGCGGAGGCCTGCTGCCCTATCATGCGCACAATCAATATTTTCCGTATTCCCGGCCGGCCTCCACCATGGCATGGATATTCTCGTCCGGGGTATTGCTCCCGGGAGAATCGCCGGTGCTGAGCACAAAGCCGCCCCCAAAAGCGGCATCGGCGATGGCTTGTTTCACAGCGTCCTTGATGTCACCGGGCTTGCCTTTATGGAGCAGGACGGTATTGATATTCCCCTTGAGGCAGAATTTATCCCCGAACTTCTGCTTGGCAGCCTTTAAATCGATATCCCCCGTCGGCGATCCTTCCAGGGGCTCCATAATGTTCAAGTCGGTTTCCTGGTAATTCATCGCCACCACTTTTTCGGATTTCCCGCAGGTATGGGCGTGGGATAGAACCCCCGCTTTTTTACAGAGGGCCGTGACATCCTGGACGATGGGCAATGAATAGTTGCGATAGATCTCGGGCGAGATCAGGGAGAGGGACGAACTGGAAGCGGGAATCCAGATGACCTCCGGTTTGGCCTGGACGGCAATTTTAATAAAGTCGCTCACATATTGGCGATAGAACTGAAAGATATCGTCCATCAATTCCGGGTAATCGTAAAAATCCAGAACAGCCCTTTCGGCGCCGCGGCGTGACACCCAGAAATCGGGAAAAGGCGTTCTCCCGGTTACGCCGATGACACCGGATGCTCCCACCTTTGAAGAAGCCGCCACCTCCGGATAATACACAGCCTGTTCCATAACCCATTTAAGTTTAGGCCAATCCTGGTCAATATCCTTGATATACTTTTCCATGGACCAGGGCGGGGCATCCCTGGGGAAGGCCACAACATCCTTCAAGTCGCCATAAGGAGTATGGGTGATTATTTCTTGAGTAATAGCCGCATCGGTTTGCTCAATAATCTTTCTCTCGGCCTTTACGCCCGGTTCGCTTCTTATGCGTCCAAAATAATCCCATATTTCACAGCCCAGCTTCCTGTTGGCCTCAATATAAACATCCTCAAAAGAGGGGTCCCCGTATAGAAATACGTTCCACCAGGGCTTCCTGGTTTTTTCATGCCACCAGCGCATGCCGATTAAATCGATGTCGGGGGCAATCGGAACAATGTCCGGCTGCTTATTTCCAAAGGCTGATAATAATCTTTCTTTGCCCGTCATTGAATTTTACCCCGTTGATTATCAGATTCCTTCCATAACCCGGCGTACCGCTATGTCGGAACGGCATTTCCGCCGCTCCCGGCCATTGGA
The DNA here is from genome assembly GCA_028718125.1 of Kiritimatiellia bacterium. Taxonomy (GTDB): domain Bacteria; phylum Verrucomicrobiota; class Kiritimatiellia; order JAAZAB01; family JAAZAB01; genus VSJD01. The sequence continues at coordinate 235,261 of JAQUMN010000001.1, forward strand.
TAACTCATTATGGCAAGCTTCATCGGGTCATTTTCCTTTTCCGCCGGGGGTTCAGCAGTGCCAAAAGCACGGGGTCACTTGCCTGCTTCCGTCAATTTCCGGACGATCGCGTAATTAAGCATGAAGAAAGGCGCGCCGAAGTTCGAATCGCTGTCCTCGAGGTTGACGATCTTCAGCTCGTTGTAGCGCTTCAGCGCCGCGGCCGGGATCGTGAATGTGCGCCGGGACCAGCCTTCGTGGACAAACCCGCTCTTGCCCTCGAAGATCGCCGTCTCGTTGACCATGATCTTGATGCCGCATTCCGCCTCCGCATCGTCATCCTGGCCGGAAACGATCAATTGGTAATCCCGTTCGGGCGGGAACGGTTCGATTTGGAATGGAGCCTTCATGGCCGGAGACCCGCTGCGGGCGCCGTGAACCCAGGTGGCCAGGCGCTTCTCGCAACGGTAGGCATAAGACTGGGCCGCGCCGCCGCCCGTAAAATCATAGGCCGAGAGAAACGTATCGGTTTTGGCGTTCAACCCCGATTCGGCTTCAGCCCGCTTCCGTTCCGGCTCGACATTCTTGGCGAATCCTGCAAGGTCCTTATTTTTCTTGAGGCCGGCTAAGAAATTTTTCTGCCCCTGAATAGCGCCGACCATGCCGGAAAACGTCTTTACGGCGCCGGGGTGGTATGCCAGCGCGTTCGACCAGGCCATGTCCACCTCGATCATGCGCTGTTCCATTACCAGGAGGTCACGCGCCGCCGCCGGGGATGGGCGCGAGCCGTATTGATCGAAGAACGACAGCTTGGCGTTGAGTTCCACAAGCGCGGGATAGGTCTCGGGACCGAACATGTGTTTGGTTATTTCCGCAGCCGATTGTTCCGGGTCGTAAGCCTTGGGATTCCATAAAAAATCCGCCAGCGTCAACATCGGCAGCAGAAATTGCCCGCCGCCGTTCAACATGTAGGCCTCAACCTCCTCGAAAAAACCGGCGTAATGCCATTCCGGCCAGGCCGGGATCGGGTCGGGGCAATAATAGTACCCATAGGCATGGTTGAAGAGGATGTTCTGATAAAATAGCGGCTTGCGCTGGATCAGGTCGGCGATCCATTTCGTCTGGCTTGAGTCAATCTTGCTCGACTTGACCGCCGGGCCGGTCCAGTCGATGCCCATGTCCTTCGGCGTTCGCGCGCCCAGCGCCTTCAGGTACTCCTCCCGGTTTTCGGTATAAGGGCAAGCACCCGGTCCCCAGTAAAAAGGCGGGCAAAAGAGCATCCGGGCCTGCGGATACTTTTCCTTCAACGCCTTGTGCAGCTTATTGAGCAGGTAAATATCCGCCTCCTTCGCGGAACCGAAATCCTTTACATCGTCCGGGTGCAGGGGAAAACGCATGTCGTCGAAATGCAGACTGAAATTTCCCCCCAGTTCCGCCGCGAACAACGCATGTTTCAACATGGCCTGGAAATCATCCTCGTTCTTGCAGCGCGGCTGATTCTCGGTCTTGTCTTCGGCCAATGGACGCAGACTGGCGTACCATTCAATGCCCAACGGCGTCAGGATATCGCCGATCATTTTCACGGTAGTCTTGCCCCGTTCGGGGAGTTCCTTGCGCCAGAGATTGGGCACGCCGCGCAAGGGCGGCACCCGATAGGTGAACGCATCGGCCACGTCTATAAAATTAATCTTGGCCCCCACCATGACGTGGACATCTTCCGGTTTCCGCAGCGCTGCGAGCACGCCGCGCCGGGCGATGGCCGGATAATCGGTCACCTCGGCCAGGCGCGCCGCCGGCCGCCCCTCCTGGCGCGTGACTAACTGGTTGAACGACTGAACCGCCCACAGCAAGCCAAGTTTATCCTTGCCTCTGAGCAGGATCACCGTCCGGTCGCCCTGTTTCCCCGAGCGGATGATGTAACCTTCCGGCTTATCCGGGAGGCCCGTGTCCTTCAGGATAGCGTCGGCAGCCGGTGTGTCGCTGACACAGATATAGGTTGGGAATGCGTCCCCAATCGCCGCGGCCACCGTCGTCGTGCCGCCGTAGCGCTGGATGCGGTCCATCAGATAGGCAAGGCGCGGATCGTCCGGCTTGACGTCCTTGCCCAATACCAGGCCGACCGACGCCAGCGGCGCAAATTGGTCATGATAGGTCGCCTGTTGCGGAGTGGGATATATCGTACCGGTATAGAAGGGCGCGAGGAGCACGTCGTTCTGCTCGGCCTCCGCCGCCGCCAGGGCCGCCGCATTAGTGGCCGGAGCACCCTGGCCCGGCCAGCCCGTGGCCAAAAAAATTAAGACCATTACCATCCCGACGATCACGCGGGCAGGCCGTTCACTTTGGAAGATGGTGGTCATTGAAATGTTCTCCGGATGGGTTGTTGGTTAACATTTTATAATTTATATCACGTTGTTTTCGGGCATACGAGCAGACAATTTTTTAATCATTATGCGGTGGCGCGCTTTCCCTTTTGCGCGGGGTTCAGCAGCGCCAGGACGCGATCAAGATTGTCAAACACCTTGTGAAAACCTTCCAGGCACCGTTCCGCCAGCTCGCGCGTTTCGGGCACTATCTTGCCCCCGAAAGGGCCCAGGTATGAGTGCGATTCCAGGAAACGCAGGGTCTCGGGATAATCTTCGGGGCGATAGCTGACGGAACCCCGGTAGTGTTGACACTTCCACGGGCAGCCCTTGCCGTAGGCATTCTTCTTAAGGAACACGGCCTGGGCCGGAACGGGGATATTCTGCCAGGTCCCCATGGGCACGCCTTCGCTCCGCAGCGCTTTTTCCATGCACTCCCGGAATGGTCGCGCCTCCATATCCACCCCGGCGTCAGCAGGCGAAAATTCAACCACGTAATTGAAGTATACCGGGTCGCGGTCCGCAGGCGTGAACGGCGGCTTGACCCCTTTGAGCTGCTTCAATCCGGAACTGATCATATCGCAACACCGGCGTCGCTTCCGGGTCGTAGTATCCAGGCGCTCAAGCTGAGCCAGGCCGAACACGGCGCCGAATTCGCTGATGCGATAGTTCCACCCGACACCGAAGGCGTTATACTCGCGTTTCCGGCCTGGAATGATTCTTTCGCCGAACTGCCTCAGCATCTTGGCCCGTTCGAAGGTGAGATCGTTGTTGGTCACAAACAACCCGCCTTCACTGCCGCTGGAAAGGGGCTTGGAAACTTCCATGCTGAAGCCGGCCGCATCCTCGATGGCGCCGATCTTCCGGCCCTTGTATTGCGAACCGTGGGCCTGGCAGGCATCCGAAATGACCTTGAGCCCATGCTTCCTCGCGATCTTAAGAATCTTTCCCATCTCGGCCGGCATGCCATGCAGATGGACCGGCATGATGGCTTTCGTGAACGGCGTGATGCTTGCCTCGATCTTCGCGGGATCCATGCCGAACGTCCTGGGTTCAACGTCCACAAACACGGGAATGGCATTATGATGCAACACGGCAGCCGCGGAAGCCCAGAACGTGAGAGCCGGCACGATGACCTCGTCTCCCGGTCCGATATCGAGGGCTGCGATGCACATATGCAGGGCCGCGGTGCCGCTGTTGACCGCCAGGCAATGCTTGACGCCCAGGTAGTCAGCCCATTGCCCGGCAAGCAGATTGCTGGGCCGCGCGGATGCCGCCAGTCCCACGCCAAAATCGGGACGATTCAAAAATGCGTTGATGCTCCGCCGCTCCCGGCCGGTCACGACCGGTCTCCGGCCGAATGCTCCCGGGGGAACTGCCGGGCGTCCGCCGGCCAATGCCAATCTTGACGTGCTCATCGGTTTGCCTCCCGTGCAAATAACAATTGCGGGATTTGGATTGCGACGGGAAGACTGTGCAACAAGATGGGATCAAGCACAAGAGGAGCGCGTTGCTTTCATCTGGATTCGATTGCGATCACTCGGCGGTCCGGACATCGCGGGGCGCGAAGTTGAAATAGCGGCGGAACACGCGGGAAAAATAATTGGGATCGTTGAATCCCACCGCGTAGGCGGCTTCCGACACGTTGTGCGTCGCCTGCTGGAGCAGGAGTTTGGCCTTTTGCATGCGCAGGCTGGTCAAATAGGCAAAGAGCGTGAAATTGCTTTCCCGGCTGAAAATGTGCGAAAGGTAATACGGGCTAATCTTCAGGGCATGCGCAATGGCATCCAGGGTGATCGGTTCGCGGTAATGCTCGCCGATCCAGGTCCGGGCTTGCTCAAACAATTTTTTCCGGCGGCGAAGGCCATAATCCTTGTGCCGCGCCGATTCTTTCCGTGCAACGTTCACGCCTTGATAGACCGAGCCCAGCAGCAGCGACAGGCAAGCCTGGGCCAGCCAGATATCCACGGATGTGTGCTGGCGATGGGACGCCCGCAATTTTTCAATCCAGGGCATGATTTCCACGCGGTGTTGTGCGCAGTACTTGCAGAACTGCCGGATCGTGACGGCCCGGAAATAGTCGGCTTCCGCCTCCCAGTGAAAATGGACCATGTAAGTTTCCAATCCCTTGGCCAAGTCGAATTCGTCCCGGTGAATGGTGTGGCCGGGAACCAGGATCGTATCGCCCGGACCGGCCTGTAACACGGCGCCTTTCAGATGGACTTTGACATGTCCATGGACGACATGAATGAGTTCGATGGTGGGGGATGGATGGGCCTGCCGCGCCCAAATGGCATCGAAAATGGTGGCGCCCATGGAATGGATCACCGGCAGGACATGAAAGGATGCCGGCATGACGGCCAGCACTGTATGGTTGGGCGCCGTATGCTTGAGTCGCGGCATGTAAATGTTCCCCGGGTTAGGTATTCATCATGCCATTATTGTATCCCGAATCAACACTAAAGGAATGGGAATCATGCATAACTCACGGCTGCGTCATACATGCTGAAACCAGCGACGTCGCAGGCGCTCCGCCCTCCACTATCGCGAAAAAATTGGCGTTCATGGAGGGGCGAGCTCCCGCGAGACCGTTCTTGACTTCATTTGTCCGCCTCCGCCAATTTCCGGACAATCGCGTAATTGAGCATGAAGAAGGGCGGCCCCTTGTTCGCGTCGCTGTCCTCGAGGTTGACGATCTTCAGCTCGTTATAGCGCTTCAGCGCGGCGGCCGGGATTGTGAACGTGCGCCGGGACCAGCCTTCGCGGACGAACCCGCTCTTGCCCTCGAAGATCACCGTTTCGTTGACCATGATCTTGATGCCGCATTCCGCCTCTGCATCGTCATCCTGGCCGGAAACGATCAATTGGTAATCCCGTTCCGGCGGGAACGGTTCGATTTGGAATGGAGCCTTCATGGCCGGAGACCCGCTGCGGGCGCCATGAACCCAGGTGGCCAGGCGCTTCTCGCAATGGTAGGCATAAGGCTGGGCCGCGCCGCCGCCCATAAAATCATAGGCCGAGAGAAACGTATCGGTTTTGGCGTTCAACCCCGATTCGGCTTCAGCCCGCTTCCGTTCCGGCTCGACGTTCCTGGCGAAACCCGCGAGGTCTTTGTTTTTCTTAAGGCCGGTTAAGAAATTTTTCTGAACTTGAATGGACCAGGCCATGCCGGAAAGCGCCTTCACCGCGCCGGGATGGAACGCCAGCGCGTTGGACCAGGCCGCATCCACCTCGATCATGCGTTGTTCCATAACCAGGATGTCCCGCGCCGCCGCCGGAGATGGACGCGAGCCGTATTGATCGAAGAATGACAGCTTTTCGTTGAGTTGCACAAGCGCGGGATAGGTCTCGGGACCGAACATGTGCTTGGCCATCTCCGCAACCGACCGCTCCGGGTCATAAGCCTTGGGATTCCATAAATAATCCGCCAGCGTTATCATCGGCATCAGGAAGTTTCCGCCGACATTCAACATGTAGGCCTCGACCTCGTCGAAAAAAGCGGCAGAGTGCCATTCCGGCCAGGCCCGGACCGGGTCGGTGACATAATGATACCCATGGGCATGGTTGAAGAGGATGTTCTGGAAGAATAGCGGCTTGCGCTGGATCAGGTCATTGATCCATTTCGTCTGGCTTGGATCAATCTTGCTCGAAGTGACTGCCGGGCCGGTCCAGTAGATGCCGAGGTCCTTCGGCGTTCGCGAGCCTAACGCCTTCAGGTATTCCTCACGAGATTCGGTATAAGCGCAAGCGCCCGGGCCCCAGTAAAAGGGCGGGCAGAACATCATCCCGGCCTGCGGATATTTCGCCTTAAGCGCCTTGTATAGCTTGTTGAGCAGGTAAATGTCCGCCTCCTTCGCGGAGCCGAAATCCTTCACGTCGTCCGGATGGATTGGAAAACGCGCATCGTCGAAGTGCAGGCTGAACCCGCCACCGTGCTCCGCCGCGAACAGCGCATACTTAAGCAGGGCCTGGAAATCCTCCTCGTTCTTGCACCGCGGCTGATCCGTGTTGTTGACCCATGCCAGCGGATTAAGGTTGGCGTACCATTCGATGCCCAGCGGCGTCAGGATATCGCCGATCATCTTGACGTTGGCCTTGTCGCGCTCGGGTAGTTCCTTGCGCCAGATATTAGGCACGCGCCGCGTGTATGCGCCGCCCACGTCGATCCAATTGATTTTGACCGACAAGACGGCATTGATATACCCCGGAATGCACAGGGAAATGATCCCGCCGCGCTTGGCGTTCTCCGGGTAATCGGTCACCTCGGCCAGGCGCGCCGCCGGCCGCCCCTCCTGGCGCGTGACTAACTGGTTGAACGACTGAACCGCCCACAGCAAGCCAAGTTTATCCTTGCCTCTGAGCAGGATCACCGTCCGGTCGCCCTGTTTCCCCGATCGGATAATGTAGCCTTCCGGCTTGTCCGGCACGGTCAGGTCCTTCAGGATGGCGTCCGCAGTCGGCGTGTCGCCGACACAGATATAGGTTGGGAACGCATCCCCAATCGCCGTGGCCACCGTCGTCGTACCGCCATAGCGCTGGATGCGGTTCGTCAGATAGGCCAGGCGCGGATCGTCCGGCTTGACGTCCTTGCCCAACACCAGGCCGACTGACGCCAGTGGCGCGAATTTATCCTGATAGGTCGCCTGTTGCGGAGTGGGATAAATCGTGCCGGTATAAAAGGGCGCGAGGAGCAGGTCGTTCTGCTCGGCCTCCGCCGCCGCCAAGGCCGCAGCATTGGTGACCGGCACGGCCTGGCCCGGCCAGACCGCGGCCAACCAGATGTAAGCCATTACCATGCCCATGCCGGCAATCAGGCGGGAGGGTCGTTCATTTTGAAAGGTTCTGGTCATTGGAATGTTCTCCGGATGCGTTGTTAATTGCGACGTGGCTGCTGAAAAACCGCTTCTCCCGTCATTCAGAGCGGAGCGATGAATCTCCAAAGCGCTGATTTGGGCCATTTTGAGATCCCTCGACTTCGCTCGGGATGACCCTCACAGACTATAATTAATTTAACGGCCTCCGACCGTTTTGCCAAGATTCAAAAAACCTTTAACGTTGTCCGCCATTGTGACGATCAGGTCCGGGTAACCGTCCCCATTGATGTCGGCTACAACAAACTTAACGTCCCGGCCCCCGGTTTTGACCACCTGGTCCGCCTCGTTCACGCTCGCGGCGAACGGCTTGCCTTTCTTCTGCAGAAACAGGTAAATCCCATCCCGCCCCGCATCGGACACGAGCAAATCATCCAGCCCGTCCCGGTTCACGTCGACCACCGCCATCCAGCCACAGATTCCCTCCATGACGGCGGAGGGCGTCGCGTTCGAGGAAAACCCTATCGGCGCATTCTGGTAGAACATGAAAATCTTTCGCCCGGCCGGATCCTGGCCGGCTGCGGACGACGCGGCGATATCCGGACGGCCGTCGCCATTGAAATCGCCGACGGCCAGACCGCGCCCGAACGGTAAGGGCGTGGGCAGTTCGACATATTGCGACATATCCTGCGCGAACACGTTCTGCACCATAAACGGCCCGTAATAGAGGCGGATCGTCTTGCGGTCCTGCGGCGTCAGGATCACGTCGGTCACGCCATCCATATTTAGATCTGCGGGTTGCGAAGCGATATTGTCGTTCAGCCGCGGCCCGTGGAAATATCCGGAAACTCGACTAAAGTTGTCTCCGCCGAACCACTTGAACCATACGGCGCCGCACAGGAAGTCGCACAACCCTTTTGAATTCAGGCGGCAGGCGATGGGCCCGCCGCGGGCGAAGTTGGGATCTTTCCCCGTGGCATGATCCTTCTCGATCCGCTCGCCGCCGACAAAAATATGGAGCGGACTGCATGAGCTCAAGACGGCCATATCGTTCGTCCCATCCCCGTCGAAATCGCCGATCTGGATGCCCGTTACATAGGCAACGGGCCGAGACGTGTCGGCCGGCGGCGCATAGGTTCCGGCCTTTTGATAGAAGATATCCACGCGATCGTTTTTGCGGTCGGCAGCCCCATTGGCGCCGGGCGTCCGCACCGAGATCGCCAAGTCCGGCTTGCCATCGGAATTCAGGTCGCCGACGGCCACCGCAACCGGCGATGTGACGCCGAGGAGGAACGCGGGGGCTTCCGTGAATTGAGCGTTCGCTGCCGGGGCGATGCATGGGAGCAGGCACAGGATAAAGGCGATCAGCGGACCAACGATCATCCGACTTTGCCAAAGGCTACGCCGAGACATTGTGTGGGAGATCATAGCACCCCTCTCTCTATACCCATGATGGAGCCGTGTCAGCCACGGTCCATCATGTTAATTGCCTTGCCCAGTTTTTCCGCCATGCGTTTTGCTTCCGCGATGGAAAGGAATATCAGGTTAACCGTCACCAACCGCGGCATGACGTCTTCCACCACCGGGCATAAGCCTTTTCGATACACATAGCGGCTATTCTTGAGATAGAATGGACATTTGTTGGGGCACTGATGCCCGTAGGCCTGCGCCTTGTGGAAAAAGTCGAACTCGTAAGGCGCGGTCTGATTGAACCCGAAGCGCAAACCGATGTCGAGCTTTTCGTTCAGTTGTTTGAACCGGCTGTAATTCAGGCCGAACTTGTCGCCTTCCCATTTGCAGGCGAACCAGTATCCGGTCTGGATGGCTTCCTTCGGCACCAGCCGCGGTTTCAGCCAGCGGCAGCCGGCGATGGCGTCATTGAAGATCTTCAGCGTCACGTTGTAGGTGTTCCGGAGGATGCTATCCACCTTGCCGAGCTGCGCCAGGCCGATGGCCGCGGTCATTTCGTTCATGCGCCAGTTAAGCGTCATGATGCGCGGACTTTCGCCGGAAAACGCCCACACATTTTCCATGTTGTCGGCCAGCTTCTTGTCCTGGATGGTCACCATGGCGCCGTCGCCGGTGGAAAGCTGCTTGAATTCCTGGAAGCTGAACATGCCGAGGTTGCCGAACGTGCCAACGTGTTTATCCTTCCAGCGCGCGCCTACCGCGTGCGCGCAGTCCTCGATCAGGAAAAGCTTGTGTTTTTTGCAGATTCGCCGGATTTCGTCAATCCGCGCCGGCAATCCCCAGAGGTGCGTGACGATTACCGCACGCGCCCGGGGCGTGATGTTGGCCTCAAGGGACTTCGGGTCCATGCAATAGGTGTCCGGCTCGATATCCACGAAGCGCGGCACGGCGTTATAATAGAGCGCGGCCAGGGCGCCGAAGTGAACGACCGGGTCGCAAAGCACTTCCGTGCCCACGCCGGCGCCGCTGACGCTAATGGCTTCGGCCAGCGCACCCATGCCGTTAACCCGCGCCAAGGCGATTTTCGCCCCAGTGTATTTGGCGAACGCCTTCTGGAACCGATCCACCATGCCGCCATCGTTGTAAAAAATACTGAGTCGCCCGCGGTTCAGCACTTCCTTCAAATTCTTTAATTCAGTTTTTCCGTAAGTCCGCAGTTTCCTCGCAAAAGGGCCGTATTGCATTGGTTTAACTCCTTCTAATGTGAGATGTGCACGCAACCAAAAAAATTTTTGCTGATCCGAAGTCAGGCTATTTGTCCGCCACAAATTTCTTCAACACGGCCGGTTTCCTCCGGTAAACATCGGCTTCAAGCCAGGCGGTGCCAGGCGTGCGCGGTCCCCGGGGTTATGCCAATCCAGGGTGACACATCCTTTTTTATCAAAGTCGTACACCATTGAGCCCCAGACAAACTGGGATACGCGCAGCCCCAAGCCGCGCGCCGTCCGGCACATATATCGGACACGCTCGTTCCACACGCTCTGATCCACGCCGGAATTTAACGCCACCTGCGGCGCGAAGGAGATCTGCAGGGAATTGAATCCGAACGCCTTCAGCATCTCCAGGTGGCGGCGCAGGCGCGCTTCGGACCAGTACGGCATAAAGTATTTTGGTTTCAACTCCGGCGCCATATTTCTCCAATACCATGCGTTGGGACAACCGCAAACCACTTCCCTTAAACGAATGAAGGCGTCCTGTTTCCCGTGCGCTTTATTCATTTTTGCACCAGGTCTTTTATGGATATGACGGTCTTCCGGCGGGCCGCCTCGACGGCGGCGAAACAGGCGAGGCTGGTTTGATAGGCGCTCGTGACATCGTTGAGGCAGGGTGCGTTTTCCGTCAGCATGGCGATGAAATGGCCCATCAGTTTGTCCCAGGGTTCGCTCGCGCCCCCCTGGACGTTATCGGGAATCCAGGATTCCGGCAGTGTGAGACCGCCGCTTTCCCGGCCGGCCTCCGCAAACCGCGGCATGTCGTCCAGCCACACGCGGTTATCAAGCACCGTGCCTTTCGTGCCGTAGAGCTTGAAGTTGAAATGGAACGGGAGGATGGGTCCCACGCAGCATTGCACCTTGCCGATGGCGCCGCTTTTGAAACGGAAAACCGCCAGTGCCGTGTCCTCGGTTTCAACCTGCGGGTCGCGCGGCAGGAAGGCGTCCTTCATGCAGGCCACTTCGGTCACGTCGCCGCAGAAATAGCGGATCAGGTCCACGTTATGGCCGCTGCCGGCATGGAACAAGCTGCCGGCTATCCTTTCCTTGCCAAGCCACGACCAGATGCCGAGATGGCCGGGAACGTGGTGCAGGTAATCCGATTCGACCATGAACGGCCGGCCGAGCCGGCCCTCATCCAGTAGCCGCCTGGCATACTGGTAGAGCGGGTTGAGCCGGCGATGATAACCGATCAGGTATTTCACCCCCGCCCTGGTCACCGCCTCCCGAACGCGCCGGCAATCGGCGAGGGTAATGGCCATGGGCTTTTCGCAATAGATATGCTTGCCCGCGCGGGCCGCGGCCACAGTCATTTCCGCATGCAGGGCGTTCGGACTGGCGATGACTACGGCATCAATCCGGCTTGCAAGCATGGCCTTGTAGTCCTTGAAAACCTTGCCCTTGAATCCGGCGGCCGACGGGAACTTGCGGATGTTTGCCGGCTCGGTGTCGCAGATCGCGGCCAGCTCGGCTTTCGGGTTTGCCGATATGTTGCGCGCATGCTCGCTGCCCATCCAGCCCAGCCCGACCAATCCTATTTTGATTTTGTTCATTGGCCGTTCAACTCCTGTTCAAGCGATTCTTTAAGGCAGCACCGGATACGGCTTGATTGCCCCCCGCGCCGGCATCGGCGCGAATGCCTCCGCGTATTCGCAAAGGGCTTGCTCGCCCCAGAAAGCGTCCGGCCGGGTGCACAATTTATCGAACCCCATGCCGAGCGCCAATTGCATGGCCGCTTCCTGCGAACCGTGGTTTTTCATCAGCGCGATCTTTTGCGCCTCCAGCGGAGTGATGTCCACAAAGTAAGTAGCGGGGAACGGGATCGGCCCGTGGGGCTGGACGCAGAACACGGCCGGATGACTTTTGAGCGGCGGCCGCTTGCCCGTCAGCACCGGCAGGCTGGCCAGCATCGCGCAATGCTTGACCAGCGAATGCGTCGTGGTATGGTCCAGGTTATAGTCATCATGATAATGTGTGAAGACCAGCTCGGCGCCCGTCCGGCGGATCACTTCGATCAGCCGCATGCGTAATTCCGGCGTGTCGTAGAGGAACTCGTCCTCCGCGGCGAGGCTGAAATACTCGCCGCCGACACTTTTTGCGACAGCCGTAATTTCCGCGTGACGGATGCGCGCGGCCTCCGCGCGCGGCATGTCCGGCGATTGAACCATCCCGTGGCAGCCGTCGGTCAACGTCACAAAAAACAGGCTGTCACCGCGCGCCCGGCATTTCAGCATGGTGCCCAGGCAACGCATTTCATCGTCCTGGTGTGCCATGATCGAGACAACATTCATGGTTGAATCACCTTGTTAAAGCGTTATTCGCTTCTTGCGAACGTCAACAGCCCTGCCGTTAAGCTTCAGCGTTTTCAGCCCCGGCGCCGGCGGCACATGGAATACGATTTTGGCCGGCGCTTCGCCCGGCCTGAACTCCGGCTTGAACGTCACGTCCAGGATGCGGCCTTCCCGGCTGACTTTTGTTATCAGGGTCACCGGCCCGAACTCGGTGGACATGCGCGCGAACTCGGCCGTGGCTCCCGGCTTGAGCCACGCCAGCGGCATCAAGCGCAGCAGGTGCAGCTCGCCCTCTTGGAGCTGGTCGTCCAGCACGGCCAGCCGCGCCATGTAAATTGCCAGCGGTGCGGAGAAGACGTTGCCGGTGATCCCGCCGCGGGTCTCGCAGGACACGAACGTCTTGCGGGAAATGGCGCCGGCAAAAAGGCTGTACATGCCTTCGAGGAACTTTTTGCGATCGCCCAATTGCCACGGGTGAAACACGTTCCAGGAGTAGGGCGGTTCGCAACTGGACATCTCGTGGTCGAGCACCGGCACTTGCCAGCAGTTGGCATCGCGCCGATGCAGGGCGGTCGGCGGTCCTTCCCGGAACCAGGCCATCGTGTCGCGCATGAGCGGATCGTCCGCGTTCACGAGTCCCGCGAACACCAGGAACAACGGCCCGGTGTCCAGGTAGAAGGCATGCCGGGTCTCCGCCCGTTTATCGCCGAACAGGGCCGTCGGGACCAGCGTATGCCGAAGCCCGTGCGCATCCTTCCAGGTCGGCATGGTCCGGCACTTGTGCCGCAGCGCCTTGAGGTACGCAGCCTTGTAGTCGCGCGCTTCCTGTTCGAACTCGCCGGCGCGGGGATGCCCGATTTTTTTCAGGAGTCGCGTGGCCGCGCACAGGCCCTTGTAATTCCAGCCATCGCTCCAAACCGCCTGAATTTTTGTACGGGCGTCCGTCGCCACGGCCGCCGGCAGGATGCCCTCGTAGCCGCCGTGATTTTTCATTGCCCGGTGAATCTTGAGCCACTCGCACGACTTCACGATCGTTTCCGTGAACCGGCCGATATAGTCGTTGTCTCCGCTAAGCAGGCCGTGCATGCTCAGGGTGTAGAGGATCGCGCCGTTGTCGGCAAGCCAGTCAATGGACTTGTAGGCGGCCGGGGTGCTGAGGTAGCCGGGATGCGGCTTGTACGCGTCGCCCGGGGGAACGACCGTCCCCTGCTCCTCGCGGAAGATCTCAAGGTAGCGCGCGGTAAACTCGTGATAGCCGAGGGTATCCATCATCATGATGAGGTCCATGGCCAGCGGCGTGCTCCAGAGATTGGCATAGGCCAGTGATCCGCTGAGTTTGCAGACATTGCCTGTAGCCGGGTTCCGCTCCGTAATCAGGTGGCTGAGCCGGACGCTGTGCCGGATCGCGCCGGTCACGGGCGCCTCGGGCACGGACACGGATGCCGCATTCCTCGACCGCGCCGACCAGTAGCGCTCGGCTTCGCGCAACGCCCCTGCGTAGCCGAGGGCCAGCTCCCGGTCCACGATCTTCCGCTCCGTGGGAATCATGGGCAGCAACAGGTCGGCAAAGGCGCCTTTGCGCGTCCGCAGCTCGATGCTGAGTCCATATGCGGAATTGGTCAGGTTCGGCCCGGTGAACTTCGTGTGGCAGCCGGCGCCTGGCGCCATCGCCAGCCGGACCTTGCCGTCCGGCTCCAGTATCCGCAACCCTTTCTTAATGTTGTAGGCCATACTTTCCGCAACCAGTGACCGGGGATACATGCTCAGTTCCGGCTTATAGCGCACATTGTCGCGCAGGTTCATGGAATAGGTGAGATGCGGCCCCTGGATCGCGACGATGAACGCTGCGGACTCCTCGAGCGGCAGAGCGGGAACTGTGTCCGCGAGCGAGAGGCGAATCCAGGCGAAGAGCGGCTCGTCGCCGGTGCGCGTGTCGCACCCGCCGGGCAGATGCGCGAATACCTCGTGCCGGAACAGGATGCCCTCATGCGGGCAGTCGGTCCACAGCACGGGCGCCGGGCTCGAAGTCCAGCCCTGGGTCGCCAGGCCATCGTCCGGACGCTGGGATATCGGCAAGATGGAAACCTGCGCACCCTTGCCCTTCCAGTTTTCCGAGCGGCGATTCAGATTTGGCTCGGCCATGATCATGCCGTTCCAGAATACGTTGAAATGGAACAGGTGATCCTTCCATCCCACGGGCGTCCAGATGTTCGGCAGATCGCTCCACCAGCCGCAGGCGGTTTTGAAATCGGGTTCGTTATGCGTTTGTCGTTTCATCGTGGTTGGGCTCCTTGTTTCTTGTTATCGCGCAGACGCCGGGCCGGGTTGCCGGCCATCACGCTGTTGGGCGGTACATCTTTCACCACCACGGCGCCCATGCCGATCAGGCTGCCCTGGCCGATGCGCAGGTCCTGGCGAATCACGCACTTCTGCCCGAGATAGCAGTCTTGTTCCACGTGCACCTTGCCGGCCAGGGTGACATTGGTGGCGCAAACCACGTTATCCTCGATAACATCATCATGATTAATGGAGCTTCCGCCGAGGCAGAAAACGCCATTGCCGATCCGGGCGTTCAGTCCGACATAACAGCCCGGATACAGCACGCAGCCGCAGCCGATAACCGCAGTGCGCGAGACAAAACAACTCGGATCAATCAGGGACGCCAGCCGATCCTTAGGCACGGGCATGGGCCGCGGCCATTCATGGCCCGGAACGAAGTGAGCTTCCGGGTAATTCGCAACGGCCTCCTTTGTTCCCAGCACCGGGTAGCCGTTGAGCGTCTGACCGAGATGCTTTTCATGCTTCGTGATATAGCCGATCAAGTTCCAGGTCTTTTTAACGCGGTTGACGTTTTCGACGATCTCCGCCATTTCTTGCGCGTGAACCCCGGTGCTGAGAATGATCAGGTCTTGCATGTTTTTCAGCGCTTTCTTATTGGACCGGCAGAATCCGCCGGGGGTTAATCACCAGTATCTGTTCCTCCTCCTGCGCCGTGAGCCCCAGCCCGCGGAGCGCGGGCAGGACAGCCGTGAACATATACGCGAAGGGCGGCAGCGGCAGAGACTTCATGGGGCCGAATTCCCCGGATTCCGAGCAGTAGCCGGAGTCCAGCCCCAGCAACAGGTGGTCACCCAGACCGGCCTGGAAGACTGCATCGATGGCCTCCACAAGCGGCAGCCAACTGGCCGCTTTTGTCACTTTGAGATTGGTGGGCAGGAAATTGACGCCGCGCTTCATCCATTCGATCACGGTTTTCCGGTAATCTTTATTCATCAAGTGCAAGGCGGTGTGGCCGACGACCACGCGGTTAAGATCAACGCCCTCGTCATCCAGGATCGTCAACTGGCTGGTTTCCGACCCCAGCCATGTGCAATGCGTGGTGATGTGTACCCCGGTCTGCTTCTGCGCCCGCGCCCCCGCATGGAAAGCCTTGCGCTCGGTCGGGGTCAACGGCGGACGGCTGCTTCCCAGCTTGATGGCCCCCGCGCGGATGCCCGTGCCATGAAGGCCCTCGACGATTTCCCGCGTGCAATACTCGGCCAGCTCCTCGACGGAGGCGCTGCGGACGAACGGCCAGATCTGCTCTTCCGGGAATTTGGCCCAGTAGGTGTTCAATTCCACTTCCCGATAAAATCCCGTGCTGATGATGATCTGGACGCCGGATGCGGCGGAAACTTCGGCATAAAGCGTCGGCCAGCCCCGCCACGGCGGCATGGTTACGTCACAATAGGCCAAACAGCCGTGCTCCCGGCACACCTTCAGGTGCGGCACGGCGTCCTTCAGCAGATACTGCCGCCGCGCCTCATCCGGTTTCTCTTCGCTGATCAGGCGTTTGTTCTTCCAGTCGTAGCAATCCGACTGCAGATGCTCGTGCATCATCACTTTCCCAAGCTTCTCCGGCGCCACCGGCCCGCGGGCGGTGATCACTCGGCCACGGTCTTTTTTTGTTGTCATTATTTCCCCCTGCTGATTGGGCAAGTCCGGACGAAGGTTGATGACATTGTACTTGCGCTGATAACATCTATTAAGACAATCCCGGCGCCGGCTGTCCACACATATTATTTGAAAAAGACAACCTTTTTTTTCGACGTTAGCGTGGGAAACACAGGGCTGTGTCATCCATGCCAAAACCAGCGGCGTCGCGGAGCTCCGCCCTCCAATATCGTGAAAATGTTGGCATTCATGGAGGGTCGAGCTCCCGCGAGACCGTTCTTGACACAGCCCTGGTGGGAAACACCAGGGACGTACGATGACGCCAACATTGCCGCCGGTCACATTTGAGGATCTGACCGCCTCCCGGACGTTCGCGGAATTTGCCGACCTGGTCCGCGAGTTGACCGGCATTCCGGTGGCCGTGATTGATAAGTCCGGTCAAAAGACGAAGCGGATGTTTCAGCCGGAGGTTGAAACATCACTGTGTCGGCTGATTAATTCCGTGCCCGCCGGCCGGCGCGCCCCGCTCCGCTTACCCGTAGCACTTCGTAGCGAGCTATAATTGAAACGCCGTTTTACCACCTTGAATTTTGGTCTGGATCCGGAATATCATGGTCAGCAAGGGCGAGCCGATATTCCTGTCCGGCTTCACGCCGGAAGTGGAAGCGCACCGGATGCCGGCCGACTGCAATCTTTATTTCGACACCACTGCCAAGCCGCATTTTCGCGTGGGCGGAAAGAAATATTCCTTAAAACAGTGGCAAGTGATGGGACGCGATCAGCATTCGATCGTTGCGGATCCCAAATTCAAAAATCTGGCCAGGCGCGATTTCACCCTGGCCAGGAATTCGCCGGCTTTCAAACTGGGGTTCAAGGCGATTGATGTTTCCACCGTCGGCCCGCGTCCGCCTTCAAAACGCGGACCGGCGGGCTGAACTCTCGGGTTATGCCCCGGCCCTGATCATGATGCGCAGGCGTTTCCGGGATGATTCAATGCGTAAGAATTTTCCGCCGGAGGCGGATCCGCCTATGGCGGACAATCCATCTTTGTTGTCATTCCGAGCGTAGAAGAGGAATCTCGCCGCGAGAGATCCCTTCGACTTCGCCCAGGGCAGGCTCTTCACTGCGTTCAGGATGACAATCCGAACGGAATAAAAGTCGTCCTGTTCCTCGGGGCTTAATTAAATTTCTTTTTCTTTAATATCTTAATAAAGCAAAAGATCGTCATGCCGAGGATCAAGCCCCAGGATACGATCAGCAAAACCCAGCCGGCGGTGGTCATGATGTTTTCTCCAGCAAACGGCGTTTTCGACGCCAGGCCAATTTGACCAGCACGGCCAGGACGATTAAAATCATCGCCAGTCCGATACGGGTGCCCAGCACATAAGGGCGAGATGCCGCCGGCACATTTTTCATGAAAATAATGGGAATCCATTCCTGCCAGAGCCACATGCCGAGGATGAATAACAAAAAGAACGGCGTGACGTATTTGACGATCCACTTATATGCCCGCGGTATGCGCAGGTCGGCGCCGTGGTGGATCTCGTCCCAGGCCTTATCGATGCCGAATACCCAGGCGAACATGACGATCTCGATCGTGGCAAATACAACCAGGAAGAACGTGCCGCCCCAGAAATCCAATTCGTCCACCACCCCCTGGCCCAGGAAAAAAATTGCCGGCTGGCAGAGGACGAAGGCCACAATGCTGAAGATTGTCACGGCTTTCCGCCGGTTAATGTCAAATTCGTCCTCCAGAAAGGCCACGCATGGCTGGGCCAGGGATACCGAGGAGGTTATCCCCGCCAAAAAAAGCAGAAAGAACCAGCAAAACCCGAAAAAGGCTGCCCAGGGCAGATGGTTCAGCACCAGCGGCATGGTGACAAAACCCAGGTTGAACGTGCCCGATTGGGCAATTGTCCGTATTTCGGTCGGGCCGAAAAACACGAAGGCGGCGGGAATAATAATGCTGCCGCCGAGGATCACTTCGGCGATTTCGTTCGTGCTGGCCGCGCTCAGGCCCGAGAGCACCACGTCGTCGCCTTTGGAAAGGTAGCTGGCATAGGTGAGAATGACGCCGATGCCGACACTGAGCGTGAAGAATATCTGGCCGGCGGCTTCCAGCCAGACCTTGGCCTTGGTGAGCGCCGTAAAATCCGGGTTCCACAGGAAGCCGAACCCGTTAAAAATATTCCAGTCCGGATGCGCGGCCATGGGCGCGCCGAGCGTTACGACCCGGACCAGCAGGATCAGGGCGCAGATAAAGAGGGCCGGCATGGCCCAGTTGCACAGCCGCGCAATCCCGCCGCGGATACCGTAAAAAAGCACCCCGATGTTGAGCAGGAAAGTGACGGTAAAAAACACGTACGCCCATCCCAGGCCCTGGAAAAATGTGTTGCGCTCCAGTCCCTGGAACCCGCGCAGGAAAGACTGCATGGAGGCCTGGTCGGTCAGCGCGGCATAGTGCCCGGTCAAGGCGAAAAAGCTGTAGGCCAGCGTCCAGGACTCGATGAAGGTGTAATAGATAAAAATGACCAGCGGACCGAAAATACCGATGACGCCGAAATATTTGACAAACCGGTTTTTGCGCACCAGGCTGTGAAAGATGCCGGGCGCGGTGCCGTGTTCGAACCCGCCGCCATAGCGTCCCAGGGTCCACTCGATCCACATCAGCGGCAGTCCGAGCAGGAGCAGCGACACCAGGTAGGGAATCATGAACGCGCCCCCGCCGTTGGCCGCCGCCTTGGCGGGAAAGCGCAGAAAATTGCCCAACCCGATGCCCGAGCCGGCCACGGCCATAATGATGGCAAGCCGCGATCCCCAGCTATCCCTAACTGCCGGCATGGACTCCCTTCGTTCGGTCACGCGAGCCATATGATGCGGCGCGCCTACGCGCACAATTCAGATACGATATAAAAGGTTTAACCGGAAAATCAAGCGGAAAAAGCCGGCCCTCTTCTCTATGTAAAATATTCAACGGATGTCTTGACGAATGATGGAAAAACGAGGAAGTTAACCGCCGGAAATCATAGCGGCAAAATGCATGCCCGGATCGACCCAGGTCGGCCCGGGCGCTTTAATATCAGTTGATGGAGGCATTGCCGGACTTGGCCCGGTGCCCATGCTGCCCGCAAAGCAATTTCATGTAATTGGCCTTAAAACGCTTGCCGGCATCCTGTTTGTCGGGCTGGCCACCCTGGCGGCTCACTGGTCATTTTCCTGGATCGGTTACAATCCCACGGACGATGGGTTTACGCTGGCATACAGCCGGCGTCTGCTCGACGGCCAGATCCCGCACCTGGATTTCATCATCATTCGCCCTTTCCTGTCGCCCGTCCTGCACATGCCCTTTGTATGGGTTGCCGGCGATTCCCTATACTGGTGGTCGCGCGCCTTTGTCTGGTTCCAATGGGCCAGCATGGCCTGGCTCTGGACGATGACCATCAACCGCCTGGCCGGTCGGCCGTTCCGAATGATCGACTGTGCGCTGTTGGCGCTGATCGGCATGGCCTTTAGCGCCAATACCTGGGCAGTCATGGCCTGGCACACAATTGACGGGCTCTGGCTGGCGACGATCGGGGTTGCCCTGATCTGCGGCCGGACGCGGCGCCGGCTCCGGTTCCTGGGCTACCTGCTGCTCGGCACAGCGTATTTATGCAAGCAGAGTTTTTTCCCGGCCGTACCGCTGATTCTGTTGATCCATCGCGACTGGCGCGACCTGCGTCTGTGGCTGGGGGCGGCCATTCCGGGCATTGCCTATGTCATCTACCTGGCGCTGACCGGCGCCCTCTGGGACGCTTATATCCAGTTGACTGCAATCTCCTCGATGGCGGACGTGCTGGACTCCAATGCGCGCGGGTTGACGGTATATGTCTTTTTCGGTTACCTGGCGTTCCGGCTGATTGCGGGTGCGCCGGCCATCGTCGGCCTGACCCACAATCCCCGCCTGTCCGCCCGCTTGGGCGCCGGCCTGGTTGCCGTCGTGGCCATATTGGATATCGTAACGCCGGCTTTTACACTGAGAAGCTTATATGCCACCTCGTATACGCTTGCCTCGCTCCTGCTGGGCGGCGCGCTCTACTTTGTCCTGGAAGCCCGCCGCGGCAATCCGTTCCTGCAATTGATCCTCATGATTCTGGTTCTGGCCTGGAGCGCTACGATTTCCGTCGGAGCAAAAAGCCCGGCCCTGATGGCCGGGCCCATGGTCATCGCGCTGTTGGCCGGCATTCTGCCTGCCGTATTCCGTCCGCGCTGGCGCACGGTGGTCCTGCTCATTCTGGCCGGACTGACCGCCGCCGGGTTCCGGTCACTCCGCCACGAGGTAGTCTACATGGAACAGCCGGCCGCGCGGCTGACTTTTGCGCTGGATGGCGTGTTCCCCGGCGGGCGCGGCATTAAAACCAATCCCAACACATACGCGTTTCTCGCCGATCTGCAGAAGGCCGTTGCCCTGGCATCCGGGTATCCGGACCCCTACGCGATCCTGCCGGATATCCCCGGTTATTGGGCCCGGGCCGCCCAGCGCAATCCCCTGCCGATCGACTGGGCCAAGAACACCGAATTGTCGGACCTCCGTTTGCTCCGGCGGGTCACCGACGCTCTCGATGCCCAGCGCTCGCATCTGACGATGATCGTGCAGAAGGTCCAGGCGTTTCCTCTGCCGCAGGGCTTTAAGAACCTGGGCAGTTCCGATAAATTTGCTGTGGCGCGGCATGTGCGCCAGAATTTTAAAAAATGCGGGGAAACAACCTATTTCGAACTGTACCGATGAATTTTATCCTGGCGTGGATATATAAATACCGCACGGTGCTCGGCGGCCTGCTGTTTACCGCCGCCGCCGGGGGTCTGGCCCACGCAGCCTGGTCGTCTTCCGGCTGGAATGTGGCGCAGGACGGCATGCTCCTGGCAACCAGCCGGCGCATTCTCGAAGGCCAGGTGCCGTATCGCGATTTCATCTGGAGCCAGATGCCGTTGGCGCTCTGGCTGCATGCGCCGTTGACGGCCTGGGCTGGCGACGCCCTGTTTTTGCAGGCTCGCGCGATAATCTGGTTTCAGCTTGCCGCACTGGCCTGGATTTGGGCCTGGATGGTAAACCGCGTATTGCGCCGTCCGCTCGGCGCGCTCGGGCTGCCGCTGATGGCCGTCATCGCCTTCGGCGGCGCGGGATATTCGTTCCTGCCGATCGAAAGCGACACGGTAAACGCGCTTTTTCTGAGCACGCTCGGCCTTGCCCTGCGGCTTGGCGCGCCTGCCGGTCCGTCCGGCTCTGCCAGGCGCTGGTTAGGCTACAGCCTCCTGGGCCTGGCCGCGCTGTGCAAACAGAGCTTCTGGATATTTCCGCCCGCGGTCGTTCTGGCGCTGGGCGACGGACGCCGTTTGAGCGCCTGGCTGGCCGCCGCCTGGCCCATGATGGGATTGATTCTGTACCTTTCCATCGTGGGCGCGCTCTATGCCGCCTGGCAACAGGTATTTACCGGGACGCTGCCGCTCGTGTGGTATTGGAACGCGCTCATCGCATATTCAATGAACGGGCTTTACGCCTACCTGGCCATGCGCTGGATGGAAGGCGTTCCCCCGCTGAACGTGCCCGCCAAAGCCCGCTGGCTGCAGCGCCTCGCGGGCGCGGGCATGTGGGGCCTGACCGCCGTTCTGCTGGCGCGCCTGATCCTGTATACCGCGGCCGCCAAAACGGCCGCCATGCTGTTCTGGAGCTTGATCGGCGCCTGGAGTTATTTTCTGCTCGAGCGCCGGCCGGCGGCGCGCGCCGACGTCTTGATCGGGTTCCTGGCCTGGTGGCTGGGGCTTGCGGCCTGCTCGTTCGACGACCAGCGCGTGCTGGTCTTGACGGCGGGGATTATGAGCCTTCCACTCCTCATCTGGATTTGGCGCATCGCGCCCAGGCGCTGGATACGGGTGGCGGGCGTAGCGGCGACCGCCGCGGTCTGGCTGGCGCTGAGCCATTATGCCCAGGAAGTGCGGCCGGACCCCCTTGTTTCCAGGCGGTACCGCAGTCCGCCGACGCTCGACGCGCCACGCGGCGAATGCGTCTATTCGCTGACCGGCGTATTGGCCGGGGGCGCCGGCTTGAATACCAGCAGCAACGTGTATGCCGTAATTCTTGATCTGCACGAAGCGGTCCGCCGCGCCGAACAAACCGGCCACGCGTATGCCATCCTGCCCGACATGCCCGGGCACTGGGCCCGCTCAACGGCGCTCAACCCCCTGCCGCTCGACTGGGTCGCAAATCCGGAATTATCCGATTCCGCACTGCAAGAGCAGGTTGTCCGGGCCCTGGAGTCCCGGCGCGGACGCCTGGTGATTATCGTCCAGAAATTCCAGGGCCGGGTGCTCTGGCGCGACGAGCGGCGGCAATACAACTGGCCGTTGCCGGTCGCCTACACGCGCAAGTATTTCAAGCGGATTGCGGAAACCCAGTATTTCGAACTTTACCAGTAGCCGCGAGTCAACCCGGATCGCCTGCCCGGGCGCCAGACGCGCGCAAGGGATTGCAAGGCAGGATATAAAACGATAAGCAGGATGTAAAAGGCTTGCCAAGCGGGGACATTCGTACTATTAAGAAAGTTCTTGGCATAGAAACCGATAACCAAATCAAGGGTGGCATCATGTATTCTGCATCGGATTTACGCAAGGGCCTGCGCGTTGAGATTGATGGTGTTCCGTTCGTCATTACCGACTTCAATTTTGTGAAGCCGGGCAAGGGCGCTTCCATTTACAACTGCCGGCTGAAAAACATGATCACGGGCGCTACGCTGACCCGCAGTTACCGGTCCAATGACACGTTGAACGAGCCGAAGCTGGAAGAGCGCACCATGCGCTATTCCTACAAGGACGGCGACGAATATGTGTTCATTGACAAGAATTTCGAGCAGTTGACTGTCCGGGCGGAAGTGCTGGGCGATAATCGCTTCTTTCTCGTGGAAGAGATCGAAGTCACGATCCTGCTTCACAACGATGCGCCTATCGGCGTGGAACTGCCGACGTTCGTTGAAAAAACCATCGTCGAAACGGAGCCTGGCGCGCGCGGCAATACCGCCACCAATGTCCTGAAGCCGGCCAAGATCGAGGGCGGCTACGAAATCCAGGTGCCGCTCTTCATCAATCAGGGCGATGTAATCCGCATTGATACCCGCACCGGAGGCTACAGCGACCGTGTGCGCACGGCCTAAGGGCTGTTAAGCAGGAAGATGGTCTATTGGCAGAGGCCCGCCCAAAAGCGGGTGCCGTAGCCCGAAATGTTTAACCGCAAAGAACGCAGAGAACGCAAAATCGGAATATGTTCACACATGCCGCTGCTCTGTGTTCTCTGCGATCTTTGCGGTTAATTTGCTTTGCGTCTTTGTGGTGAAACATCGTGGCTCCCCATTCTCCATTATCCCGGTTTCAGCCGGTGCTGGCCCTGCGCTCCCGCATCCTGCGGGCCATTCGGCAATTTTTTGACGCGCGGGGATTTCTGGAAGTGGAAACGCCTGTCCGGATCGCCGCGCCCGCCCTGGAACTGCATATTGACGCCATGCCCGCCGGAGACGCCTGGCTGCGCACTTCCCCGGAACTGCACATGAAGCGTCTGCTGGCCGCCGGCTGTGAACGCGTGTATCAGCTCGGCCCCTGTTTCCGGCAGGGCGAGCGCGGCGACAGGCATCATCCCGAATTTTCCCTGCTGGAGTGGTATCGCACGAGCGCCGATTACCTGGATATCCTGGCGGAGACCAAGGCCCTCATCGCGGCCGTGGCCGAAGCGGCGCTGGGCCGCACCTGGATAAAATATCGCCGGACCCACATCGAGCTGATGCCGGTCTGGGAAGTGCTGACCGTGGCCGGGGCGTTCAGGACATTTGCCGGCTGGAATCCGGTTGAATCTTTTGATGCCGACCGTTTCGATCTGGATATGGTCAACAAGGTGGAGCCGAATCTGCCGACCGCCTGCCCCGTGGTGCTGATGGATTATCCCGCGGCCGTGGCGGCGTTGGCGCGCCGCAAGCCGGAAGACCCGCGCGTGGCGGAACGCTGGGAACTGTATATCGGCGGCATCGAAATCGCCAACGCGTTCAGCGAACTCACCGACCCGGCGGAACAGCGCGCGCGGTTCGAGGCCTGTGCCGCGGAACGCCGCGCCCTGGGCCGCCCCGTGTATCCGCTGGACGAGAATTTTCTGGCGGCCCTCGAATCCGGCCTGCCGAGCGCCTCCGGCATTGCGCTCGGCGTGGACCGGCTGGTCATGCTGTTGGCGGATGCCGCTTCCCTGGACGACGTGCTGCCGTTCCGGGATGCTTGATGGTTGGAATATCGACCCGCGGTTCTATCGAACCGCAACTACACCTGTATCCGTTGTAGCGGCCGTTCGAGAGAACGACGCCGTTGCGGCGGAGCGTCTAATTGTATCAGCCGTGGCTATCGGGAAATCAAATCCATACCGGCGTTATGCACTAAAAGTAAATCGGGTTGCTCCACGCCCTTTTTCCCGTGGCGCTGACTAATTCGATCCGGACGTAGCTTATGCCCTGCGGCGCATTCCAGGCAGCGATGGTCAGGTTGTCGATGCCCGCCGAAAGACTGCATCCTCTGTAACGATTGGTGATAAAGTTAATGCGCATAACCGGCAAACAGGCGACTTTTATTTCCCGGCCGCGAACGGCGATGGCTTTGAATGCCGGGCCCTGCGAGGAATAAAAACGCCCGCTGCGGATAGCCGCCATGATTGCCGCCGGGGTGCGGTTCCGGGCCTTGACCATGATCCAGCCGCCGGCGATATGCGCGGCATTATGCGTGTCGTCAGCGGCGAAACCGAGGACATGTTGCCCGGCGTCCAGCAAGTCGTCCCAATGCACGTTGGAATATCCTTTGGCGATCAACCGATCGCAGACAGTATTATAGACTTCCATGCCCGGGCAAGCCAGACCGCCAGGATAAACACACTTGTCGCTTGGAGTGCCGCACCAGTAAGGATGCGCGTGAACGATAAATACGCCTTCGCGCCGGGCTCGCGCCAGTACCTGCGCGGGCGAGCGACATGAGCCCCTGGCCCATTCTTTCTTAAGTCCCAGGCAGACGAAATGATAAGCATAGCCTTTAAAAGAGAAGCCGATCTCCTCGGCCGGAATCATAAGCGGTTTCCTGATTGATTTGGCGGGCACGGTGCGTTTTTCATGGTCGGTGAGAAACACAAAATCGTAACCATGGCTTTCGTATTCCGCCGCGATCTCCCCAGTCGTGAATTTCCCGTCGGAATTGGTGGTATGGGTGTGAGTATTGCCTTTGAGCCAGATGCCCTTGTCTTTCCACATGGTGTCGTTAGTTTTCATGATTTCCTTTCGTTCATATGAGTCAACAATATTTGTCATACATTTGCAAAGGTTAATTACAGGAGGGGTGGGAAAGGTCGGGTACATCGTGACCCCCTCTGACCGAGCTAAGGGTTGCGTCAAGAACGGTCTCGCGGGAGCTCCCTCCTTCGTCCGGCAACTGCCGGACTATGGCGGGCAGGCTGCCCCTCCATGAATGCCAATTTTTTCGCGATATTGGAGGGCGGAGCGCCTGCGACGCCGTGGTTTCGGCATGGATGGCGCAGGCATATGGTCATCCCATCGGCCGGCGCATTCTCGCTGGACGGCGCATGGCCATTCCGGTAGATTTAACCGGCAATTGGAAATCAGAAACCGGACTTCATTTGTAACCCAATCATCATACATCAATTCATGAAAATTCTGATTGTTGGCGGCGGCGGGCGCGAACACGCCCTGGCCTGGAAACTTGCGCGCGACCGACAGCGCCCGACCCTGTTCTGCGCGCCCGGCAATGCCGGCACGGTGGAACTGGGCACTAATCTGGCCATCGCCGCGGCGGATATTGACGGCCTGCTGAATTGGGCTCGCCGGGAGAAGCCGGACCTGACGGTAATCGGCCCCGAAGATCCCCTGTACGCCGGGCTTGTGGACCTGTTGCAGGCCGATGGGTTGCGAGCCTTCGGTCCCTGCCGTGCCGCCGCCCAACTGGAGGGCAGCAAACTTTTTGCCAAATCCATTCTGCAAGCGGCTGGTGTTCCAACGGCGCGATATCGGTCGTTTTCCGAGCCGGAAGCGGCCATAGCCTATGTTCGCACAGCTCCATTGCCGTTGGTGATTAAGGCTGACGGACTCGCAGCCGGCAAAGGGGTGCTCGTCTGCCGGGAACGGCAGGAGGCCGAAAAAGCCGTGATAACCACTATGGTGCACCAGTCATTTGGCGCTGCAGGCCGTACAATTCTGGTTGAGGAATGCCTGGAAGGGGAAGAAGTATCCGTGCTGGCCCTGGTGGACGGATGCAAGGCCATACTGCTGCCGTCCGCCCAAGACCATAAACGGGCGCTGGATGGCGACCAGGGTTTGAACACGGGCGGCATGGGGGCCTATTCCCCCGCTCCGATGGAAACGCCGGCCTTCCGCAAAATGGTTCTGGACACGATTTTCAATCCGACGCTGAAGGAGCTGCGCCGGCGGAACATTACCTATCGGGGCGTGCTGTATGCGGGCCTGATGCTGACAGCCGCGGGTCCCAGGGTCCTGGAATTCAACTGCCGGTTTGGCGACCCGGAAACGCAGGCCATCCTGCCGCGGCTCAAAGGAGACTTGATTCCGGCCATGGAAGCCTGTATAGATGTAAATTTAATGCCGGAACATGCGGCCTGCCGGCCGGAGGCATGCGTGTGTGTGGTCATGACCGCCGGCGGATATCCCGGCGCCTATCGCAAGGGCGACGCCATCACCGGCCTGAAAGAAGCTGCCGCGCTGAGCGAGACTTTTGTTTTTCATGCGGGAACAAAGCTGGAGGGCGGGCAGATTGTGACCTCCGGCGGGCGGGTGCTGGGAGTCACGGCGCTTGGCCGGACACTCTCCCAGACGGCAGAAAAAGCTTATCAGGCCGTGGAACGCATCACGTTCCAAGATGCCCATTATCGCCGCGACATCGCCGCCAAGGGAATCAAACGCAACCGCGGATGAAGAATGCAATAATGAAAACCAAAAAATCCAAACCGCAAGTTGGCGTAGTCATGGGCAGTGATTCGGACTGGCCCCTGATGGAAGCCACGGTCAAAACCCTGGAGCGCTTTGGCGTGCGATCCGAGACGCGGGTAATTTCCGCCCATCGGACTCCGAAACTGGCGTCCGCCTATGCGGCAGGCGCATCCCGTCGCGGTCTGCAGGTTATCATCGCCGCGGCCGGCGGCGCTGCGCACCTGGCGGGCGTGCTGGCGGCGAACACCATCCTGCCGGTAATCGGCGTGCCCGTTAAGAGCGGCGCGCTCGACGGGCTGGATGCCTTGCTTGCGACAGTGCAGATGCCATCCGGTATTCCCGTGGCCACCGTGGCGTTGGGTTCCGCCGGCGCGGTCAACGCCGCCATTCTGGCCATCCAGATCTTGGCCTTGCAGCGCCCGGAATTGGCGGTTAAGCTGCAACAATACAAACTAGATTTGAAAACAAAAGTAAAAAAGGGCGACGCCCGGGTTAAATTTTATGCAGGGAGAATCCATGACTAAATCCATTCTTGCTGCCGCGCTCCTGATGGTGTTCGTGTTGGGGGTCCACGCGGAACAGAAATCAACTGCAATAGACAAATCGGCCACGGCGGACAAAGCCACGCCTGCGGCGCGGTCGGCCTCCGTGCGCGATATGATGAACGGTGTCTCCGAAATCGGCGCCATCCTGGAAGACCGTCGCGTGGTTTATGAAGCCGGGACCCTGAAAAGCAATGTTTTAAATGCGGTCGTCGAGGCCATCGATCCGGAAGGCGGCGCCATCCTCACAAAGGAAGAGGCCGGTCGGCGGCAGGACGAGGAAAAAGGACTTTTTTATGGAATCGGATGCAAATTCCGGATCAAGGATAAATGGCCCCAGATCATGGAGGTCGTCAGCAATGGCCCTGCGGCGACGGCCGGCCTGTGCGCGACCAATATGATTGTTAAAATCGACGACCAAAATACGGAAGGCATGTCAATGGAAACGGTCGCCCGGCTTCTGCGCGGCGGCAAGGACCAGGCGCTGGCGCTTACGATCCGCGCCGACGAAAAAACCACGGAAACACGCGTGGTCAAACTGAAGCGTTTGGCCATCCAAACGCCGGTCACGGGCACGACGGAAACCTGGCCCCAGGGAATCGGCTATCTGAAGGTAAATGGCCTATACACGAATTCGGGCGCCGTTATTGTGGAGCAACTCAATGCCTGGCGGGGCACAAATTGCTTCGGTGCGATCTTGGATATTCGCGGAGCTGACGGGATGGATCTGGAATCGGTCGTCGAAATCGGCAGTCTGTTTGCGCGTGCCGGCGACACGCTGTTCATCCTGCGGGATGGCCACAATACCGCCGTGGCCGTCTACCAGGCCAAGGCCGGCCGGCCGATGGATAAGCCGGTAATGGTGTTGGTTGACCAGGACACCTCCGGCGCTGCCGAAGTCCTGGCCGGACTGCTGAGCGTCTGCAAGGGCGCCATGCTGATCGGCACGCCGACCTGCGGCGACGACCGGGTGCGCGAGGTCATTCCGCTTTCCAACGACCGAGTGCTTTACATCGCTACGCAGCGGATCGAGTTGAACAAGGGCCCCGTCTATTACCAGAAAGGTGTCACGCCCCATGTGCGCGTGGCGCCCACGAATGCAGAGGCCATCCGGAAAAGCGATTTCATAGACGAAGAGCCCGACGTCTTCGCGGGTCTTTCCGAGCAGGAACGCCAGGATCGGGCCCTCATTAAGCGCGTTGATGGCGACGTGATCCTGCGGCGGGCCACGGACATTCTGCTTGGCCTCAAAGCGCTGGACTTTAAGGTGCGTTGAAATCTCCCCGTATAATCTCATGGCCGGTCTCCGAGCGTCCTGATGCGCCCCGACCTCTTGGAGAGTCGGGACTGGGCGAGGTGGTTTCAACGTTGCGCCGTGGCGGCCTGGTTATTCTGCCCACCGATACCGTGTATGGCGTGGCCGCTGCCCCGGCTGCGCCCGGTGCCGAGGAGCGTCTTTTCCGGGCCAAGCGCCGGCCGGATAACAAACCAATTGCCTTGCTGGCCGCCGATCGCTGTCAGGTGGAGGCTTGCCAGGGTGAACTGGGAGTATTCGGGCGCGCGCTGGCCGATCGTTACTGGCCCGGCGCGTTGACCATGGTGCTCAGGACCGGCAATTCTTGGGAAGGCTTTCGCGTTCCTGATCATCCGGTAATGCTGGCGATCCTCAAGGCGGTGAGAGGCGTGTTGCGCGTAACCAGCGCCAATATAAGTGGCGGGGCGCCGGCGCTGACGGCCGCCGCGGCCATTGCGGCGCTGGGCTCTGCGGTTGAACTGGCGGTGGATGCCGGTCCCGCACCCGGCGGCATGCCGAGCACGGTGATTAAAATCTGGCCGGGCCGATATGACGTTTTAAGGGAAGGCGCTGTTCCGAGCGCGGAGATTGCCGGGATTGCGGCGTCTCTGTGCGAGAGGAATCCGGTTTAAGTCGCTCGGAGGTGGACCTAATTTAATGTTGAATTTCAAAGTTTGGAGTGGATTCCCGCTTTCGCGGGAATGACAGAATGGATGGACATTGTTTGTCATTCCCGACCTGATCGGGAATCCAGAATTTATAGTTGCCGCCTTTGGCCTAATTCAACAAATCAAAAAACGAGCCTCACCGCCATGCCTCGTCATAAACCACACGTCCTGTTTATCTGCACCGGCAATATCTGCCGGAGCCCCATGGCGGAATATCTCCTGCGGCGCCGCCTGGGAGCGCATGCCGGCTGGCAAGTAAGTTCCGCGGGGCTTTACACCGGCAACGGGATGGCGGCCAGCCTGCCGGCCGTTGAGGTTATGCGGGAACAAGGCATTGATTTGACGCCGCACCGTAGCCGGGCCGTGACCAAAGATATCATTGACGCCGCCACCCTGATTGTGGTAATGACTTCAGCGCATGCGGCGGAACTTAAGCGCCGGTTCCCGGAAGCCCAGGATCGGGTCTACCTGCTGAAATCATTTGATCCCGGGTGTCGCGGCGGCGACATCCCGGACCCGCTTGGCGGAACCATTGAACTGTACCGGACGATACGCGAAGAAATCGAGTCGGCCCTTCTGGACTTGATCTTGTACCTTAAGTCCTATGTCGGCCAACAAGATGAAGGCAGGATACGACCATGAAAATTGCCATTGGCGCCGATCACGGCGGCTTTGAGATGAAGGAAGCCCTCCAGGAATTCCTGAAGGGGCAATCGGTCCAAGTCGAGGATGTCGGCTGTTTCAACAAAGACTCGGTGGACTACCCGGATGTAGCCGCGCTTGTCGCGGCCAAAGTTTCCCAGGGCCTGGTGGACCAGGGCATCGTGATTTGCACTACCGGCATTGGTGTAAGCATTGTGGCCAATAAATTTCCGCGCGTGCGCGCCGCCCTCTGCATGAACC
Source organism: Kiritimatiellia bacterium (assembly GCA_028718125.1). GTDB lineage: Bacteria > Verrucomicrobiota > Kiritimatiellia > JAAZAB01 > JAAZAB01 > VSJD01. Next base: position 265,729 of record JAQUMN010000001.1, read on the forward strand.
CCCGCATGGCCAAGATGGCCCGGGCCCATAACAACGCCAACGTGCTGGCCCTGGGCGGCGAACTGGTCAGCCTTGCCGAGGCCAAGGCGATCCTGACCGCCTGGTTGAGCGAGGATTTCGACGGCGGCGAGCGCCATCTCCGGCGCGTGCGCAAAATCCAGCAATATTCCTGCAACACTGTGGACCCGATTGACGTCTACGAGAACGACCCCGAAATTTACGCCGTTCTGCGCAACGAAGCCTCGCGGCAAAGTGAAAACCTGGAACTCATTGCCTCCGAAAATTACGTCAGCCAGTCCATCCAGGAAGCCGCCGGTTCATTGCTGACCAACAAGTATGCGGAAGGCTATCCCGGCAAGCGCTGGTATAATGGCTGTAAATTCGTGGACGAGGCCGAGCGCCTGGCCATTGACCGCGCCAAGCAGCTGTTCGGCGCCGAGCACGTCAACGTCCAGCCCCACTGCGGCAGTTCCGCCAACCTGGCGGTGTATCTGACGACGCTCCAGCCGGGCGACCGCATCCTGGCCATGGACCCCTGCGCGGGCGGGCACCTGACCCACGGCATGAAGACCAACGTGTCCGGCCGGCTGTTTAACGTGATGCACTACGGCGTCAGCCGCGAGACGGAACAATTGGATTACGACGCCATCGCCGCCCTGGCCAAAAAGCATCAGCCCAAGCTGATCGTTGCCGGCGCCAGCGCCTATCCGCGGATCATTGATTTCAAGCGGTTCCGCAAAATCGCCGACAGCGTCTCCGCCTACCTGATGGTGGACATGGCGCACATCGCCGGCCTGGTGGTCTCCGGGAATCATCCCAGCCCGGTGCCCCACGCCGAATTTGTGACCACCACAACCCATAAAACCCTGCGCGGACCGCGGGGCGGGGTCATTTTATGCCAGGCGCGCTTTGCCCAGGACATTGACCATCAGGTTTTTCCGGGCCTGCAAGGCGGTCCGCTCATGCACATTATCGCGGCCAAGGCCGTTTGTTTCCACGAGGCCCTCCAGCCCGCGTTCAAAGGCTACCAGGAGCAGGTCGTGCGCAACGCCCAGACACTCTCCGAATCCCTGAAAGCGGAGGGGCTGCGCATCGTCTCCGGCGGCACCGACAACCACCTGATGCTGGTGGACCTCAGCTCCCTGAATGTAACCGGCAAGGACGCCGCCACGGCCCTGGACAAAGCCGGCATAACGGTCAATAAGAACATGATTCCTTTCGATACGAAGAGTCCTTTCGTCACCTCGGGCATTCGCATCGGAACGCCGGCCGTCACCACCCGGGGGATGCAGGCGCCGGAAATGAAATTGATCGCCGGCTGGATCGTGCAAGGCTTGCGCAACATCGCCAATGCCGACGCGCTCGCTGCCATCAAGAAACAGGTCATCGCCCTGACCGACAAATTTCCCTTGCCCTGACGGCGCGCGCCGCCCCTCCATGAAGGCCAATATTTTTACGATATTGGAGGGCGGAACTCTGCGACGCCGCTGGTTTTGGCATGGATGACGCAGCCCGCCATTGGCCAACGGCAGGATTGAATGTCCGATCATATTAAGATATGATGCCCGGATATGCAGAAAGAGGCCAAAGCAAGGATTCTAATCAACGACCTCCTCCGAAAGTCAGGTTGGCGGTTCTTTGACGACGAGAACGGCCCCGCCAACATCGCGCTTGAAGCCAACATAAAACTGAAGAAAAAGGCTCTCGACGCCTTCGGCGTGGACTTTGAGAAGACTGCCAACGGGTTTGTCGATTATCTTCTGCTGGATGAACGCGGGTTTCCCATGGCCGTTTTGGAGGCGAAGTCCGAGAAATATGACCCCCTTGTCGGCAAGGAACAGGCACGGAAGTATGCCCATTCCCAGAATGTCCGGTTTGTCATTTTGTCCAATGGGAACCTTCACTATTTCTGGGATTTAGAGCAAGGCAACCCGGCTCTGATCACGGAGTATCCGAAACCTGAATCCTTCGGCCATTTCCACGCCTTCAAACCTAATCCCGACACACTGGTCGGAGAAATAATCGAGGCGGATTATGTCGCCGTTACTCAGAATCCAAACTACCGCAACGATCCCCGGTGGAGCGATGCCGGTCAGCGCGATGCCTTTATCAAAGACGCGGAACTGAAATTTCTGCGCCCATACCAACTCGGCGCTGTAGCGGCATTGCAAGCTGCCGTGTGCAAGGGCCAGACGCGGTTCCTGTTCGAAATGGCAACGGGCACCGGCAAGACCCTGACTGCCGCCGCCGTCATCAAACTTTTCATGCGGACCGTCAACGCCAAGCGGGCACTTTTTCTCGTGGACCGTCTTGAACTCGAAACCCAGGCATGGAAGGCCTTTGTCCGGCTGCTCAAGAATGACTTCCACACCGTCATCTACAAGGAAAACCGGGACGACTGGCGTAAGGCGGAGATCGTCGTTTCCACGGTGCAAAGCCTGCAGTTCAACAACAAGTATCGGCGGCTGTTCTCGCCGATCGATTTCGACTTGCTGATTTCCGACGAAGCACACCGTTCCATTGGCGGAAACAGCCGGGCCGTCTTCGAATACTTCATCGGCTACAAACTCGGGCTGACCGCGACCCCCAAGGACTACCTTAAGAAGATCGATCCGGCCCGGATCAGCGCGCGCGATCCGCGCGAGTGGGAACGCCGCCAGTTGCTGGATACCTACAAGACGTTCGGGTGCGAATCCGGCGCGCCAACCTTCCGCTACAGCCTCATTGAAGGCGTCCGCGAAGGCTATCTGTTGAATCCGGTGGTCGTGGACGCGCGGACGGAAATCACCACGGAATTGCTGGCCGAAGAAGGTTATTCCGTCATGCGGGAGAACGAGGACGGTGAAATGGTCGAGCAGACCTTCTTCGGCAAGGACTTCGAGAAAAAATTCTTCTCCGACGAGACGAACCGCGTTTTCTGCGAGACATTTCTCAAAAACGCCCTCCGCGATCCCTTGAGCGGCGAGATCGGCAAAACGATCGTCTTTTGTGTCCGGCAGGATCACGCGACGCGAATCGTTCAGACGTTGAACGAGATGGCGCAGGTGCTGTATCCCGGCAAGTACAACTCCGACTTTGCCGTCCAGGTGACGTCCCTCGTGCCGGACGCCCAGCAGATGGCCGCCAGTTTTGCCAACAACAACCTCAATGGGCATACCCGGTTCCTGGATGGCTACATCAGCGCCAAGACCCGGATTTGTGTCACCGTCGGCATGATGACCACCGGCTACGATTGTGAAGACCTGCTCAACGTCGTTCTGCTCCGTCCGATTTTCTCGCCGACGGACTTCATCCAGATCAAGGGGCGGGGAACGCGCAAATATACCTTCCGCTACACCGAAAAGGAAGACGGCCGCATCGAGGAACACATTAAGGAGAAGAAGAAGTTTAAACTCTTCGACTTCTTCGCCGTCTGCGAATATTTCGAGAATAAATTCAATTACGACGAGGTTATCGTGTTGCCGCCTGTCATGGGAGCCGACGGGGGTGGCGGTGGAGGCGGTGGCGGCGGGACCGATAAGGACTTCACCAATGTGAACCCGGACCCGCTCAAGACGATCGTTGAAACACCCGTGCCCGTCTATGGCATGAAGATAGACCGCAAATTCTTCGAAAAGTTCGAGGATCAAGTCAAGGCCGCGCCCGAGGTGCGCGAGCGGTATGAGCGCGGCGACATCAAGGGCGCGGAGGAAGTCGTCATCGCCACGCTGTTCAACAAGCCGGAGGACTTTTTCAACCTCGATAGATTGCGCAAGGCCGTGCAGGCCGACCGGCGGATCACGCTGCGCGAGATATTGGCCAAAGCCTTCGGCGAGATCGATGGCTTCAAGACCAGGGACGAATTGCTTGAAGAAGAACTGGCCAAGTTCGTTTCCATCCATAAGCCCGATGCCGCGCATATGCCGGTCATCCGTCAGTTTTTCAAGGCGTACCTGACGGACGGCGTCGTCCGGGCGATCGTGGACGCCCGCGAGTTCAGCAAACTGGCCGACAATCCCAAGGTTTCCATCGGCGACATCAAGGCGCTGAACGGTTGGCGGGACATCATTCCTGAATACGTGAAGGATTACGTGTCGCTGAACCAATTTGCGGCATAGGAGGACATCGTGACGAACGCCATCGTACCGGCAGAACGGATTCAGAAGGCGATCTACGTGATCCGCGGCCAGAAAGTGCTGCTCGACCGGGATCTGGCTGCGCTGTACGAAGTGCCAACCGGCGCGCTAAAGCGGGCGGTTCGTAGAAACGCCGAAAGGTTCCCCGACGACTTCATGTTTGTGCTTAATGCGCAGGAGATTGCGGATTGGAGATGCCATTTTGGCATCTCCAATTCCGACCGCATGGGGCTCCGGTATGCCCCCATGGCCTTCACGGAGCAGGGTGTTGCGATGCTCTCGAGCGTTCTGAACGGTTCGCGCGCTATTCAGGTCAACATTGCCATCATGCGGGCTTTTGTGCAATTACGGGTGTTGCTGTCCACTCACGCCGACCTTGCCCGCAAACTGGAGGAATTGGAGAAGAAATCCGACGCACAATTCCGCATCGTGTTTGATGCGATTCGTCAACTCATGTCGCCGCCCGATCCCCCGCACAAGCAGATCGGATTTCGCGTGCGCGAGAAATCGGCTGTGTATCGAGTCAACGGAAAAGGCCGGCGTCACCATGCTTGATTCCGAAACCAAGGCCCGCATAGACTCCGCGCGCGATATTCTGGTAGGCAAGGTGCCGGACCCGAAATCGCAGGTGGAGCAAATCACCATCGCGCTGATCTACAAGTTCATGGACGACATGGACCGCCAATCGGAGGAACTCGGCGGCAAGGCGACGTTCTTCACCGGCGACTTCAAGAAATACCGCTGGGCGCAACTGCTCGACAAACGATTTGGTGGCCATGAGCGCCTGCTTCTGTATGCCGAAGGCATAGAGAAGATGAACGTCAACAAGAACACGCCCCAGTTGTTCCGGGACATCTTCAAGGGCGTCTTCCTGCCGTACCGCGATCCCGAAACCCTTAACCTCTTCCTGAAAGAGATTAACGGCTTCACTTACGAGCACAGCGAACGGCTTGGCGACGCGTTCGAATACCTGCTTTCCGTCCTCGGCACCCAGGGCGACGCCGGCCAGTTCCGTACTCCGCGCCACATCATCGATTTTATCGTCGCCGTCGTGGATCCGAAAAAAAACGAAACCGTCCTGGACCCCGCCTGCGGCACGGCCGGGTTCCTGATTTCGGCCTACAAGCATATTTTGAGGAGTTGCTCCTCAAAACCCTCACCCCAGCCCTCTCCCACGGGGAGAGGGGGCGAGGATGAGGGTGTCGCCTCTGGCGATTTGACTCCGGATGAGCGCGCTCGGATGATGACGAATTTCCGGGGCTACGATATCGCCCCCGACATGGTGCGGCTTTCGCGCGTGAATCTCTACCTGCATGGGTTTCCGAGCCCGGTCATCCACGAATACGATACGCTCACCAGCGAACAGCGCTGGGATGAGCGTTGCGACGTGATTCTGGCCAATCCACCCTTCATGTCGCCCAAAGGCGGCATCCGGCCGCACAATCGGTTTTCGATCCAGGCCAAGCGCAGCGAAGTGCTGTTCGTGGACTACATCGCCGAGCACCTGAACCCCGGCGGTCGCGCCGGCATCATCGTGCCCGAGGGTATCATCTTCCAGAGCCAGAACGCCTACAAGGCTCTGCGCAAGATGCTGGTCGAAAACTATCTCTGGGCCGTGGTCAGCCTGCCTGCCGGCGTATTCAATCCTTACAGCGGTGTCAAGACCAGTATCCTGTTCCTTGACCGGAACCTTGCCAAGCGCACGAATGACGTCATCTTCGTGAAGATAGCAAACGACGGCTTCGATTTGGGGGCGCAAAGAAGGCCGAATGAGGGCAGCCAGTTGGCGGAGGCATTCAAAATTCTGAATGGCCACAAAAAGGCGCAGAAGGCGCAAGAAGGGGAACTGGCGCTAACCGTTTCCCGCAAGCGCATCCTGGAATCGCCGGATGTCGGGTTGTCCGGCGATCGCTACCGCCACGCCGCCGTGCGCCACACCGGCAAATGGCCAATGGTAAGGCTTCAAGATATTTGTTCGCTGGAATATGGCTATAGTCTGCCAGAAAGGGCTCGGCGGCCAGGACCATTTCCCGTAGTTGGCTCAAACGGAATCACAGGATGGCATGAAAAGGCATCAGTCCCCGGTCCTGTTATTGTTGTTGGGCGAAAAGGATCAGCCGGTGAAGTAAACTGGATTGAACAAGACTGTATCCCTATTGACACGACATATTATGTGAGACTCAAGGAACGCAAGAAAACTAATCTCAGGTTTCTCTACTACCTATTGGCTGGCATGAATATGACATCGTTGAGAGATGGTGCAGGGGTTCCTGGGTTGAATAGAAACGAAGTCTATTTGAAGGAAATCCCCCTGCCGCCGCTGGCGGAGCAGGAGCGGATCGTGGCGGAGTTGGAGGGGTATCGGAAGATCATCGAAGGCGCCCGCCAAATCTTCGCTTCCTACAAACCCACCATCCGGATTGATCCGCAGTGGCCGGTGGTGACGGTGGCAGACTCATGCGTTCTCAACCCGAAGAAAGCCGAAATTGATAATCTCAAAGGATCTACGGCAGTGTCGTTCATTCCGATGTCGGACATCGGCGAGCACGCGATGTACTTCGAGGCAAAACAGAGGAAGCGTTTGGACGATGTGACGACCAGTTACACGTATTTTAAGGATGGCGATGTCCTAATCGCCAAGGTGACACCATGCTTCGAGAACGGCAAGGCGGGCATTGCGCGTCGGCTGCATAATGGCATCGGGTTCGGGTCGAGCGAGTTTTATGTCATACGGCCGCCCAAAAGATATTGTCCGAATGGGTGTTCATGTGCCTAACCAGTGCTGCGTTCCATACTTGGGCTACGCCCAAAATGACAGGGACGGGTGGACTCCAACGTGTTCCTCGATCGGTTGTCGAGAACTATCCCATCCCCCTCCCACCTCTCTCCATTCAGCGCCGGATCGTGGCGGAATTGGAGGCGGAACGGAAGATGGTGGAGGCAAACCGGGAGTTGATCGCGCGGATGGAGGCGAAAATCAAGGGCAAGCTGGCGGAGGTATGGGGAGCGACGGGAAATTAACGATTGCGGATTGCTGATTGGGGATTGATAGCATGGTGGCAAAAGTTAAAGCCGTGACATTTTTGAAAGCGTTGAAATGGGGGCGTACGTGTCCATGCCTCATGCTTTGTGAAGGTGACAACGGCACTCAGGTGGAAACAGTGGTTAAGCTCTACGCTGGTAAGGAAAGTTCACGAACCGGGCTTATATGTGAATTATTGGCATCGCTTGTCGCCCGTGATTTGGATATAAATATCCCCACGCCTTTTCTGATCGATGTTGCCGCGGATTTTCATAACGGGATTACGGACCCGGAGTTGGCCGAGCGATTTCGGAATAGCCCGGGACTTAATTTCGGCACCCAGCATTTAGGCGCGGGCTACACGACATGGCCACAAGAAAGAAGCATTCCATCGTCCTTATTGCAGGATGCTTCCGAGATTTTTGCATTCGACCTGTTGATCCAGAATCCCGACCGGCGCAAAGACAAACCAAACCTATTGCGCAAAGGCGATGAATTGGTCATATTTGACCACGAAATGGCGTTCTCGTTCCTTTACAATCTTATGCCAGATGAATATCCTTGGGACGGGAAAGGCATAGGCTTCACAAAGAACCATATATTTTACGATGGGTTGAAAGGCCGCGACCTGTCGTGGGATCGAATGTTAGGCGCATTGGAAGCCATTGACGATAGGCGGCTTGGCATGTATGTGGACGCATTACCTGATGACTGGCGGAAAGATAGCGGGAATACCGCGAAGCGGATTCAGGAATATCTCAAGCAGGCAAGGAACAACCGCAAAATGCTATTTCAAAAAATAACGGAGGTGCTGATATGAAGACAGCCTATTCATTTGTGATACTGCGATATATGCACGATGTGGTGACTGGCGAGTTCGTCAATATCGGCGTGGCGCTATATGCGCCAGGCGCCAAGTTTCTGGGCGGCCTGTGCAACACACGATACGGCCGAGTCGGCAAGATGTTTGGCGAAATTGATGGTGACTACTTCCGGGGACTGATGCGCTACATCGAGGCGCGCTTTGAGGAACTCGGGGATAAATTGTGCAACGAACTTCCACTGAACGGAATGCCGTCCGATATTCTACAGATTGCCAAAGGCATATTACCCCAGGACGATAGTTCGCTCCAATGGTCCGAGGCAGGTGGCGGGCAGACCGAGAACCCAGCGAAGACGTTGGAGGACCTGTTCGTTATGATGGTTGAGCGCTACGAAGGACGGGCGCAACGTCCTACCCGCGAGGATGGCGATGTGTGGCGGGTGTTTAAGAAAGAACTGGAGACTCGACACGTGCTTGCCCGTTTGCAGTCCAAGCGGATCATTGCTCAAAACTACGACTATGAGTTTGAACACTCCTGGAAAAATAAGAGATGGCATGTATATGAACCCGTGTCTTTCGATTTGCTTGAGGCTGATAGCATTCTGGACAAGGCCAACCGGTGGTTGGGGCGCGTTATGACACTTCAGGATTCACCCGACAAGTTTAAGCTGCACATCCTGTTGGGAGAACCATCGTTGGAGAAACTTCAGCCGGCTTATGCCAAAGCGGAAAACATCCTAAACAACATGCCCGGCGAGAAGGAGTTTGTCAAGGAGCGTGAAGCAGAGAGCTTCTCGATTGCATTGGCGGACGAGATGGCGGCGCATGGCTAGCGTGGATTGTTGTCCGTCAAAGCGGTTATCGTGCCATTTATCGCGCCATTTTGGCGCGATAGGCGCGCTGAGTATGCCATGAAAACCATCAAGGACATGCCTAAGCACAGTCGCCCGCGCGAAAAAATGCGGGACCAGGGCGCGGCCGCCCTGACCGACGAGGAACTGGTCGCCGTCTCGGCGAAAGGTGTCAATCCGAGAATCTTGGTGTGATTCTTTGTTTTTCGCGGCAAGGCCAAGGGATTCATTAAGGTGCCTGGCGTTGCTTCTTTGACAAGCTTGCCCGTTCTCCTCTCTTTCTGGCTCGTAAGGGCAACCGTTTCGATGGTACATTATTTGCATTAAATGAATGTTGCGGGAGTCTGAGCCGATGCGTGTTGAAATCAAGCCGGCGTTATTGCGTTGAGCGCGCGACCGCGCCGGCTTTGCCACCGATGAAATGGCCGGCCGCATTCCGCAACTGCCCGCATCACGGCGAAACCCTTGATCTGGTGGAGAAAGTCTAATTGGCATGAAGAACAAACTCAACAACCGTGAACTGATGGAAATGGCCGTTGAGGTCATGCGCCAGTCCGTGCCCGAGCCGCGGGCTGACGGCAAGGCGAGCCCAAAGGTGGGAGCGGTGCTGGTCAAGCCGGACGGGACAGTGGAGACGGCCTGCCGGGGCGAGTTGCGGCATGGGGATCATGCCGAGTTCACGCTGCTGGAACGGAAGAATCGGGGCAATAAACTGGATGGATCTACCTTGTTCGCCACCCTGGAGCCCTGCGCTCCCGGTGCACGTCGCGATCCGAAAGTGGACTGTGCGGAGCGCATTTGTCTCGCCCGAATCAAGGAAGTTTGGATCGGCATCCAGGATCCCGATCCCAAGATTGCCCGGAAAGGCGTCGCACACTTGGAGCAGAACGGCATCAAGGTGCACATGTTCGACCGCGACCTGCAAGAGGTCATTGAGAAGGAAAACAAGGATTTTCTGGCGCAAGCAAATGAACGAGCGGCCGAGGCGAAGAAGGGGCCGGTTGGAATTATCCTTTCCGACCTTGAGAACAAACTGCCAGCGGCTGTTTTGGCGGATTTTTCCGACGAGGCATTGGCGATTTATCGGGAGCGCGCCAAGATCGCGGAAGTCGTTGGTGCCAGCGAGTTCAACCGGCGTCTCCTGCAACAGGGCCTGTTGAAAGAAGATAAAGGCCGCTTGCTCCCTACAGGTTTTGGCATCTTGCTGTTCGGCAAGGAACCGCGCAGAGCCATGCGTCAGGCAGGACTTCTTGCGGCCATCCACTATCCCAACGGAGAGCAGGAGCGCAAGGAGTTTGACGAGCCGGCAGTCATGATTCCCGATCTGTTGGAAAAATGGCTCAAGGACAAACTTCCCAATGTTGTTGACCGCAGCAAGATGCGCCGGGAAGAACGACCGGCGTTGCCGTTCGAGATGGTGCGAGAGGCCGTGGTTAACGCGCTCATCCACCGCGACTACGACATTAAAGGCGGCAAGTGCCAACTCGTCGTAACAAAAGACACGATTACAGTGAAAAGTCCCGGTAAACCCCCGCCACCGATCACCGTCGAGCAACTTCAGTCCTTCACCGCGCCCATGTTGAGCCGGAATCCGGAATTGCACTTTGTCTTTGCACGCATAGGCATGGCGGAAGAGCAAGGGCTGGGCCTCGGTTCGCTACGCGACCGGGCGCAGGAACTTCGATTGCCATTGCCGAAGTACACCTGGATTGCCCCGTATCTTGTATTAACGCTCTATCGCTCGGCCGAAGCGGCCGCGACGACGCTTGATCAGGATGTGCTCAAGTCCCTTAGCAAGTCGGAGCAAAAAGGCTGGCAATGGATAGCGACCAAGGAGACTATGACCTCTATCGAGTATGCTGAGGCTCTGAAACTTCCATACCGGACGGCTATGAACCATCTCCGCGGGTTTCAGGAATTGGGATTGTTGGAAAAGATCGGTTCAGGCCGGGCAACTGAATACAGAATCCTGCGCCCATGAACTTCATTTCCCATCCCGCCAATTCCTATGCCAAAATGGCAGGACTCCCGGCGAACCGGAGATCACGAACCAGAATCCTGCCATTTAGCCTGCCAGAATGGCAGGAAACGCAAGCAACTACAGGTTGGAAACATGCCGCGCGCCATTTTGGCGCGATAGGCGGCGCGGAATATGCCATGAAAACCATCAAAGACATAAGGGAAAAGGTAGGGAGAAGGTGTCAGTCCGAGAATCCTGGTGTGATTCTTTGTTTTCCGCGGCAAGGCCAAGGGATTCATTAAGGTGCCTGGCGTTGCTTCTTTGACAAGCCTGCCCGTTCTCCTCTCTTTGTGGCTCGCAAAGGCAACCGTTTCGATGATACATTATTTGCATTAAATGAATGTTGCTGGAGTCTGAGCCGATGCGTGTTGAAGTCAAACCGGAGTTGTTGCGCCGTGTGGCCCAGGCGCTCGATGCCGAGGTCAAGGTGGTCTTCGAGTCGGCGCATGGCCGAAAAAACGCGGTGGTGGCCGCAGCCCGAACCACATATGGAAAACGAACATGACACAGAAGCGCTTATCTAAAGGATGCGCCCGCGAAGAAGCCCGATTTACGGCTGCGCCATCCAGGGCTGAATTGCCCGGCGACTATGCCGCCACCTTGCGCGAGTTGAAGCAGCGCATAACCGGCGAACGACTGCGTGTAGTCATGGCGGCGAATGCAGGAATGGTTCTGCTCTATTGGGACATCGGTCAAACCATTCTGCAACGCCAGGCAACCGAAGGATGGGGTGCCAGGGTGATTGACCGGCTATCCGCAGACCTGAGGCAGACATTCCCGGATATGCAGGGGTTGTCGCCTCGGAACCTCAAATACATGCGAGCGTTCGCCGCCGCATGGCCTGAACGGGCAATTGTGCAGCAGCTTGCTGCACAAATTCCCTGGTTCCACAACTGCCTGCTGCTCGACCGGATTCAGGAACCGACCGATCGGGAATGGTATATCCACCAGACCATTCGGAACGGTTGGAGCCGAAATATCCTGGCGATGCAAATTGAAGGCGCGGCGCATGAGCGCCAGGGCAAAGCTATCAGCAATTTTCCGGCGGTTCTACCCCCGGCCGACTCCGACATGGCGGCGCAAGTCTTCAAAGACCCTTATCTGTTCGATTTCATCGGCACGGCCGATCCACGCCGCGAGCGGGAGGTGGAGCAGACCCTGGTTAATCATATTCACCGCTTCCTTCTGGAAATGGGGGCGGGGTTTGCCTTCATGGGTCAGCAGGTGCATTTGGAAGTCGAGTCACAGGACTTCTATCTCGATCTGCTATTTTACCATGTCAAATTACGATGCTATATCGTTGTAGAGCTCAAGGCGGTTCCTTTCGACCCTTCGTTTGTCGGCCAACTGAACCTGTATCTCTCCGCCGTTGACGACCTCATGCGCCAGCCGGACGACAAGCCGACGATCGGCCTGCTCCTTTGCCGATCCAAGAAGAAATTAATTGTCGAATACGCCTTGCGCGACTTGAAGAAACCCATCGGGGTAGCCTCATGGGAAACCAAGCTCGTGAAATCCCTGCCGAAGGAACTTAAGGGGAGCTTGCCCTCCATCGAGGAAATCGAGAAGGAACTGACGGAATGAGAGTGTATTTTGACGCGCGATTCGATAAGAAATGACAAATGGTTTGATAATGAGGGTAGCGGGAGGCGGCGAGGAAGGCAAGCGGAAAGGCTTCTTGGGGCCGGTTTGCAGGCGGGCTGAAATGGTCTTTCATGGGCCGTGCGGAGGCGGTTTTGAGGCGGTTATAGCCGGCCATTTGGGCGGAATGGCAGGACATTGGCTCGTTAATTGGGTGCGCCACTGGCCAAAACAGCAGCCTTCAAATAGACGGCAGACAAAGGCTTGGTCTTTAGCCTGGTCACAGGCTTCGCAGATTTCTCTGCGCTCCTTCGACAGTACCGTTTCCGGCACCTCGCCAGAAGGGGCATATTTGGCTGTCAGTTGCTTGTAGGCCTCATCCGAGAGTATCAAGCGGTTGCCATCAACTTTCCCATACGAAATGACGTCCTCGGCATACCCAGCCGGGCGATGCGGGGAATAGGAGTATAACTCGGTCAAAAGAAGTGTTTTCATGGTGGAGATGAGTAACCGGTTAATAGCTCGCAGATCCAGAGGACGGTCGGGGTGGAAGTGCTCAGGTATCGGGTTTTGATCGTGCCATCGGGCTGGGTGATGTCAATCTTCGCACCTTCGTGGCAATACGTCCCGCCATTCGATTTACAGACGAAGGAAAACTTCAGGAAGCCGCAGGGGTCAGTGTTGTAGTCTTCCAGAACTATGTTGAATGGGCCTTGATAAATCGTCTCGCAGTTATGCGGCGGACTGGCATTATTGAAATCCAGGAATGCAACGAAGATATCGTTCAGGTACCAGTCAAATTGGGCGCTATCGCAGCAGTGTCCATCTTCCCCGCCAAAGTGGAATTCCACCTCGATGGATGCGCCGGCCGGCGGAATAACTGGGCCAAGGATTATACTCATTCGTCGAACACCTCACTTGCGATGGTGAGCATATATCTGACCGTGCCAGTTTCACTGTCGCAAACGGATACCTTCCGGATTTTCAGTTCGTTGACGGCGGAGGTGAGGGCGGCGATCTGGGCGGGGTCGAGGGTGATCTTCTGAGTGTTGTTGGTTACGACCAGGAGTTTAGTTTGGCCGGAGGCGCCGGCAGTGTTCAAGAGTGGGGTTGGGCCGCTTAAGGCCACGGTGGCGGAGCCGGATGATGATTCGCCAGTGGTGCGCTTGATAAAACTGAATGCCACACCACGGCCACGATTGGCGCGGAGTCGCTCGACCAGGTCCTGGGGGGAAAGCTGTTCGGCCGGGCCGAAGGAGATCGTGGTACGGCCGGAATCCACATCCTCATCTACCTTCTGAATCAGGGCGTTCATGGTTTCCCAGGAAGTAAGGCCGCCGGTGAGGTTGAGGACAAAGCCGGAAGCGGCTCGCAGAGCCGTTGCTACAGTGGAACAGCATTCCTCTTCGGTCAGGGTAACGGAACCTTCATACTGCAGGGGATGAAGACTATCATAAAGGGCTTTAGCGAGACCGACGGGGATTGATTCGCCGGTGACCAAGCTGGCCAGTTGGGTATAGGTATTCGAGACCGCATCGGTGGTGATGATGGTGCAAGAAACAGATCGAATTTCTTCTTTCAGTTTTGTTGTTAAGTCGGTATCAAACGTGGTGGTGCGAACCTGGGCGGTGTAAGTGACCTCCCGCGCATGTTTACCGGTCATCCAATCCTGGATCTGGCCTTCCTTTAATTCGTAGTCGTAAGGGGTGGCAGACTTTATAGACGATCCAATAACGGCTGAGACCTGAGTGCCAGTGGTTAGATAGGTAGGATCATGAGCCGTCCAGAAGGAATCCTCGATGAGGGGAATTAACGTTGACACGACTTTCTGAGTGACATAATTGGCCTGGAAGCCAGCGAGTTGGAGGGTGGCAGTCAGAGCGGCGAATTCGCGGCCGGTGGCGGCGAGAGGGAATTTATCGATGACGATTGATTCATACTCGGTACCATCGATGGTATTGGTTTGCTCGAACTTGAGGACAACGGCGGGCACGATGAGGTCAGAACGAGGTATAACCTGAAGATTGGAGATTTGATTATTTGAGATTTGAGAGCCGGAGCTTGGTTGAAGAGCAAGGGAAAGCGATTCCAACGCAGACCGCCGGGCACAGTGAAAAGTGGGATAAGGCGTGGTGGAATAATCGAACCATGTGACGGCATCAGGGGACCAGCGGAGCATGCGCCGGATGGCTTCGGCGCAGGTAATATCCTGCTGTTCATCGAATGGGATTTCAAGATCGGGTTCTATAGGATCCTCGGGATCGAGCTGAATCGGGGCACCGGAGGCAATTGCGTAATTAATGACATCGGTAATGACCTCGCCGGAGGAGCGCGGGTCGCCAGCAGGATCCTGGCCGAGTATGACGCGGGATTTATAGACGCCGATGAGGTCATAGACGACCTCATCTGGTGTCTCGCCTATGGTTTCCTCACCGAGTTTAACTTCGTCCTCGGCCAGCGTGTACGGTTGAGGGCGCATACCGGCGCTCCAGATCTGCTGGTATACCAGGTTATCCAAGAACCACCATGGACCGGCGAGTTCGTAATCCATGGACTCTTCCGTACCGGAGCCGGAACGCGGGACTTGGACGACACGGCCGTAGAACCACGGCGCGACGGCGCCGCTCGAGTCATTTTTATAAGAGAGGGTTATGGTTGAGCCGTAGGGGAAAAGCTCGGCAGCATCGTAGAGGCCGGGGGCGGTGAAAGAGACAGTATCCTCGGCCTGGGAAACGCGAGAGCGGCGGAGGTTGGAGAGACCCCATTCCGCGAAGGATTTGGTGGTACCGTTGTAGGTTAAAAGCCAGCTCATGGGAATTTAAGATTTCAGATTGGAGATTGCAAAAACTACTTGGTGCGGAGACCACCGTTTTTGATTTGGCTTGATTGTTGGGAGACCTGGGAATTGACGTTATTAACGGCGGCGGCCGCCTGGTTAAGGGCCTGGGTGACATTGGCTCCGAGAGATTCGATAGAACGGATCAAGTTGGCCAGAGCGGCCGGGTCCACGGTTTCGCGGATTTTACCGACGATGGCTTCGGCCTGGGAAACGTCGGCAGATTCTTTGCCGAAGCGGGATTGAGCGAGGGAAAGGTCTTGCTTTGCTTGCGCGCGCTGGCGTGGGGGGAGTTTCTTATCGCCGGCGACTTTTTCGGCGGCCTGGAGTTGAATGCGGGCGGCCTGTTCTTCAGCACGTTGCTGATCGAGGGCGAGGTCGGCGCGCTTTTCGAGGGATTTTTTATCCTGCTCGTTGGTGAATCTTTCAAAGGCAACGGCCTGTTGCTCGACGATATTCTTCTTCCGCGCCGCTTGCATGGCAGGCTCGACTTTGGTTCCCATGATCGAGTTTTCATATTCCTGCACCTTAACTGCGGCAATGGCTTTAGATAACTGGCCCGCTTTGGCTACGTTCCTCGCTTCTTCCGCCTTCTGGTATTCGCGTTCGAGGACTTCGCGTTGGAGCGCGAGTTCCTCGGTTTTTTTGCGTTGGGTTTCCTTGGTATTGACTGACTGGAGAGCGCCCCTGAATTCTTCATCGGTCGCTTTCTGCTCGAGAGGCAGGACATTCAGGCGTGTCTGTTTTTTGCGGAAAAGAGCGTCATTCGCGGCGATTTCTTGCTCGAGCTGGGGAGTGGCGGTCTTGAATTTTTCATCGGCCACTTTTTTGAGTTGAGCCTGGCGCTGGAGATTCTGCAGCAAGATGAGGTCTTTTTGGGCCTTGGCGATCGCTTCTTGCTGGGGGCGCTCGACTTCGGCTTGGGCTTGTCGATCGGCTTGCGGGCTATACAGTTTTTTAGGGACAAGCGGGTTGTTATATAACGTCTCGTAGAAACTGAGTCCGGGTTCGGCAGCAGCCTGGTTCCAGAATAATTTGCTTTCAGCTTTTTTAAGGGCGGCCTCGGCGCGTTTTTGGGCCTCTTCAAAGTTGCCGGTGGTAACTTCATCGGGAGTGGCCACGCCTGCAGTTAAGGCGGCACGTTCAGAAGAGGAATAGAATTTTCCGCGACGTTCTTTCTCGCTGGTGAGAGCTTGAAGTTGTTCGCGATTTTTACGGTCGGTGGCTTCGATTTCGGCTTGCTGTTTTTTGAGAGTAGCGGCCTCACTCTCGCGCAGGCCGGTCTTGGTTTCGCGAGTGAGAATGAGTTTGCGGCGCTCGCCTTCCTCAGGGGTGATTTCGCCATAGGCAACGGCTTTATTGATCTTGGCGGTTTCGCCGGCAAGTTCGGCCTCGCGCATGGCTTTGAGGGATTCGAATGCGGCGTCACTGGCGGAAAGAGTTTGAGCGAGGGCAGTATTGAGATCAGCGATTGATTTGGTGAGATTCTCAAGGTTGGTCTGGGAGATTTTCTCGAAGGCATCGGCGGCGAGTTTGGCTTGGGCTTCGACAGCCTTGGTATCCTTTTCCCCGCCGCGAAAAACCTCGAACAGTTTTATAGCGCCCGCAATGAGGGAGGCGAAAACGATGATCAGGCGGCCCCAACCGGACGCGCCGAATGCGCGGAGCAAACCACCAATGACGGTCGTTAGGCCGGAGACGGCATCGGCGGCGCCGGAGACGAGGGAGCGCACGCCGGTGACGGCGAGGGCGACACCGTGGAGACGCATCCCGAGCTGGTGATTAGAGAGGGAGGCATTCTCGCTGGCCCGGGAATGTTTATTGGTGGAGTCGACCAGAGAGTCTATTTCCTGCTTGGCCTCCTGAGCGCCGGAGCCATCCTTGGTGGTGATGATTTTAATGTTGACATCTTTGTCGGGCATAATTAACCTATAAACATGAAATGGGCGTATTCAATTCTGATTCCCGGACTCGGGCAATGGGCGCAGGGCGATCGCAGAAGCGCGGTTTGGATAGCGCCGGTTGTTTTGTTCGCCTTGTGGGCATACTGGCCGCTGGGTATAGTGTGTCACGTGGCCAATATTATTGATGCCTATGGGCGTAACGACGCCTGCGGACACGAGACACGCGGATCCACTTCGCATGCTCATTGATTGACCCCCTCGGTTTTCACCGCGATATAATCGCTTGCGGCCTGACGCACCACTTCCAAGATCGTCTCCATTTCGGGCAGGACGGTTGGATCGGATTCCTGGGTAACGGACTCGACCAGCCAGAAGAAGATGCCGCCGCCGCGCGTGGCGCCGGCGGCCGCATATCTGTACTTCCCCGGGTTATGCGCCCAGCCTTTTTGTGCCTTGGCCGAACGCCAGCGGATATCGGTGGATTGACGCTCAGCGAGGGCGTAAGGGCCGTTGCGGCCGAAGAGCATTTCAAGGTTATTAAATTCACGAGCCCGGCGGCCAACAGTTTCGTCGCGGGCGGAGATGGTGAGGTATTTGGCATTGACAGGTTTGATGGTTCCACCGAAGTAACGCTGGGCGATGCCGGTTTTTGAGATAGAGAGGATGACGGAATCATGCGTGGTGAAATGGTGCGTGGAGCGGGCGGCATCGGCATAGAAATTATGAGGGGCGGCATCACGGTGCCGCTCGTCGGCAAGGGTTTTGAAATGGTCTTGCAGCAAGTTGACGCCGGCGCGGCCCATGGACTCCTGGATGGCGGGGCCTTCCAGGGAATCCTGCAGACGGTCGAGAGCAGGAGAGGCGTCGTCTTTTGAAATTTCGATGGTAATCATGGCAAGCGCAATACTCCATCTATGAATTCGGCTCCGGGCATGGAGGAGAGGAGCGCAGCACGCAGATCTTCAGAGAGATCGGAAATGGAAGACACCTTGGGCAATGAAGGAATTTCAGCGGGATCTGGAGCGGGCTCGCCGGGGTCCATGACACCGAGGGCCTCGGCTTCCGGGCGGAGGATATCGCGGGTCCACATACCGGAACCGTACTTGAACGGGGGGTATGGGAGATCGAAGTCGGAGATGGCCACCCAGATGGGATCGTTCTTTAGAGCGATCATGCGGCCATCGCCGTAGAACTCGCCGCCAGCAGTATCCCAGATGGCAGGCCAGTCACGCGTTTTCTTGCGCGCTTCGAGGCGGAACAGTTCCTGGGCGGGAGCGGCATCGAGGGCGGCGGGATCCTGGGACTGGATAAATTTGCCGAGGCCGAGGGCCATTTCAGATTGCATCCGAATGATGAGATTGATGCGGGGATCGGAGGAGAGATCCTTTATCGTGCCGGCGACGCCAGGTTCCGCGTAGGGGTCGTAGGAGATTTCCTTGAGGGATTCTTTGAGTTTCAGGCGCATAGTCGCGGGATCCATGTAGGAGCCGGGGATGTAGGCGCCGGATTCCGGGTCGTGGCGGCCGCCGGAGAGGAGCTGGTCGGTCAGATCGAGGATGCGCTGGAGGTGGTCAGCATTGGTAGTGCGGGCGGATAACTCAGCGAGCTGGTGGATTTGCGCGGGTAGATCCGCGAGCTGGGCGGAGGAAGCGGAAGTCGGGAGGAGAACCTTCTTGCGGAGGACCTCCAGGGCTTGGCGAAAGGGGATTGGAGAAATGAAAGGCATGGTTGATTAAAACGAACAGGGGAGTGGTATTACCTTGACGCCCAGGACGGACCAGTCAGACCAGGTGGAACCGTCGCCGGCAGCCGAAATATTGGTGGCAGAGAGATTCGAGGAAATGTAATTGGTTCCGACCCCCTCGCCCGTAGCGTAAATGCGTACAAGGTACTGGACATTGGTGGTCGCGGGCGGATACCAGGTGATCAGGCCGAAGTGCGCGCCTTCTTTTCCTTCGGCTTCGTCAAACGAATTTGTAATCGTTCCGATAGTTACCCAATTGGTGGATGATCCGGAGTTCGTGCCCTGAAAATACTGGAGCGTAGCCGTCCGATAAACTTTGGTTATATCCCACTCAAACATTACCCCTACCGTGACGGGGTATCCCACAAGGAATGCGTCGTCAGCGCCGAAGCCGCCGGCGCGGGCGGTGATGATGTCGTTGGTGTCACCGAAATCATAGTTGCTATCCGGCGACAGCGTGTCAAATCCGTTGCATGATGTGATGTAGACCTTTTTACCCGTGGGGTTGCCAGGACCGTAAAACCAGGCACAGGAAAGAGAGACTAATATCGCGCCCACGATGATAGTGATAATTTTTTCGCGCATGATTATCTCTCCCTCCTGGCCTGGCATTTTTACGGCCGGTTGACTGGATTACTTGACGGTTGTGGCCGTCGTAGCCGTCGAGTCCCCCAACTGCTTGCGGGTGCTTTCGACCTGCGTGATGAACGGAATCAGGTTTGGGCTATCTACCATGAACACCCGATAGAACCGCAGGATGTCGTCCAGGAACGCCTTGTAGTCGTCGCATTCGTCCGGGCGGATGGATTTGAGTACGAACAGCAATTCGTTGCTGTTCAAACTCGGAGCGCGCACGCCCAGTTGATTCAGCAGATACGCCTTCTTGTACTTCAGCGCGACTGCCGGATCAGATTCATTCGCGACGATCTGGCGGATATAGGCATAGTTGCCCTTATCCATTTGCTCTTCGTAGACCACCAGCGCATCTTTCACGCGCCCTTGCGCGTTGAGAATACCAGCCTTCGCCAATGCGATCGCAGTCTTTTGGGCTTCAACTTTGCACTCCGGAAGCAGCGTGTCATAGTACGCGAGTTTCTCATCATCCGTCGCCAGATAACCTGCAATGGCCATCAGGCGTTGCATACGCACAGCCGCATTGGGCGCGGCATCAGCGTATTCCGTCAAGGCGGCAATCAGCTTCGGGTTGGTGACCTCCATTGCGGACACGGCGCCCGCCATCGCCACGAGCACGACGACGAACAGAACGAACATTCTAAATAACTTCATATTACATCTCCTCGATTGTTGGCGATTATTTTCGCCAGGTTGTTTTGGTCAGGTCGTCGGACACTTCAGTTCCCCACAGTTCGCGCGTTCCACCTCCTCCCCCGGCCAACATGAGCGCGGCCGATTTTTGTTGGTTAATTTTCTCGCAGGTTTGAACATTGTATTGCCACACGGTGGCCGGGTCGTAATAGTCCTTGGTAGCGCAGTCGTAATATGGTTTTGGGCCGATCACGAGAAACAGATAAGGCTCGGCAAGCTGTTGCGCGCGCAAGTATTTAACGACCTTCTCGATGCGGTAATCCTTGTAGGCGGCATCGAGGGCGGCGGGATCCTGTGACTGGATAAATTTGCCGAGGCCGAGGGCCATTTCGGTTTGCATCCGGATGATGAGGTTCAGGCGGGCATCGGAGGAGAGGTCTTTGATGGTGCCGGCT
>JAQUMN010000002.1:0-10452 GCA_028718125.1 Kiritimatiellia bacterium
GCGAACGGTGACGTGGTAAATTGCACCCTCAAATTGAACTCGCAGCCTTCTTGCCATATGCCCACGAGAATAGGGCGTGATACGAATAAACGCAAGCTAAATATCAATTGTCAAGGGCTGACCCTGATGCCATTGTGCCGCCGTAGCTTTAGCGAAGGCGCATCTCCGCATTTTTCGTGTATGGTTGCGGAGCGTACGGGCGGCCGGGCGTCAGTCCCGATCACGGCAGCGCATCGGGACGGGAGGCGTCATTGCGGGGAACGACTTTTGCGCGTGTCTCGGATGCCTCCCCGTCGCTTTTCCTTCGCATTTAAACTGCGAGACAGGATTGATGCGCAGCGTGGGGTATGCAGATGTCGTGTCACCGGCGACGCCTACATCAGTCCCGGAACTCATACCAGCCCTTAAACGGGAGCTTGGTGATGGCAGTTCCTGCCCCGACAGCAACTGGCCCGTTTATATCATCGGACATATAGATATATCCAAAGTGTCTGACGGGAAAATGACCGCTGACTAGGAACTTAACCATGAGGATACCTTTTATGTTCCTTCCTGCTGCAACCATCGCAATGTTCTCATGCCCCTGAGGGATGTCTAACTTAATCCAGCGTTCCTCGTTCGTCGTAAGACTCTGTCCAGCACGAGAGATCACTTCTGTATATACCGGCAGTCTTTCCTGAAATAGATGTCCGCGATAGATGTTCCCCAAACGCAAGGCAAGTAGCAGAATCAAGAAACTGGCTAGACAGATCGACAGGCGGACCAACAGAAAGCGTACATTACCCAAACCCGCCTTCAGTGCTGATGCAACATCAACGAGCATAACAACGAGCCAAACCGGTATCAGGCAAAGAATACAGAGGTGAGCATAGATTCCCACCCTCCCAAGTTTCGCGGCGAAGACGAAGCCGGCAAACGAAAGTATTAAAGGAAGCAAGCCGATTGTCACAAGTCGGATCATGGATTAACCCCTTTCACGTCCTAAAATCCGGCGACTGGCATCTTGACTGATGGATTCCGCTCACATTACGCTCGTACGATGCTCGTATGGCGTCCTATCACTTAATCCTGAGCATCTCCTCAGCCTCCTGCATGAACTTTCGGCTCGCTTCATCTGATGCTCGGATGGCATCCTGTCGTCCAAGCCTGAGCATCTCTATACTGCCAGCATCATCGGAACGGCGAAAGTCCACCCATGCTCCAATGTTTCCGCCCAGTCTCGCGAGACCGTACCCGAGATTGCCACCAGCGTTGTATGCTATACGTCCGATCATGTAGTTCGAGAACTCGTTTTCGATCATCGTGGAATGGAAAATCCGACCCCCTACTTGATACGAACTTGGAAGACCGTCATAAACAGATCGGTATCCGTAGTCCATTCTGTTGAGAGGCATAGAATCCCATAACCACATCAATAAGCCAAATGGTTGAACCGCTCTGATTCTACGTTGCTCAATGGATACTTCTTTTTCCCCATCCCCACACAGTCCCCACGGGTCCCTGAAGTTGACGGGGTTATCGGAGCAGAAAACGTATTGATTCAGACCGCCACTGATCCCAATTGGGTCATTAGACAACCAGCGTCCAGTCACAGGCTCATACCAGCGGGCACGGAAGTAGTAGAGATGCGTAGCCCAGGAGTATTCACGGCCCTGCCAGAGGAAGCGGTTGCCGATTGCAGATTGCCCGATTGAGGTGCCTGAGCCGTCCTTGATTTCCAAAACATTCCCCCAGGCATCATACTGGTAGCTCTCAACGATCTGACCACCGCTGTCAGCAACAGCGGCTACAGACCCCAAGTGATCTTTGACGTAATAGAAGACGGACGCCACGGAGGTCGTCCCTCCACTATTCGTGTAAACGGACATTGTCAGGATGTTGTCAATCCCTGGGCCATAGGTATAGGACTTGAGTAAGGTCCCGGAAGCATCCGTTTCGGCAATGGCATGGATGCCGTCATATACCAAGTAATTGGTAGTTGCCCCGTCCGAAATCGAAATGCGTCGGCCAAAAGCATCATATTTGTACGTCTCGGCAACAATTCCATTCGTCCGAACTTCCGTGACCTGATAACGGCTGTTCCAAGCAAGAACTTGTGCATTGTCCCCGCTTACACATATTTGCGTTACGCAGCCGGCCGTATTGTAGCTTATCGTGTTCTCTCCGTTCGCGCCCCAACTTGAAAGCTTATTTCCCTGACCCAAGGTATAGCTGACTGTTGCTCCGTTCTGTACCATCTGGGTCCGATTTCCCACCAAGTCATAAGCGTAATGTACCGTGGAGGTCCCGGATGTCTCGGATATCAGGCGGTCTAGACTGTCATAGCCGTAAATGTTTGTGGCTAATTGGCCGTTGAGCGTAGTTACTTTCTGCGTGATCATTCCGGCGGCGCTGTAGCCATAAGCAAAGCCGCGCACGACATTGTTCGACGAATTATTCCAGGTTATATCAGCGATCCGATCCAACAGATCAAATGTATTCGTCGCACTGATCGCGGCGCATGACACGCCATCTATCAATCCGTTGGTCGCGTTATAGCTGTAATTGAAAGTCCCGACGGGAGAGGAAATCGCGCTTAACCGATCACCCGCATCCAGCGAGTAGCTCACCACTCCTGCCGCAGAGGTTACTGCCGATACCTGGCCAGCCGGATAATAGCCATAGCTCACGTCGCTGTTTACCGTGATGCCCTTCGTCCACGTCAGCCTACCTAAAGCGGTATAGACGTTGCTCACCGTTCCGGCACTGTCGGTCACGGTCAACAGATGGCCGGCAGGCGAATAGGCATAGTCCAATGTGTCATCCGGATACTTGATTTGGATCAAGCGACCATCACCATCATAGGCATTGCTGATGCTTGTACCGTCAAAACGCGTTACAGACTTCACGAACGATTCCAGTCCATAGGTCACGGTCATGACCTGGCCTTCCACGTTGGTAATCGTCACAGGCCGATCATGAATGTCCAACTGATAGCCTTCCACCGCCCGGTTCTGGGCATCGCGAATGCACAGGCTGTTCATTTGCTGATCGTATTCGTAGGTAATGCCAACCGATTGGCCATCCAGCATGCGGCTCATGGAGCTAAGCTTCCGGGTGGGTAGATAGGTCATGCGGGTTGCGCGGCCGGCCTGATCCACATGATTGGTCAGATTGCCAATACCATCGTAGGCAAAAGTCTCCATAGAATTATCCGGATACGTGATGTTTTTCACCCAGCCTTGGGCATCGGATTCATAATGAATATGACGATTATCCGGCCAAGTCACCTGTTCCAAGTGACCAAGCTGGTTATATTGATACGTCAGGGCCGGACCGGCGGAGGGCGTTGCGCTGGCTGGATGGCCATACGCATCGTACGTATAACCGATCGTGCCGCCGTTCGGCGTCGCCACCTGCGTCAGCAGGCCGTTGGTGGCATAGGTGAAAACCGTATCGTAACTATCATTGGCCGTGTAATACGCCTTGACGCGGCTGATCGAGCCATTTTGGTACTCGTAGCCGACTTTATTGCCTTCCGGGTCGGTGATCAGCGTGGGAAGGTGATAACTCTCATGCCATTCATAGGTGATGGAATTCGAAGGCGTCGCATTATATCCAATTGCCGACTGGGTCACATTATGGTTGGTGTCATACTGTCGCCAGGTGGTCAGTGTATCGGTTGAGGCCGCAACAGTTTCATTCGTGATATTGTCGTTGTTATCATATTGATAGTTGATTTCTTTGTCGCCCGGCCCATCTATTTTGCTTAGTCTCAATATTTCCGGGTTATAATAATATTCATGGACTTGATTTTCGGCCCCGCGGGTATAAGTGACCGTGGTCTTATTGGTGTCATAGGACAGGCTATGCGTGTAATACCCGCCCACATTCAGGCTGGAGCCTTTCAAGGCGGCGCCTGCCGCATTTGTAGTATACCCATATTCGCTTATATCGCCGCGGGCGTTGGTGCGCCTGGTTATCGCCGAATCGTCGTTATATTCATAGGTTGTCTGGAATGTCTGGCTCCCGACATTGCGCGTTGCCGAGGTCAGACGTTGGCCGTCGTAACCGAAGCTCACCATCGAATCGGTGGCGGCCCAGACATTGGTCGGGCGACCGGTACCATCATATGTGAAAGTCAATATCTGGCCGTTGCCATGCGCCACCTGAGTCAATTTGCCGTCCGTATAGCTTAAGGTCAAGCAGTTATCCCAAGCATCCCTGATATTCTCGAGGGCTCCGTTCGTGTTAAAGGAATAAACAATGCCGGCCGGGAACGTTACCGTGTATCCCGACCCGAACACCTCCAACATGAGATCGTTTCCCAAGCAGGGCCCGAATGTTTCGTCCTGTTTCGGAAACTTGAATTCACGGCCATCCGCGGCCCGCAACATCATCCACTCTCGCGGTTCCGCGCCATTATTGGTGATCGGCGTCAGGCTCCATTCATACGAATGCGTCCATCCTTTGCCGAACACCCCGGCATGATTCTGCGCGCTGTTATAGCTGCGGACGAATTCCAGAGACAAGCCCGGACATGAAACAATCAGGTCGTTCTCGTTAAAGTAATTAGCGCCGCTCATCGTATTGATCGGCTCCGTAGTGCCAGCTTTGTCCGGTTGCGGATTATTGGTTTCACACTTCACCAGAAGATCTCTCTCCGGGATATGGACAATGCAGGTATCATAACATTCCGGTAGCACCGTGGACTCGGCAGTGATCGTATACGTACCGGGCGCCAGATTAGCGGGACAGAAAGAAATGCTGTTTCCCGACTCAGAGATGCCTTCTGGTTCGCTGGTCCACGTTGCTGTCCCACTCCCTAAACAACTGTTCGTCAGGTCTATCACAACATTCTGTTCGCCAATCCATACGTTCATCTCCGTGACACCAATATCAACATAGACCGCATTCACCATCTTCGTATCCTCGCATGACGGTAAATCACTGGAAGCCACATGGATATTATAACTCCCCCCGCAGTTTGCGCCAAAATACAGAACCGCGGTATCGGTATCGAAGTTAGCCGTATCATCGCCGGTCGAACTAACAAGCGTCCAGTCCAGCCTCGTTGCGTCATAAACATTGTTTGCCAGTTCGTTCTTCATGTCAAAGCTGCCGTTCTGGGTCCATGCCAAATTCAAGGCTTCTGTAGTGGCATACTTGACATTCAACCCCTCCACATCCAAGGACAACGACTTTTCGCCTTGGGAGATACTAACTTGATATGATCCTGGTGAAGACAAGGCAATGTTAGCCGTCTTTAGATTGCCGGCATTGTTCTCATTATTCACCGCCCCGCTGAAACTTTCAGACCAGGGGCAATTGCCGCAGATCTTGGTGGCCGATAGAGAAGGAGAGGTATCGTAACGCATGAAAACAGTCTTGGTTGCATTGGTGACGGTCACGTCGAGGCAGCTGAGCGAGAGCAGATTGTCGTAGGTCAACGACATATAGTGTATAGCGATATTTGTTGTGCCTCCATATGTGCAGGTGGCCGTCACGGGATCCGTGCCCCCGAGAGGAGTAGCGTAGCTGGGCATATAGGTGTCTGTGTTGTTAGCGATGGACGGCGTGCCCTGACTGCGCCATTCGTCGGCGGTATAGAGAACATCCTCGACGCATACACCGTTTTCTTCCCGATCTCTGTGCAGGGTAAGGGTTTCCGGGTCACACCCCACACAGGCAAGATTCGGCCCAACGATGGACCAGCCATACGAAGAAGGCGGATAATAGTAATAGAACGTGCTGGAAGCGCTCGAATCACCAATGGTTCCCGTAACTGTGTATCCGCGCCCAGGCGTCACCGGGATGGGATCGAACGACCATGAGACATATGATTCGAAGCCTGCCGGATCCGTGGTTGCCCAATACGTGCTGGGGCAGGCAGGCGAGCTATATACGTCGTTCGCCGTCACGGAGACAACGTCGGCACAGATGTAACGCAAATAACCGATTACAGGCCCATTGACCCCTACTTTAATCCTAATCCATTCCCAGCCGCTGTGCCAATGAGTGGTGAAGCTTGCACCCTGACCTGTAGCTGGGGTCCCGTTGCTGCCGCTGTTCCAGAAAATTTCGTTCGCCAAGTCCGCCGGTTCAGTAGTCACCGTTAAGGTCACGTCCTGGCCTCTGGACACCACCGCGGTAATCGGACCGTTAGTATTGATGCTAAAGGGCCACTGTTCCGATGAATAGCCGTCATCTACTTCCACCTGGATTTCGCCCACCGTGAAATCATAGTATTTCAGTTCTGTATGCGCGATATTCTCTTCGATTGGGAAGCTATCGTGAAACTCAGTTACGCTGAGACACATGTCGTCCACACTACTGCTGCTTTCGACGCCGCAAACTTTTACCGTCGCGCAACCCGAGGAGATGAAGCTATAATTGGAGCCATTTCCAAAGACCGCTTCGCCGCCAGCGCCATAGTTTTGCCACAAATTCAGAAGCAACTCCATGTCGGGTTCCCACTTGATTACAAATTCGTTCGTGCCGCCTCGCGGCACAAACGTCGGGGGAATCATACTTACACGCGTCGGCGTGACGTTCAGGTTGATCTTAAATTCATTCGTTTCCAATATCCCGTTGCCGTCTAAATCGCGCCCCATCCAGACGGCATAATGCCGGTTACTGATCCCTTCTCCGCCCGTCCAGGTCACATTTGTAGAAGGCACACACATTCCCATCGTTGTCGACCAGTTCGTTTCTGTTCCGGCACCGTCCAAATTCACGATTCGCCACATCATGCCTGTCACTAGACTTGGCGTCCAAGACGATTCTATGGTCATCGTCGCCTGTCCTGTAGAATTTTCCAGGCAGTAAAGCGTGCTTTTATATTCAAGGATGCCGACTTGATTGCGACTGACCAATGGATCCAACTTAAATAAATCCACATACGCCACATTGACCACGGTGGTCGCGCTGCAGGCCGCAAAGCCTCCCACATTCACAACGACCTTATATCGACCACCCTCAGCGGGAGCAAATTCAAATATGCCATCGTTGATGTCAGGTTCCCATTGCCCATTCAGTTCTTCAATCGTCCACTCTAATTCGGTATTCACCGAATCCAGCGTCAGATGAGCGGCGGCGTTATAATTGCTGCAACTTTCCCACCAAACCGTGTCTTCCGAACAGTCGAACGCAACATGACTTATATTCACCGGATCGAATCCGTGCGCCGCTTCCCACCCGTCAGGCAGCCCGTCCCCGTCCGTGTCAGGATCATACGGATTCGTGCCATACGCCACCTCCTGCCAGTCAGAAAGCCCATCATCATCTGAATCTTTGGCTGAATCGAAACTGAACACGTATTTTACCTGACCGATGTTGGCGGCAGCGTAGTCGTTGGTGGAGGAAGAATTGCCCCAGGGATAATAGCCCGGCATGTTCGCGGGGAAAGTGTTGGTCAGGTTGAACTCGTAGAGGCGGTCATAAAACGGCTGGACCACGTATTTTACCTGACCGATGTTGGCAAGATAATAGTTGTTGGAGTTTGAAAAACCGCTGACCAGCGCCATGACATTATACCCGGCGCCGAAGCAGGCTTCTATTTCAGCGCAGGCGTTGGTCGCCATCCATTTGAGTTGGCCGCAGGTGATGCCGGCATAGTCGTTGGCCTGCAAGTTGGTATCCACCGCTCCACGCGCGTACCACCATGCCGGGCCCTGGGCAAAAAGAAATGTAGAATGCAGAATGACGAATACGGAAACCAAGAAGCGCAGAAAAGGCATGAATATGGCCCGCGAAATGACGCTAAATTTATGCATAAGAATTTTCCGCCATTGGCGGATCCGCCTCCGGCGGACAAAGTTATTTCCTATGGGAGGGACGCCATTTCTGGCGTCCACGGACGGCGACACGCCATCCCTCCCAGGTTAAAGGCACGGCGTCAACCTAATTAAACGCAAATATTTCCCGCAATTTATTTTCCACGCCAAACGCGGATGGATAATTGCGGAAAAGACGCTTTCACTTCGTGATTTCATTCTGTTTTCGCGCCCCTTGGCGTGGTTCGCGGGCAAATCCTTCTGACTGCTTTGTGCCTGTTAATTACGGACTCGTATACCCGCCCATGGGAATATCGCCGCCGGGCGAGCCGATCGCAATGGAGCCGGTTACGCGGGCATTGCCCACCACATGCAACATTTCCGCCGGGTTGTTGGTCCCAATGCCCACCTTGCTCATGAACACGTTGGCACCGGACGAACTGGTCTGGCTGATGCCGTTGGAGGAGATTGACAGCGCGGTAACATTGCTGGCAGCGGCCACCGAATACCTCACGATTACAATGCCGGAGCCGCCATGACCGCCATCTTGACTATAACCACTGCCACCCCCACCCCCACCACCCGTATTCGCTGCTCCAGGATAGCCAACATGTACAGCTGCTCCACCATCTCCGCCCCCACCCAGACCCCCAGTTCCACCAGATCCAGAAGTATCTGGTCCAGCACCACCACCACCAGCATAATAACAATAAGTTCCAGATATATCATATTGAAGGCCGTTCCCACCATTACCAGCGACAGACACGCCAGCTGCTCCAACAGCACCAGCACCACCACCACCTCCACCAACATGCGGACTATTATGACCATTGCCGCCATTATTTCCATAACCACCAGATGCACTTGTTGGTTGTGTTGCCGCCGCGCTCGATGTATGGTTGTAACCAGCACCACCCCCGCCTGAACCTCCAGTAGCTGAGTCATATCCAGACTCTGCTCCACCCCCGCCACCTCCCCCCAATGCTGTCAATGTAGAAAATGCAGAATTTGAACCGTTGCCAGATGGAGGTTGACTCGCTCCTTTTCCTGCAGAACCACCGTCACCAATAACAACAGTATTTGTACCGCTTGACACAACAATGTTTGTATATATCAGTCCGCCGGCCCCACCGCCCCCACCGATATGCCCACCCCCACCCCCGCCTCCAGCCACGATCAGCACATCACAAGGCAATGAACCGCCCGACACCGTGAAATTAGCTGTCCCCACATTGGTAAACGTGTGGATGCGGTAATTGCCATTAGTGGTGATTGTTCCTCCGGTTGCCGTCGCGCTGTTGGTCCAGGTCATAGACGAGCCGCTAATGCTTATTGTGCCTCCCGCCGCAATTGCATTTGAAACCGTCAGATTATCCACAGTCAAATCACCTGTCCAAGCGGCGCCGGCCGGACTAAAGGCCGAGGAGTCATTCGTCGCCGCACTCCCCAGTCCGAGATTGGCGCGGGCTGTGGCAGTATTCGCAACATCCGAGAGATTATTCGAAGCCACCAGTGCTCCCGCCACCTGATCCACCGTAATTCCAGTCAACTGGGAACCATCGCCTTCTGGCGCTAAAAATGCTCCCGCATCATTCGTTGCCGCAGAACCCAGTCCAAGGTTGGCGCGAGCGGCAGCTTGGTTAGTAATATCCGAAAGATTGTTCGAGGCCGACAAGCTTCCTGTCCCTGTGGGCCAATTTGTGCGGGTTTCATTGCCCAAGGTAATGGCCGAGGCGATATTCGTGCCATCCACCCGGACATTGCCCACCACATGCAACATTTCCGCCGGGTTGTCGGTTCCAATGCCTACCTTGCCCATGAAAATATTGGTACCGGACGCACTGGTCTGGTTAATGCCGTTGGAGGAGATTGACAGCGTGGCAATATTGCTGGCAGCGGCCACCGAATACCGCACGATCACGATGCCGGAGCCGCCGTTACCGCCAGTAGAACCATTTGCTCCCCCGCCACCTCCACCTGTATTTACCACACCACTATCAGCAGGATCACCCGAATTTCCTCCTCCTCCCGCTCCACCGGTGCTATTAATAGGAGCGGAATTTCCTCCTCCCCCACCTCCTCCGGCAAACCAACCTGCAGGCGATCCACCAACATACGCAAATTGAGGATATTCTAATCCAATACCTCCGTTCCCTAATGTACCCGAAGTGCTATTACCATTGCCTCCTATTTCACCAGCTCCACCTCCTCCACCGCAGGCATGATAATTCGCCTGTGCACCTCCATTCCCTCCTGCATGCCCTTGCCCATTTGTTGCCGCTCCACCTATCCCAAGCGTTGTCCCATTAGACGTACAGCCCCCACCACTTGAACCTCCTGGATAACCATCACCACTATTCCCGCCAATCGGATAACCACCAGCACCACCACCATAAGTTATACAATCCCCAAAAACTGAATTACCCCCACTTGTTCCCGGCGAACCATGATTTCCACCATTACCAACTGTAACAACATTATTACCCGACGCGTTAGTGGTTAAATATATCACCCCCCCCCCCCCCCCCCCCCCCCCCCCTTCCCCCCCCCCCCCCCCCCCCCCCCCCCCCCCCCCCCCCCCCCCCCCCCCCCCCCCCCCCCCCCCCCCCACCCCCCCCCCCCCCCCCCCCCCGCCCCCCCCCCCCCCCCCCCCCCCCCCCCCCCCCCCCCCCCCCCCGCCCCCCCCCCCCCCCCCCCC
>JAQUMN010000002.1:10462-234547 GCA_028718125.1 Kiritimatiellia bacterium
CGTTAGTGGTTAAATATATCCCCCCCCAGCCCCACCACCCCCACCTCTTGACTGCCCCCCCCCACCGCCACCCGCCACGATCAGAACATCACAAGTCAATGAACCGCCCGACACGACGAAATTAGTTGTCCCCACATTGGTAAACGTGTGGATGCGGTAATTGCCATTGGTGGTGATTGTTCCTCCGGTTGCCACCGCGCTATTTGTGTTAGTTGAAGCAACAGTTGCGTTAAAGCTCAATTTTTCATAGATCACCGCATTGCTCGATACCGTCAGGTTGTCCACCGCCAAATCTCCCGCCCAGGCCGAGAGGGCCGACAAGAGAACCGCCAATAATGTTATTGCCTTTGTCATTCTCATGTTTCGTTCTCCACTTGTTCAAGCGCCAAATCGTTTACCCGCTAAACACGAAATAACACTAAAATATGAAGGCAAATATTATTATTCCTTTTTTCGCTCTTTCGTGTCACGGACTTTTTTCTTCACTGATCCGTGTAAATGCCCATTGGAATATTACCGGCAGGAGCGACAAGTGTAATGGCCGAAACAATATTGGTTCCATCCACGCGGACATTGCCAACCACATGCAATTTTTCCGTCGGATTGTCGGTTCCAATGCCCACCTTGCTCATGAACACGTTGGCACCGGACGAACTGGTCTGGTTGATGCCGTTGGAGGAGATTGACAGCGCGGTAACATTGCTGGCAGCGGTTATTGAATACCTTACAATTACGATGCCGGAGCCACCATTGCCTCCGGTATAACCACCAGTTGGCCCCCCGCCTGCTCCACCACCGCCGGAACCAGTGTTCGCCATGCCGGGCAACCCGTTTTTGCCATTGGAATCATCGCCGCCATTTCCACCGATGGAATTACCGCCAATGCCAGCGATAGATCCATATCCATCAACACCATTAACGCTACCACCGCCGCCAGCGGCATAATATGTATTGGAGCCGCTTAAAGATGATTGCTCTCCAATACCGCCATATCCTCCAGTCTGAACACTTGCATTACCACCAACAGCACCTTTTCCACCGCCGCCGCCAGAAGCCCCGGTTATATCTTGCGGACCGCAGCCTGTTCCTCCATCATTGCCTTGCCCAACAGGAGATGCCACGCCGCCCATGTAACTCCCCCACATAGCACCACCACCACCAGAACCGCCACCATTACCAGGACTGTCGCCGCTAAATATAGACCCCCCCGCCCCGCCGCCTTTGCACGTAATGGTGTCAAAAGAAGAATCACCGCCATTATTTCCGTTAGTAACTTCAACCCAACTATTCCATACTCCAACTCCGCGAGTACCAATTCCACCCGATCCAACCGTTACTGTATATTCCCCAACCGCAATCATAGATGGGGTAATGTTGGTCATTCCACCAGCCCCGCCACCACCTCCGCAATAACTCCCACCTGAACCGCCACCCGCCACGATCAGAACATCACAATTAAGCGTCCCCCCCGACACCGTGAAATTAGCTGTCCCCACATTGGTAAACGTGTGGATGCGGTAATTGCCATTAGTGGTGATTGTTCCTCCGGTTGCCGTCGCGCTGTTGGTCCAGGTCATAGACGAGCCGCTAATGCTTATTGTGCCTCCCGCCGCAATTGCATTTGAAACCGTCAGATTATCCACAGTCAAATCACCTGTCCAAGCGGCGCCGGCCGGATTAAAGGCCGAGGAGTCATTCGTCGCCGCACTCCCCAGTCCGAGATTGGCGCGGGCTGTGGCAGTATTCGCAACATCCGAGAGATTGTTCGAAGCCACCAGCACCCCCTCCAACTGGCCCGCCGTAATTCCGGTCAACTGGGAACCATCGCCATCCGGTGCAAGAAAGGCTCCTGCGTCATTCGTTGCCGCGGAACCAAGTCCGAGATTGGCGCGAGCGGCAGCTTGATCGGTAATATCCGAAAGATTGTTTGAGGCTGATAAGCTCCCTGTCCCTGTGGGCCAATTTGTGCGGGTTTCATTGCCCAAGGTAATGGCCGAGGCGATATTGGTGCCATCCACCCGGGCATTGCCCACCACATGCAACATTTCCGCCGGGTTGTTGGTCCCAATGCCCACCTTGCCCATGAACACGTTGGTACCGGATGCACTGGTCTGGTTGATGCCGTTGGAGGAGATTGACAGCGTGGCAATATTGCTGGAAGCGGTTATTGAATACCTCACGATCACGATGCCAGACCCGCCGTGCCCCGACGTTTCACCACCATTCCCCCCTGTACCGCCACCCCCACTACCCGTATTTTTCTGGCCAGATGTTGCTTGATGGTCTGCGTAAGAACCACCATCCCCACCAACTCCCGAACCACCTAAGCCTTTTGTTCCCGGATCATATTCGCCGCCGCCTCCACCCCCCGCATAAGCCTGTGCTATCCCAGACATGCTGTTTGTTATTCCTGTCCCTCCATTTCCACCGCCACTCACCGAGCCGTCTCCTCCTACGGACGCCGCACCACCACCACCACCACCAGAAAATGCATTTGTCCAGTTTGCGCCAGCACCGCCATCATAACCTTGCCCATTAGTGCCGGCTCCACCAGGATGTACTCCACCACCACCGCCACCAGAACCACCTGCATTTCCGGCCGTTATACTGTCGTGTCCACCGCCACCGCCACCATACGAGGTGATACTTCCAAAACTTGAATTTTCGCCATCGTTTCCTGTTGCGCCCCAACTAACTCCCCCCCCTCCATCCCCAACAATAACTGAATAATTACCAACGGCTGCCGCGAATCCATTGGAATAGACATATCCTCCCGCACCGCCTCCACCACCGGTACTGCCCCCTCCGCTCCCCCCACCCGCCACGATCAGCACATCACAAGGCAATGAACCGCCCGACACGACGAAATTAGTTGTCCCCACATTGGTAAACGTGTGGATGCGGTAATTGCCATTGGTGGTGATTGTTCCTCCGGTTGCCACCGCGCTATTCGTGTTAGTTGAAGCAACAGTTGCGTTAAAGCTCAATTTTTCATAGATCACCGCATTGCTCGATACCGTCAGGTTGTCCACCGCCAAATCCCCTGCCCAGGCCAAGAGGGCCGGCAGAAGGAAGAAGGACAGAAGACAGACAACGGACAACGGATGACAGACGCCAGCCTGGAGAAAACGGAAGACAGACGACGGACGGCGGACGCCAGACAGAAACAGCATTGTCTTTGTTGTTAGCATGGCTTTAATCTCCAAGGTATTGCGTGCGTCATTCTTAATATGTATCTCGTAAAGCTTTAACGTTTCTTGACAAGGACTTCAGTGGAGGTTAGTACCACATGAAAAACCGCTAAGAAAAACAAGCATTTAACCACGGATATCACGGATGACACTGATAATTAATGCGTTAACGATGGCTCGTAAAGGTGAATATTTATTCTTTTTTCGCGTCTTTTAGCGTATTTCCTCCGTAAGGCGGACAAGTCGCGGGCTATCTTTTCTTTTATAACTTTACATTTCCCTCAATTACCACCCTTACGTTTTTTCCACGGAGATCGAGGTTTTCGTTGTAAGTCCCGGATTCGATGACCAGGGTGTGAGCGGCATCCGCATCAACCGCGGCCATGCCTTTGCGAATCGTCTTCTTCGGGCCGGCCTTCTTCCCGGAAATGGCCGACGCCCGGCCCGTAAAGGTGTCGTTGCCCCGCGCATGATCCACGTAGATAATACCTGCATTACCCGTGTCTTCATCCTCGCCATCGTCTACATCCGGTTCGGGCGGCACATATATGTTCGTATTCGTTGTATGAAAACAGGCTTCATAGTCACTGACTCCGTCGCCATTGCTATCCACGCAGTAGTCAGAGGTCCCCAGTTGTTTTTCCTGGTCAGCATCAAGGCCATCGCCGTCTTCATCAATGTAAAGCAATCCTTCATAAACGATGACCTCGCCTTCCATTCTCGCCCGTTCGACTGCGCTCCGGACCAAGCCGGATAACTCGCCGCATCGCATATGAATGACGGCCGCATCGGGACATGTTGCCGTCGGAATATCGAGGATGACGACGGCCTCCGCATTGCTCCCGGTCATCAGGTTGCCATACAGATTTTCGACCACGACCGCGCCATTGGTATCCAGCAGGTCAACAGAGAGCGAAGCATTTCCGGCAACCAGATAATGAACGGCATATCGCAGATTGTTGGTCAAGATTGTCAGGTCAAGATCAATGGATAAACTCGCTACACCGCCCGCCTGTGGCGCGGCCAGATCGCCCGCACCCGCCGATGCGTACCAAAACGACTGCGTCGTTGTTGGATCAACCATCCATTCGCCGCCATTTTTATATGCGGCCAGAAAAAAGTCGGGGTGCGCATAATCGTATTGGTCACCCGTCGTGAATTGCGGCGAACCCCATTGAATGTAGGCCCGGCTGATGGGGTTTGCATCCACATCATCCTCGAATCCATCGTGATCGGTATCGGGCGCAAAGGGGTCCGTCAGCCGAGCGAATTCCTGCCGGCTATTCAAACGATCGCCGTCGTAATCCAAGTAAGTGTCGGCGGGATTGGTGGGATTCAGGCCAAAGAATAGCTCGTAGGTTTCGTAGGCGTCCATCACACAACCGCCATCTGCACTAAGCTCCGATGTCTGGTTATAGGCAGCCGCACCAATCAGCGCCAAAGCGGATACCAGGATCGGAATACGCGATGACGGTCGCATGTATTTCATATCAAAACCTCGTTAACCAACGGGGTTGACCGAAATTCAATGGCCAATGGAAAACGGCTTGACAATTTGGAGAGCCGAACTAATGGCTGACAGACGACAGACGACTGAAATCGAATTGATTTGTCTCATGTCGCCCCCAAGAAGAAATCAGATCGTTACTGATTTTTATTTTCATACTCTATTGTTTTCTCATATTCGTGTCAATGGTTTTTAAATTTTTCGTATTCTCAATTGCGCGGGTATAGAGGCTATAGCCGGTGTTCAGCCAGAGGCTGACCCGTCTGGCGGAAAAAACCGGCTCTATCGCCTACATGCCCTGCGCGAGTTGACGAATATTCGAATCAGCGAATCATCGAATAGCCCCACCTCCACGCCGCCATCAGCGCTTGTCCGCAGACGCCCCAGACAACCGCCTGATCGCCTGCCAGGCGCCGGATCAAATCCTGCAACGTCAGGGGCGACACCGCCAGCAGAACCAGGCAGACCCCCAGCATATTCATGAGGTAGATCGCGCTGAACGAAAACAGGCGGCCATAATCGCGCACATCCTGCTGGCCCTGGGCCAGGGCATAAATCGTGAACACGTAATGAAACCCCAACGTAAACCCGACGAGCCCGAGCCAGCAGAGGACATAGGGGCGCAAATCGAAAAAAACCAGCAGGAGGTAATACGCAATGATAACGACAAAGGTATAGAGGGGGAAGAAATACGGGGCCAGGGCGATGAGCCAGTTGCTTTGCGATAATTTAACATGGCCGCTGCTCGCACCCACACGCAGGCCGGAAATTCGCGCTCCCAGGAGCGTGCCCCAGAGCGCGTGCGTCAACTCATGCGCCAGCACATAAAGCCGCACCGGCGCCGGCAAGGCCCAGAACACAAAAATGGCCGCCGCCACGCCCGCGGCAACCATCAGGAACGGACGTGCTCCGCCCGTAATGGACAAAGCCGCGGAGGCGGCGATACTCGCCACCACCGTGCGCGTCAAGGCAATGCCGCAGGGAATCAACAGAAGGCCGATGCAAAAGCGAAGATACGCGCCAGATTTATATTCCGCCATAATTTTAAATCCGCGCTTGACTTCCCCGGGTCAATGTTTCACATTACACGCCGTTGCCGTAAATCTAATGCCAGCACAACCGGACCAGAGCATGGAGTTGACAATATGCCTAACATTCACAGTGCCGTTAAGCGCATGCGCGTTGCGGAAAAAGCGCGACTGATCAACAGGGCCGCCAAATCCAAAATCAACACGATTCGTCGCCAGCTTTTCGAGATCTGCGCGGCCAACGATGCGGCGAAAAGCAGCAAGGCGTTCAGTGATTACTGCTCGGCCCTCGATAAAGCCGCCATCAAGGGCATTATCAAGAAAAATACCGCCATGCGCCGGAAACGTCGCGCAGCGGCTAAGATCGCGCTACTGGCCAAAGCCAAGACCTGATCGCCGAATTGATCGGCGGGTGCAAATACCCAATGCGGGCTGACGCTCGCAACCCAAGGGAGGGCGGGCATGTTGCCCGCCACGGACAGCGACACGCTGTCCCTCCCAAAAACATACACAGGCAAACGTGTATCTGTGTTTCCGTCGTCCCGCCTTCGCCAAGGCTATTGCGGGCAGGCCGGCGTCTGTCCGACGTCCTACGCTCCCCGGCCGCTTACCAGGTTTCCACCACTTTTTCGACAATCCGCTTGGCCAGGTCTTCCGATGCGGCGGGAATGGCAGCGCGCTTGGAGCTGTTGAGATTGCCTATAAATACAAACGTGGATTCACCGATTACGGAAGCCTCGTTCATGATTTCGCGGGACTTGGCGCGTTTGAGCACAAACGATACATGCAGGGTCAGCCGGTATTCGTTTGGCTTGGCCTTGTCAATCGTCTGGTCATAACGCAAGGGCGTCAGCGTCATGGCGTTCAAAGTGGTTTCCAGAATAACGTCGGCCTCGTTGCCGGGCACGATCCGCAAAGTGCCGTCCTTCTGAAACTCCGCGATGGTCGCGTTGGTGGTGTCAATTTCCAGCAGGGGTTCGTTGCACTTGTTGATAAAAAGTTTCACATAAATGGCTTTCACATCCGGCGGCAGGGTGCTGCCCAGACGGTAGCCCACGCACCCCGGCAGTATCGGCAGAACGAGCGCCAGCCCCAGCATCATTGCCGTATATCTGTAAATCATGGATTTTTTCCCTGTTGCTGATTGATCGCCTCGATACGCACATGGGCCTTTTCCGCCCATGCCGAACGGGGAAATTCGTCAATCACCCGCTCATAACATATCCGGGCAGCAACCAGACTGTTGCTATGCTCCTGCTTGTCGCTGGTAAACTTGGCGGTATGATCATAGAGTGCGGCCTGACCATACAGGCCGCCTGCCAGCTCGCCCTGGAGCTCCGTCAAATACTTCCGTGCCTCCGCCGCGCTGTCGCTATAAGGATACCAATCAAGGAATCCCTGCAGCGCGGCCACGGCATTTTCGCGCAAATCCAAGGCCACGGGATTTTCGCGGGAATACTCATAACAGCATCGCCCCTGGCTGAACAGAGCCTGCTCCGCCAGGGGGCTCACGGAATAGCGCTGATGATAGGTGCCGTAGGCTTCTATGGCCAGATCGTATTGCTTGGTCTTTTCATAAATCCGCGCGATGCGAAATTGCAGTTCGGCCGCTCGCTTCCACTGGGTGCCGTTCCGGATCAGCTTCTCGAACAAGGGGATGGCCTCTTCCGGCGCCTGGTACTTGACAAAGAGGAAATGCCGGTCTTGCGTGGCTATGGCATCCGCAATGGCATACATGCGATCCATAACCTCGTTATACGGGAAAAAACCGGCATAGGCCTCCACCAGAAACTGATATTCGTTAAAGGCCTTGGCCGGCTTGCCGCGCTCTTCCAGCAGGCGGCAGTAAGTCAATTGCGCCGCAGGCGCTTGCGAGGATTCCGGCCAGGCATTCACCAGCGCCAGGCAGGCTTTCGAGGCCCGGATGGTGTGGCCGGCGTCCTTGAGCTCGTTGATCCAGGCTAATTGTGCTTCCGGAGTCGCCTCGGCCGGCCGGTAACTCTCCCACCAGCTCAAGTCGTGCCGGGCTTGCTTGGTCTCTTCCTTTTTAACTTCTTCTGCCCAGGCCCCGCTTGTCAGCGCAAAAAGCAGGAGACCGGACATAGCGGCGAATATGATATGCTTCCACTGTTGCATGAAGGATACATTAAGAACCTCCGCATACGCCGTCAAGCGGAGAATGCCGGAATTCTGCCGGAATTCGGAATACCTCAGAACATGGAGGACAGCCACGGTGTGCCACCCAAGCAGAGATGTCTCGACTTCGCTCGACATGACACATAGAAAAGGTCATTCCGAGCGCATGCGAGGAATTTCGCCGACGACGGGACGGCGGCTGACCTCAGGCTGCTCCCTGATCGCTATATCTTAATTTTCACCACCACTTTCCGCACCGGCGCCGGACGGCCGGCCGCACGGGAGGGCATGTGCCCATCCTGCGGAAAAAACACAACAAAGTGACGTGGCCGGAGCTTGAAAAATTGACCCCGCCCATTCAGGAGTTCGCAATCCTTGCCTTCATCATAAGCCTGCGCAACCTTAAGCGACGATATATCGGCATAGCCGATCTTCTCAACCCCGGCAATCAAGCACTGAACATCCACATATCGCCGATGAGCTTCCCACACGCCACCGGCCAGGCCCGCCTTGGTTTCATAACCAGACACGCTGGCATAGAGATCCTCGCCATCTATTTCGATGCGGCCATCCGGTAATTTTCCCAGGTCCTGCCCGCTAAGAAACCGTAAAGCCTTTTCGATGCGCGGGCTCAAGACGTAATAACTGGCGGCATGGGCCAGGTGGTCAAGTATCATATTGCGCCTCCCTTGCGTTCCACATGGGTTTTCGTGTCCTGCGTATATGTCAGCTCAAAGCCACGTAAATCGCCTCGGCAATTACAAGGTGGCCGGTCGGGTTGGGGTGTACCGGCTCGGCACAAAACGTGTCGGGCTCATAGTATTTCAACAGGCGTCCGAACAGCTCGTGTGTCTTGATATGCCGCGTCTTGAAGGCGCGGCTCAGCCTTTCCACTATAGCCAGGTAATCCGGCATCAGGTCCAGGATCTGCTTGCGCGGGCTGTTGGGCGCGGTATCACGGCTGATATAGAACGGATCTACCAGCAGGATTCGGCATTTTGGCAGAGCCACGCGCGTCCGCTCCAGGATTTCGCGATAGGCTGTCTCGTAGCGCCCGGGCGTCACGGCTGTGTCTTTCTCGTTGCGATAGTGCGAATGGATGTCATTAATGCCGATTTTGATCGAAAGCCAGTTCGGCTGCTGGCGGAGAACATCGTCCGTCCAGCGGTTGCGCAAGCCGGTCACGCGATCGCCGCCAATGCCCTTGTTAATTATCGCAATCCGCTTGGCCGGCTCCCGCATGATCATTAAATCAGCGAACAGTTTTACGTAGCCGCCGCCCAACGGCCGCTGGGAATCCCGCCGCCCGCAATCGGTAATACTGTCGCCAATAAACAATATCTTCTGCCCGTTATTAATCTGCGTGGACATTTTTGCCCCCTGATGTTTGGTTGTTGGTCCTAATTTCTTCCTCCGTCGTCTGGCGCCTGTCGTCCGTCATCCGTCTTTCGTCCTTCCTCCGCCGGGCAACCGTCAATGATTTGTGCAGGATTGTCAGCGTCAGGAGCACATATTCCCGGTGCGTTGCGCCCGATTGCTCAAGCTGGCACCCGCATTCGACCAGCACCGACGCCAGGCGGGGCGGCAAAAGATCAAGGGGCGCGTACCGGATCAGGCGTCCCAAACTTTCGGCCCCCGCGTCAAGGGATTGCGCGGCCAGGGCTTGTTCCGCCGCATCCAGTATTTCATCACGCGGGGCTGAGAACGGCCACTCGGCCGCGATGCGCTTGTGCAGAATCGCAAGCGCCTGCGCGCAGCCCGTGCCAAAGTCCGAGCGTGTCGAACGCCACAAGCGCACAAACTGATGCTCCTCGCCGATAATGCGCACAATGGCCAGCGCGACTTCACCGCGCAAACTGTCATTTGCCAGACGCTTCAAAAGCACCATCAGATCATCCAGGGCCCGCTCGGCCCGGAAGACACCTAATGCCGAGGCGTAAGCCACCCGGATGTTGTCGTTTTTTTCATTTTTCAACAGATCGCAAAGCAGCGGCACGGACTCGGCATCGCCCAGGTTGGACAGGGAGCGCGCACTGCGTGAGCGCAACAGGGCATACTCGGAATGCAAAGCCTGGCGCAAGGCCGGGATGGCGCGCTTATCGGCAATCCGGCCCAGGGCCCAACCGGCCGCCACGCTCAAATCAGGCTCCTGGCTTTTAAGGATTGCGATCAGGGCATTGGTCAGCGGCTCCTGGGGCGGCATGCGCGCCATGGCCACGATGGCTTCGTAACGCACATTGAAACTGGGGTCGCTAACGGCTTCAAGCAGTTCGCCGACGCTCAATGGGTTTTCGGCATCCCCCATGCCCCGCGTCGTGGAAAGCCGATCGGCCTCATTATCGGCAAAACGGTAGCGGATCATGGAATTAAAGGCCATGATCGGGTTGCCCTGGATGAACATTGACATGAACTCGCCCGGCCGCACAATCCCGTCCTTGCGCAAGCGACTGAAGAGAACGGCGGACCCGACCATTAACAACAGACTGAAACCGAAAAGCGGCGAAAACTGGTCCACATGCACAAAGCGCCAACTCAGCGAAACAGCGCTGCATTGGTCCAGGAGCCAGCCCGCGCCCAACGGAGCCACGGCAGCACATAACCCGGAAAAAGCATAGTGCACCGAGTAATAAGCCGCATTACGGCTGTCGGATGGCACCGCCCCCACAAACAAATAGCGCCCGGCGCCGGCGTTGTAGCCCTGGTTAACGATTCCCCAATAAACATAAGTCACCATGGCAGCGATCAGACTCCAGGCGCCGGCCCGTGGCAATAAAAAGATAATCAGCGGGAAAAATACGGAAAGCATGAGCCCGCTCAAAAGCACCGGCTTGCTGCCGAAGCGGTCGCCGCTCCAGCCCCACAGGTAGCTGGAGGCCAGCACCCCAAACCAGAAAACAACGCCCAGCAACAGCACCTGGTCGGCGCTTAAGCCCACCTTGTCCTGCATATAGAGCGGCACGAAGGACAAGCCGAACACGGCCAGACAGAACAGCCCGATGCCGCCCTCATAAAGCAAAAAATTACGATCCCGCATGACCGCCATGAAATTATTGGCCCCGCCTGTGGAAGCAACCTCCGCCCGCACCGGACGGCCGCCGGGAATCATGGCAAAGGCGAAAAGTGCAATCACACCGAAAGGAATGCTCAGAAAAAACAGCAGACTGTAGCCGCTCAGGCCGTGGACGTATTTCAG
Source organism: Kiritimatiellia bacterium (assembly GCA_028718125.1). GTDB lineage: Bacteria > Verrucomicrobiota > Kiritimatiellia > JAAZAB01 > JAAZAB01 > VSJD01. Next base: position 21,518 of record JAQUMN010000002.1, read on the forward strand.
GACCAGGGATGATCCCAGGGATGCGAGCAGACTAAACACCCCGCAAACGATGGCAGTCATGGCATCCGTTTTGCCGCGCAGATGGTTGGGTATCATCTCGCGCGCCCAATTCAAAAAGCCGGTCTCGCCCACCGCGCGACACAACGAAAACGCCGCCGACACACCGATTACCCAGATAAATGCCGCCGGGATCCCGTAGCGCACCAGGATCCACGGCGCAATGCCCAGCAGAATCGTGACCACCGTGCGCGCGCCGAAGCACCAGAGGAAAATCCGTTTGACGCCCCGGCGCACAACCCATCCCGAAACCAGCAGGGCCAGAAGCGAGAAAAACCACGGCAGCGAGAGAATGACGCCGATCTGAGTCTTGCTGAAACCCAGCGCGTTGAGAAACAGCGGCAGGATCCCGCTAAACCAGGTCAGAATGACGAACACTACGTTGGCAGCCTGGCCGCCGAAATACCATGGGAAAGCCCGTATTTTTTCGGCCGTCGTCAGTGATTGATTATGCGCCATATAAATTTCGATGGTGTCAATTTGCAGCGGGTATGGTAGAAACTAACGAATTCAAGCAACGGGCTTAACTTATGAATGAATCACCTGTCAGTCAAACAAAAAAGAATGCGCTCAAGGCGCGGATGCTGGCGCTGGGCATCCCTGAAGCGAGTCTGGAGGAAAAATTCATCCTGGGTTCCGGCAAGGGCGGGCAGAAGATGAACAAAACCTCGTCGTGCGTCTATTTGCGCCACAATTCCACGGGGTTGGAAGTTAAATGCGGCCAAACCCGTTTCCGGGAGCAAAACCGGTTTTTAGCCCGGCGCGAACTATGCGACCGCCTGGAAGCGCGACAGCGCGGGGAGCAAGGCGCCCAGCGGCAGAAAATTGAAAAAATCCGCCGCCAGAAGCGTCGCCGCTCCCGGCGGCAGAAGGAACGCATGCTGGCAGGCAAGCGCGCCCAAGCCCAAAAGAAGGAATTCCGGCATCCGCCGGAACGGGCAGAATGATGACGGGCAACGGCTGGACATTACTGATCTGGGACTATTCTTGACCATCAACCATTGACCATTTTTATTCCGCGCCCGTAGTTCAATTGGACAGAGCATCTGACTTCGGATCAGAGGGTTGCAGGTTCAAATCCTGCCGGGCGCGCCATCATATCCACCGTGCCACCACGATCCCCGCGACTCATCACATGATAGAACACACCTTCGTATTCTATACTTGGTTCGCGTTGACTCATTGAAACATGTTACCGAAGGATAGAGAAAAGCAAGGTATCGTTGACTCATAAAGGGTGTTAACGAAGATGGTTTGATGAATGCGCTAGGTGCGGCACTTTTGACTTCTACCGATTGGATGAAGATGTTAATCTTATCACCTAATCCGAGGCATTAAGCTGTCGAATTACACGAAAGGCTATGATATGAAGATGCAAAACGGATTGGTGCTGGCCGTTTTCCTAGGGATTACCCCGTGTTTCGCCTCCGCCGCCGGTAACGACTGTTCGATTTCCTTGCTAGCCGGCGGGCTGGAGGGATTTGGAACCCGGTCTTCGACCTACAGCTGGTCCTATTCCTACATGGAGGGGCTCGGGGAGCACCTAGCCTGGAGCATTTCAAAGATCAACGAGGGCCACGACGAAACGCATCACCGGGACGGCAGCTCCGTACAACTCTGGGCGCGCACCAGACTGGCTGACCGCCGGCTGGTATTGGCGGCCGGATTCGGCCCCCAATTTTACTGCGACACCACCGATTCCGACAATTATTCGGGGTACGAGAACAACCATGGCCCAGGCCTTGTGTTAAGTATCGGCGTTTGGTACTACCTGGACCCGGCGTGGTCACTCCAGTTGCGCAGCAACGGCGTGCTGAATGACGATGACATTAACACGCTCTCGCTGATGGTGGGGCTGGGATACGATTTGAATCCAACTGACCCGTCGAACCCCGGCTTTGACCCCAACGCTATCAAGAAAAACGAAATCACGGTTTTCCTCGGCCGGTCAATTGTCAACAGTTTCGGCTCCGAGCGCGCGTTGGCCGGGAGCCTTGAATACCGCCGCTACCTGCTGCCCTGGCTGAACGTCACTTTGGGCGGGATATACGAGGGAAAAACCAGCATGGCCGACCGGCAGGGCTTGGCTCCGCAGGTGTGGTTGGGACGGCATTTCAGCGGCGGGCGCCTATCGCTCGGCGTCGGCCTGGGCCCTTACTTTGCTTATGACGAGCAACGTACAGACAATCCGGCTTTAGCGAATGACTTTTGCATGTCGGCGCTGGCATCCTACACGGCCGCCTACCACTTCGAATCGGGGGTGCTGCTCCGCTTTACATGGCACCGGGTAATCACGGACTCCGATTACAATCGCGACGCCGATGTTCTCCTGCTGGGCATCGGCTACGGCTTTAACTGATTGCGGCTTCTTCGTTATGTTACCGTGCCTCGGAAGCCGAAAGGGACGCAAGCTGCAAGGGCGTACCCAAAACCGACCCTGCGAGGAGCGCCCCTTGCACGCCGGGATAACAGTTGTAGTGTTTCCTGCCGTTTGACGCGAGGGATGAATGCGATTGTCTTGTTAGAACGAATACCCTCCTTCGAGCGAGAGCATCCAGCATTCGTTTTCGAGGCCGGCAGAATCAGTCGAGGACGACGTGCCCGTCGCGTCCCATATCTCGGTGTCGCCGATAATTTCCGGAATGACTTGATAGTCAAACCGTCCGGAAAAAAAGACGCGGCAGGGGAAGGTGTAGGTGGCGCGCAGACCGGCGCCGAAGTAATTGCCGTTCTTGAAAGTTTCTTCAAACCATACGTCGCGCAGCACATGATGGTCCTCGTCCTTGGCCTGGACCAGGGGACTATAGTTAAAATACAGATCGAAATCTAAGCGTTGAATGGCCAGCGCCGCGCCCAGTCCGACATAGGGGATACGTATAGTCTGCTCGTAATTAATGCCGTTCTCGCCGTTGTCCTCACCCACATCGTCGCGGAACCCTCCGGGTGTCGCCGGGGCGGTCGAGTAAATATGGCGGCTCGCGCTGTCCTCCCAGGCCCAACGGTTCTCCTTGTATCCCACCATGGCGCGCAGGGCCATGTGCTCGAAACGCAGGCATTCGACCGCCGCATTGAGGTCGAAAATATATGCGCGGGTCACATCCACATCGCTCAACGACCAGTCGGTCCAGGTCGAATCGTGCTGGTGCAGCAGCCAGTCGGTGTCGTCCATTTGGCCGTTGCCCTTGTTGCCTGCGCCCCAGAAGCCTGCATTGATGCTAAGGAGGTCGAGGATACGCACCGAGGCCACACCACCCGCCATGACCAGATTTTTCATATCCCACTGCAATTCGCTGAGTTTATAGCGCGCGCCATCCACCTGTTCATATACGATCTCCCGGGCCTGCCCGTTGAGCCAACCGCCCGAAAGCCGAACTGATGCTGAAAAAACGCCGGTGGTGACGGCGGCGGCATTTGGTCCTTCAGTCGCCTGAAGGGCCGGCGCGGTGGAAGGATTGAACAAACCGGCAAACACAACGGCAGCCAAGGCAACAACCAGCCGAAGAGAACTTTCAACCGACATCATATATTTCGACATTATAACCCTCCTTGCATAAATGCCGGACTCAGGTGGCGTTTCAGCCGCCATCCTCCGGATTGAAATCACGTTATGACAACTCGGTTCTTAAAATGCCGGCAAAACAACTCATTGTGCGATCGGTATCAAGAAAAGACGATTAACGCGGTCGAGATCCCGCCCAACTGATTAAACAGATCAGGAAAGCAGGGCGCCGCGACCGGCGCGTCAAACAATCTCGATCACTCCATAACAACGCAACCAGGCCGAAGGCATGGAAATAACCAAACAGGCGTTCTCACGTTGACAGACCAGCGGTCGCTCTCCCCGAAATTCAGGGGACCGCAGCACGGCCTGCCGGCCTTCACAGCGCACCTTGATTATCATCTGCCGGCTTCCGCCCGGCAGGCGTTCAATCTGCGGGAAATTCAACGGCAACGGCATGCGCCCCACTTTCCTGTCATCCGCCAACGTGCCGGCCGCATTGACTATGTGCAGCACATTTCCCTGCCCGTTTCCATGTAAGCTGATGACCACGCCACGGGGAACGCCTGAGGTCACAACCTGACTCGCGCTGCCCAACAAGCCTCTAACCACCTGGCTCATGACCGTTTCCACCGTCCACTCCCGGGCAAAATCAACGCGCGCAAAGCGGACGCCGCCTTTGCTCATGCGCGGATGCCGATTTACACAAACAATCCGCCCCGGTTTCCCGGCAAAGGTCACCACCTGCCCCTTGCCGTATGCCTGCCGAAACACCGCCGGTCCTGAGCCGTCCGCCAGGGTCATCCAGACGTCCGTTCCCTTGTATGGCTTAAACCGTCCCATGGGCACAGCCAGCGCCGGAACCCGCGCCGCCCCCACTATGGCCTTTTTCACGGCTTTCCATGCCGGTGACCGTCCCAGGACACCAACATAATCCGCGCCCACCAGAGCGGATAATGGATATTCCCGCCGCCAGGCGCCGGTTTCATCCTTCAAGCCCGTCTGATGCGTCACCACGCAGCATCCGCCGCGCCGCACAAATCGTTCCACCATCGCCCGTTGCCGCGTTGACAAGCAGACGGCATTCGGCAGAATCAGGAGGCGCAAGCGGTCCAGATATCGTCCTTCGGCCAAGTCCGTTTCCAACACCGTATCGAAGGGAATATTGGCCAGCATCAACGTCTCGCACCAGCCGGCCCAGCAGTCGGTGCTGGCCGGATCACTCATCCGAACATAATCCGGCGCCTGATCGCCGTCCTTGTGAAGCCACACCGTGCGCGTCGAAAACAAGACGCCCACTTCCGCCACCGGTTGCGGATGATCGTACAGCCGGGGATGGGCCGCTTCAAAACTGTATACCATCCGCAACATGCGTTCCTGCTCCCTGGCATCGACTCTCTCATTGGTACCCCAATAGACCTGTCCCCAGCTCTTGGTCATGCCCCAGCAAAACAGGTTTTCATCCGTATTATTGGGATAAAACAGGCACATGGGCGGGACCCGGTTGCGCGCCGCCAGGGCATTGCGCTGCTTGGATTCCGCTCCGATCCGCAGCCAGCAATGCGTTTGCAGATCGCTGGCATTGACTTCCGTAAATATCACACTATACAGCCCGTCCAGGTTGTCCAGCGACGACCCCATGCCGCGCGCGCCAAACGCGTTGGCGTTGGAACTGGTATATATCGGCCGCACCAGCTTATAGCCGTGCTTATGAAAATGCGCTACCAGCCGCTCCTGGTGCGCCCGGTGACAATCAATCCGCCATAAGACCCATGCCCGGTAGGCCGGATTATCCAAGTTTCCATAAAATGCCTTATCGTCCAAGCCTGTTGGCGGCATCGTATATCCGGTGGCTTCGTTAAACAATGTCCGGCAATAGATGCAACCGCACCCATAATCCATGGGGAAAAACGCTATATCGTCGGTCATGATGCCGTCGATTCCACAGCGATAAACGTCCTCCAGATACCGAAAATAAAGTCGCTGCCATTCCGGATTGTTAAAACATTGCACAAAACCGTGGTATTGGCTACGGGCATACTGGCCCGTTCGCGGATCGATCTGCCAGAGAGAGGATAGCCGCACACCCTCATAAAAGGCGTCGCCCATCTGCATATGGCGCAAGAAGCCGGGGTGATTCTTGAGATGCACCTGCGCCACGTTAAAGTGGCCCGAGCCAACCAGCCGCCATTCTTCCTCACCCAGGGGATTGGAGGTTAAAATTGCGCTGTGATGCTCCACCACCTTGATCCCATGCGCATGGCAACTGCGGCAGATTTTACGCAGCAGCACCAGCAGGCGCGGCCAATCATCGGTGAAATTCCAGCGAAAATGCAAAGAGCCGAATGTAATCACGGCATTCACGCCGGCCCGTGCCAGCTTCGCGGCCTTGCGATCCAAATCCCGGTCCGTGAATGTCAGAAGCTCCTTGTCGCCAAACCAATAGCTGGCCCAGCGTGATTTCCACATCCACGCCGGCGGTTTTCCCAAACTGACGCGCTTGCTTTTGCTCATAACACCTTTACTCCTATGATGATTGTCTACTTCTTCGTCTTGTTTTCCGCCTCAAGTGTGCTCGAATTCGGTTCGAAAAATGCGTCGGCGATCTTGAGCCGCCTCCTTTGTTATTTAGGGCTTTGAACTTCCGGCCAGGAACGGTCATTTAAAAACACCGCGATTACGCCCGAATCGGCGCCGGAGGCGCTACCGGAAAGAATATCAGGGAAACCGTCGCCATTGAGATCGTCAATACACCATCCGGCCGGAGTTGCTTTAACCTCAACGACCTTATCGGACGCCGATTTGGTTCCCGCGAATGGTTTGCCTTTCTTTTGCAGAAAAATATGGATTTTGGATATGGACTGCTTCCTGTCCGCCACGATCAGGTCCATTAAGCCGTCATTATTGACGTCAGCCGTGGTAAAATTCATGCCGGCAGTTCCCTCGATTATCGCGGAGGGACCGGTTCGATCGGCAAAACCCATGGGCGCGGCCTGATAGTATATTCCTATGTTCCCATTGGTCCCCGAACAGGAGATAATAATATCTTCCCGCTCATCCCCATTAAGATCCCCAACCCCAACCTGAACTAAATGAGCCGGCGCCGGGAGCTCGACCAATTTCAATGCATCCTGCGCTTGGACGTTCATGACGATAAAAGGCCCATAATAGATCCGCACAGCATGCACCGGCCGCGCATCAATAATCCGCGTCGCGAAAATCACATCGTTTACCCCGTCAAAATTCAGGTCCGCCAAAACACCCATGCCGTTATCGTTTCTCTTTGGTCCGGAAAAATAACCGTCTTGCATCCGGTCGCCGCCCGACCATTTTCGCCAGACAGGTCCGACAAGGAAATCGCTAATTCCGGACTTGCTGATTTTACCAGTGCCCAGCGTTGTTTCGTATTGATTCACATCATAAAATTGATGATCGAGCGCCAGCCCTTCCCGGCCCAAAAAAAGATGCAAGCGCTTGGCGCTTGTAACTGCCAGGTCATTCTTGCCGTCGTCATCATAATCGCCTATTTTAATACGATGGGCGCCGGCAATGGCAATTTCTTTGTCGAAGGGATTAGTATAACCGCCGCCTTTTTGATAATAAATACGCAAGCTATTTTTAGCCGGGGCGGTCCCGCCGCTCCCGCCGGCGTCCTCGAAAGACACGGCCAGATCCGGGAAATTATCTCCATTCAGATCCCCTGTCGCGACGAAGAGCGGCTTACCCGAGCTGGTCAATACCAGCGAAGGTTCGGAGGGGAAATTCGCCCACCCCCACCCCGTCAATAACATTAAAACCACGGCGCCGCAACAGATTGTTCGGCTCATTCGGCAATCCCCATGTCAGATTTCACCCCGATTTCCTGATCAGCGCGTAATTCAGCATGTAAAAAGGAGGGCCAATATTATTATCGCTATCCTCGATGTTTTCGATGCTCAGGGAATTATCCGCATTTTTCATGAATGCGGCCTTGATGACAAACTTGTGTTGCGACCAACCGAACTGCACGAAAGGATTCTCGCCCTCGAAAACCACGTTGCCGTTAACCAATATCCGGATCTTGCACTTGTTCGGCCCATCGTCATCCTGCCCGGAAACGATGAGCGTATAGTCTGAAGCCGGATGTTCCGGCAGATCGAAGGTCGCGTGGAGTTTATCGGCCTTGCTCCGGGCGCCGTAGATCCAGCTGGCGAGGCGCTTTTCGCACTTGTACGCATAGAGATCAGCTGGGCGTCCGGAAAAACTGTAGGGCGAAAGAAAGATATCTTTGGCCGGATCGAAAGCACTTTCCTTTTTGGCCATTTCCCGCACATCCTGTTCCTGTTGCCCATAAACCGCAAGGTCCGGATTTTTCAATAACCCGTTCAAGAACGATTTCTGCTGCTTGACATGGTTTCCCAGGCTGGTCCACTTTTCGACCGCGGCCGGGTGATGCGCGAGCGCTTTATCCCAGGCTTGCTCCAATTCCGCAACTTTTTCTTTGATCTCTTTACTGTTTTTGGAGGCGCCGGGGGATACGCGCAAACCATACTGATCGAACCAACCGAGTTGCCGATTCAACTCCACCAGCGCAGGCCAGGTTTCCGCGCCGGTGAGTTTCTTGGCCGCCTCCTCGATTGCCTGCGCGGCGTCGTAGGCCCCGGGGTTCCACAGGTAGTCCCACAGGGTCAGGAGCGCCGCCGTCGGATGAGGCACATTGGTGTTCAGAGCGTAGAGTTCAATGTCATTAAAGAATCCGTCATAGTACCAATCCCGCCACGCCGCCACGGGGTCCGTCACGTAGTGATAACCATAGGCATGTAATGCGCCCAGCCCATTCTGGAAAACCCAGGGTTTTCTCCGGATAAGAGCGCTGATCCATTGCACATTTTCCCTGGTTATCCCGGACGACCCGACGCTTGGGCCGGTCCAGCAAATTCCGACCTCCTTCGGCAAGCGCGCGCCCAGTGCGGAAAGATATTCGTCCCGGCCTTCAGGATAAGCCGCGGACGCAGCGGGTCCCCAATAGAATGGCGGACAGAACCAGAGATGTACCCCCGGATACTTTTCCTTTAAGGCGGCATACAATTTGTTGAGCAAATAGATGTCGGCTTCGCGTGCGCTCCCGAAGTCCTTCATATCCGCCGAACTGATCGGGAACCGGGTGTCATCCCATAACAGCATTACATTGCCCCCGGCGGCGGCAATCACCGAAGCCGTCTTGAAAATCGCGGTAAAATCCTTTTCGTCCTTACTCCGGATCTTCCCCTCGGATGGCCCGCGAATGGGCCCGCCGATGCCGATATACCATTGGATCCCCAGGGGATTAAGAAATGCCGCGACTTTCCTCATTTCCGCTTTCCAAGCCTCCGGCAATTCAGCGCGCCAGATTTCCGCCTCATTTAAGGGAGACTTTCCGTCCAACAATTTGCCGGAATGAAAAATCAGCGTGTTGCACTTGAAGGCCGCCGCCACAAACGCCCAGTCACTGCCGGTTCCCGACCAGGGGCTTGCCAGCCAACCGCGCTTTCCGGGAAATTCCGGCCAGTCAGATACCTGGGCCTTGCGGGCCGCCGCTTTTCCATCCCGGCGGGCGATCAACTGGTTCAGGGAAACCACGCCCCAGGTGAAGCCCAGGTTGTCCCGGCCTTGCACAACAAGCGCCGGCACGCCATTATCCTCTGCCGGGAGAATGATATAGCCTTCCGCCTGCTCAGGCAGTTTTGTCTTAAGTAAAAGGCGCCGGGCCAAAGCCGTATCTCCAAGGGAGATGACGGTCCGGCCGGACAACTTTTCTGGAACCTTGTCAACAACTTCCGCCTGTCCGCCATTGGAAGCAATGCGGTCCAGAAGCATATGCACGCGCGGATCGTCCGCTTTGATGCCCGCGCCGAGAAGGATGCCGGCACGGTCAAGCGGCATGAATTCATCGGCATACGTGACTTCCCGCGGCGCGGGTGAAATGACGCCGGTGTAGAAGGGAATCTCGTACCCGGAGAAATCACCGGCAAACGCCACGGACATGGCCCCCCCTACAACCAGCCACAACAAACACAATGGGAACGCGCCATACCGATGCTTTGTTTTCATCGAAAACTCCTGGTAAATCAACCTTCCTTCCGCGGCACGGCATAGCGCCGCTACGGCGCGACGACGGGGAGGTATCGTATTCGCCACCATGACTCGCCAAATGGCGTAAACTCCGGCGGAAATTTCCTGCGCATCAAATCAGCAAAAGCAAAACACGGGAACTCGTCTCCTCCGCTCATAGTCGCCCATGTCCACATACCTCATCCGCTCTGCGCGCCACATTCGGCAGGTAGAGATCATTATTGTTCTCTGCCGCTATTCATGGCAACGATTTACCGGCCATTTCCGGTGATTAACATCCCTTTCGGCAGATACTCGTAACAGCCCATATCCACCACATAGCTGAAGCGGTCAACCCGGCGCGAGCCGGACAGGTCCACCGCACCGGCCATCCATGCCTGGTTTAGGCCGGCATTGATTCCAGGAGAATCCGCCGCCGGACGAAAGCCGCCCCCCTGGAATACCGGTGCATTGGTGGTGTTATCCTTGCCGGGCAATTCAACCGAAGACATGCAATTGGAACAGACCACATAATTTGTGCTTAGCACGTCGCTTAGCACATTGGAGCAAATGATGGTGTTCACCAACACCATTTTGTTGCCGGTCGCATAAGCGTCAAACACATACAATCCGTATTTCATGTTATTTACAATCGTGCAATTTTCAATCTTACCACCCCCCGTATACCCCGGGCTAACCACCGCCGCCTTGGACGACACATTGGTATTATACGCAATCAGACAATTGCGCACCCACGCATTGGAGCCATAAATATGCACGCCGCTGCCGTCGCGCGAGGAGCCGGCTGAGGTCTGCACGTTTGACACAATTCGACAGTTTTCCACCCCTCCGCTGGTCATGATATTCACGCCCCCACCGCAAGCTACAGCCGTATTATTGGCAATCGTACAGTCGCGGACAACGGTATTCGGCGCATCATTCATATAGATGCCGCCCCCGCCATTCCAATTAGAAGTGTGATTTGCCTTATTTCCGATAATCTCACAATGTTCCACAACGCCAACGCCCGAACCTCTTAACCCCAAACCGCCGCCCAAGCTGGCGGCATTGGAAATTATCAGACAATGCGTTATCTTGCTTTGGTCGGCGTACATTACAATACCCCCGCCCCACCACGCATAAATTGACGATTGATTGTTGCTAACAATACAGTTGGTCAGCGTACCGCCATACATCAAAACGCCCCCACCGATATGCAAATCGCCGACAACACCACCCCGCATGGTGAAGCCATCCACCATCGCGTTTGCGTTATCCAGGTACAAACACCGGTTGGTGACCGGTTTGTCTACATAATTGTTGCCGTCCAGGATTGTCGCCATGCGTTCCGCAACCCCAGCGACATTCCAACTCCGCAGCACCACGGCATTGGTAACTACAATCTGGTTGGTCAAATAATACGTGCCGTTGCTGACAAACACGATATTGCCGTTATTGGTGTTGATTGCATCCAAAGCGTCCTGAATGTTCGTGGCCGCCATGCTCCAGTTCGTATACGGCCACTCCGAAGTCAGCGTACCCGGCGTCACCACAAAGACATTGGTGGCCAAAGCGCAAACACCCACCCCCCACAACACAACCATTGTCAGAAACCGTAGCCCACGCGCGCCAAACATTGCATTTCTGCAAAATTCTATTGCCATGGTTTTCATGTGATTATAATCCTTCCCCATTAGCATCCTACAGGATGCTCAGGCTTCGGCGTCCATATGGAACACCAGTGATCCTTCCCCAAAAAAATACACAACTATTTTTTTGTTTTATTCGAGAATTATATCGCACGTTAGTCAAGCTAGCGCTGATTCAGGACTGCGTCAAGAACGGTCTCGCTGGAGCTCCCGCCGTCGTCCGGCAACTGCCGGACTATGGCGGTCAGGCTGCCCCTCGGCACGAATGCCAATTTTTTCGCGATATTGGAGGGCGAAGCGCCTGCGACGCCGCTGGTTTCAGCATGGATGACGCCGGCTGACGCGAGCGCCCGCGTTCACGCGCCCATCCATTTATTTTTCATAACAAACAACTACTGCTTCATGGACATCGAATGGGCGCACTTCCAACAAAGCTCCGCCATCCACGAATGCGACCTGCAAGGCAACCTTGTCAGCGGCATAAAACGCTTTCACACGCTTTGCTTCCTGGTCGGGAATCAAAACTTTGATTTTAATCCCTTGCACCGGCATTTGCCTCTCGTCGTAATTCAACAGTTGCACTAACAAACGCTGCTGTTCAGGCTGCAATTTCGCGTGAACCTCCACGTACCAGGGACAATCCATTGCTGTAATCAGCGGCGCGCCGCCGGTCAATTTATAACCGGTTTTGACCATGCCCGCCAATATCTCGCGAATGCCTGTCCAGTAGCGTTTGAACAAAGTCCAATGATAAATTGTGCGACCTTGATCCCACATCAAACCCGGATAAGACGCTGTCAGAAAAAAACAATAGCCCTTGCCGTATTGATTCAAAGACAGTGCCGTTGTTTCGTCGGCCGTCCATTGTCCCAGGGCTTTCGCCGTCGTTAATTTAATTTGGTCATGCCCCAGGCCGGCGTCATATTCAATCTCGCCGCTAAATTCGGGCGCTGAGGAGATAGGGGGGAATTGCATGCGGAAGCGTTGGGCCTCCGCTTTTTTGCCGCGCCATGCTGTATCAAGTGTCTCCAGTGGCCAGCGGCAGGTGTTGGTAACAAAGCCGGCCCCAAACACGTCAGCCAGGCCATAGTTTTCGCGAGCGCGGCCATAACGATCATATAATGTCGTTGTGCCGGTGGCGATCAAAACACCGCCAGCGCGCACCCAGTCGCGAAGCAGGTTTTCCTCCTGCTCGGTCATGGTTTTGGCATCGGCCAGAATCAATATTTTATAAGGTCGCAAAGAATCACCGGTCATGGTTTCGGCCCAAAGCATGTCAGCCTGGATATGCTCGTAGACAAGCGCCTGGTAAATACCGGCGTTATTATCCATGTAAGGGCTCCAGGAATCGTGAGCGTTGCTCCGATCACGATCCCGGGCGTCATTCCGATAGATGAGTCCCGCAGTTCGGCCGGAGTGGATAATAGCGACTTCTTGCGGATAATCCGGATTAACCAAATAGGGCTCCATTTGATCTATTTTGGCGAACATCCGGCGCGTGATTTCCCATGCTTCGGGCCGCCCGCGTCCTTTATCGTTCAACTGTTTGAAAATATCGCCCCAATACCAAACATACATTTGCTGGCTATGCAGGAGCGAGATGCCGATCCCGATTTCCCAGCGCCTGGTCAACTGTTGCGGCAATCTCCAGATATAGACCTCCATGCCCACGGGATAACGCAGGCCATCACGGCTCATTTCCGCCAGAAACCCGTTTTCATACGCGCAGGTGCTATATGTCGGTTCCGTGCCGTTGAAATCGAAAATATGCGCCATATTGCCCCAGCCGGCCAGGTTGACAAGTTGGTTGCAGGATGGCCCCGAAATTGTGGAATAATGGCCGATCGCGCTTCCTTTCTTGAGCATATGCAGGTATTCCACCATTTCCCGCGCGCCCTCGGCGCTGTTGGCGTCCATGGCTTCCGCATATTCCGCGAAACTCTCGCGTTCCTGCCAGCGCGCATCAATATCAACATGCCTCTGATTCGGCGTTTTTAATGCCGCGCATATATTCGTTTGCAGCCTCAATTGCGCGCGTTGCTCCGTGGAATAGCGCCGTTCGATACGCTGGCGGTAATAATCGCGAATATCATCGAGGGTGATTTCAATTCCGCCTTCCTCGCCCCATAGGCCGCTGAACGCCGGATACGCGCCATAATAACACACCAAGCGATTGAAATGCGCCTTGCCAAACGCGCCCACATGATTATACGCGGGCAGACAGCGCATGCCGGCCTGTTCCGCCGCGTCAAAATAGCGCCGCGCCTCCGACAAGGGCGACGGCATTCTCCATTCCAAAAATTCGGTGCCGCGCGCGTCCTGCGCATAGCGCACAAAGTTTTCAATCCGTGGCGGACGATTTCCCTCCCAGGTCAGGTACCGGCCGAAGCCGCGATGAAAGCGACTATCCAGCCAGTAGAAATAGCGCCGTTCCTTTAAAAACTCCGGTTGAATAAGACCGCGTTTTTTTTCGGCATCCGGATTTTGAATGCGTTCCAAAGCATGCTCGGGGAGCACGCCACCAGATTCTATTTGCTGCCCCCAACTCGGTTGTTTTTGTCGAAAGGCTGCCAATTCCCGGGCTGTCTGTTCATTGCCCGCTTCCCCCAATGCGAACATCGCCGAAGACCTTATTTCCCCTTCGATATCCGATAAAAGCTCCATGAACATCGGAAGCGCTTGTTGGTCGCCGATGCGACCCAGGGCAAAGATAGCCGCCGAGACCGTGTTCTGTGGCCCATTGACTGCAATGCGCTGCTGCCAGACATCCAATTCCTTATCTTTCCGGTCACGCCGGTAGTTTTTGACTATTTGCATGAGTTGTTCCGTCGCATTGGTCGCGCGCAGCCAACCCAGACCAACAATGGCATTCTGGCGCACTGCTCCATCCGGATCATTCATGAGCTTCATTAAAACGCCAACCACACGTTCGTCCCCGATTTGTCCCAACGCCTGCGTGGCGCGCCGTCGCGTCCAGATATCGTTATGCGCCTCCGCCAATTTCACAATCGGCTCCACCGCTTCCGGCACGCGTAGCCAGGCCAAGCCATTTAGTGCATGCCGACGCACTTCGCCGTCGTCATCTTTTAACAAGGCGATCATTTTGTCCTGTCCGCGGCTATCGCCCAATCGACCTAATTCCCGAGCGCCAATTATGCGCTCCGCCGGGGAAGAGCTGTCCACCTGTTTCATGGCTGCCATGTAATCCGCTTCAAACCGGCCGATTTCTTCGGCGCGTGTCCGCTCTTCCGTCTTTTTTCTGGCCTGCGCCAGGCGTTGTTTTTCCGTTTTCAGTTGTTCGCGCAAAGCCGTCACTCCGGCTTCAATTGGGCGCAAGCCCTCGCTCTGAATCCCGGCCAACTCGTCGAGACCTTCCATGTTTGGGGCCGCGTCTTTGCTGAAATCATCATGCAGCAGAATCGCGTTGACTGCGCGTTCTTCCCTTTCGCGCCAGGATCGAACCGCCGCGTTGATCCGTTCCCAGTCTGTGCGCATTGCGCTGAGCCGTTCCTTATATTTCCGCGTGTCGGCTTCGCTCAAGACTCCATAGCGGCACATTTCGGTCAGATCGAACTCCTCCAAGTCCAGTTTGGTCTCAACCTCATATTCCTGGCCGGCTTCACCCCGGAACATGCGCCGCAAATCGTTCTTGCGGCCCAAAGCCCGGCCGTATACCGCCAGTTCGCCGACGCGCACAGGCCGGATTACAAACTCGTCCCACCAGACTTTTGCGCCAAACACCTTGACGCTCTTCAGCAGAAGGCGAACATATAACGTGACATTTGTTTCAACCGGGGTGGTAAAACCGAATGCACATATTTGCCAGTCGTTGCCGGAAAAATCGGCGCTTGCCAGAACCTGCCGGTCTTCCGTTTCCACGGAAACCATACCCTCGCCATCACCTTCTGTCCGGCCCCAGAAACTTGCGACATATTCCCGGTTCCTGAAATAATCGCCGGGCGCGATTTTTTGTCTGATTATCTGCCAGTTGCCGCTGTCTTCGGCGTCGGATTCCATCGTGAAACCACTGCGTTCTTTGCCTTCACGCCCCATTTTCTTGGGTATGCCTAACGATCCCTGATGGATCCATTCTTTGGGCAACCCATTCGGATTCCAACCCTCATCGAAACCGCCGTTGCGCACAATATTTTGGATGGGTATGTTTTCCGGCGCCGGTTCGGCCGGCAACGGATCGGAGAAAACGGACAGATCATCGAACCAGGCGGCTGCTTCGGCCGGCCTGGGATTTGCCAATCCCAGCATGACCACCATGCTGTTTCCATTGGTCGGTGTTGTAAAAGGCAATTCCAGTTCCCGCCAAACCTGTGCGACCACGTTGGTTTTTGCCAGGATTGCGCGCCCGCGCCCTTGACCATACGCGGAAACTTCTATGCATCCGTTGTTCGTTCCATCCGTCCGGCACCAAATCCGCAGACGATAACGGGCGCCGGGTGGATAACTGTTTGCGGGGATATATTGAACCAGATATTGGTTGCCGCCCCTGGCGCTGTTCTGAATCCGTAGACCGGCCATACCGCCATGCGCCAGACTGCAATCGCGTTGTGTCCGCTCCGGCCTGCCCAGGGAACTCCAATGTTTCCACTTCTCGGGCCAACAGTTTTCATGCCCATAAGGCCGCTCGAATCCGCCGTTTTGGATGAGGTTGACAGCCGGCAAGGATTGAGTTGTGGAAGTCGTTACATTGGTGTCACTCGCGCAGCAGCCGATTGCCAACCAAAAGGATGCAAAGGCGCAAACGAACACAAGTAATGTCGAATGTCCGGTTTTCATATTGTGTGTGTTTTTGAGTCAGGTTGGCCCTTCCGTTTAATACTCCACCGCCGCCAATTCATCGACATCAACATCCCTGATCCGGCATATCATACGTTGTTCCGGACAACCGTCTCAACCGGCCGGCGATCGCAACCATAAAACGCCCGCATGATCGGCACGCGCCTGTGGCGGCGCGGCCTCATTTCAATTCAATAACCTCATACCCTTTCAAGCTGGGCAAAATCAAAGAGACTGTTTCCGAATATTTCTCCACGAGCAGTTCCCTGTTCAACCACAGCGCCTTTGCTTCTTTGACATCCATGCCTGAAAGGGCGATTTTCAAGTCGGTTAAAGGCTGGATGAAAGTCATGGGACGTCTCGGGCCTGAGGACCGGTTGATCAGGTGAAGAAAAACTTTTTTTCCCTTCCTTCTCAAACTCGCTTCCACCCAGGACGCGTTATCGTTATTTATGGCGACCAAGGGCGCGCAGGTCTTATGGCAGATGTTTTTTATCAGATTAAGATATTCGGGAAAATGAAAACAGGAAATGCCCTGCCCGAATGTCCCGGCCAGATAAAAGACCTTTCCTTTGCCGAAACGGTTCTCAACAAGGAAAGGTTCGGAGGAAAGCTTTGGGTTGCCGTCATAACGCCCCTTCAGCCTTTCACGGTAATAGATAAGCGGCGTGCCGGTGGTGGGTTTTACTTTTATCCCATAGGCTGGCGCGGGAATATAGCTGTTCGTTATGTTTTTCAGGAAAGCCGGATCAATTCCTTTTACGGGCGAGACAAAGTCCCATTCCATTTTGCCGAAAATCTCTCCGGTGAACTCAACGCCGAAAAGTTCCTGCAACTGGAAATGATTCTGTTTTTGCCCGGTTCCATTATAGAGGGATGTCTCAAAGGTTGCGATTAAATTTCCGCCTCCCTTCACGAAATCGCTTATTTCAGCGATCGCGCCAGCCGCAAGGCATGCGGCATTCGGCAAAACCAGCAAATCATAATTTTTCAAATCATTGATGTTCTCATTGTCAATGACATCCAGAGGAAGCTGTGCTTTCGCCAGACTTTCATAAAGCCCCCGGAATTCCTGCACGATATCGCCGATTCCCTCGGCCTTGATCTCGCGGGTAAAGTCGGACAGCGGAATGGAAGAGCCGCTGTAAACTTCGGCCGTGGCGGATGGCCAGAGAAGCGCTATCCTGGCTAAAGACTTTGTCTGGAAGAAAGGATCGGGATTATCCTTAACGAAACGATTGTAGTCTGTTATTACATCCATCTCGGGCTGGTTGAGATTCTCAGGCATGACAGCGGTCCAGTAGTTTGCTCCGCCTGCCAGAGTTTCGGCCAGAAGAATGCTGATTTCCTCTTTCGGCAGAAGATAGTATGTCCATGGTTTGAGCATGCCGCAGCTGAAAACAATGCCCGGTTTTCCCTGCGCCTGTCTGGAAAGGATCCTGGCCGCCATTCCCGCCTTGTAAACAGGAGAGGCGTTTAAATCTCCATGCAGAAAACCTCCCTCAGCGCCGAGCAGGTCGCTGTGCTTGATGATGCGGTGATTGTCCCTGCCGGTTGGCCAGTAAGGCGCATTGCTGTTGCAGTTCATGCATAACATGATTTCCGGATTGGCGGTTTTGACTATGTCATTGGTGTCTGAAAGAAATCTGGCGATGCTGTCGGCCTGGAATTCCACAAGTTCTTTCCAGAGCGGATTTTTCCGGTCGGACTTCAACGGCATATCCTTGCCCGTCCTTTCCCTGAACAATCTCCGGCAGGTATCGCAGTAGCAGCTTGAATCAAAGAAAATCGGGCCGTCGTAGAAAATTCCGTCAATTTCATATTTGCATAAATCAGCCACGATCTGAAACACCCAGTTCCGATAAGGGCCGTTAATGCAAAAGGATGTTCCCGTGGTATAGATATTGTCAATGGCTTTGCCATTTTCCTTGATCTGCTGCCAGTCGGGATGTTCTTTGCCGAATTCCATTGTGTACCAGTGGACGTTGAAATAAACAATGACCTTTATCCCGTTTTTATGCGCCATTGGCAGATACTCTCCAAGGAGATCAGGGTTTTCTTTCCTGCTCAGGCTCGTTTTGAAGCAAAAACCGGTCTCATCAAGCCCTGCCTTGTGCTGCATGCAATGGAAATGCTGGACGTTTGCCCCAAGTCGTTTGATGGCCTCCACTTCTTTTTGAAGCGGGAGTTCGGGGTTGAAGCAACTGCAAATCTCGGCAATCCTTAACGGTTCCTTGTCCCACCAATGCGGCATCTTCGATGTTTTCATTTCTCCTCCTTCTTGTTGTTTTCCTTCATGGTTTAGATTCGCTACTCCAGCACGATCATTTCGTAGACCTCCAGGTTTCTGATCCGACATATCAATGTGTCGTTTCGGCTAAACGTCTCGACCGGCTGTTGATCGTTTCCATAAA
Organism: Kiritimatiellia bacterium; assembly: GCA_028718125.1. Taxonomy (GTDB): domain Bacteria; phylum Verrucomicrobiota; class Kiritimatiellia; order JAAZAB01; family JAAZAB01; genus VSJD01. The sequence continues at coordinate 39,997 of JAQUMN010000002.1, forward strand.
ATACTCTTTTCGGTCCGGCGCCGGTTCCCTGCAACGGCAGCTCAAGCTCGATGCCTTTCACCGGAACGTTGGTCAGCGAATGGTTGATGAAATGCAGAATCTTCCTGGACGGGTTCGCCTGCAACCGCATGGTGACTTCCACGTCTTCAGGACAGTTTTTCACAGTAAAGGGAAGTTCGGATTTCGTCAAGGCAAGGCCCTCCTGAACGGAATCCGCCAGGAATTCCTTGATGCCTTTGAAAAACTTAATATCTCTGGCAAAAGGCGACCGGATCTTCATGCCGGTAGACGTCAATGAAAGCCCGGGATGATAAGCGCTTATAAACAAACAACCGCCTTTGCCATTGCGATTAAACAACACCGCCGGCTCGCCATTTTCCCATTTGGCTTTGACTGTCCCCGTGGTCGGTTCCACAAGGTCATAGGCATCCGCCTTGCACAGCGTTTGATCGGGCGCCTTGCCGAATGACAGGTTCCCCTTGGTCTTTTTGGTCTGGACATATTTGACGCCTAAAACATCGCCAAGCCGATAATCCTTCTGATGCCGCCCCCAAACATCCAAGAGCGAACTGCCGCCGGTCGCAATCAGGTAGCCGCCACCCGCCACCCATGCGCGGATCAATGCCAACGCTTCGGGCTCCAGGGACCCGGCATCGGAAAGCAGGAGCACTTTGTAGCGCTTGAGCGTTTCGGCCTTTAGCCCATCGGCATAGATCGGATCGCACTGAATGTGCGCGTGAGCCAAGGCCGCGTACAGCCCGAACTGATTGCTGAAATAAGGGCCGTAACTGCAAGGGACACTATAGTCCTCCAGATTGGCTGAGCGTTCGGAGTATATTAAAGCTGTCTCGGCCACAGACGCCGTTTTGACCAAATACGTGTTCATCTGTTTCGCTCTTTGGGTATGCTCGATGGTCGCCGCCCATATTGCCGCGCGGTCACCGCAAAGCCGCGCATCGCGATCGCCCCACCCCTGCTTGAAAGTCGTCCACCAGGCAAAAAATTGATTGCCCTGCGCATGGGCGCAGCTCATGGCCAGGGCCCGGCGATAGGTTTCCACATTGCCGCCCTGATGCAACGCGGAAGTGAAAACCGAAGGTCCCCGGGCATTGGCCCGCAACAGTTCCAGGAAAAAGGACTGAACCGGGTCGCCGCCCACCCAGATACTGCAGGCGACCACATCCGCGCAGGCCGACAAGCGCGACCAGCGGCAGGCAAAAGGAATCCCGATAAACCGGGCGCGATTGATCAAGCGCCAGACCACCACGTCTTCTTTGACGCCGTGCAGATACTCATACAGCTCCCGCCAATAGGCCGCGTGGCCGTCGGAAAGAAAATCCTGATATTCCATCCAGAGCACTTGATGGGCCTCACGGTCTTTGGACGTAGGTAGGTCGATTTCGTTCAATGCGCCCAAACCCAATGCTGCCAAACGGGCATTGTCATATTTGTTCTTCAAGTAGTTTCGGAAAGGACCCACCATTTTTTTTCGATTTTCAGCGCTGATATTTCCAGGTTGCAGGTTGTAAAATGCATAATGGTCGTCACTCAAGACTTCATCCAGTTGAACGCCAACGAAAGACGGATACTTCGCGCCTTGCTTGATTAGACAGTCCTCCACCTTTTTCCTCCAAACCAGCATGGCCGGGTCAATGAAATAAGGCATAGCTGGCGGCTTGCCGACCTCATTGTCGCCTTGGGGCCAGTACAGCATCCGAATGCCATAGCGCCGCATCTCGGGCTCCATATCGCTTAAGGTCGCATGGAGGTTTTCAGGGGACTGACGGCGAAAGTCATATTGATTCTCGATTACGTTGAAACCATAATGGCCCAGGTACCGCAACGTTTCGACGCGCCCCGGAACCAGGAAACCGTCATCGAACATGTCCAAAAGGAAGGTGTTTTCCAGCCATGCCTTGGGATCGCCATACGGCTTGGACGTAACGGGCAATTCCTTCCTCAAGACCGCCAGCTTGGAACAAAAAGGGCTTGTTTCCGCTTGAAGTTTATCCTTGAACTCCTTGATCGGCGGCAGGTAGCGTTCCTGCCGCGCCGCGCTGGTGGTCACGTCAAATTCGTCAACTGCATATTTGGGATGGGGAAGCGCTTGGGCCTCCAAACGCAAATTTTCCCATTCCTTTGCGGTGCGCTCGACGGGCAGGTCCGCCTTTTTCAGTAGGGCATCGAAAGGCTCCGCGCAACGTTTGCCGAAATCATCCAGCCGGGCGGGGATAGCATGGCGCGCATCAGCGATCTGTCGCTGGTAGGCTTCATATTCGGCCCCAGATATTTTACCTTTGATCTCTTCGGCGTCAAACCCGGCAATATCAAGCATGGTCTCGATTTCATTGCCGGCGGAAGTGATTTGAAATAATGTCGCTTTGCGATCACGGCTGACGTCCGCTTTCATTTTTTCCCGGAACAGAAGAACCTTGGCATGTTCCGGGTCCACCGCCCTCCCGGCGCTCACCCACTGAATGCTGTTGAGCAGCAAGCCCAATTCATTGCCTTGCGGCGGAAGTTCCTTGTTCCCTTCGGCCAAGCCTGTTGCAAAGGCTATCTGCAAAACACGGCCCCGTCCTGATATTCCGGCCACCACCACCGCGCGCCCCTCGCTGTCCTCGCTTAGAACCTGGCCGGCGGCGCCCGCGGACATGGTAATATAGTCGCCGTAAGCGCATTCAATTGCGGCGGGCAGTCCTTTAAAGACCGGATGCGCCGGGTCTTTTACCTGAAAAGGCCGGGAGACAAAATACTTTCCCGCACACTTGGCGATTTCCGGAAAAAGCGGGTCGACTAACGGACCATTGTACCCCACGGAGTTATGAAAACATATAAGCCCGCCGCCGCTCAAAACAAAAGCCCGCAGCCGGGAACACCAATCGGCCGGCGCGCCGCCGCCTTCTCCCCAGGAAGGGATCAAAATCACCATTTCTCGCACCAGATTCTCCGGGCCGAAATTGTCGATATATTCCGCCTTGATATTTTTTTGCGCGCCAAGCGCCTCATACAATCCTTGCGCGCCGTATACGCCGCCGTTGCGGCGGTAAATGCCGACCGGGATGGGCTTGGCGTCGTCCGCGGCCGCCCGCGCCAGGAAACCTTTCAATATCTTTTCGGCCGTGGCGGCCTCCAGCACCTTGTCTTCGATCAACCGTGAAACCTGATCAGTGGTTGTAATTGGAGACACGACCACGTCATCCACCCATATTCCACCCGGAATGCTCGCCGGCGTAGGCATAAATCTAACACAGATCGTACCATTCGATTTTGCAGAAGAGGGAAACACGTAAGCGGATTTATGCCAGGTTTCGCCCGCAAAATTATGATTAATGGCCTCAGCCCGCCCGCTGATAATAAGCGACAGCGCCCCTTTAATCTGCCCCTGGGTCTTGCCCTGGAAGCTTATCTGATAATAAGTATCCGGCGTACTTTGGATTTCCTGCTGGATCACCCGCCAATCGCCATTAACATCATTCTTCACAACCATTGCCGCTTTACCGACCCGGGCCTGCGTCAAATCCCGATAGGCCGTATCACGGGTCGCCTGCCATCGGGACCAGCCCGCCGGCAGGGTCGGATCATCGGGCGCCGCATCTTCAAAACTGCCGTTTTTCAAGAGATTGGGCGCGAGCTCCGCGCCCCCCGCCACACACCCCATCACAAGCATCGCCATGATTAAAATCGCCTTGCGCATAGTTGGGTTCTTTCGTTTGTAGTTTATCATCCGCAACATTTGATTCTTCGTAACCACTTCCGTGTTCAGTATTCAGGAATCAGAATTCAGACAGTAGCATCTACTGCGGCATTTCACTCAATGATCACCATCTCGTGAATATCAAGGTCGCGCAGCCCAAAACGCAGGTAGTCGCCCTGCCGTTCAAAAACCATATCTTGGTTGTTATCGGGGTAAAAGACCCGGCCGGCGCTCTTGGGCGCTTTGACCTTCAACGTTATACCGGATATTTTGGCTTTTATATTGGCCTTATAATTAAGGATCTGGATTATTTTCCGTTTTCCGCCGTCCTGGTCCTTTAGCACGATTTCAACCGTTTCCGGACAATTCTCCGCTATTATCTCATCGGGGGTATGACTCAAGTCGCAAGCCTTGGCCAACAATCCTTTTAGCAGGGCAATATTGCCGGGATAATATTCGCGGTAAAGCGGATAAGAACTCAGCACTTCTTTATACTGACAGGCCAGTCCTGCTCCAATACCGGTCAGAAACAGGCAATATCCCTTGCCGTAAGAGTTGAGCGTCAAAGCCGGCGAGCCATCTCTCCAAGTCCCGAGAACTTGCGCGGTGACCGGATTGACCTTGTCGTAACCCGCACGCAGGTCGTATTCCACCCGGCCGGTAAACCAATCTGCTTTGACATCAGCCTCGGCAACATACTGTTTTTCCACCAGGTCGCGCGGCAGGTCGAAGAATTTGTTGTCGTTCGTGCCCATGAATTCCCGGCCGGTAAAATTTACTCCGAACACGTCCGAAAACCGATAATTCTGTTCCTCGCGGCCCCAGCGATCGCATAATGAAGTGGATGCCGTGCCGATCAACACTCCGCCTTTATTCACCCAGTTCCGAATAATAGCCTCCTCCCCCGGGGTAAGGGACCGGGCATCGGGAATGATCAATGTTTTATATTGATCAATTTTTTTGGCTGAAAGCGTCTCGGCCCAGATCAGATTGAACTGGGCATGCGCATGGCATAGCGCCTCGTACCAGCCGCGCAGATTTTGCGCATAGCGGGTTTCTGTAAACGTCTGCACCGGTCCTAAAAAGCGCCCGTAAACCGTGGCGGTAGTGCGGCCGGAATAGACCAGACCAAGCTGGCGTGGAGTTTCAACATTGATCAGATAACGCTCCAATTTCTCCGCTTTTTGAAATGATTTGGTAACGGTTTCCCACATGCCCGGTTTCCAGTTGCCTCTTTCTTCGCCAAATGTTCCGGGATGCTTAAAAGCCTGGCCCCAGACATAATTCATGAATCGCTGGCTGTGCGCCATACCGATGGCCATGCCCAGATCATAATGCCTAGCATCAGGCGCTCTGAACATGTATACCTCCATGCCCACCGGCCGCGCCTCGCCGTCACGGCAAAGCTCGGCCAGGAATGCATTATCGTAAGCGGCCGGCGAATAAGAAGGCTCGGTACCGGGCGAATCAATATACATTCCCAGTTTTGCGTAAACTGAGATGGTATAGCCCTTGCAGGCCGGAGCGACCGTGATATCGTACATGATGGGCGTGTTTTTTCTGCGTTGGCGCAGCCAGTCGGCGTTTTCCCGCCAATATTCCAGACACATTGCGTCAGCCGTTTCGATGCATTCGGCATATAATACTGGATTTTTCTGTTTGATTTCCAACAAGTGCATGTTCTTCAACAAATCGGCGTTAAGCGCGTTATCGGTCAGGCCGAGTTGTCCACGCATTTCCGCGGGATAATCGGATTTTATTTTTTCCTTCAGCCTGCTTACAAAATACGGTCCGGCAACGCCGCACCGGACAAAGTCAAAGTGCTGTTGGCTGGCATAATTCATAGGCCATTCCTCGCGCCAGATGCCGCCAAATGCCGGGAAGTCGCTAATTTCATCCACAAGCGCCGCGATTTCCAGCTTAGTAAACGTCTCGTGGCTATCGGGGCAGGGACCGCCGGGGAACAGTTTAAGGCCAGCGTCCTCGAACGAATGCATGAAGTAATCCGTGAATTCCATCTGCATGTCAACCCATTTGGAATCGTTAAAAAACGCACAACTTTTGTAAGGCAGATATGACACCATTTGATTAATGCCGTTGCCCCCGGCCTGTCCGGCATATTGATGAATCAGCCATTGCGATGCCGGCCGGCACCAGTAATCTTGCACCCTCTGAAATATCCGGTGATATCGATTGTTGGCCACATAAAAATTTTTCTTTGTTTTCAGGAAAGCGGGCTGAACAATTCCGGACGTCGCCGGCGTTTGTTTTGCGGATTTGATTGCAGCGACGGCATACTGCGCGCCTCCCCACACAAATGCAGACCCGCGGCCGCCAACTTTTTTGGAAACGGCAAAAGAGGCAGCTTTTTCCAGAAGGGGGATATGTTGCGTTGTCCCGCATTTGCCCAGTCCAAGGCATAGTCCATAGAGGAATTGATGGGGGGCGTCTTTTTTGAGGTTGGCCTCCAGAAGTTTGGCCAGTTCCTCTGCCGCCGCGTTTCCGCCGATCTCACCCAGCGCTTTTGACGCCTGTCCTTTGAGCTCTGCGTTTAATCCGCTCTCCTCCAGACTGATGCCCTCGCGTATTATCTTAACAAGGCCCGGGATTGCATTGGTGTCTCTGAGCCAGCCCAGCGAAATAATGGCGTTTTCAACCAGATAAAAATCCGCGCTGTTATTGAGCAAAGGAATCAGCATCGCGGTCGCTTGCCGGTCGCCGATCATGCCCAGCGCCTGTATTGCGCGGCACCGCCGCCACGGATCTTGGTTTTGTTGCACAATCCCGGACAGAGCCGGCACGGCCGCGTGCGCCCGCATCCAACTTAACGCATAGACCGCATTGCGAAACACAGCATCATCAGGCGCGGCTAAAAGTTCGACCAATTCCGACACGGCCTCAGGATATTCCAGCCGGCCGATTTCAAGCGCAGCGGCCGACTGTTCGCGCAAGTCGCCGTCTTTGATGTCCTTCATCAGACGGGCAGTGTCAGCATTCTCCTCCGACGGCATAGGGCGGGCCTTTTTCTCGTGGCTGGCCACAAATCCCGCGACCTTGTCCCGGAGCATATCCGTGATTGTTTCAGGGAAAATTGTCTCGCGCCAGATCATGGGAAAAACTTCGTTGCCTTCGAAAGACGAGGCTTGCAAGGCTTCCAGACTCTGTCTCCTAATCGCGGCTATCTCTTTTTGCAGAAATTTCTCCTGGTTTTGCCTGGCGGTTTCCTGTGCCGCCGCAAGCTGACCTAAAAGCGCCTCCTTTTCCGCGCCACCTTGCATGGCGTCAACAGTAAACCATAGCCGGCTCAGTTCATTATCAATGGTGTAATACAGGTCTTTTATCCGCTGGTCCGCAGAAAGCGCCGCCTGTGCGCGCGCCGCTTGCAAACGAATCTCCGGCCGGACATATGTGGCTGCGCCGGTTTCCCTCTCCGCCACACCACCTACCCAGCGAATCGAGTTGACCAGCAGGCGCCCGACATTTTTTGCGCTGCTCTCAGGCGAGGTGGAATAATTGAGCGCGAAATATATGCCCGCAGCCACGACTCGACCTTTGCCCACTGCCGACGCCACTACCAATGGTCTGGCCTCTTCATCCGTGTCCGTGCAGACAATCTCCACCCCATTACTTTGCCTAACCGTCATTGGCGCGTGTTCGGGATAACAATGATAAAAGATAGGATCGAGTCCCGCGGCAACCGGATGGTCAGGTTTTGCCACTTTCATACCGCAACCATACCGTTGACCGGCGCTGTCCGGGCTTTGAAATTCGGGAAAAAGCACGTGCATGAACCACCTGTTATAGGAATCATGGGCCAGCAACAAGCCGTGCCCGCGGCACACGTATTCAATCAAACGGACGCGGATATCGCTGTCCAAACGCATGTAGTTGGGCTGCCACTTAGCCCCCAAGAAAAGCGCATCGTAGTCGTAGATCTTTTCGATCCAGCCGGTTTTTGGCAGATACTCGGCTTTTATGCCTTCCACACCGTTCAAATACTCGCAAACAGCTTTTTCTTGTTCCGGGAATACCCCCACCTTGATCAAGGACTCCGGCTTGGCCTGTTCGCCGGCCATAATCACCCCGCTTAACGCAAATACACTCATAACAAACACGGCGCTTTTGAACAGGGCGGCGAAGGAACATGTAATCACATTTTGGTAAATACGCATGATCTGACCTTCCATTTAAAACCATTGGCCGTTTGATAATAAATACGTTTGACAACTCAATGCCAGGCGTCTCAATCACGTATTTCATGAAAAAAGCGTCGATCTACTAAAAGTAAATAATACTCTTGGCCGGAGCGGAGGGAAATATCACTTTCCGACCTTCGGATGATAAAATCCGCGACAGGCCGAAGGACGGAATCATGGTGTATATGCGATGCACTTCGTAATGATCTCGCCCTGTTGAACATCAAGGCATGGGTTGCCCCTGCAACTGATGTCCGCGTCCCAGAATTCGAAATCATAGGTGTTGTGATGCGGTTCAACCAGGGTGCCGTTACAAGCGGAATCCCATGTCGCAATGTAACAATCCAGGCTTTGCATCCAGGCCGTGTCACCGACGCAACAGCCTGCCGTAGCAGTTACGGAATCCGTGCCGACCCGCAGATTACTGTGCGGCACGTACCAGGTCAGCAGAATCCGTATGGGTTTCTCCGCATCCGGCTTGAGTTTATAAGGCTACGTTCGTCCAATTGCTTTAACAAGTCGTTCAGTAATTAAAAGAGAATCTTCCCGGGAAACAGGGAAATTCATACTGCCATCAATAAGCGCATCGAAAAATTGAGCAGCAAAAGGTTTAGTGAGGGGCAAGGACCGCAAATAATTAACATCGCCATTTTCGTTTACATGCGCCACTCTTTTGTCACAAAAACTCATCTCAAGAAATCCTTTTGTGCCCAATATAGCGAATCTGTCCCAATGCTTTTTCGGGCTGTTCCACAACATTTTCAACGCCAGCGATCTGTTATTATCACAAGAACTTATATTTGCGCCGTCAGAAAAATCCCTGTCCGCAATAAAACCCGAACGATATTCAGTCAATACTATATCCGGCCAATCTATTCCGGTAATCCATCGGGCGAGGTCATAATCATGCGCCAATATATCAATACCCGGCCCACCATATGACTTTCGATTAAACATCCAGTCAGGGCGCTTTGGACGGTTAAGAGCGTAATATCTGACCGCATCAACGGAGAGCACTTCGCCGACAAGCCCCTCGCTGACCGCATTTTTCATAGCAACATAAGAAGGATTACATCTGCATGAAAGCATCATACACAAAGGAGTGTTGCTTTTATCAAGAGCGTTTTTTATCCGGTTATAATCCGTTATGGTCACACACAATGGCTTGTCGGTAATAACCGGAATTTTCCTTGAAATCGCTTCACATATGAAATTACCTCTTGCACCATTATACATAGCAATGCCCACCACATCAGGCTTTTCCGCATCCAGCGCGTCCAAATATCTGCTATAGCATTTCACCCCCCATTTTTTTGCGACTTCATCCGCAAACGGGGAAGTTTCCTGCGCAACTGCCGCAAACTCAATATCATCCCTCGCGTTTACCGCCTGTATCATGGCACCATAGTGAGGGTGATCTATACCAAGCAAAACAAATTTCTTTTTCATGAATTATCACCCCAAATGGAAAGTTCTTTCAAAATTATTGTGTGTTATATTTTCATATGCCGTTTTCGATATCATTTTATTTTTCAAAGACTCCTTGAGAAATCCAATTTGAGGAGGAACCGCCTCATCAACCGATGTAAATCTGTCAGTACCGAAAAACAATCTATCGGAAAATTTTTCAATGAATTTACAACACTTGGCGCTATCTCTGCTCAATGCGATATATCCGCTTCCAGCCGAAATATCGCCATAAAGGTTTGGGTAGTTTTTCATAAACCGCCACAATTTGCCTTCTTTTTTTATTGCACCTTTCACATAACCGATACGCTCCTTGTCGGTTACGGAAGCGATCTCATTCCAAAAACACGGGGAATGCCCTATGAATATGGTTTTCGGGAATTTTCCCAGCATTTTTTCGAGACCCGGCAAATTCAATTTATCAACAGCGCCATATGAAAGACCTGTTTTGGAAACAAAGTGAAAAAGTATCGGCAGATTTTCTTCGCCGGCAACATACAACAAGTTCTGATAAAGCCTGTGAGTTATGGGAATGGAAGCGCACATTTCTCCAATCCCAATACACCCGAGTTTTTTGTAAACCGCAAGAAGCTTGGACAGACCTCCCTTTTTATAATTCATCATGGAACGCGGGTCGATGCCACAAAAAGTCATTAACCGATCCGGGTATTTTCTGGTTGCTTCTATGCATTCCTGATTGCCGGCGACTCCGTAATAATCCAAAACCTCGGCATTTATGAGCGGCAAGAGGACTGACTTGTCTATACCTTCACTATTCATTCTTTTCAAAAGAATTTCAACAGTAAATGGTTTTCTGCCAAGCAAACGAGAAAATATTTTAAAATTACCATATGTTATGTGAGCATGAATATCTATTATCATTTCACAACTCTTTCGATTATTATTCGTCCGATTAAAAAGCCTCCGGGTTCTCCTGCCTAATCCATTCGATGTCATACTATTTGGAATAAACATTCTCGACCTTTTTAAAGGCTTTAAATATCAAATCGGCTTCTTTTTCGCCCCAACTTTCGCGTATGCTTAAAATGAAGCATTTATCGATTGCCTCGAACGTATTGGGACATTTGAATTCCCTGTCGGAATCTCCCTTGTAAAGCGGCGATGACCAGGGCATTTGAGAGGTTCCGAAAACATTACGTTTTTTGAACCATTCAAAAGCAAACGGCAATGCTGCCGAGTAATCGGATGCAAGCTTTACGCCTTCGGCAATAAGCGCGTTGCAGAAATCAAGCTTGGTACAGCGCAACGCGTCCGTATTGGCTTCAATCCTCCACCACCAGTATGAATGTTCCGCCCCAGACAAAAGTTCAGGTATTTTCACGGATTTTAGCCTGCCAAACCCTTTTTTGATCAGCATTGCGACAAATGCTCTTCTTCTTGAAACGATGCCTGGCAGTTTCTTTAACTGTGCGCTACCTATTGCCGCGGCCAGATCATTGAGATTGAAATTCAACGATGCCACACAGTTTCTGGACCCAGCCGGAAGCCCGAAAGGTTTTCCTCTGTCAGCCGCCCTTCTGATTGACCAATAAAGATCTTCGTTCTTTGTGAATACGACGCCTCCTTGGCCTCCCGTGCAGTGATGCTTCCCGGCCATTGTTGAAAAAGCGGCAATATCTCCAAAGCTCCCAACCATTTTGCCATTAAGCTTTGCGCCATGCGACTGGGAACAATCTTCAATAACCGGAATTTTATGTTTGCGGGCGACTCTTACGATATTTTCAATATCCGCAGGTTCACCGCCGATATGCGCGATGACAATTGCACTGGTTAAAGGCGAAATCAGTTTCTTTACCTCTTGTGCATTCGTATTATAGGAACCTTTGGCACAATCGGCGACAACCGGAATGCAATTGATAAGAGGGATCGGCATAATCCCGCCGGGATCAGTAACAGGACTAACTATAACTTCCGTAAACGGTTCCGGGTTTAATGCTTTCAGCGCGACATATACTGCCGTTGTTCCCGAATTGACTCCATCGGCATATCCGCCACCCATAAATTCGGCGAACTCCCTGCAATAGATTTCCTCTTCACCTCCGTTGTAACCGGTTGCCTTGCCGGTCTCTATGCATTTATCGAATATCTTATTTGCGGCATCCTTTTCTTCCTTGCCAAAATGCGATCTTGCTTGAAATTCATATTCAATAGTTTTCGAGCCGCCGTTGATTGCGAGTTCATTCAATTTTGCGTTCGACATATTCGCCCCCTTCAATTTTTCAAAACCGCTTCCATCCTCACTCTTGTCCAAAATAACACATGGAGATTTGCGGACGCGGCCGAACAAACCATTTGAGGTTTCAATCACAGAACCCTGTGCGATTCAACTGCAATTGGCTTCGGCTTGATCAGGAGAACATGAAGACGCCCCGCTACCGGCAAAATCCATTTTTGCATCCGAAAAGAGAAAGTATGCTCTTGGCCGGGTCAGAGGGAAATATCACTTTCCGGCCTGCTGATGATAAAATCCGCGATAGGCCGAAGGCGTCATGCCGACCACGATTTTAAAGGCGCGATTAAACATGTTAAACTGGCAAAAGCCTACAATTTCAGCGATATTATTCACCTTAATATAGGGCTTATTTTCCAGTATTTTTTGGGCTTCAACAATTCGACGTTGTAAAATATAATGTTTTATACCTGTGCCCACCGCTTGCTTAAAACAGCGCGACAAATAATCGGCCGAATAGCCAAAATGCGCGGCCATATCAGCGACGGAATCGGACTTCGAAAAGCTGTTTTCTATCCAGCCCAAAACCTGCGTGGCCAAGGGGTTGACTCGCGCCGGCATTTGCTTCCTTTGACTGGCGCGTTTTATCAGAACGATTATCTGGTTAAGTTTGGCTTGAACGGCTTCCGGCCACAATGACATCTTCTGCTTCTGTTCTTCCGCCATTTCAGCCGACAACATTTTTATTAACGGCGCCTCGGCATCATTCAACTTCAACCAATGGGGCATTATGTTTAAAAAATCCGCTTTACCTAAAATGTCCGCGGCATACCGGCGCTGAAATATTAAAGATATTTTTTCGACGCAATCGCCCGGTGCGGATTTCCAAAAATGATGTTCGTTGGGGAAAACAATCAAAAACGAATTGCGTTCAAACGGATATTCCTGTCTGCCGATAAAGTAGGCCCCTTTGCCTTGCACGATGAATTGAAATTCCACGTCGGGATGATATCCCAACCATAATCCCTTCTTGATCTTATTATGCGGGGGCGGGTACCTTATCCAATTAACGAGCACAGGGATCCGGTCGTCAAGATAATGGATTTGTTGATAAAACGAATGACATATTGGTCTTGCCATATTTTCAACTTCCATTGCTTCACGGCTTTTAAGCGGATTTTGGTCGAAATAATAAGTGAAGGTACTCCTGGATATCGGAGTTCTCGGAGGGACGGGCTCTGTCCCGTCCTTTTCCCGGGCTGACACGGCTATTTCCGCCATCGGGTCTGCGCCATGGCGGAAAGCCTGACCTCCGATCTCTGAGCTCACACCACTTTGATCACCCATAACAGCGCAACCAGGCCGATGGCATGGAAATGGTTAAACAGGCGTTTTTCCGCCGGCAAACCACGGCCGCTCTCCCTGAAATTCCGGGGAACTCAGCACGGCCTGCCGCGCCTGAACGCCGCGCCCCATCTTTTCGAGTAATCATTATTCATTTTCGTCAGCCTGCTCAAACGGCCGTTTCCGGCCAGAATCAGCCGGCAATCCCTTCGGAGTCGCCTCCGTTGCCATTACGAGCCATTTGTGCTTTTCGCGCAGTATTTTGGATAACTGATAAAAACTGTTCGGGGAATTCATCGTCTGCTGCAATTTGGTCTCATCAAGATACCGCTGGGTCTCCTGCTCAAGGAGCAGCAGTTCTGCATACATTGCTTTTGCATGGTCTTTATCCTTTGCCCCAATAAGCTTTGGAATTTCAATGTAACACTTGTGCATCTTGCCATACAGCCTGTTCCAGCCATATAAAATCTGTTGATATCGTATCAGGTCGGCTATTGCAGCGTTTTCGGCCAAACGCTCCGCATTTTTAAGGTCGAGCGCGCATTCGTCAAAAGCGGCGGCTTCAAAATTATTGAAATAACGCTCCATGGCTCCCGCCGCCTTGCCGTAACGGAGCGCGCAGAAGTTCCGCGTCAAAACATCAACATCCGCATTCACGTTCCAAAGCAGTTCCGCAAGCAGGTAATGATTTAAGAGATAAGCGCGCCACCATTTATATCCCCCCTGGCTTACCAAGCCCTTGACACCGTGGTCCACAAAATATTTGAGCGAATTCCTGATATTGCGGGAGAGAACCATAGGCCTTCCATTCCAGGCGGAGCGTCCGCAATAATACTCATAAATAAAAACTTCCGGCACAATTTCAGTCCACTCCCGAATAATGCGGCGATAGTAGGCAAAAATATCCGGACAGGAATGGTATGACACAATATTGGTGGCGGCAATATCGCCGGCGGTTTTTTCAAAAAAGGCGAGCATGGCAATGACATTGGCGCGCGGCTTGGCCTGCTTTGGAACAGGGCCGGTTGCCACGTAACCCTGGAAGACAATTGGCTTGCCGGGGAATCTGGTCCCGGCCTCATCGGCAACCGAATTCACCGCATTGAGCAATTTATCCGACGCCATGGCCTGCGAGCGTATGACCTCCCATTTCTCGTTCCCACAGAGCGGACATTCGCACCATCCGTAACCATCTTCCTGGGATGGATGGAAAAAATCAATCTCCGGATGCCTTGCCATAAAGGCCAGGAAGTTGTCGGTATATATCTTGAGAGCTTCCTTGTTATAAGTGCAAAATTGACCGGGGACTCTTTTGCCGCTCCCGGACGGCAAACAGTAATATTCCGGGTGCTCACCGAAATATTTTTCCGGAGCAATAAAATAATGGAACCCATGCGTCGCGGCCGAGAGCATGATGCCGCGCTTTTGTATCTCCGGCAGGAGTGTGTTCCGGTAGTAGTTCGTATTATCGCATGTCTTAAAACTCAAGCCGGCCCTGTTCATTTTGTGTTTCGCCATCCAGTCTATAATATGCAGGTCGGCCAGGGCATATCCGCGATACTTGAAACCGGCGCATTCCCGGTATTTGATTTTTTTTAATATGATTTTTTCGCGACGGGGAACGATCTCTTCTTCCGGGAACACTGACGGCCAGAAAACGCCGAGATTCTGTTCCAGAAAATCGTATACCGCATATAAACTCGCCCGCGGGTTGCTGCCGGCCAGCAAAAGATGACCGTTCCTTGTCTCGACCTGGAAGGCGTCCAGTTCCTCTTCCCTGGACGAAAAGGCCATGGCGCCGCCCCGTTTCCCGGCTACAAAGCAACTATCTTTGCGCCGCTCTCCGACAAGGGGATTGGAAGCCGGTGTGCCAACCAAAATCATGCGTTTGAACCTGCCGTCGCCGGCTTTTTTAATGGGTATGTTTGCGCCGCATATCTTTTTGAGATAACCTTGCAGTTCTTCGGCCGCAAACTTCTCGGGCAAGGAAGCGTTATTACCGACAACAATGACATATGCGCTTGTTTTACCCTCGGCAAGCGTCATATACGCCGGCGCCATTAAAAAGATCGCCATCGTTAAAATGGCCAGACCCGCCAAAATGATTAATCCGGCATTGATTTTCATTCTGATTCCTCATAGAGCTCGAGCTCCGTAAGCGCTTTAAGGCCGGCCCCGTTTGTGATACTCACCTTTACCGCTTCCACAACCTCGGAGGGATTAAGGTAAATATAATTCACGGATTGCATGCTTGCATAACTGTAATCCTTTATCTTCCGCCAGGTATTATTGCCAAAAACAAATAACTCCGCCGATTCCACGCTGCGGGGTTTCAGGCATATGCCAATCCGGGCTATTTTATACGCGCGGTCCAATTTAACGGTAAAAAAGCTGTTCGCATCATTCCCCTCATACGACCCGTTGCCGTATTCAATTAAACCGTCAAAAACCCCGGCGGCGCCCATGCCGGGAAATTCCTTTCTTGTCAAATTCATATTGGAGTCAATTTTGATTTTCCCTTCTTTATAGAGATTCAGCAGGTCGACTTTCCTGCCGAGAACGGGATAGTTCCGAACATGCACTTTGCCGGTATAATCCTCCGCTTCCACATAATAAGTCTTCTGCGCCCGAACCTTTTCCATGCGCGTGTAATCATTCGTCCCCCGGGGCAGAATGCCGGAGTCGAATATCTTGCGATCCTCGTTGTCATACAGGCATACCTGCTTCAGGTCCGGGGAAAGCACCTTGACGTTCAATTGGACAGTTGCGTAGCTAACATACAGGTCGTCGTAATAGACTGCGCCTTCCTGATCGTAATAACAGGCGTAAAGCGCGTCGAGCGCTTGAATGTCCTTGTCCAGGACAAAAATCTTTTCGGAAAACGCCCAATCATGCGTGCCCTTGTCGAAGGATGGAGACGGCCTGTAGGCCCCTGCTTTAACAGAAAGCCCATAAGCGCCGCCCCCCGGGATTGCCCCGACGGATTTCGACCAGGCGCCGGACACCAGGGTCATGCCATTTTTAAGCGGGAATGGCGCCGTTTTCGCGCCTACCGACCGTTGTCTTATGCTCTTGTTAATCCCGCGCTTGCCGGTGAACTTAAAAGAATATTTGCCCGAATGGGCGGCTTTATCCGTCAGGCCGTCGTCCTCATCAACTCCGTTTAAATCCCAATAAGCAATGACGCGATCGAATTCCACTTGCTCTTCAAATCCGGGATTGTTCATAAAATTAGGAACCGGCAGCGGCGGGTTGGCCGTAATCAGGATGGTTTCCGCCTGGAGCCTGGCGGCAAAAAATAGAATTATGAAAAGCAACTTGATTATTTTGTCAAACATCATCGACTTCCCTTTTCTGTGTGCAAATCTTTTGTAACCACACAGGTGCTTTGTGACATTGCCCGGTTTTTCGCGCCAGGGAAAGATTTAGCCTGAATTGTTTTTCAGCATAGATCACAAGTCCGGACTTGGCAAGCATTGGCGCAACAGCTTCGGCGTAATTGTTAGCCGCACGGCCAACAGCCAATGATTTCCGATTTGACCTTCTGCAGCGGCGGGTATAGGCTTGAATTCAAATCATAAGCAACAATGCCGGCAAAGTATGTGCCAGGCACAGGATGCGAGTTAGTTCGGGCTGCAAATCGCCAAAGACATGTCAAACAACCGCTGATTCGACCGGGAAGAAAAACGCATATGCAACGGAAACATGGGATCGCCCTGCAGGACGTCGTGAAATTAAGCGCCGATCGGGTGCTGAATCCTGATGCGCTCTTAAACTACGGCGGAGTCCGGAAGGCGGATTGCGTTCTGGTGGTTCTTGCCGCCGGCAAGGGAACCCGCTTTGGCACGGCGCCCAAATGCGTGCAGCCGGTTCGAGGGCTTCCGCTTGGCCGCCATTCGATCAATGCATTTCGCAGCCGCTTTCCCTTTCCGTGCATTGGCCTCGTCGGGTACGCCCACGCGGAGGTGATGACCGGGCTGGGCGCGGACAATATCTATGTCATGAGCGCCAATCCGACAGGGGGAACCGCCTTTGCCGCACTTGAAGCCCTTTGTGTTCCGGAACTCGAGCAGTCCAACGCCCTGCTTGTTATCACCATGGGCGACCGCATCGTGCCCCCTTCCATTTTCCAGCGCCTGTTGGATATGCACCGCGGCGGGGAGCGCGAGGCGGACCTGACGCTTCTTTCTCTCCGGTATGTTCCGCCCGCGCAACATGGCAAAGGCCGCATTCTGCGGGATTCAGCTGGTCGAATTCAGAGGATCATCGAACAGCGGGATATTGATAATATCCCCGGCTCCGAAGATCGCCGGCAACTGGAGGAACTGGCGGAAGGCAACTGCCCGCTATATGCGGTTCGGGCCCGCACCCTCCGCGAGCGCCTGGGAAAGCTCACCAACGACAATGCCCAGGGCCAATACTACTTCACGGATCTCGTCGAATCCATTTGCCGGGATGGCGGCATGGTGCGG
Organism: Kiritimatiellia bacterium; assembly: GCA_028718125.1. Taxonomy (GTDB): domain Bacteria; phylum Verrucomicrobiota; class Kiritimatiellia; order JAAZAB01; family JAAZAB01; genus VSJD01. The sequence continues at coordinate 57,364 of JAQUMN010000002.1, forward strand.
GCGGTGACAACCGGCGCGGACGATCCGGAATACATATTGTTGTGCTCGGATGTCACGCGCCCGGCGGACCTCGCCCGCCTGGAGTCCATCCTGGCCTCATCTCCGGTCAAGACCGGAAGCGCGGGAGGGACGGAAGCCGCGGCGGAAACTATAATGGCGGGACGGTCCGCAGGACAGATCGCATCGATTGCCTGCCAATTGCACGAGTTACAGAATTCCACGAGTACCGAAGAGGCGGGCTTCAGCCCGGGCCTCCCCCTGGCCATCGGAATTTCCGGCGGTCGGTTCCGCATCGCCTTTATGCATCCGGACATGGGCCGATTCTATGGTCCGGCCTGGCAAATGCCAACCGGCGCAGCCGACGCGAAAGGACGGGAGCAAATTGTGCTCCTGGCGCAAGCCGCGGCGGACGGCCAGATCCATCACTTTCCTGCAAATCCGAAATTCCGCGAGAAAACCGATTCGATTCCAGCAGACGATCCGCGCATGTATCCGGACGAAACGGTCAATGACGTCTATAAGTATGAGGAGTTCGGGACCCGTATGGCGGAGCAGCTGCTCCTATCTCTCGGGTACTTTTCGGACGCTGAAATCCGAACCCGCAAAGAAAAGGAAATCCCTTTGCCGCCGCGTTCGTTGTGGGTGGGAACGAGTATGCGCCGCCCATTTTCCCTTATTTGCAATGCCATCGCATCGCTTCGGACAATGCGCAGCGGACCGTCTGGAGATCGGATTCAGCGTTTTCTGGGCCGCGACGGCTTCCGGGGGCTGCGCATTGCTTCGACGGGAAATATTCCACAGGGCGGATTTTCCAGTTCCTCCGCTTTGACCGTCGCAGTGAAGAACGCATTAAATGTTCTTTTTGGCTTAGGATTGCCCGCTGATACACTGGTGCACCTCGCCAGCCAGGCTGAGTATGGAACCGGCGTCCGGGCCGGATCGCTCGATCAGGCCACGGAACAAAAAGGCAAGTATGGGCAGGGCTCGCTCATTTCGTCGAATCCACGCGACAATTACCGGCTATTGGGGGTTTTCCCTGTACCAACGGACCGGTTTCGCTTTTTTTTCCCGTATAGTGTCGATCGCGATCAGGATGCCTGGAAATGGTCAGCCGGAGTGTATGCCGGAACGCCAAACACGGATATTCCGACCACGGCGGAGATGCGTAAACTTACCGGGAAAGCGGCGGAAATCGCCGCGATTTTGTGCCGCCTGCCTGCGAATTATGATTTCTTCTCGCAAGTTGCGGAAGACCTGGTCCGCGACGGCCGGCTGGGTGCTGACGCCGAGGGTTTCGTCCTTCAGACCTTGCGGCGCCTGCCTTTGCTCATTTCCCGCGACGCATTGCGCAGCCAGTTGGAGGAGAATAGGGCTTGGTGGATCGATCAGCTGCAATCCACTTATGCGATTCCGGCAACCCAAGCCCAGGTTCAAGCAGATGCAATGTTCGCAACCCTGTTCGTGGGATGGCGGGAGCCATTGCTACAGCGGGGGCTGCCGAACGGTTCTGTCGCGGAGGAGAGAGGTATTCCGCTTCGCGCCATGGTGGCCTATCTGTTTGTTGAAGTAGAGCGAAATTTTCGGCTCATTCATCATCCCGAGCGCTGGATTGAGACCGTCACCAGGTCCCAGCGGGGCGACTGCTGTTATGCAATTGATCCAGGCCGGCTTCCGTCGCGAATCGAGCTGATGCGCAAACAACCCGGGGACATCGGGCAGGCGGTACCCGAGCGTCTGTCCGCATGGATCCGCGAGGTTGGCGCCGTGCCCTTCGATTATAATTGCGGACTGGACGACGCCTCGCTTGCCGAGCCCGGCAAATTTTCGCTGCATGGGGTCGAGGGGGGGAATTTCTTCCGCGGATTGGCCCTGATCGATTTGGCGGAAGCAATGCTCAAACGGGCTTTCGGAGCTGAAGCCGTCGCGGTGCGGGTCAACGCCGCCGGCCAGGGCGACTACTTTCAGGTTCATGTGGATTCCCGTCTCGCGGAGGTGGAAGAAGTTAAGGACTTCATCCAAAAAGCATTTTACGATAGATTTGGGCTTGCACCTCATCCGGCCTTCGTTGAGCCCCATCCCGGAGGAGGGGCCATCGGCGTTCGCCTGGATCGTCTGGACGAATTGCCCGCACTGATCGCGAAACTCGAAGTCCCGAACCCGACGCGTTGAATAACAGCGCACGGTGCGCCCGTGCAGCCGGTTCGCCAGAGTCCATCCTGGGCATCCGGCCGGACGAGTGCGGCTCATGTGTCGGAACCCGCCAGGTGAACGCCGGTAGTTTATACGAAAGGAAGCAAAAAACATGAAGAGTCTTTTTACGGCAATGTGCGCGGTGCTGATGATCGGACTAAACGTCAAGGGAGGAGAACACATGAACAACATACTCAAGGACATTCCTTATGCTGACAGCCATATGGGGAAACGGCAACTCGTTGACGAAAAGCACCTCCTTGTCATGCAAGTCGCGCTGAAGCCCGGCCAGCAGGTTCCGCAACATAACGCCAATTCCAATGTCCATCTGTTGATTGTCGAGGGCCAGATCATTGTAACTCTGGACGGCAAGGACACCGTGGCCACCAAGGGGGACATCCTCCCCGTCACCTTCAAGACGCTCATGAGCGTCCGGAATGCCTCCAAAGAGAATGCATCGTTCCTGATCATAAAGAGCCCGAATCCGAGCGAAATGACACCATAATGTGTTAATGGGCGGCCACGGCAGCATCCGCGGCGCCTTTGTGAGGCCAGCGCAACGAAATCAGCCCTATACAGCCATACAGGCCGCTTTTTTCTGCCGGCTGAGCGAGAATCATTCCCTGCTACATTCCCGTGAACGCATACAACGGATCAAAAGGCGAGAGACCATGGATAAGACCATGCTAACGGACTTGTATGAGCTGACCATGATGGCGGCCTATGTCGACAGCCGGAAAGACGACACGGCGACTTTCGACCTGTCCATCAGGGCATTGCCGGAAGGATGGGGTTATTACATCGCCAACGGGATCGAAGATGCGATCGATTGCCTCACCGGCATCCGATTCACCAGGCGGGATATTGCTTTCCTGAAAAAGAAGGGATTATTCAAGCAATCATTCCTCGATTTCCTTGAACGCTTCCGGTTTGCAGGCGAAGTGTATGCCGTCCGGGAAGGGACCCCCATCTTTCCCAACGAGCCCATTCTCCGGGTGACCGCCAAACGAACGCAGGCCCAGCTGGCAGAGTCCGCTCTGCTGAATACGATCAACTTCCAGACAATGATCGCATCAAAAGCCAGTCGGGTGGTGAATGCGGCGGCCAGGGGCAACGCCGTGGTATCGGAATTTGGATTGCGGCGCGCCCATGAGGAAGATGCGGGGATGAAAGGCGCGCGGGCAGCCTATATCGCCGGGACAGTCGGCACGAGTAACGTTAAGGCCGGCATGGAATACGGCATTCCCCTGGTGGGCACTATGGCCCATTCGTTTGTCATGAGTTTTTCAACGGAGTTGGAGGCGTTCCGGGCCTATGTGCGCACTTTCCCGGTTCGCCCCACATTGTTGATCGACACCTATGACACGCTCCAAGGGGCAAAGCACGCTGCCATCGTGGCCCGGGAATTGGCAGCGGCTGGCGGGCAATTGGACGGCGTGCGGCTGGACAGCGGCGACCTGGGGACACTGGCAAAAAAAATCAGGAAAATTTTCGACAACTGCGGCCTGGCCAAGGTACGTATTGTGGCCAGCAGCGATCTCAACGAATACAAAATAGAGGCGTTGGTCAAGACCTCTGCGCCGATCGATATATATGGCGTCGGCACGGACCTGATTGCCGCCAAGCCGGTGGCGGCGATCCCCGGCATTTACAAATTGGTCGAAGACACCGACGGAGCACGGATGAAATTGAGCCCCGGAAAGAGGAGCGAGCCAGGGAAGAAACAGGTTTTCAGGCAAATCGGCGCCGACGGAAAATATGCGAAGGATATCGTCGCATTGCAGGATGAGTCTTTCACCGGTCTTCCGCTGCTGACCTTGGCGGTAAAGAACGGGCGGAGAGCCAGACCGAAGCCGGCCTTGGCGCAGATTCGCGACTATTGTCTGCGCGAAGTGGCCAAGCTCCCGGCTAAATTAACCGGCAGCAACGTGCCGTCAAGCTACCCCCTGGAAACGGCGCCGGGGCTGAAGGCAATCATCAATATGTTGACGAAAAACGGCGCACAAAAAGCCGATTGCCGCGCGTAAGAATTGCGATCGGATATCGCCTGGTTACGGCTTATGCCGGCCGATGATCAGGTATTAATTTAAGACCGGCTCTCTTTCAGAATCGGTATGAAAGGGATGTCAGCAACTGCTCGCGCTCGCCTACACCGGCTTCCACCTCCAAGCCCACCCGCCCCCACAAGTCTGTACTCAGGCCGGCAATGAAGTTCCACGGTTCTTTTTCTTTGAGCTTCGCATCGTATTTCAACTGGCCGATACCCGGCACGTTCCAGCTTCCGGTATGCTCTTCGTCCACCTCCTGGAACATGGCGCCCACCCATATATTGAGGCCTTTCCCCTCCCAAGGGGTATCAGCGCGCACGCCGACCCTGGGAGTCACCACTATAGCGTTGATCCATGAATCTTCATTGCTTAAATCCGCATAAGTATCCGCAACGGTCAGCGATGCCCATACATACTTGACGCCGTAGGCCAGCGTTGCACCGCCGCCATAGATATAACCGTCGTCTTCATACTCCAGAGTGCTTAACGGGGGATAGGGAATGTCGCTGATTTTGGTGACTTGCTCCACCCGCCCGAGGATCCCAAACAAGTTGAGGAACGGAAGCAACCATGTATCCAGTTTGATATTTACTTCATTGACACGGCTTTTCACGCTTAAGTCGGAAGGCACCAGATTAAACTGCCGGCCGATATCGGGATCAAGTTTTAACGTGTTCAAGTCGTAGCCCTGCCGCTGATAGTAGTAGTTTACCCCGATCCCGCAAGGAATGGCCAGGCTCTTGTCATCCTGCACCCATGAACGCCCCACCGGAAGGTAGGTCGCGGTCCCAGCCATCGCAACCTGACAAATACCAAGAACAACTGACACCAGACAACATGCGCAGAACAGATGCCGATTCATAGGCGCTTTCCTTTCATAATACCAGCATTGCTATCGTTCAACCCATAGACGCGACTAAATCCAACTTTCAGAAATATTACTCATTGCCAAGATAATGACAAGCACAATTTTTATGCAATAATTTCAGTATCAGGGCTGCGTCATCCATGCTGAAACCAGCGGCGTCGCGGTCCCGATACCCGCCCACGGCGGCGTGATCGGAACGCCCTCCAATATCGCGAAAGAATTGGCATTCGTGCCAGGGACAGCCTGCCCGCAATAGTCCGGCAGTTGCCGGACGAAGGAGGGAGTTCCCGCGAGAGACGTTCTTGACACAGCCCTGAGTATTCCGTCCGAAATACAACGGTTGACATTGCATTTATTTTACGGCATAAATTATTTGAAAGCGTAGAACAATCAGGAGGTTAGCATGCGTTACACATCTATGGCCTTGGTAGTGGGTTTGGCGTCGGCGACGTTGGCATTGGCCGGTGAAGGGGTTCAACCCCAGGCAGACAATCCACCGACAGCGGTCGCGATCGCAAAGGGAAAGATGGTCAAGTTCGTCGAAGAAGCCGCCGCCTACGTCAAGGAAGTCGGGCGGGAAGCGGCCCTGAAGGAGTTTTCCAATCCCAATGGCAAATTTGTGCGCGACAAGTGCGAGCTCTACATTTACGCCTACAATTTCAAGTGCGTCTGCCTGGCGCATGGCGCCACACCAAACCTTGTCGGCAGGGATTTAACCGAAAATAAGGACAGCCAAGGCATGCTGGTTATCCAGGCACTGCGCAACACCGCCGCCAAAGACGGCAAGGGATTTGTCGAGTATAGGTGGACAAACCCGGCCACCGGCAAGGAGACCCGCAAACTCGGTTACGTTGTCAAGATTGACGATTCACTCTGGCTGGGTTCCGGCATTTATCCATAACGCCCGGAACCGGCTTAGCGCAACGGTTCGATGGCGTATTCCAGCGTGACAACCGCTTTGGCTGTTTTCTCAATCGTGGCAGTGTCGTAAACACCGCACCCGGAGGTATCGGTGGAGTTGCGCTCGGTGATCTGCAGCACGCCCTGCTGGGCCGAGATCAGCGCCCCCACCCGACCCCGGCTGTTTTCCGCCAGCACGACCGCCCGGCGATAGGCATCGCAAGTCGCCTTGGCCAGCAATTCAAGCTTGGTGGCCGGGAGCGTGGAGATGAAAAATTCGGGCGGCGAGATACTGAGATCAATCCCTTCCTTGATCAACTCGGCAATGGCAAGGGATACGTCGCGAATGGCCGCGACATTGCCGGACGTCACGGTAATCCACTGCGTAAGATCATAGTATTCGACTTCATTGGTTTCCTTACCCTGGGCATCGCGCCTGGCCACCTTAACGATCTGGACGGTTTTAGCGGCAATATCCGCGGCGGGAAACTGTTTTTGCTTAAGATAGTCCATAACGCGGTTGCGGCCGGCCTGCAGTTTGGCGTGCGCCTCTTGCAGGCTGCCGCCCCGCACACTGCAGGCGCAGGTGAACTTGCCGATATCCGCGACTACGTCTTTCTCGGCATAGCCTTTCACCGTAATGGCCTGTTCATGCCGGACGCGCACAAACAGCTTGGACAGCAAGACCGCCGACAGGATCATGCCCAACGCCAGGATTAGCGCCATAAGTGAAAAACGCAGTCCATTATTCATAACTATTGGACGTCACTACCCTGATTCTTGGAGGGGCGCTTATCGATCGGCTCATAATGCCGCCGGGGCAAGCCGATATAGACTTGGCGCGGGCGCACGATCTTGAAGCTCGCGGTGCGAACCATTTCACGCCATTGGGCCAGCCAGCCCGGCACCCGGCCAATGGCAAACAGCACCGTGAACATATCGTAGGGAATGCCCACCGCTTTCAGGATCAGGCCGGAATAAAAATCCACGTTTGGATAGAGATTGCGCTCGACAAAGTATTCGTCCTTCAGGGCCAATTCCTCGATTTTCAGGGCAATATCAAATAACGGGTTGGAAACGCCCGGTTTGTTAAGCAATTTATGACAAGCCTGCTTTAGAATCTTTGCCCGCGGGTCAAAGTTCTTATAGACCCGATGCCCAAACCCCATGAGCCGTTCCTTGCCGGTCTTAAGCTTGGCCCGTTCAATGAAGGTCTTGGGATCGGCCCCGGTCGCCAGGATGTGCTCCAGCATGTGGATTACTTCCTGATTGGCGCCGCCGTGGCGCGGACCCCACAGCGCGGAAATTCCCGCCGAAATCACGGAATAAATATTGGCCAGGCTGGACCCGACCAACCGCACCGTGGAGGCGCTGCAGTTCTGTTCGTGGTCGGCGTGCAGGATCAGGAACAGTTCCACCGCCCGCACGATGTCCGGATCCTGGCGGTAATCCTTGACCGGCGAGGAAAACATCATATTCAGAAAATTTTCCACATAGCGCAGTTTGAACGACGGATACACCGTCGGCTCCCCGATGGATTTCTTGTAGGAAAAGGCCGCCACAGTGCGGACCTGGGAAATCAGGTTGGCCATGAATTGTTCTTCGACATCCGGATCCATGAAATCCGGCACGGGGTAAAACGTGGAAAGCGATGCCACCATGGTGGCCAGAATGCCCATCGGGTGCGCGTATTTCGGAAACGCCACAAAGAAATGGCGCATGTCTTCGTGGATCAAAGACGATTCATTCAGCCGATTGGAAAAAACCGATAATTCGTCTTTTAACGGCAATTCGCCGTGAATCAGGAGATAAGCGGTTTCCACGAACGTGGATTTTTCGGCTAATTCCTCAATGGGGTAGCCCCGATAGCGCAGAATGCCCTTTTCGCCGTCAATGTAAGTAATCCGGCTCAGGCAACTGCCCGTGTTGCCCAGGCAGGTGTCTAGCGTAATCAGGCCAGTATGCTCCCGCAACCCCGAAATATCAATGGCCCGCTCACCCTGGGTGCCCTTGACAATCGGGAACAAGTGTTCTTTACCGTCAACAACAAGTTTGGCTGAATCCGACATGATATGGCAGAATTTCTGATTTCTGATCTATGATTTCCGATTTATGCAACGATATGAGGATGCATCGGGCGGTGCAAGTAAAAAATAGTACATTTTCGTTCTGGTTTCCATGGGCGGGTTAGGATATATTTACTTACGCGATGAATACACAGCCACCTCTCTACCCGTTAATGTTCAAACCGGTCTATAAGAATTATATCTGGGGCGGTGATCGGATTGCCCGCCGATATGGCCGGTCCCTGCCACCCGGTATTTACGCTGAATCCTGGGAAATCACTGATCGCGCCGAGGGCATCAATGTGGTCATTAACGGTTCCCTGGCCGGCAAGGATATCCACGAATTGACCCAAATCTACGGGACCGAACTGCTGGGACGCCCACAGGAACGCTTTCCCCTACTGATCAAGCTGATTGACTCCAAGGAACGCCTGAGCGTGCAAGTGCATCCGGATGAAAACGCCGCCAAGTCCGCGAACGGAGAAGCAAAAGCTGAAATGTGGTATGTGCTGGACGCGGACCCGGGCGCCGAAGTGTTTGTAGGATTTAAACCCGGCGTGAATGAGCACCGGTTCCGGGAAGCCCTCGCGACGGGCAAGGTCGGCGATCTGCTCAAACAAGTGAGCGTGCATCAGGGGGACGTGATCTACATCCCCGGCGGCTGTGTCCATACCATCGGCGCCGGCGCCCTTATCCTGGAAGTCCAGCAGAATTCCAACACAACCTACCGCGTATTCGACTGGGACCGGGTCGGCGCGAACGGCAAGCCGCGCGAACTGCACATCGAGCAGGCAATGAAAGTTATCCTGTGGCAAGGCATTGCCGCCTCCCATCAGCCCATGCCCTCGGTACCGGCCAAATCTCCTCAAAAAGGCAACACTATCGTGGAACGTTTGCGCACTCCCTATTTCCGATTTGAGGAACTGGGCGTGGCCGGCATTATGGATTGTCCGCTGGATACCCACAGTTTCCACGCTCTGTTTTTAGAGAAGGGATTGGTGCGGATTAAATCGGGGAGCGTGCTGGTGGATGTGACCCCGGGAACCACGATCCTTATCCCGGACTGTCTCAAGGAATACGAGATGGCCAACCTGGATACCACCGGCGCCAGCCGGCTTTTGCGCGTCAGCCTGCCTTAGAAGAAATTCAGTGATTCAGCGATTCAGCGATTTGGAACCGGGAAATGCGGCTTCTGATGTTAGATGTTCCGGTCCATTGCCGGTCATCCATTGCCCGTCTATTCCGGCCCGGCGTCCGATGTCTGTCGTCTGGCCTCCGTCTTCAGCCCTTCCGCGGCCACCGCGATCGCGCCCAAGTCGCCGATGCTGGCGCCCAGCGCGCTGACCTCAATCCGGCAGGCGTTCAGAGCCGGCCCCCAGGCAAACCGGCGCAAGCATTCCTTCAGTGAAATCATCAATAAGTCGCCGGTCTGGCAGGCAATTGTGCCGAGCACCACCATGTCCGGATTCAGGACCATGATGATAATCCCTATGCCTTGCGCCAGGCGCTCCACGTAAGCCTGCCATTCGCGAACGGCAAACGGGTCCTGTTCCCGCACGGCCTCGACAAACAATTTGAAATCAATGTCCGTCAGGCGGCCGCCGACTTTCTCCGTGAGCACGGTGGCAATGCCTGTAGCCGCGATCTTTTGCTGAAGAAGCAAACTGGCGCTGCGCCCGCCGCAATACGCTTCGAAACACCCGCGCAACCCGCATGGACACGGCGGCCCCTGCGGGTCAAGGATGAAGTGACCCACCTCCCCGGCCATATCGACGGCCCCCTGCACGAGCTGGCCGTTGACAATGATCCCGCCACCCATGCCCGTGCTGTGCGTCAGGTAAACCAGGTTGACAACACCGCGCCCCCGCCCGAAACGGTATTCCGCCAGTGCGCAGGCGTTGGCGTCGTTGTTCATAAAGACCAGCCGATGAAAGGCTTCTGTAAAATACGCCACCAACGGCACGAAATCCCATCCGGGCATATTGGGCGGCGCCAGCAGGGCGCCCCGCTTGACGTCTACCGGGCCAGGCGCGGCAATGCCGACCGCCGCCACATCGGGTATGCCGCTTTGCGCCATGACCTCGCGGGCCAGCGTCACGATGGCTTCCAGGACCTTGGCGGGGCCTTCTTCAGGACAGGTGGCCATGCGCCGCGCCAGCACCAGTTCCCCGGATTCAGTGCCGATACACACGGAGGTTTTGGTCCCGCCAATATCAATGCCCAGGATGTGCATGTCTTCGCCTCGGTTTGCTATTCCAGATCGGTGCGTTGCTTGAAGAAACGCTCCTGGAGCATGTCCATATAAAGGAAAATGCCGGGGGTCACAAAGAGCGTAATCACCTGGGCGAAGACCATGCCGCCGACCACCACCAGGCCGAGCGGGATACGGGAAGAGGCATCCGCGCCATAGCCCATGGCGATCGGCATGGTGCCCAGAATGGCGCACAGGCCGGTCATCAGGATCGGGCGGAAGCGCACGAGGCAGGCGTCATAGATGGCGTCGTAGCTGTTCATGCCCTCCCTGCGCCGCTGTTCGGCAAAGTCCACCATCAGAATGCCGTTCTTAGTGATCAACCCGATGAGCACGAACATGCCGATGTAGCCGTAAATCGAAAGCTCACTGCCAAACGCCAGCAGGGTCAGCAGGCCGCCAAAGACCGCCACCGGCAGGGTGGTGAGAATCGTGAAGGGATGGATATAGCTTTCGTATAAAATCCCCAGCATGATATATTTGAGGAAAATCGCGACAAACAACAGGATGCCCAGGCTGGCGATGGACCGCTTGAATTCCTGGGCATCCCCGGTGAATTTCCCGACTACGCCCTGCGGCAGGATCTTGGCCGCCACGGCTTCCATCTGTTCGACGGCATACCCTAACGGAATTCCCGGGGGAATACTGAATGAAAGCGTCGCCGATTCCTGCTGCTGGGCATGCGGCACATTCTGCGGCCCGGCCTCTTCATTCCAGTTCACGACGGACTTCAGCGGCACAAGCTGACCGGTTACGGCTGAGCGTAAATAAAGCATGTTCAGGTCATTGGGCCGGCTCTGGTGTTCCTTCTCGATTTCGGGGATAACCTGATATTGGTCGAGATCGGTGGTGAACTGGGTCACATAGCCGCCGGCATACCCGATGGCCAGGGCCTGCTCAATGGTCTGCGCCGTGATACCCAGGGCCGAGGCACGATCACGGTCAATGGCCATGTTCAAGCGCGGCATGGTGAGCTTGATGTTGTTCTGGACGTTGAAGAAGCCCGGTACGCCTTGCATCGCCAGCTCGAGTTGCCGGGAAGCGGCATAGACCTTATTGCGATCGAGCCCCATGAGCAGATAGGCATAGTCGCTGCCGACCGCGGTGGATTCGGCCCCGGAGCTGATTTTCAGCACCGGCATGGCCTGCAAATAGCAAAAACCGGAAGGCAGAACCATCAGCCGGCCCATGAGCTTCTGTACATAGTATTCGATCGGATACTTGCGTTCATGGGGCGAACGCAGGTGGATGAAGAGGAACCCCATGCTCTGGTCGGCGCCGATCTGGTAGCCCGTGACACTACCCAGTTGGATTACATCGGGCTCCTCGCTGATAATGGCCATCGCCTGTTTTTGAAAGGCCTGCATCTGCGCGGTGGACGCGCCCTGCGGCATCAGCATGGCGCCATGAATGAAACTGCTGTCGCCCTTGGGCAGAAAATCCTGCGGCAGAATCAGAAACAAGCCGATCGTCCCGAGAATGCAAAAGAGCCAGGCCAGCAGCGCCATCCATTTGTGATGGAGCTGCCATCGCAACGCCCTGCCATAATATTGCACCAGCGCCGCTATGGTGCGGGTGATCATCCGCTGAACGCGGTTGGGGGCCTTGTGTTGCCGGATGATGCGAGCACACATCATCGGCGAAAGCGTCAGCGCCACGACGGTTGACACGATGACGGCGTAGATCACGGTCAGGGCGAACTCGCGCAGGTTCCGACCAACCGCACCGCTCATGAATACCAGCGGCGTAAAGACAATGATCAAGGCCACACTGGTGGAGATCACAGTGAAAGTAATTTCCTTCATGCTCTGGATTGCCGCCGGGATGGGCTTCATACCCGCTTCCATGTGGCGCACCGTGTTTTCCAGCACCACGATGGCGTCATCCACGAGGAAGCCGACGGCCAGCACGATGCCCATCAGGGAAAGCGTGTCGATGCTGAAACCCGATATCAGCATGAGGATCATCGTGCCCAGCAGGGAAATCGGCAGAACGATGCCGGGAATGACGGTTTCGCGAATCCGGCCGAGGAACATGAACATCACCAGCACCACCAGGACCAGGGCAATGAGCACCGTCTCCTGGACATCCTGAATGGATTCCCTGATTGGCTGCGCGGCGTTATGCAGCGCTTCGAAATCAATGGAGCGCGGCAATTCGCGCCGGGCCGTTCTCAGCGTCTGATCGATCATGTCGGCCACCTTAACCGTATTGGCCCCGCTGATGCGCGAGATGGCCATGACCACGCACATGCTTTTCTCCGCCGACCCGGTTTTACGGTAGCGAATGTCCACCAAGTCGTCGGTAATACTGTCAATGCAGCGGGCCACGTCCTTCAGCCGCACCGGCGCGTTATTTCGATAGGCGATGATCAGCTCGCCATATTCACGCCCGGTGCGCAGCTGGCCTTGCGGCTCGAGCGAAAAGGTTCGCGACGGGCCGTTGAGACTGCCGCCCGGGATGTTGACCGTACCGGCTTTCAGGGTCAGCGCCAGCTCGTCCACCCCGATCTGATAGGCCGCCAGCTGTTCGGGGATAAACTGGATTCGCACCGCCCGCTGCGCGCCCCAGGTCTGTACCTGGGAAACCCCCTCGAGCATGCTGATCTTTTTCGCGATGATATGACTGGCATAGTCAAAGAGATCCCCGTGCGACAACGTATCGGAAAACAACATCAGGAAGTAGATCGGCTGATCGGACGGATTATATTTCTGATACGTCGGGGGATTGGGCAGGTCCTTGGGCAGATTATTTTGCGCGCGGGTAATGGCAGCCTGCACGTCCGGCGCCACCAGGTCCACGTTGCGATCCAGGCTGAACGTCAGATTGATGGTCGTAAAACCCTCTTTGTTGTCCGAGATCATGGACTGCAGGCCATTGATCTGGGTAAACTGGTTTTCCAGGGGCGTAGCCACGGCTGAAGCCATGGTCGCCGGGCTGGCCCCGGGATAGGCCACGGACACCTGGATCACGGGATAGTCCACGGTCGGCAGGCTGTTGACCGGCAGCCGGAAATAGGCCCACACGCCGAACACGGCCATGACCACCATGACCAACGTCGTCATAATCGGCCGGCGGATAAAGATTTCCGAGAAAGTCATGACGATTTCCGTAATTTAATGTTAAGGTTATTCAAAGACGCGGCAACAGAGTGCCGCGGCTACAGAAAGAACTTTCCAAAATGTAGCCGCCCCACTCCGTTGGGGCGTCTGAAAAGGTGTCCGCCACGGGATCTAATTTAAAAACAGTCATTAGGCCAAGGCTCATTTGCCTCCCGGCGCACCCGCCGGGGCCGTGCCGGATGGCGCTTGTTGGGCCGCTTCCGCCACGGACGCGCCCGGATACAACATCAACTGGCCCAGCACCACCACTTTTTCGCCGGGCTTTACGCCCTCGATGATCTGCAGCAGGTTATCGTATCGCACGCCCGGCTTGACCATCCGGAGTTCCGCCTTGTTATTCTTGTCCACGACGAACGCATAGGGCCCATCCTTGCCGAATTGTACGACGCTTTCCGGAACCATCACCGCATCGCGGGCAATGCCGGCCAGAATGCGCACCTCGATAAACTGCTGGGCCCACAGCTTCCGGTCGGGATTGGGCACCTGCCCGCGCAACAGGATCGTGCCGGTTTGAAGGTTGACGGCGTTGTCGAGGAAGACCATCTCGCCCCCATAGCTGTTCGTCTCGCCGCGCGGCGCGATTTCGATCCGGACTTTCCCCGCCGCCATTTCCCGGCGCAGGATTTCCAGATACTGTTCCGAGACCGATAAATCCACGAAAAGGGGATCGTACGTGCGTATATTGGTCAGCTTCGTCTGGTTGGCCACGGCCAGATTGCCGTTATCCAGGAAGCGCTTGGAACAAACCCCATTGACCGAGGAGGTGACCATGCAGCGCGAGAGATCCAGCCGGGCCTGATCGAGTGCCGCCGCGTCAATCTGGAGCTGGGCCGTGGCAGCATCCAACTTGGTTTTCAGCGTGTCGAATGTTTCCGCCGAAATCATGTTTTTCGCCAGCAGCGGGCGGTTGCGTTCCAGCGTGAGGCGGTTCAATTCCAGGTTGGCCTTGTCGGCGGCCACCAGACCATCGGCCTGGCGCACCCGGATGGAATAATCGCGGGGGTCAATCAGAAACAGCGGCTGGCCGTTGGTGACGATGGCCCCATCCAGGATAAAGGTTTGAACGAGCATCCCCGAAACCTGCGGGACAACGTCCACGCTCGCCTGGTCTTTCGTATTTCCGAATGCGTCGATCACCACCGGCGTGTCCATTTTCACGGCCAGGGCGGTTTGCACCGCCGAGGGCGGGAATTGCGGCGGGCCATTCTGGCGTTGGGAGCAGGCACCCAGTGCCAGGGCCAGTGTGCAGCCGGTAACGAGGATGACGGCAAAACGCACATATCGGTTCATGGCTGATCCTTCCTGACGGGGGTTGAGAAAATTCCTTCGGTCCGCGCCGCCCCGCCCTTTTCCAGGCGGCCGGTGGCATAGGCGAGGTTGGCCAGAGCGGTGAACGCGTCCTGCCGGGCGGATACATACTGCGTCCGCGCCTGGGCCAGCTTGCTTTCGGCATTCAACAGGTCGATAATGTTGCTAAGTCCGTTCTTGTAACTATCCAGCGCCAGGTCATAGGAAGCCGAGGCGCTGGCAAGATAAGCGATGCTGACCGTATGCCGTTCGAGGGCGGTTTCGTAGTTGTAATACTGGGACCAGACATTGGCACTGGCCGCCAATTCCGCCTGTTGGAGTTGCGCCTGGGCGGAATCCGCCTGCGCCGCCGCGGCGCGCTTGGCGCTGAGCGTCTGGAAGCCATCGAACAATGTCCACTGGAGCGTGGCACCTGCACCGTATAGCCAGTCATTCGCCTGGAATTCCTGGCCGTTCAGGGTGTCATAATAATCGCGGCTGACATTGCCGTTAACGTAAAGCGAGGGCCAGAGGGTCGAGCCCGCCACCCGGATAGCGGCCTTCCTGGCGGCCAGCGTGGCGCGCAGGGCGGCAATATCCGGCCGCCGGTCAAGCGCATCGTCAATCAGTTGCCGCATATCCTGTGGTGTAATCGCTTTGGGCACATCGTTGGTCGGGGCCACCACCTGGACCGTTATATCGGCCGGAACGCCCATAGCCTGGGCCAGCGCACCCCGTGCAATCTTGAACTGACCCTTGGCATTTACCAGGCCATAACGCGACTGGTCGTAGGCGGCCTGAGCCTGGAGCACTTCCAGGTCGGTACCTACGCCGGCGTCTTTGCGCACCTGCGCCGTTTCAAGTGCCGTTTGGGCATCCTTCACGTTGGCTTCGGCCGCCTCAATGCCGGCCTTGGCGCTGACCAGGCCATAATAGGCGGTCTCCACGGCCAGCAGAACATCCTGGATGGAGCGGTTAAAAAGATAATTCGTGGCATACACGGTCTGGAGGGCCTGCTCCACGGCCGCACCGCGTCCGCCGCCGAAATTGATGACCAGATAATTGAGCTGAAGCCCGGGGCCATATTTATTGTAGTCCAGGTCAAAACTATCCGGCTCCGCCGTGAGCCGCTGGCGATTGATCCCTACCGTGCCGACAACGGTCGGCAGGAAATAGCCCTTGGCCTGTTCAACCTGTGCGGATGCGGAGCGAGCATCACTCCACGTCTTGCGGCTGGCCGGATTGTTTTGCAGCGCAATATCCAGCGCCTCGGCCAGTGGAAGATCATTGGTGAAATCCGCTTTCTGCGCACGGATATCCTGCCAAATATTGTCCTGATTTTGTGCACGGGCCGGGGGTTCCCAAGGGGATGTCGCATTGTCCGGCGCCGGGGCCGAAACGCATCCGGCCAGCATCGCTGCCAGACCAGCGCTAACCATCGCAACCGGGAATACGGAACATTGGCGTCTCATGTTGATCGATCCTGCCGGCTTTGGTGCACGCGCGCCCCCGGGTGATCTGGCTTTGCGTGAGCCGATGCATCAGCCGGTCCAGGCGATCGGCAAGCTGCTCCAGAGAAATAGCGCACGACCTGTTGTTACCTGAATATTTCGTAAAATGAAATATACGTGATATGAAATAAATGACAAGCCTGTTGTTGGAACAGGCTGTTGCTGGAACAGGCAGGGCTGCGTCAAGAACGGTCTCGCGGGAGTTCCCTCCTTCGTCCGGCAACTGCCGGACTATAGCGGGCAGGTTGCCCCTCCATGAATGCCAATGTTTTCGCGATATTGGAGGGCGGAGCTCCGCGACGCCGTTGGTTTTGGCATGGATGACACAGTCGTGTTGGAACATGTCAGCTACAGGAGGGTGTAGCGGCGGTTCGTGAGAACCGCAATCCCATTTTCGACACGTTCCCGCTTTCGCGGGAAATGATTCGGCCTTCGTAACCAAAAGACACTTCTACGACGTCGACTCGGGCATCCAGGATGGGGTGGAATTAAGAAGCGACTGGATTGCCGCTTTCCAGTCGCGCTACGCCGGCTTAATTTATTTTTCCATTTCCCTGGCCAATTTAAGCAGTTGTTTTATCTTTCCGATCCGGCTCATATCATCCAGGGCAAAAGTGATGATATACGGCTTGCTTTCGGCTATTTTCCGGTAACGCTGGTCAAGTTGTTCCTCCGTCAAATCGCGTATATCCCAGGACAGAATGCGGCTCATAAAGAGGCAGGGGCAACTGCGCCGGAGCAATTCCGGCGTTAAATATTGATCGGCCGACGGATCGTAACGTGTAATATTCAATTCGCGCAGGAATGGCAAATGACTTTCGCGCAACAGTTCGCTGTGCAGGTTCCGCTCGGTGGCTTTCAACCCGTCATAAATGCGGTTCCAATATGGAACCACAAACTCACCGAACATTTCCGGCGGCAGCATTCCGGCAAAATCGTCGGGAATACCCCGCGGACCAGGCTTGACGGGAAAATCGAGGTTAAAATGCCGGTGTAATGCCTCGATATAATGGAGCGCGCTTTCCGTGCAGAAACTCAACAGGCGATGGGCGCGTTTCGGATCATCATAGGGCAGGGTCAGAAAATCATGGCCCATTAATAATACGGCGGTGGTAATCGGCCCTTCCAGGATATGCCCGATAAAATTCGGCACGGCATCGCTGCGCCGCTTAACCAGTTCCTTGCATATATTCAAGCGTTGCTGAATCAGGGGAGCCGCCAGGTAATCCGCAGGCTCTTTCAGATGGTCGATCTCTTCCGGAGCATGAATCAGCGGAAAAACATTAGGCTCGCCGTCTTCCGGAAATTCCACCGGCACGCCCAATGATACGACATGGGGGTAACCAAATCCGGCCAGCCGGGGTCTTGGCGCCTTAATGCCGAACTCCGCCGCCAAGGGCTTGACGGCATCATACATCTTCAAAATGGCGTCAACGTCGAAATGCGTGCTTTTCAGCGAAACACCGGCATTTGCCGCCATTAAAGACTCGGACAAACTGAACGCATACGGTTGGGCCATGATTTGTATCCTTTTTTTGTGATTATAATCCCAGTTTTAAGATTCTATCTGTATTTTTCCAGGATATTTTTTCGAAAGCCCCTTGTGACATCTTGCCTTCTTTCAAAGAGTTGCGCAGGAACTCAGCATGCCGATGGTCGTTTTTAGGGGAACATATATCGGTACCGAACAAAAGACGGTCTTGATATTTCTCCATAAAGCGATACCCAAACTCCGCATCGCGCGTTAAGGCGTTATAGCCGCTCCCGGCCGAAATGTCGCACTGAAGGTTCGGACAGGCATCGAGCAGCCGCGGGACGGCGCCGCCTGACGCTATCTTTCCGGGGGGATAGGTATTCCGGTTTTTTTCCGCCAGGTCCGCGCTGATTTCCGCCCAAAACGGCTGCGAGTGCCCGATGAAAACAAGTTTTGGAAATAAGCGCAGGCATTTCTCCAGCCGAGGCAAATGGATATCGTCGATCAGGCCGTAACAGCCGCCGGCCTTCGGTCCGATGTGAAACAAAACCGGCATCTCACACGCCTCGCAATGTTTGAAGAGATTGAGCACTAAAGGGTCATCAAAGCGGAGGTTTGCGCAGAGTTCTCCCACCCCTTTGCAGCCGCGTTCTTTATAATAGCACAGCTGCCTTGATAAATTCGCGTTCGGGCTGTTGCTTTCCGCACGCGGATCTATATTGCAGAAAGGAATAAACCGGCCGGGATATTTCGCGACAACATCAAGGATATCTTCGGTTGGCGAATATTGCTTGCGGCATTCCGGACTAATGCCCGGGAGCAAGACGCCTTTATCAACGCCTGTCCGATCCATCATTGCGATTAGTTCTTCGGGCGTGGCATAATTATCGCCGGAATCATTGCGCGGCAGGCCGTCCTTGATGCGCGTATGCAGATGGCAGTCAATGAACATGGCTTTTCCTCCTGTGGTGTTATTCCTGAATTTTAGCTGCGTTGTTTTTTACAATCTTCCCATCCTTCATCACCAGCGTAATTGATTCTTGAGAAGCGAGAATTGACAGGTGTTGCACCGGGTTTCCGTTTACGACGAAAAGGTTGGCGCGTTTTCCGGCTTCCAGCGTCCCCGTCTTGTCAAGGACACCGAGCGCATCCGCCGTGTTGCGCGTCGCCGCCGTGATGGCATCCATTGGCGAAAAACCGCAATTCACCAGCTCGGAAAGCTCGTTCATGATGGAGCCCGGCCCGCCGTCGGTGCCGACCGCGATGCGGACGCCCATTTTGCGGGCCTTGACAACGCCCGCGCGATGCACGGGGCTGGCCTGTTTCATGCGCTCGGCCATATGGGCGGGCATGTTCTTGTTTCCCCACGCCTTTTCGCTAGTGATATTGAGCGTCGGCATATACCATAATTTTTTGGCCGCGATGCCCTCCAGCGCGGCCTCGTCAATCAAGGCGCCGTGAAGGATCACGTCGCAGCCGGCTTCGATGGCGTTCGCGAGGCCCGGTTGGGCGTGGGCATGAACATGAACGCGCTTGTCCCTGGCATGAGCCTGATCGACAAGCGCCTGCAATTCCTGCAGGGTATAATCCTCATGCGTGAGCTTCTCGTGCGCGTGTTGGAAGCCCCCGGATGCGCAGGTCTTGATCCAGTCGGCCCCGGCGGCAATCATTTCCCGAACGGCTTTCCGGATCTCCCATGGCCCGTCCGCGCTGCGCCCCCTGACGTGCCCGCAGGTTGCCGTGACCGCCGCACCCACCAGCAAATCCGCACAGCCGGCCACGAGATCGGCCTGGATTAAATCCCTTAAAACAATGCTTTCCAGCGATCCGGCCGCGTGGCCCACCGTGCCTGTTCCCCATTGAAGGCATTTTTGCAGTGTGCCTACCGCCTGAAGATTGGTCTTGAGATGGCCGAGATGATCGAGTCTTCCCGGTTCACGGCTTACGTGCATGTGGCCGTCGATCAACAGGGGAAGCACAGCGCCGCCCTGGAGATCAATTGCGGCGCAATCCTCCGGCACGCGCGTATCGGCGGCAGAGCCCACGGTCTCGATAATGCCGCCGGCTATAATCACCGTACCCCGTTCAAGCGGGAGCTTTCCGGCGCCGTCTATAATCGTTCCGTTTATCAGCGCTGTTCTTTTCATTTTTTTCCGATGCCCTTGTGCTGTTGTTATCTTCAACCTGCAGCCTTAATACAAGCTGAATTCCCGCCACGCATCAATGAGCGCCAGGTTGCAGTCAATGTCTTTGATGCATTGCTCTTTTGTCTTGCCGTTTCCGGCCGCGCCGCCGGTGGTTTTAAGACTGAATCCTCCGCCGGGAGCGCCCGCAGCGACGGCCTTTTTGACCAAGTCACGCACATCTGCAACCTTAAAGGAATCCAGGTGAAAATCCTGTGAAACGACATTGCCGGACAGCAACATCCTTTTGCCAACCTGTTGCTTGGCCTTTACGATAATGTTGTCGCCGTATGGCGGCGGCTCAAGCGGCTCGACGGCGTCAACACCCATGTCCGCGAACAATTCAAGAAATTCACCACTGTTACCATGACAGTGCGCCCGATGCCGCCCCCCGATTTTGTGAACGGCGTCATTGACTCTTTTATCAAAAGGGAACACCAGCTTGTTGAAATGCTCCTTTCCAAACCACGGCGGGATGAGCATTTCCAGCGCAGCGGTCATAAAAACCGGAGGGTCGGCCAGCTTGGCATCCTTAACCGACAGGAGCGTGGCGCATATTTGTTCGGTGCATTTTTCCAGAAACTGCATCGCCAACCGCTCCTCCGTCACCAGCCACATATAGACTTCATCCATACTGCTGTTCCGAACCAATCGCCCCAATGGATGAAACAGCGTGGTGGATGGCAATCCGCGGTTCCCGACCTTGGCGCATCCCTGGTTGTACCGTTCCAGGTTAAAAGGGCGCACGGTCCTATCGGCCCCGGCAATGCGCCGGAAATCGTCAAGCGCGTCAATATATCTTTTCTCCCAGTAATAGTCATTTGGATCCTGATCGCCATAAAAATGTTTGGTGACGGCGGTAAATTCCCCCTCCGGGGTCGAATAGGTTCGGCGCAGGCGTTTGAAGTCGCCGGGGATGTCTTCGATAACTTCCTCCTTATAGCTGTTGTCCAGGCCCAGGAAACCCCAGTCAAATCCAGGTACCCCCCTGAAATTATCCGCTTCCTTCTCCTGGAATTCGCTGATTTTGTCGGCGCCCGGCAAGCCCTTGGCCGGCGGATAGAGATACATCTCCAGCGGCACCCTGTCCGGCTCCTCAAAATCCCACGCCTTCAACATCCTGCTTTTTGAATCCATGGCAGCCCCTGAACTTGTTTGACGGTTAGCGCCTAGATTTTCATTGCGCGCCGCATGTTTTTGCCCGCGTTTTGGCCCGACGCGAAATTAAACGCCGCGCTGCCGGAATTCCGACGGCGCACATCCGGCCATTTTTTTAAACCAGCGCGAAAAATAAGCGCTGTCCTCCATGCCGAACCGCGCCGCGATCTTGGAGGCCGGAAGATCCCTTGAACGCAATTGATGACATAATTCTACAAAACGTTTTTTCTCCCAGAATTTATGGGGCGCCATGCGAAAGCATTTCCGGAAAAGGCGGTTCATCTGGCTGACGCTCAGTCCGCACAGGCTCGCTATTTCACCCGCCTTGAATATTTTATAGTCGGGCAAGCTCATTTTCCGGCAGGCGTTCGTCAGTCGGGCGTCAATAATTTTGTGTTCCTGAGCGATCAATTCGTTGGAAATCAGATGCCGGATGATGAGCTCGTGCGCCTGGGCGGAAACAAGCAGGCTGTCCGGTAGTTTGTTTTTGAGATTATCCTCCATGTTTCGGAGAATATCCAGGATGCGGACGAAATAGTCGGGCTTGAAAATGAGCGGCAGGCTGGCGCGCTCTTCCAGCGGGTCTCCGTTTGCGAGCCAGATGCGATAATGAATATTGAGCATTTCGAACTTGGCGGAGTGCTTGAAATAAAAAGGCACAAAAGGCGGGATTGCGGCAACTATGCCTTGCTTAAACGGGTATTTTTTATTTTCGATAAAAATCGTCCCGGTTCCGCGGGTGAAATGCAGGAGATGGCAATCGTCATTTATCTGAATTCGTCCAACCCCGCTTGCGTCGGCGTGAAACACCGGGCAAAACGAAATGAATTGAAATATATGCCTGCAAAGTAATTCCAAATTCATTTGCGTGAATTATTCCATATTGACCAAACAGGTCAATGGATAATCCGCGCATAATATTGGATAATCCGCGCATAATGTTTTTGCTGCCGGGATCCCAGCCCGCGCGTTGTTGCACGCGGATCCAGGCTGCGTCATCCATGCTGAAACCGGCGGCGTCGCAGGCGCTTTGCCCTCCAATATCGCGATCATGGAGGGGCAGCCTGCCCTCCTGCGAGACCGTTCTTGACGCAGCCCTGGCGCGCAGATTTAAAGGTGGTATCGGGACTTGACGCCGGCGCTAAAAAGCGTCATCCTCTTTTCGAACAGCACGGTTTGCCCGCCACAGTGCTTGGACGACGGCGGGACAACAGACCCTGCTTCGCTCGGGGATCTTCCCACTACGCGAAGCCGCTTCGGCGGGACAAGTCGGAGGGCAGGCGACAGACGATGAAAGACGGAAGCTTGGACCTCTGATTTCTGACTTCTGATCTCTTTCTGACACATTCGAAATTTCTGACAGGAGGGTTAACTTATGGCTTCCAAACATGGCCTGGGACGGGGACTGAGCGCATTGATCAATGAGAAGCCGGTCGCCGCCGAAACGCCCGGGCCTTCGCCCATAAACGCCGTCACCCCACCCGAAGGAATTACATCGGTTCCGGTGGATAAAATCCGGCCGAATCCCAAACAGCCCCGCCGCCGGTTTGCGCCCGAAGCCCTCGAAGACATGGTACGGTCCATCCAGACGCACGGGGTTCTTCAGCCGCTCCTTCTGCGCCGAATTGGCGATTACTATGAACTCGTGGCCGGCGAACGGCGCTGGCGAGCAGCCAGGCAGGCCGGATTGGAAACCGTGCCGGCCATTCTCAAGGATGTCAACGACCGCGACGCCCTCGAATTGACGCTCATCGAAAATCTGCAGCGCGAAGACCTGAATCCCGTCGAGGAAGCCGAAGGCTACCATAGCTTAACGGAGCAGTTCGCCCTGAGCCATGAGGAAATCGCATTGCGGGTGGGTAAGGCGCGCGCCACAGTGACCAACGCCCTGCGCCTGCTTGCGCTTCCCGAGGAAATCAAGCACATGCTGGTCAACAACCGCCTCTCGGCCGGGCATGCCAAGGCGCTTCTGGGCGTGGCGATTGACGAGGAGAAATGTTTTCTAGCCCGGCGCGCTGTGGAAGAAGGCTGGTCAGTCCGTGTATTGGAAAAGGCCGTGGAGCGGCTTTCACGCGCGCCGCGCAAGCCCCGCGCCATGCGGGATGATATCCCCGCCGCGCATCTTCAGGATCTCTCGGACAAGCTGCACCGGCACTTCGGCACCAGTGTACGCCTCGTGCCTTCGCGCACCCTGGCCAACGGGAAAAAGGCCAAGGGCCTGATCGAAATTGATTTCTATTCCAACGAAGACCTGACCCGCATCCTGGAACTGTTCGGCCTCTCGGACCAAGGGTAGAAGCCCGCCAGAGGACGGATCACAGGGCTGCGTCAAGAACGGTCTGGAGGGAAGGCAGGCTGCCCCTCCATGAATGCCAATATTTTCGCTATATTGCAGGGCGGAGCTCCGCAACGCCGCTGGTTTTGGCATGGATGACGCA
The DNA here is from genome assembly GCA_028718125.1 of Kiritimatiellia bacterium. GTDB lineage: Bacteria > Verrucomicrobiota > Kiritimatiellia > JAAZAB01 > JAAZAB01 > VSJD01. The sequence continues at coordinate 80,860 of JAQUMN010000002.1, forward strand.
GCCCTGGGACGGATCAGCCCCACTGCGGATATTGCTTGCAACACACTAAACATCCTGGTTAGAATGCCTCCCGTTTAAAACATGGTGGGTGTAGCTCAGTTGGTTAGAGCGTCAGATTGTGGATCTGAATGTCGCGGGTTCGACCCCCGTCACCCGCCCCACCCAAAAATGTTCTGAAAAGAGCGAGCCATCCATGGGGCGTATTCTTGGCGATGAGTCCGGCAACCTCCCCGATATCACCTCAAAAGCCCGAGCCTTGATAATTGGCGGAATGCGCTTCACGCATGCGGCCGCCCGGTTCTGGGCCTCCTTGCTGAGCGAAGTGGCCGCCGATTATCCCGCTTGCACCAGCCTGGTTTTCGAAACTATGGCCGGCACCGTCCTGACGCGTGACCTGCTGTTCCCGGAAATGGCCCTCCAGCGCGAGCTCTCTCGCCTCCAACCGACGGTCCCGATCGAACAAGCCCTGAAAGAAGCGCTTGCCGAATTTGAAATTTTCGGGCCGCCCGGCTCCGTCCAGCTAATCCTGCTGGCCGACGACCGGAAAATGAGGCGCTGTCAACTGCCATTGGATTGTGTGGATGCCGATATTTTCGCCTACCTGCTGGCATGGCTAATGGAATGGGCGGAACTCCCGGAAAGTCAGTGGAACAACGATCGCGTGGAAGGCGCATTCCCGATCCGCGACCCGGACAGCATAGCGAGCAGCCGCGTGGAATTCGAATTTACGCGCAGCCATATCAGCGAAGGCCTGTATCGCTGGCGCCTCCGGATGCACCGTGAAGCGTTGGCCGGCGAACCGGGCAATTGACGTGCAACGCAAGATTTTTTAAAATTGGATATTCAAGTCAAGAACCGTGATCTTAACCGCGGACAGCACGGACCTGCCCGCAGTGCTACATAGCAGGCGGGCGGGCAAGGATAATAGCGGCTCTGATCCGCGAAATCAGCGCTATCAGCGGTCAAAAAATCAGGAGCACATGATATCAGAAGCACGTCTGCGCGAAGAACTGCGTCACCCGTTGCAGGAGACCAATTTAGCCGGCTTGGGCGAGCGCGAAACCGGCAAGGTGCGCGATTCATATAAACAACCCGGGCGGCGCATCCTTGTGACCACGGACCGGATTTCGGCATTCGACCGCATCCTCGGCACGATCCCGTTCAAGGGCCAGGTGCTGAACCAGCTGGCGGCGTTCTGGTTCGAGCAGACTCGCGCCATCGCGCCCAATCACGTGCTCGACGTGCCCGATCCCAACGTCATGGTCGTGGCCGAATGCGAGCAATTGCCCATCGAATTGATTGTGCGCGGGTATATCACCGGCGTTACCAAAACCTCGCTTTGGTATAACTACGAGCACGGCATTCGCAATTACTGCGGCAATCTGCTGCCCGACGGCCTGCGCAAGGACCAGAAACTGCCGCGCCCCATCCTGACGCCAACCACCAAGCTGGAAGCCCATGATCGCCCCATATCCCGGAAAGAGGCGTTGGCCGAAGGGCTGGTCACGGCCGCGCTTTTTGATGCCGCCGCCGATATCTGCCTGCGGCTGTTCGACTTCGGCGTGCGCTATGCCGCAAAACACGGGCTGATCCTCGTGGACACCAAATACGAACTCGGCCGGCGCAATGGCCAGCTCGTTGTTTCCGATGAAATCCATACCCCCGATTCGTCCCGCTACTGGTTTGCCGATACCTACGACACTTTGTTCGCACAGGGCGCCGACCAGCGCAAGATCGATAAGGAATATGTCCGCGAATGGTTCGCCGCGCGCGGCTTCCGCGGGGAAGGCGTCCCGCCCCCCATGCCCGATGACGTGCGCATCGAAGCTGCCCGGCGCTACATCCAGTCCTACGAAACCATTACCGGCCGAGATTTTGTTGTGACCGACGAACCCGTCGCCCAGCGAATCACGGCCAATTTGCAGAAGAAAGGCTACCTGCAGAAACATAAATCACGGAATGTGAAACAATGACCGCAGTCCGCCATACAATCCGTCAGCCGGCGGATAGCGCTAGGGGCAGGCCAGCCGAAGCCATCATAAAAAGCCGCTTCGTTCAGCAGTTGCGTTCGCGCTTTTGGCCTGCTTTTTAGCGGCGCACATCAACATATTTTCGTTGACCTTCGGTCGCCCCTCAGGAACCCCTGGAATTCTGAAGTTTAACAAAGGGATACACGTCCAAATCTCGCGATAACTTCACTATTTCCAATTTACCTTTATTTATCGGCAAATAAACAGACCTACAGATCTTATTTTAATTTGTATTTGCCGCATTCGTTGCTATGGAGCGATAAATCCCGTGGTAAAACAAGTTGACTCCAGCCCCTTTTTCTGAGACATTTCAAGCCTATATTCTCGATGCATTCTGCATTTGCTTAAGGAGCATTATGAGCGTTCATCCCATTGAATTCCGGTATTATTCCGCGGCCATGCGCGCGCTCTTTACCGAAGAGGCCAGATTACAAAACTGGCTGACGGTTGAGGCGGCCCTGGCGCGCGCCCACGCGGCGCTGGGGCACATTCCGAAGGCGGCGGCAACAGCCATCAGCCGCAACGCTACCGTCGGCAAGGTCCGGCTGGAGCGGGTCAAGGCGATTGAAGCGGATATTCACCACGACCTCATGGCCATGGTGCGAGCACTGACGGAAGCATGCGGGGCTGCGTCCGGCAAGTATGTGCACCTGGGAGCCACCTCATACGATATTGAAGACACCGCCCTGGCCTTGCAGCTCGGAGCCGCGCTGAATCTGATTGAGCAGGACGCGCGGACCTTGCTTAAGACGCTTGCAGCCTTGGCCCGGCGCACGCGCAAGCTGGTATGCGTCGGCCGCACACATGGCCAGCACGCCGTTCCGACCACCTACGGACTGAAATTCGCGATTTATGCCGGCGAAGTGCGGCGGCACCTCGATCGGCTGGCGGAAGCCCGGCGCCGCATCCGTGTGGGAAAGATGACCGGCGCCGTGGGTACCCAGGCAAGTTTCGGCCACGATGCGCCGCAACTGCAACGACTGGTGATGAAAGCGCTGGGACTAACGCCGGTCATGGTTTCCAACCAGGTTATCCAGCGGGATCGCCACGCCGAAGTTGTATTTGACTTGGCCTTGCTTGCGGCAACCGGCGAAAAAATCGCCCGGGAAATCCGCAACCTCCAGCGCACGGAAATCTGCGAAGTGTTCGAATCGTTTCAGAAGAATCAGGTCGGGTCTTCCACGATGCCCCAGAAACGCAATCCGCACAAGAGCGAGCGCATTTGTTCCCTGGCGCGGATTATCAGGGCCCAGGTGGCCCCGGCCCTGGAAAATATCCCGCTCGAACACGAACGGGATTTGACCAATTCCGCCGCCGAACGCGTGATTTTCCCGGAAGCCTTCATCCTGACCGATTACCTGCTGCGCCAGCTGGACGAGATTCTGCGGGGCCTGGATATCAACGAACAGGCCATTCAAAAAAACTTAGGATTGACCCATGGCCTCATTATGAGCGAGCGGGTAATGCTGGAGCTGGTGAAGCGCGGCCTCGGCCGGCAAGAGGCCCATGAAATCCTGCGGCAAGCCGCGCGGGCGGCGTTTGCCGCCGATCAGTCGCTCAAGGAAATCCTGCTGCAGGATCGACGCGTCACAAAAATCATGACGGCCACAGCCCTGGACCACTGCCTGGACCCGTCCAGCTACATCGGCACAGCCGTAGCGCAAGTGGACAACCTTCTGGCCACGGTGCGGAAACGCCGCGTAAAATAAGGAAGAGATTGAATTTGGCGGCAAGGCCGCGACTTTAAACCGGGAGGGATGGCGTGTCGCCGTCCGTGGACGCCAGAAATGGCGTCCCACCCATAGGTAAATAACTTTGACATTCCGATCCGCCTCTGGCGGAAAAAGTTCATTATAAACGTTTGTCCAAGGTGGACGCCGACCTCCGGGCGGCGTCTCCGGATAACCGAAATTTCTATGTATCCATCATGAACACGATCCTATATTATTTTTCCGGCACGGGCAATTCGCTGGTCGTCGCTCGCGACCTGGGAACTGCCCTTGGCAACACAACATTAATTTCCATTCCCCGAGCGCTCCAGGAGTCGGCCGTCGGCACGGCCGACGCCGTCGGCATCGTGTTTCCCGTATACGCCTGGGGGCCGCCGCGGATTGTTGTTGATTTTATCGCCTCGCGAAAATGGCACGGCCTTCCATATCTATTTGCCGTCTGCACCTGCGGCGGGTTTCCCGGCGGTACGCTGCCAAAGGTCGGGCGGGCGCTCTGCGCGCAGGGCGGGACCTTGTCTGCCGGTTTTTCGATCGTCATGCCCGGCAATTACACGGCCATGTATGGCGCCATCGCGGAAGCCAAACAGCAAAAACTGTTCGCACGCTCCCGCACGCGGATCGCGGAAATTTCCGAGCTGATCAAAGCGCGCTGCCGCCGGCCGGCCGAAAGGAGTTTTTTCCTGGTCAACTGGCTTACGACGGGGTTCCTGTATAAATTCGGCATGCCCCATTTTAAAACTGCCGATGCGAAATTTTGGGTTACGGATACATGCACGCATTGCGGCCTGTGTGTTAAAGTCTGCCCGCGGCTCAACATTGACCTGAAAGATGGCCGTCCGCAGTGGCATGGCAATTGCGAGCAATGCATGGCCTGCCTGCAATGGTGCCCGGCGGAGGCCATCCAGTTCGGCCCATCGACCCAGAAGCGCAAGCGCTACCATCACCCGTCCGTCAAGGCGAAAGATTTGTTCGTGAAATAGGTTGCAACCCAAGGGAGGGCGGGCATTCTGCCCGCCACGGACAGCGATACACTGTCCCGCCCAACAATATACACGCAAAAACGTGTGTAATTTTCGGAAAGGTTCTAATCAATCCGCAAGGAAGGAAAATCATATGCCATCTTTAGTCATCATCGGGGCGCAGTGGGGCGACGAAGGCAAGGGAAAAATAGTGGATGCGCTTGCGGACCAGGCGGATGTAGTCGTCCGCTTTCAAGGCGGCGACAACGCCGGCCACACGGTATTTCACGACGGCCAGAAATTCGTATTCCATATCCTGCCCTGCGGCATTCTGCGGCCGCGCGCCATGAATCTCATCGGCGGAGGGGTCGTTGTGAACCCGACAAAGCTGACAGAAGAATTAGCCGCCATCCGCTTGCCGGAATCCGCGTGGCGCAGGCGCTTGCGCATTAGCGGCGAAGCGCACCTGATCCTGGATTGCCACCTGGCCCTCGACCAGGCCGCCGAAGCCCGGCGGGGCAGCCTTAAAATCGGCACGACCCAGCGCGGCATTGGTCCGGCCTATGCCGATCGCGCCGCGCGCACGGGCGTGCGCATGGGCGACTCGCTCGAGCCGGACTATTTCCGCGCCCGGGTGAAAATCTGCCTGGACAGCCACCGCGCCCTGTTGCCGAAGGAGCGCGCGCGCGAGGTCTGCGACGTGGAGAAAGTGACCGAGGAAACACTGGCCCTGCTGAAGCCGTTCCGGGATCTGATTGTGGACACGGGCGTCCTGCTGGATACCGCGCGCCGCAATGGCAAACACATTTTATACGAAGGCGCACAGGGCACCATGCTGGATATCGGCGCCGGCACCTACCCCTACGTGACCAGCTCGCATACAATTGCCGGCGGCGTCTGCGTCGGCACAGGCATTGGCCCGCACGCCATTGACCGCATTCTGGGCGTCAGCAAGGCCTATGCCACGCGCGTGGGCGAGGGTCCCTTTACGACCGAGCTTCACGACGCCACGGGCGAGATCCTGCGGAGCATCGGCGGCGAGTATGGCGCCACGACCAAGCGCCCGCGCCGGTGCGGCTGGCTCGACATCGTGCAGTTGCGCCGCGCCGCGCGATTAAACAGCCTGGATGGACTCATCCTGACCAAGCTCGATGTCCTCGACGGGCTTGAACAGATCGGAGTTTGCACGGCTTACCGATGCGGCGGAAAGCGCTATACCGAGTGGCCGGCCAATCCGGTGGATCTGGCCAAGGCGGAACCCGTTTATACGTTCTTGCCCGGATGGAAACAAACGACCACAGGAGCAACAATTTTCCAGCAACTGCCCGCGTCGGCACGCGCTTACATCAATCAGATCGAGCATTGGCTGGATTTGCCCGTGGTCATGATTTCAAACGGCCAGGACCGCAAGCAGTTGATCACGCGGCGGAAAGTATTTTAAAGAAATGCAGAATGATAAATGCAGAATTACAAAGCTTAAGAATCAACATGCTCAATTAATCCGCCAAGACGGCGACAAAAAACACTGGATTCCCGATCAAGTCGGGAATGACATACACACATCCCGTTCTGTCATTCCCGTGAAAACGGGAATCCAGCATTAGGCATACGGGCTTCATTCTGCATTTAAAAGAGGTGCAACCATGTGCGGCATTATCGGCTATGTCGGAAAACGGAATGCAACGGGCGTGATTATTACCGCTCTCCAGCGCCTGGAATACCGGGGCTATGATTCGGCCGGGGTGGCCCTGTATTCATCCCGCCGTAAGGCTCTTGTGCGCGTGCGCTCGGTCGGCAAGATCGCCGCGCTGGTCAGCCGGATCGAAATGGATATTCCCGACCAGGCCGGCCTCGATTACACTCTGGGCATCGGACACACCCGCTGGGCCACGCACGGGGCGCCGACGGAAGCCAACGCGCACCCGCATTTCAGCCGCAGCGGCGAATTTGCGGTAGCCCATAACGGGATCATCGAAAACTACGTAACGCTGAAAGAGCGGCTGATTCAAAAAGGCTATGTGTTTACCAGCGAAACGGACACGGAAGTCCTGGCGCACCTCGTTGAGGAATGTTACGAGGGGGATTTGCATCGCGCCGTGGCCGCCGCCCTCGAGCAGGCGGAGGGCGCCTATGGGATTGCCGTCATCAGCAGCCGGCACCCCGGCCTGATCGTGGCCGCACGCAAGGGCAGTCCCATCGCCATCGGCGTGGGCAACGGCGAAACCATCGTAGCATCGGACATCAGCGCCATAATTAACTACACGAAACAGGTCGTTTTTTTGAACGACGAGGATATCGCCACTATCACGGCCGACGGGCTCGATATTTCCTCGCTTAAAAACGTGCCCGTCAGTCGGGAACTGACGCACATCGACTGGACCCTCGGCCAAATCGAGAAGGGCGGCTTCGATCATTTCATGCTCAAGGAGATCCACGAGCAACCGCAGGCCCTGGCCAATGCCATCCGCGGGCGGCTGCTCGAAAAAGACGGCACCACGCACTTGAGCGGCATCCGCATGACGAGCGCGGAGATCGCGCGGGTCAGTCGCATCACCATCGCCGCCTGCGGGACCTCCTATTACGCGGGCATGGTGGGAAAATATTTCTTTGAGGACCTGGCGGGCCTCTCCACCGATATCGAACAGGCCGCCGAATTCCGCTACCGCAACCCGATCATCGAGCGCGACACGCTTCTGCTGGCGATCAGCCAGTCGGGCGAAACGGCCGACACCATCGAGGCGGTGCGCGAAGGCATGCGCAAGGGCGCCACGGTGCTCGGCATCTGTAACGTGGTCGGCTCGACGATTGCGCGGGAAACGGGGCGCGGGGTATACCTGCATGCCGGGCCGGAAATCGGCGTGGCATCCACCAAAGCGTTCACCGCGCAGGTGGCGGTGCTGGCCATGCTGGCCATCGTTTTCGGCCGGGCACGGCGCCTCTCCGGCAGCACGGGGCGCGACCTGGTACGCGAACTCCTCCGCGCGCCGGAAGTCGCCTCCGCGGTGCTTGAACAGGAGCCGGCCATCAGGGCAATAGCCGAGAAATACGCCCACGCGGAGCACATGTTTTATCTGGGCCGGGGATATATGTATCCCGTGGCGCTGGAAGGGGCCTTGAAGCTCAAGGAAATTTCCTATATCCACGCCGAAGGCTACCACGCGGCCGAACTGAAACACGGGCCGATCGCCCTGCTGGATGAGCGTGTGCCGGTGGTGGTGGCCGTGCCCGACCTGCACGGCAAGAGCAAGACGATCAGCAACATGCAGGAATGCCGCGCGCGCTCTTCTCCCGTAATTGCCATCGCCACGGAGGGCGACGATGAAGTGAACCGCTACTGCAACGACGTCATCCGTGTCCCGCGCTGCCTGGATTTCCTGGCGCCGATTCCGGTGGTGATCGCCGAGCAGTTACTGGCCTATCACATTGCCAAATGCCGGGGTTGTCCCATCGACCAGCCGCGCAATCTGGCCAAATCGGTTACGGTCGAGTGACCGAAGAATTGCGGATTTCTGATTGCCGATTGCGGATTGGAGAACTTAATTCTGCATTCGGCATTCGGCATGCTGCATCGCACAATCGGCCAAAACCAGCGCGGCCATGGCTTCCACAATCGGCACGGCCCGCGGCAAAACGCAGGGATCATGCCGCCCCTGGGAGCGGAGCTTAACCGTTTGCCCCTTGTAATCGGCGGTTTCCTGTTCGCGCGCGATTGTCGCCGCGGGCTTGAACGCCACCCGAAAAACAAGGGGTTCGCCGTTGCTGATGCCGCCCTGGATGCCGCCACTGCGGTTGGTGCGTGTTCCCAAACGGCCTTCCTTAAGCACAAATACATCGTTTTGTTCCGACCCGCGCCCACGCGCGCCGGCAAACCCGGCACCGATCTCAAACCCCTTGGCAGCGGGAATGGAGAGCATGGCATGGGCCAGGAGCGCGCTGAGTTTGTCAAACACCGGCTCGCCCCAGCCAGGCGGCACATGGCGACAGACGCAGGTGATGACGCCGCCCACTGAATCTCCGTCCTTTTTGGCCCCTTCAATTAACGCCGTCATCTTCCGGGCGGAGGGCGCATGCGGGCAGCGCACGGCATTCGCGTCCACTTGGTCGCGTGTCATTGTTTCGCCGGTCAGATCCGGGGCGTCGCATTCGCCCACGGCACTGACCCAGGCAACAATCTGCACGCTGTATTTCGCCGCCAGAAATTTTCCAGCCACGGCGCCGGCCGCCACACGACCGACGGTTTCACGCGCACTGGCACGGCCTCCGCCACTCGCCGCCGTCAGACCGTATTTCAGACGATAGGTTAAATCCGCGTGCGAGGGACGGGGTATCGTCCGGATGGCCTCGTAATCCGCGGGACGGCCATCGGCATTGTCCACAACCAGCGCAATGGGGGACCCCAGCGTCAAGCCCTGCTCCACGCCCGACAGGATGCGGACCTGGTCCGCCTCGCTGCGCGAGGTCGTCAGCCCGCTTTGACCGGGTCGGCGCCGGTCCAACTGGGGTTGGATATCGGAGGCATCCAGGGGCAGGCGGGATGGACAGCCGTCAACAATGGCGCCCACCGCTGGACCGTGCGATTCGCCGAACGTAGTTACCCGGAATAGTATGCCGATGGTATTGGACATATGAAAGCCCCTCCTGAAGTTAAAGATTATTAAATTTCCGCCGCAAACACAAATACAAAACATGGCTGCGTCAAGAACGGTCTCGCAGGAGCTCGACCCTCCATAAATTCTTCTTTTTCGGTGTTATTGGAGGGCGGAGCGCCTGCGACGCCACCGGTTCCGGCATGGATGACGCAACCCTGAAATACAGAACATAGCGCAAAGGTTTCTATGGCCAGGCCAGCCGCCGCGTGCTATATTATTTAACAAGTCCGCGAGCAATCCTTGGGGGTGGAATGGATTATTATCCTGTTCAATCCAACGAGCATAATACCATGCGGTTAAACGCCGACCCCGTAACGCCGGCGCAGATTCTATGCATGGCCAAGGGGTTTTCGCGTATTTTCTGGGGCGTGTTTTTCATGGTCGGCCTGTTTTTGAGCCAGGCAGGTCTGGAAGTCTTTCACGGCGTTCGTATTCCAGCCTACGTGGTGGGCGCGGGCATCGTTGGCTGGGGAATATGGTTGTTGCAATCAGCCGGTCCCACCAGTCGACGATGGCACAGGCGCACCCGAATGGCCCTGGGGCTAGTATTCCTGGTAATTTATTTTGCCCCGTTTATCACCTGGTGGCAAGCTATGCCCGGCAAGAATTTTTTTCTGGTTAATGTTCTTGGCATGCTGATGGCCGGCATGGGGATCCTTTTGCTGGTCAATCTGTTGGCCGCTGACGCGTGCATCCTGTTTAAAGAGCGGGGTAGCCAGGTTGAGTCTCAGGTCTTTGCGGTTGGGGTCGTTTTCCTGATGATCGCGCCCTTTTTGATCGGTCTGCTGTTTGCGCTGGTGGCTTCCATCCGCTATAATTCCTTGTTTGCCGAGGAAATTTGGCTGACAATAAACCGCATGCCGATCTGGCTTTACGTGGCAACCACCTTGCCGTGCTCGCTGACCCTGGTGGCTTCGTGGAAAGCCAAGTCCCTCTGCTACCGGCGTTTGTGGGACAGTGGGGCGAAGACGGACCCTCCTGCGCCAGAGAGCTTCCCCCTACGCGAAGCCGCTTCGGCGGGACAAGACGGAGGGCAGGAAGAGAAGCAAACGCCCAACGCCCAACGTTCAACGCCGAATGGCAGAGCGGAGGACGGAAAGACATGAGAACTGTATTCCTCCAGGCATGGACCCTTGCGGCCAACACGGTGCTGGACATTACCCGGCAACCGGTGATTTTGCTGTTGACCACTACCTGCGTTGCCCTGATCGCGCTATTGCCCTCGACAGCGGTATTTGCCTTCGGGGAAGAGGCGCGGCTGGTCCGCGATGGAGCCCTGGCGTTCCACCTCGTCTTTGGCCTGCTGGTGGCCGGCGCGGCAGCCTCGGCCACAATTTACACCGAAATCAAGCGGGGTACTGCTGCCACGGTCCTGTGCAAACCGGTTTCCCGCAGCCTGTATTTTCTATCCACCTGTGCAGGCATACTGATCGTCCTCCTGATGTTCTGCGCCACCGCCCTGCTGGCCGGATTGCTGAGCGTGCGCATGGTCCTCCCGGGCATGCAAACTGACGGGCGAATTGGGGCGATATTCCTAACGGCCATGTTGGTCGCGTTTGGCTATGCAGCGGCGGCAAATTTTATGTTCCGGGGTTCGTTCGTTTCCCAGGCATGGGGCGCCCTGCTTCCGTGCCTGGCGGCGGCATTTGTTACGGCAGCCTGGCTGGACCCTAACTGCCACGGGGCACAGTTCGGCAGCCTGATGGCGTGGCACATGGTCCCGGCCGGCATCCTGGTCAGCCTGGCCGTCATGGTCCTGGCAGCGCTGGCAGTCAGCCTGTCCACGCGGCTACCGCCGGTCCTCAGCACCTCGGCCTGCGCGGTTCTTTTTTTCCTCGGTCTGGTGTCGGATTACCTGTTCCGCTCTGCCGCCACAACCTCCTGGTGGGCAGAGCTGGGCTACCGGCTATTGCCGAATTGGCAGGATTTCTGGATTGTGGACACCCTTTCCGGCGGCGGCAATATCCCATGGGGCTATGTGGCCGGGGCCGCCGGCTATGCTGCGCTGTATGCCGCCGCAGTGCTTAGCTTGGGCTTGCTGTCGTTTCGCCGAGTCGAAATTTTATAAATTAATTTTTTCGTCCGCTTCCCTGCCAGCCCGGGCCCATCTACTCGAACAGCGGGCAAAAACAGCCGGTCCACGCGTGACGCCTGGCAGTAAATAACGGCTTTACAGAATAGATAGCGGTATTTAACATCAGCATACAGCCTGTTTAATTAAAAATTCGTCAACTTATGGGTTGAATTATCCGTAAGGCCTCAGTTACTGGGTGGCGCTGAATATTTTCTGTCATTCCCGACCTGACTCGCCTCGGCGAAGCGCTCCGGCGGAGCCTGGGTCGGGAATTCAGAAATATTCAATACTGATACTGGATTCCCGCTTTCGCGGGAATGGCAGCATTGAAGACTGCCGTCGTTTTGCCCCACGTAACTGAGGTCAATTATCCATTTACATTATGCCAAGACACCGATAAAGATCAGCGATGCAGGAAAAAACCGACATGAGTGATTTCCCTTATGCAAGATTCAACAGCGACGACCTGATTTTGCGGGACGAGCTGGCAATTGATCGAACCCTTCTGGCTAACGAAAGAACCCTCCTGGCGTACCTTCGTTCCGGAGTTGCCCTGCTGATCGCCGGTGTGTCAATCATTCATTTCTCGCAGGAAGGATGGTTTTGGGCGGTTGGAATTGCATGTATTCCAACGGGAGTGATTACCGGCATGGTCGGCATGGCAAGATTCCGGAAAATGAACCGATCTATTTCCATCGCCCGCCGGCAGTCGAAGACAAAGGAACTGGGGAACGTCGGACCATCTCCTGAAGCGTAGCGTCGATCCGCAGCAGCGCCGACGCTTTCTGAAAAGTCAACCTGAGCCGTCACGAAAACACCATCAACGTGAATACCCCCTCAATATATTCCTGCCTGTCGCGGAGGGAGTTCCTGGGTTGCCTGGGAGCGGGTGTGGCCGGCTGCGCCTTGGCGGACACGCCGGCCGGCGCGGCGCCGGGCGGGGAGAATTTGCGCGAAGCCTCATTTTACGAGCCGTTGGACGGCGACAGGGTGCTCTGCAAGCTGTGCCCGCGCGGATGCGTGGTGGGCGACAAGCAGCGCGGCTACTGCCGCGTGCGTGAGAACCGCGGCGGACGCTATTATTCGCTGGTCTATGGCCGCCCCTGCGCCCTCCATACCGACCCGATCGAAAAGAAGCCGTTTTTTCACGTGTATCCCGGCAGCAAGGCTTTTTCCATTGCCACGGTGGGATGCAACATGGCCTGCAAGTTTTGCCAGAACTGGGACATTTCGCAGGCCGGCCCCGACGATATCCAGCCGCCGTATCAATCGCCCGAGGCCATCGCGCAACAAGCCTCAACCGCCGGTACGCGCACGATTGCCTACACGTACACCGAGCCCACCATTTTCTTTGAATACATGGCCGATTGCGCCAAGGCCGGCAAGGCACGCGGCATTGAAAGCGTCGTGGTCAGCAACGGCTTTATTACCGCGGAGGCCCAGACAGCGCTGTTCCCGCTGGTCAAGGCCATCAAGATTGATTTCAAGGCGTTCACGCCATCGTTCTACCGGGACACCTGCGACGGATTCCTGGAGCCGGTTAAGGAATCCTTAAGGCGTCTGGCAAAATCCGGTGTATGGTACGAAATCGTCGTGCTCCTCATTCCAACCCTGAACGACAGCACCGACGAGATCAAGCGCATGACGGCCTGGATTGTAAAGGACCTGAGTCCGGACGTGCCGCTCCATTTCTCCCGCTATCATCCAATGTATAAGATCAAAAACATCCCCCCCACCCCGCCCGACACCCTGCGCCGCGCGCGGCAGATTGCGGTGGCCGAAGGATGCCGCTTCGTCTATATCGGCAACATACCCGGAGAGGAAGCCCAGAACACCATTTGTCCCTATTGCCAGGCCATGCTCATTCGCCGCTACGAATATCGCATCCTGGAAAATAATATTGTCAAGGGCACTTGCAGGGCCTGCGGCAAGACAATTGCAGGCGTGTGGGAATGATCCTTCCTGCGCCAGAGCGCTACGTTAGAAAGCAGGCGGCAGACAACGGATGACGGCACGTAGAGCGTGAAGCCTAAGAGCGTTGGCCCCGACAGCAACGAAACGAAGTTCGCGTTACTTTTGCCAAAGATATTTCATAAATACATACCGACCTGGCGATTATCCGAGCCGGACAGCATGATATAAAAACTCCGCGTTACGGGATCATAGACGGCCAAATCGGCCTTGCCATCATTGTCGTAATCCCCGGTGCGCGCCACCATCGTCGGGCCGCCAAATCCTGTTATACCCCCGACTGTCGTATAGTTCTGGCCTGAGTATGTGCACAGCCACACTCCGCCTGCCGGCTGGTAGATCATCAGATCGGCCTTGCCGTCCCTGTCGTAATCGCCGGCCACCGGCACAGCACCGGCTCCACCGGTAGTCACCCAGCCGAAGAGGGCAAATGAATATCTGGACAACAGCATTTGCCACCTGCCTGTGGCCGGTTCGAATACGGCCGGATCGGTCGTGCCGTCGCCATCAAAATCCGCGCTGGCATTGAGCCATCCTGAGCCGCCCAGGGGGATCCCGCGTGGATCGGAATAATTCCAGGACGACAGCCAAGTGATCAACTGGCCCGCAGTTGCGGAGTATACGGACGGATCCGACTTGCGGTCACCATCGAAGTCGCCAATAACCGGCACGCACCCGACACCACCCATGTTTGTCATCCCCCCCAACTCGTATGATTGCGCGGAGAACAGCACCGAGAGTATGCCGACGGTTGAATTATAGACTGCCGGGTCGGTTTTACCATCCCCGTCAAAGTCAGCCGAACACTCAATTTCGCCCGGCCCACCCATGACCACTCCAAAAAGATGATAACTATTGCCCGAGAACGCTATGCGCAACTCTCCATTCTGATATGCGGATGGATCAGCCCTGCCGTCGCTGTCAAAGTCACCGGCTACCGCCACAGTTGAGGTAACGGCCCCAGCGGCATGGATCACCAAGGCATAACGCTGTGGTCCGTTGGGCACGTTGTATCCGCTGACTCTGATTCGAATCGTCCCAAGGGTTACGGAAGGCAAATCAACGCCTTCGACGTTGTTGAGCCGATCGGCGCCGGCCAATCCATTGGGATAATGGACAACGCCATCGGGCATTGTCACCGTCAAATCCAGATCATTGACCAACTGGCTCGCAGCCGGGAGGCTGGCCGGATAATCTGACCAACACAACGTGATGCTGATGCGGTTGGTCCCGGAGGAGACAAACGAAAACGTTTTACCGCCACCCGTAACCATGGCATCCACCGAGTTCGTCATGTCATAATATATATTTGTGTAACTCGTTGAAGGAAACAACGTGCTGGCCAGATCCACCTGGCCCCAACCTTCGACATTATTCGGCCGCGCACCCCCCGGTATTTCGCGATACGGACCCACGCCGTACTGGCCCGGCGAAAGGGAACGGGCGCCATTGACCATGATCGCCTTCATCAAGGCTGCGCTGGGATCGGCAAAGCCGCGGTACGTCTGAAGATACTGGCGCACCAATGCAGCCGCCCCGGCCGTCAGCGGCGTGGACATGCTCGTGCCGCCGTTAAACGTGTAATAATTGCTGGAGACATCACCCAGAATCCCCGAACCCGTGCCCCATCCCAGGCTGGCGCCCGGCATGCGCGAACGACAGGAAATGATATCCGTACCCGGCGCCACGATATCGGGCTTGGTCCGCCCGTCAACGCAGGGGCCGCGACTGGAGAAGGCCGCCATGCCCTGGTGCACGGCGTCAAACGCGGTGGAGATCAAGTCATCACGAATCGGATTGGCGGGATAATCGGTAGGCCAATTTTCTCCCCACGTAGCAGCCGAATAGCCGCCCGACCCGGAAGGCCGCTTGGATTCGGCCGCGCCCACGGTCAGCACATTCTTGGCCGTGCCGGGCGCCCCCATCGAGGTCGCACTGATCACGCCATTGCTATTGGCGTCTACGCCGCTATTGCCGGCGGAAAACAGGACGAGCATGTCCCTGATATCCCACATAAATTGGTCGGCGCTCTGGGAGTTGGCATTATATTGTCCATTAATAGCAGCCCCCCAACTGTCGGTATGGATCCGCGCGCCCGAGGTATAGGCTTGCCAGAAAAGATTGGTCAGTTCGTCGGGAATGCCCCCCAGCTTGCCGCCACTATCCATGATGCTTTGAAACACCAGCAACGCCTCATAGGCCGATCCCCGGAACAAGCCGTTGCTATAGGCCGCGCCGCTGCCCAACACGGACCCGGCCACATGCGTGCCGTGCCCGCCCGGATCGCCCGTCGTGGCCGAATCGGACCAATTATTCGGCCGACCCAGCGCAAAGGCGGCGACGACGCGATTGCTGAAATCCGGATGAATCGTATTGGTATTGCCGGTGTCGAGGCCCGTATCGGCCACACACACAACCTGTCCCGCCCCCGTCAGAGTATAGTTGGTCCACAGGCTCTGCACATTCATGTGTTCGCTGTCCGTACCGATATTGTTATGCAATTTCGGCGCCACATACACCTCGATGAATTCGACTTCGGGCAGACTAAGGAGTGCGGACACGCCGGCAACGGACATCCGGACGCGCAGCAATCCGCGTTTCCCGCTGGACGAAATTGACAACACTTGGCCATTTCTGCCCAGGACGGCATCCCGCACCACGGAAACCGTTGCGGAAGAAAAGGTCTGGATCGTAAAGGTTTCATCCGCTATGGCGACAGGTCCAACCGTGTTCAGCGCCGCGGCGACCCGTTGGCCCAGGGTCGGATCGGTTTTGTACTCCGGCTTGAATGGCCCCACCCACTGCACGCATTCCAGCGCCGCCACCTGGCCGAGCTGGCTGGACGTCAGCTCCACAATAAAGGCGTTATCGGGCAAATAGCCGCCTAACCGCGCGCCGGTTCGCTCCACCGCCTGTTTCCATGCCTGCTGGACGGGGCCGGTGAATTGAACGATGAACGGCAAACGCCTGTCAGCGTCGCCAAACTGACCCGGCATAGATGCGGAATCAGCAGCTATTTTATTTTGCGCGTTGAGCACGCCATTCCGAGCCTGTTGTGCGACGGCCGAAGTATCGATGACAGCATTGCGCAACCGGATACATGAGCCTGCTTCCAGCGAGCCGGCCAACGACACCAAAGGCAGTAGTGCCGCCAAAAGTGCGCCAGCCAATATCGACAAAATGCCATATTGCCTCATAACCGATTCCTCCCATGATAATGATTATCTGAAACTACCATTGGTTTTGATGAGCGAAGAATCTAACTCAAATTAATGTATTTTCATCTTTTCATGTCCACAGGTCAACCTCATTTTCCTCGCTATTCATCTTGTTTCCAGGGCTACGCCAAGGACGGTCTCGCGTGAGCTCCCGCCGTCGCCAGTAGGCATGGCAAGGAAGCTGCTCCTCAATAAATGCAAATTTTTTAGCGATATTCAAAGGCGTCCCGATCACACCGCCGTCGGCGGGTATCGGGACTGCGACGCCGCTGGTTTCAGCATGAATGACGAAGTTGTGATCTTATGCATCGCATGGCTTGACCACGCCAATCACCCGCTGCGCAGCCAACAGGCAAAGCAGGCTCGCCACCTTGAGGACCGCCAGCAGATAACAAGCCGCGGTAATCCCGAACAGGGGCAGGAGTAATACGCCGACGACCAAAGCACCCAGCGCGGCCCCCGCAAGGTCTGCCGCATTGGTAATCGCCGCGGCAATGCCTTGACCCGAAGCGAGGGTGTCGCGGCCAGGCGTCGCCGGAGCGGCATTTTTCAGCAACTCATTGACCAAAGCGAACTGGACGCCGACCAGGGCGCCGCTCCCGGCGATCAATCCATATATAGATGCTTCCACCCAGCCCCAGGGGATCCAGGGCATAAGGCCGGAGGATAATCCGGTCATCAGCCACGGTATGCAGGCCGCCTCGGCGATCAACATGATTTCAATCCCCATCATGGCGCACCACCGCAAACACGTGCCTCGCCGGATAAAGCACGGCGCTCCAAACGCGCCTAACGTCAGCCCCAGCATGAACATGGCCACGATCAAACCGACTTTGGAATACACATAACCCAGCAGGGACTGAAATATGAAGATCAAAATCAGTTCCAACGCCATGCCGCATAACCCGGTGGCGGCCATCACCAGCACCAGCATACTCCGGTAAAAAACTGACGCCGACCCGCCTGCGCCAAGGCTCCGGCGGGCAGGCACCGATATCACTTCATGCCGCCTGCGTCCGAGCACCGCTCCCATGCCAAGACATACAACGCCAAAACCCAGCAACGCCCCCGCCATCCACCCCGGGCGCAGACGCGCAAACCGCGTCAGCAGAGATTCCAAGCCCGATCCGCTGAACCGGCTCCACAACGCAATCTGATAGAACGTGGAAACGGGCTTCAAGACGCTGTTGGCCGGCGCCGGGATGGCCGCCAGCCGCCGCTCGACAAAATCGAGTTTATCCGGGCTGATTTCATCGGTGCTGAGGAAATATTCGGGCCGGAAATAACGGGTCTTGAGATCCGCTCCCGAGCTTCGCCGAAACAGTGTTG
The DNA here is from genome assembly GCA_028718125.1 of Kiritimatiellia bacterium. Classification (GTDB taxonomy): domain Bacteria; phylum Verrucomicrobiota; class Kiritimatiellia; order JAAZAB01; family JAAZAB01; genus VSJD01. The sequence continues at coordinate 98,820 of JAQUMN010000002.1, forward strand.
CGCGCACCAATATAATGGGGCTATTGGTTGCGCCGGCGAAAAACTTGTTTTGCGTGCCGAAGGTCACAAGCACGCGATCGAACACAGCATGGAGAGTTTTTGCTATGGAAGCGCTCAGAAACGCGGTCTCGCCCTGCAGGTCATCGGAGGCCCCGACCGCCGTGTAAAGGAATCCATTGGAGGAGAGGATGGAACAAATGTCCCGGAAAAATTCCTGCGTGTAAAACCGGTTAAGCGCAATCGTAGCCGGCTCGGAGGCATCCACCAGGACAGCATCAAACGGGAACCTGCCCTCACCGCGCGAATATTGTTTGACGTAACGGGGAGCATCCACGTGGACCTGTACCAGGCGCGGATCGCGCAAGGCTTGGGCATAGGCGCTGGTCGCCACCGGCGCGAGCAGACGGCCGATTTTTTCATCCAACTCCACGTGAACGAGCTGTTCCAAAGGGTATTTCAACAGTTCCGGAATATCGTTGCCCGGATTGCCGCCAATCAGCAGGACCCGCCGGGCATCCGGTTTCTGGGCCATAATGAAATGGATCTTGTGCTCGCCGGTAACGGCGTCGGGAAAAACGGCCATCACCTGGCCGCCGGCATAAAGGGTCATCTGACCTTCCGTCGCGATTAAGGCCAGATTCTGGTAGCGCGAATCACAGGCAGCCAGCAGACGAGAAGCAGACGGGGACGAGGAGGATGACGGCAACGCACCAAAGGAACGCCAGCGCTGTTCGACGCTCGCGCGCTCCAGCGGCGCCAGGCAAACAGGGCAACAGGCAAGAATCATAAAAACTAACGCCGCCAGACCCAACATCCAGCGAAATGTTCGCACAACCGTCAACCCGGCTGCGCCCGATAAAACAAAAGCGCCGGCCAGCGCCGCCACGGCCAGGGGGTTCATGACCCATACCAGCCAGAACGAAAAAGCCGCGCCCGCCGCCATACTACCCAGCGATTCCAACGCATAGACACGGCTGACCGCGAAGGACAAATTCCGCGCGGCCAGCCGGCAGGCACAGGGAAACACAATCCCGATGATCAGGCAGCCGGGTGCAAGGATGGCCGCAAGGCTGGCGAGCATGGAAAGAAACGGAACGTATTCCCCGTAAGCCACGTGGAGCGCGGTCCGCACGACGCGGATCGCCCAGACCTGGAGCGGCAAGAAAAAGGCCGCCAGCACAAGCAAGGCCACCAATAAGGCCCGCAACTGCTCCTCCGACCAACGCGCGACTAAAAATGCTGCCAGGAGCGAACCCGCGCCGATCAGCACCAACCAGGCGCTGAACACGGCGCCGATGGTGAGCTCGTTGCCGAAAAATACGACCAGGAATTCGCGCAGAAGTAAAATCTGCGCCAGGAGCGCAAAGACGCCCATGCAAACCATGAGCATCAATAGCCTGTTGCCGCCAATAGCGACCACCGCATTGTTGTCGCGTCGCCAGCTCATGTTTGTATGCATATCAAACAAAGCTTTGAAAAACAAATTAAAACCCTTATATTTATGCTGTGTTTTCGCCATCTTATTGAACTGCGGAAAATTTATGGCCAAGAGCGCAACAGGAAAGCCCCGGGTCGCACTCAGAAAATTAGACGCATAAAATCAGAGATTCCCTGATGGCGCCTTGACTGCGGATAAAATAGATTGAAATTATAAAACATGTGGAAGCAACAACCTCGGGTAATCGGGTGGATTAAGTCGGTTTACCATATCCACGATGATAGAAAGGCGTTGTCATGGCTCCTGATTCAAAAGACAAACCACCCAAGGATACTGTACCATTGAACGACATTCCCGTGCTCGATGAAAAACGGGTGGTGCTTGCGCGCGACATGCTGCCGGAAAAGCTGCCGATCATCATCATCGAAAACCGGCCGGTATTTCCCAGAATGATAGTTCCCATAATCCTGGATGATGACCGGGGCAAACACACTATCGCAGACCTCGTCAAATCTTCTGCCAAGCACATCGGCGTTATCCTGGCCCGGGCGCGGAATGACCGACGGGAAAACGAACCGATAAAGGTTGAGGATCTTTATTCCGTGGGAGTCGTGGCGGAGATAATCCGCGCTAATCAGACGGGCCCGGACGCGCCCATACAGGTCATGCTGCGTGTATTGGAACGTTTCCGCGTCGAGGCGATTTTGGCCCGGGAGCCGGTCATCGTGGCGCAGGTCCGTTACCTGTTCGAGTCGGAAATGACCGGCAACGAGGAATTGAAGGCCTACGCGGTGGCCATCATCTCGGCCATCAGGGACTTGACCAAGCTTAACCCCCTGTTCAAGGATGAACTCAACCTGTTTTTGGGCCACGCCAACCTGAACGATCCGGGTCGGCTGGCCGATTTTGCATCCGCCATGACCATGGCCAGTCCGGCCGAACTACAGGATATCCTGGAGACGACCAGCATTCGCCAGCGGATCGAAAAAGCGCTGCTGCTCCTGAAGAAGGAATTGGATGTTTCCAAGATCCAGGCCAAGATCAATCAGCAGATCGAAGAAAAGGTCACCAAGCAGCAGCGCGATTTCTTCCTGCGCGAGCAGCTGAAAGCGATCAAGAAGGAACTGGGTCTGGTCAAGGAGGGCAAGGAAGCGGAGCTGGAACAGTTCCGCGAACGTCTGAAGGGCCTGAAGCTTACCCCCGAGGCATCCGAACGGATCGAGGAGGAAATGTCCAAGCTGAGCCTGCTGGATCCCTCGTCGCCGGAGTTCAACGTGTCGCGTAACTACCTGGACTGGTTGACGATCCTGCCCTGGGGGGTTTTTACGCCGGATAATTACAACCTGAAGCAGGCAGAAGCCATATTGAACCGCGACCATTACGGACTGGATGATATAAAGGAGCACATTCTGGAGTTTCTATCCGTAGGCGTCCTCAAGGGGAGCGTGTCGGGCTCGATCCTTTGTTTCGTCGGCCCACCCGGAGTGGGCAAGACGTCGTTGGGTCGGTCCATTGCAACCAGTATGGGCCGCCAATTCTATCGATTTTCGCTGGGCGGGATGCGGGATGAAGCCGAGATCAAGGGGCACCGGCGAACTTACATCGGGGCCATGCCTGGCAAATTTATCCAAGCCATGAAAATCTGCAAGAGCCTGAACCCGCTCATCATGCTGGACGAGGTGGATAAAATCGGCGCCAGCTTCCAGGGCGACCCCGCGTCCGCCTTGCTGGAAACGCTGGATCCCGAGCAAAACCGCGAATTTCTGGACCATTACCTGGACGTGCGCTTCGATCTATCCAACGTTTTGTTTGTTTGTACGGCCAACGTTCTGGATACGATCCCTCGCCCGCTACTCGATCGCATGGAAATCATCAAGCTCTCCGGCTATATTCTGGAGGAAAAGCTGCAGATCGCCCGAAAGTTTATCCTGCCTAAACAGATCAAGGCCGGGGGCCTGAAAAACGATCAGGTTCAGTTAACCACCCCGGCCCTGCGCGAAATCGTGGATGGGTATGCACGCGAGCCCGGCGTACGGAGCATGGAAAATGCCATCAAGAAAATATGCCGGAAAGCAGCCCGCAAAATCGTTATCCGCAAAGGCCTGCGCATCAAACTGGACGCGAAAAATCTGAAGGAATGGCTGGGCAAACGGTTGTTCTCCAATGAGGACCCGTTTCGGAAGCCGCGGACGGGCGTCGTCATGGGCCTGGCCTGGACCAGTCTGGGGGGCGAAACTTTATATGTGGAGGCCAGCCGCGTGGAAGCCGACAAGCCCGGATTCAAACAGACGGGCCAACTCGGGAATGTCATGGTGGAATCCTCGGAAATTGCCTATACCTTTGTGCGTTCGTTCCTGAACGATCGGCCAGAGGCCAAACGGTTGTTTAACAAAAATTTTATTCATTTGCACGTGCCCTCCGGCGCCACTCCAAAGGACGGCCCATCAGCCGGTATTACCATGGCCTGCGCCTTATACTCCCTGGCGATCAATAAACCAATCCGGCCTCATTGGGCTATGACGGGCGAGTTGTCACTGACCGGCTTGGTCATGGCGATTGGCGGCGTGAAGGAAAAAACGATTGCCGCCAAGCGCGCCAATGTGCGCAACCTGATTTTTCCCAAGGAAAACCAACGCGATTTCAATGAGCTGCCGGCGTATATCCGGCGCGGCCTGCGCCCGCATTTCGTAACTACGTTTGCTGACGTAGCGAGATTGTGTTTTTGACGGACGGCCTTCGCGACGCTATTCGCGCAACACCACGCCGGCTTGGATGATGCGCCGGCCATCAATGACTTTTCGAGACCGCCGGTGGAGGGACAGGTTCCGAACGCTCATGACTCAGATGCCACCAGCGCGCGCCCAAGCCTAATAACAGCAGGCCAAGGATCACGGCGATGGAAAGCCGTTCGTTGGCCGTCAGGTAAAACCAGGCCCGCGGCAGATGTCGCCAGCCGTTATTCCCTTTTCCGGATGATTCAGGAATAGTCATATATAGGAATGCCAATACAGCTTGCCTCCCGGGGAAATATCGCGCCAGGCCTACGGGCGCGATGGCGTCCGCACCGCGCATTTCGGTTCCCGCCACGGGATTCGAAAAGAGCTGGCAAGTTTGCCGCAAATGTTGGCGCGCGGCGCAAAGCGCTGGATAAGTATCCGCGCGAACGCCGGAAGCCGACAGGTGCGGCAAAATCGCCGGCCCGTTTCGAAAGAAATGCGCGACGCATCATGCCCCGCCAATCCAACCTTGCCCCGGTCATCACCTAAAAACACCTCACGGTTTAAACACGATATTGACCAGCTTGTCCGGGACGACCACCATCTTGACCACCTGCTCTCGCTTGACCGCCTTGGCAATCTGCGGCTGCTCCAGCGCCATGTCCTCAAGGTCTTTGCGATCGCAAGCGGCCGGAGCCATCATCGTGCCGCGGAACTTCCCATTGAGCTGAAGCGCAATTTCCACCCGGTCACGCGCCAGGGCGGCGGGGTCGGCCACGGGCCAGGCAGCCTGCAATACGCCGGGTGCGTGCCCAAGCTCCACCCACAACTCTTCGGCAATGTGCGGGGCCAGGGGCGCAAGCAGGAGGATGATCGTGTCAATCGCATGACGGACGACAGCCTTTTCCTGGTCGCGCGCGGACTCATCAGGATGGAAGCGCTCAACCTCGTTCATCAGCTCCATGATCTGGGCAATGGCCGTATTGAAATGGAAGGCGCCATCGAGCCCGCCGGTAACGACCCGGATGGTTTCATGGGCTTTGCGGAAAAGATCGCGCTCCCGGGTATTCATGGCCGCCAACTCCGGACGCATTGCTTCAGCCGCCCGCAGAACATCGCGGCGCTCATACACATAGCGCCAGAGCCGCTTGAGGAAACGGAACGCACCCTCAATGCCCTGGTCGCTCCACTCGGCATCCTTCTCCGGCGGCCCAATGAAGAGCGTATAGAGGCGCACCGTGTCGGCGCCGTAATCGCGGATCAACTCGTCCGGGCTCACCACGTTGCCCTTGGACTTGGACATCTTGTAAAGCTGGCCGTCCTTTTCACTGCGCTTGCAGATCATGCCCTGTGTGAACAGGTTGGCAAAGGGCTCGTCAAATCCCACCAGTCCCATGTCGAAAAGCGCCTTGGTGAAAAACCGCGCATACATAAGATGCAGAATGGCGTGCTCGATGCCGCCGATATACTGGTCAACCGGCAACCACCGGTTACAGACTTCAGTCTGGATGGCCTGCCGGTCGTCGCGTGCGGAAAGATAGCGCAGGAAATACCAGCTCGAATCCACGAACGTGTCCATTGTGTCGCTCTCGCGCTGGGCGGGTTCCCCGCACTTCGGGCAGGTCGTGTTCATGAAGTCCGGATTACGCTTCAGAGGCGATTCGCCTGTCGGCTTGAACTCCACGGCATCCGGCAGGAGCACCGGCAGATCCTTTTCCGGCACAGCCACGATGCCGCAGGTCATACAATAAACGACCGGGATCGGCGCGCCCCAATAACGCTGGCGGCTGATCAGCCAGTCGCGCAGGCGATAGGTAACACAAGCGCGCCCGAACTTTTTCTCCTCGGCATACGCCGTCATCCGCGCCCTTGCCTGATCGCTGGGCAGGCCGGTAAACGGACCCGAATTCACGACGATACCGTCTTCGCAATAAGCTTCTTGCATGAATTTTTGTTTATCCGTAATGTCATTCCCACGAAAGTGGGAATCCGGATCTGATCTGTCTGAAACCGGATTCCCGATTAGATCGGGAATGACAAGTGTCTGTTCCGCATTTTGGATGGAAAGTTTTATGGGCAGAGCGTATTTTTTGGCAAATGCCCAATCACGCGTGTCATGCGCCGGCACGGCCATGACCGCACCCGCACCATAACTCATGATGACATAATCGCCGACCCACAGCGGAATTTTTTCGCCGGTATAGGGATTGATCACGAACCGTCCCGTAAACACGCCGTTCTTATCCAAGGCGTTGCCCGCGCGATCAACGGCGGCAACCTTGACGGCCTGGGCCGCAAACTGCGTAACTGCGGCTTCTTGCGAAAGTCCCTTCATCAGTTCCGGCAACTCCGGATATTCCGGGGCCAGGACCATGTAGGTGCATCCGAAGATCGTGTCTACCCGCGTCGTAAAACAGGCCACACCGGCAACAGGGTCAGCGCGTCCGTCACTACGCGGCACGATCGGGAACTCGATCCGTGTGCCTTCACTGCGCCCGATCCAGTTCTGTTGCATCAACTTGACCCGTTCCGGCCAGCCGGTGAGCTTGGCCAAGTCGTCCAGTAGGCGCTGGGCATAGTCGGTAATCTTGAAAAACCACTGCTCGAGGCGTTTCTCCTGCACCGCCGAATCGCATCGCCAGCATTTGCCGTCAATCACCTGTTCGTTGGCCAGCACGGCCACGCAGGATGGGCACCAGTTAACCGGCGCAAACGCCTTGTAGGCCAGACCACGCTTGAAAAACTGCAGAAACAACCACTGCGTCCAGCGGTAATAGTCCGGCAGGCAGGCGGTCACCTCACGATCCCAGTCATAACAACAGCCCCAGGCGTTCAACTGTCGCTTCATGGTGGCAATATTGGCAAGCGTCGTAATCCGGGGATGGGTTCCGGTTTTAATGGCCGCGTTTTCAGCCGGCAGGCCGAAGGCATCCCAGCCCATAGGGGTCAACACGTTGAACCCGCGCATTTTCTTGTAACGGGCCACGGCATCGCCAATGATGTAATTGCGGCCATGCCCCACGTGCAGGGCCGCTGACGGATACGGAAACATCATCAGGCAATAATATTTCTTTTCGGTCTTGCTCAAGTCGGCCTTAAACAAGCCTCGGTCGCGCCAGTAGGCCTGCCACTTTGGCTCGATTTCATCGAACGGATATTTTTCTTTCATAGCCGGAGTCCTTGTCGCTTGCGTCGCTTTAATTCATTAGGAACGAGCAATACTATAATCAAACCCACTGCGATTGCATTAATAAAATGACAGACTCGTTCTGATTTGATAAAAACATACGAACGAGTTATATCGTCAGACACGTGAATCAGGACAAAATCTATCAAATTAGGCCTCGCAAGGCGGGGCGACTTTTATTCTGTTCGGATTGTCATCCTGAACGCAGTGAAGAGCCTGCCCTGAGCGAAGTCGAAGGGATCTCTCGCGGCGAGATTCCTCTTCTACGCTCGGAATGACAACAAAGACGGATTTTCCGCCATAGGCGGATCCGCCTCCGGCGGAAAATTCCTATGCAACAAACAGATCCGTAACCAAACCGACGAGGTCAATCATGCGCATCAATCCTTTTCCGGCCTGGCGGCCGGCCGCCTCGGCGGCGGCCAAAGTAGCCAGTGTGCCTTACGATGTCGTGGATCGCACGGAAGCCGCCGCCCTGGCGCGGAACAATCCGCTCAGTTTCCTGCGCGTGACCCGTTCCGAAATCGAACTGCCCGAATCCACGTCCCCATACGCTGACGAGGTCTATGCACAGGCGCGCGAACACTTCATGGCGTTGCAGCAACGCGGCACCCTGATGCGGGAACAGGGGTCGGCCCTGTATATCTACCGGCAAATACGGCAGGGCCATGCCCAGAGGGGCATTGTCGCCTGCTGTCACGCCGACGACTATGCGGCAAACCTGATCAAGAAACACGAGAAGACGCGCCCGGACAAGGAAGACGACCGTTGCCGGCATATCCTGGAACTGCGCGCTCACACGGGGCTCGTGTTCCTGACCTACCGCGACGATCCTAACGTGGACAGTCTGGTGCAGGCCATTGAAGCCCAGTCGCCGCTATATGATTTCACGGCGGACGACGGCGTGCAGCATACCGTCTGGCGCGCGGCCAACAGCCCGGCCCTCGTCAAGGCCTTCGAAGCCATCCCCTGCGTGTATATTGCCGACGGTCATCACCGCGCGGCAGCCGCAGCGCGGGTGGCGGCCAAGGAACGCGCCAATCCGGCGGCTACCGGCCATGAAGCTTACAACTGGTTTCCGGCCGTCCTGTTCCCGGCCAGCCAGTTGACGATTCTGCCGTATAACCGCTGTGTCCGGGACCTGAACGGGCGGACGGAGACCGGATTCCTCTCGGCGGTCCAGCAACGGTTTGAGCTGCTGGGCAATGCCTGCCCGACACCACCCGGGCCAGGGCACGTCGCTATGTACCTGGGCCAGCATTGGTATCAGCTAAGCTGGAAACAAGATGAGCGGCTCGACCCGGTCGCGGCGTTGGATGTCAGCATGCTGCAGAATTCCCTGCTGGCATCGCTCCTGGACATCACGGATCCGCGTACGGACAAGCGGATTGAATTTATCGGCGGCATTCGAGGCACCGCCGAACTGGAACAGCGGGTCAATACAGGCGCTGCCGCCGTGGCCTTTTCCATGGCCCCCACAACCATTGACCAATTGATGAAGATTGCCGACGCGGGCCAATGCATGCCGCCCAAGAGCACCTGGTTCGAGCCCAAACTCCGGGACGGGCTATTGGTGCATACGTTTTGAAGGAATGCGAAATGTCGAATTAAGAATGCAGAATGAAGAAAGAATATTGACAATTCATTAACCGGTTATTTGTTTCTGCTGTCGTCTGCCTTTCCCTGGCCGTCATCTGCCGTCCCGCCTTCCGGGCCGGCGTCTGGCATCTGGCGTCCGGTGTCCGTCGTTTCCAAGCCGTCGTCAGGCTTCAGTCTGCCAGTCGGCGCGGTCGGCGGAACGGCCAGAGGCCGGTTTTTCGGCGATGACAATGGAGCTCACGTTCACCTTGACGGCATGAATCTCCGCAATGCCAAGATTGTCGCGCATGCTTTCCCGAACCCGTTGCTGAAGGACCTGCGACAACTGCTGGACCTTGGTGCCGGCCTTGACGCTCACATCCAGGCGCACATCGATATGCCCATTGCGCGAGGTCGCCACATCGGCGCGCAGGCGGATGATACCCGCAAATTCGTCTGCCAGCTTGGCGAGAAAATCATTGACAGCCTTCACGCTGATGCTGATCGCCCCGCCCTCGTTTTCAAACGTGAGGAAGTGCTCCTCCTTCGCCGGGACGGCTGTCAGCCAGTACAGGAGCACAAGAAAAACCGCGGATATCCCCGCCAGGAACTGACCCAGCTTGTCATTGATCAGAAAATCTCCAAGGGGCGTCTGCAATGCGACCACGAGATTGGTCAGCAGCAGAAGGCCGAAAATCAGCAATCCCACCGAAAGGATGCCCTTGATCAGACCATGCAGGATATTCATGTCGTTTGTCCTCCTTCAGATTGCACAATCTTTTCTTTGCCGCTATTTATACCGGCCGGATCCGGTAGTCTGACACCTTGCACGATCACGTTGATCAGGCCGACTTTTTTACCGGTCATATCTTCGATGGCCTTGCGCACATCGTTCTGAATACGCCAGGCAACCTGGGGAATACGAACGCCGAAGGCGATCACGATGTGGAGGTCCAGATTTAATTTCTGGCCATCCATGTCCACCTTGATGCCGCGGTCAAACGATGCCTTGCCCACCATACTGGCCAACCCCTCGGCAAATGAACCGCTCATATCAACTACTCCGGGAACCTTGAGGGCCGCCAGACGGGCAATCGCGGCAATCACGCTGTTATGAACGCGGATCGCGCCCAGCTCCGTTCCATCCTCGCCATGTTCATCCGTGGCATCCTGGTCGGCAGGGACTGTTCCGCCTCCTTCATTTACCGCAGGCATCCGTTTTTTTGTTTCCATGGGTATCCTCCTGATATGCATCAAGCACCGGCTACCGCCACGCCGCCCGATCCATCTTTCAGCAACTGTTCCAGGTACGCCGTATGATAGCGGCCACGGCGGAAAAGGGCGTCGTTTAATATCGTGCGGCCGAGGGGCGCGGTCGTCTTAACCCCTTCGATCATGAACTCGCTCAAGGCCCCGGACATGCGCTGGATGGCTTCCTCGCGGGTATCGCCGCGCACAATAAGCTTGGCGATCAGGCTGTCGTAGAACGGCAGGATGTCATAGCCGCTGTAGACATGCGAATCCACCCGGATGCCCGGCCCGCCCGGGAAATGGACCCACTCCACCCGGCCCGGCGAAGGCGCAAAATTGTTGGCCGGATCCTCGGCGTTTATGCGAAACTCGATAACGTATCCTTGAGGATTAATCGTTTTCTGCTCGAAGGACAAACGCTGGCCGGCGGCAATCTTGATCTGCTCCTTGACCAGGTCAAAGCCAGTGGCCATTTCGGTAACCGGGTGTTCGACCTGGATGCGGGTATTCATTTCCATAAAGTAAAAATGACCGGTCGGGTCAAGCAGGAACTCGATCGTGCCCGCATTACGATAACCAATGGCCTCCGCCGCGCGTACCGCCATCTTTCCCATCCGCCGGCGCTGGTCGGAAGACAGCACGGGACAGGGCGTCTCCTCCATGAGTTTCTGATGCCGGCGCTGGATACTGCAGTCGCGCTCGCCGAGCTGGACCACGTTGCCGTGTTGATCAGCCATGATCTGGATTTCAACGTGGCGGGCGTTCTCTATATATTTCTCAATGTAAACTTCGCCGTTGCCGAATGCCCGGTCCGCCTCGGAACTGGCCATCATATATCCCTGCGCCAGGCTTACGTCATTGTGGGCAATCCGCATGCCCTTGCCGCCGCCGCCGGCGGCCGCCTTGATCAGCACCGGGTAACCGGTCTTGCGAACCACCTCCAGCGCTTCTTCCTTGGTCTTGACCACGCCATCGCTGCCGGAAATGGTCGGCACACCACTCTTGCGCACGGTCTCGCGCGCAACGGCTTTGTCACCCATCTTCTGGATGTTTTCGGCAGTGGGCCCGATAAAGGTGATGTTACAGCTTTCGCAGATCTGGACAAAGTGCGCGTTCTCCGCCAGGAAACCGTAGCCGGGGTGGATCGCATCCACGTCCGCCACTTCGGCCGCGCTGATAATATTGGCTATTTTCAGGTAACTTTCCTGCGCCGGGGCCGGGCCGATGCAAATGGCCTCGTCCGCCATCTGGACATGCAGGGAACGCTCGTCCACTTCGGAATAGACGGCCACGGTTTTGACGCCCATTTCGCGACAGGCGCGAATGACACGGAGCGCAATTTCCCCGCGGTTGGCGATTAAAATGCGGTTGAACATAGGCAACTCACGTCCATAGATATTTTTCCGCCCCGGCAGATCCGCACAGGCTCAACCACGGACATCACGGACCTGCCCGCAGTGCTACAGCGTTGCAGGCGGGTTACACTGCTCAGGATAACACCATCTGACTGTATGACCATGCCATCCGTGTAATCAGTGGTAAATAATTACGTTTTCTCTATTTTAAACAATGGCTGTCCATACTGAACGGCATGGGCGTTCTCAACAAGCACTTCGCGGACGATACCCTTGATTTCGGCCTTGATCTCGTTCATGACTTTCATGGCCTCGACAATGCATAGCACCGTTTCCGGCGTCACCTCCTGGCCGACGGTCACGTATGGCTCGGCATCCGGCGCCGGGGCGCGGTACAAGGTGCCCACAAACGGCGCTTTGACGAACGCCATCCGCGGATCATCCGCCACGGGCGCCACAGGCGCAGGCCCTGCGAGCGTCCCGGCCTTGGGCGCGGAAGACGCCGGGGCGGTCACCGTTTGCACAACCTGCGCGATCCCGCCCTTTTTAATGGAGAGGCGCACGCCGTTTTCTTCCATCTCAAACTCGGTCAGTCCATTGGCGGTCATCAGGTCAATGATTTCTTTGACTTTTTCCAGTTGCATAGTCACCTCTCATTGGTTAATCCCCGGCCCACGACCGGACTTGAGATATTGCACTAATCCTGTCAGGGCCAGATGATAGCCCATGGCCCCGAACCCCATGATCTGACCCAGGCAGGCTCCGGCCGTCAGGCTGACATGCCGGAATTCCTCGCGAGCGGACGTATTCGTCAGGTGGACTTCCACGCACGGCACCGTGACAGACTGAAGAGCATCCCGCAAGGCTACGCTGGTATGCGTAAAAGCGGCCGGGTTCAAAATAATCCCGTCGAACTTCTCACGGCCGGCCTGGATCTGCGAGACGAGCACGCCTTCCTCGTTGCTCTGCATATGCTCCAACTCAACACCGAGGGTCCCGGCCAATTTCCGAAGCCCCTGGATGATACTATCCAGCGTTTCGGCGCCGTAAAGCGCCGGCTCGCGTTTCCCCAACATATTCAGATTTGGCCCATTCAGAACAAGAATTTTGATCATGGCCGGGCATTATCCTTATTTGACGGCTGGTTGCCAAGCACAAATACATCCTGGGCATCAAATTCCATAACGCGCTGGTCATCGAGGCTGACCTTGACCTTGCGACCCAACACCCGCGTTTCCTGCACATAGCCTTCCCCTGCCGGGCATCGCACCCGGCTACCCTCGCTCGGCAATCCGCGGGCCAGGTCCTGATAACAGGCATGTTCATAACGCAAACAGCATTTCAGGCGCCCACACATGCCGTTGAGCGTCACCGGGTTGAGTGAAAGCCCCTGGCTTTTGGCCATGCGAATGTGAATATTATCGAACTCCTTGAGCCACACCGCGCAACAAAGAACACGGCCGCAAGACGCCAACCCGCCGCAGATGGCGGCCTCGTCACGCGCACCGATTTGCCGCATCTCCACGCGCGCATGCGTTTCCGCGGCCAAGTCGTGGATCAGTTGCCGGAAATCAACCCGCTCGTCAGCCGTGAACGTAACCGTCAGGTGCGAACGGTCGAGAGAATAATGCACCCGCACAAGCCGCATGTCGAGTCGATGTTCCTTGATTTTTTCCTGGCACAAGCGCCAAGCAGTCTTGGCAAACAACTGGGTTTCGCCGGCCATCGCCTGGTCTTGCATGGTGGCTCGGCGCAGAACCCGGGGCATATCTTCCGGCACTGTCTGGGCCTCGCCGTCGATCGAGACAATATGCCCGTATTCCAGCACGCGGTCGGCCTCCACAATGCAGGCGTCGCCGATGCCGATGGCCAAATCCTTGGGAGCCATACATCGCCAGGGATGTGTATCGTCACAATTGATATGGAGCAATCGAAGCATTGCCAAGTGTTCAGTGTTCAGTGTTCGGCCGTCAGGCGGATAAAACCGCGTTCCAGGACCATGGGCACGGGCAAATTCTGCGCCACTTGCCAGCGCATGTCTTCAATCGTGTTGATGTTATCCAATGCGCGGCGATAAGTCAATGCAGCGGCCTGACGCTGAATCGCTTGCGCCTGATCGGGAAATTCAAGCGCGGCCGGGCCGCCCGCGCCGGCGACCTGAAGCAGGACATCCCTCTGCCATAATACAAGCCACCGGAATAGTTCGGCGAGGGCCTCCTTATAGAGGCTTTCAATCCGGGCCTCGCGAATTTCCTTGGCCGCTTTCAATTCCTCAGACGCATTGGCTTCCGTGTTCCCGCTTTCATCCACCGCCTTTTCGATTTCCGCCCGAGCCTGCTTCAAAAAACCCAGCACCTTCCGCGAGCGTCCCACCGCCGCAACCAGGCTCCGGCCCTCGACACCCGTCATGGCGTCAACCACGATGGCACGCAGTTCCGCGCCGGCAGTCAAGGCTTCCGCCGCCAGCACCACACGCTGGCACCGCGACACCACCGTCGGCAGGAGCGCGGCCGGCTGATCGGTAACCAGCAGGAACAGGCACTTGTCCGGCGGTTCCTCAAGCGTTTTCAACAACCGGTTCGAGGCCTGCGGATTGAGCCGGTCGGCATTGAGAAACACCACGGCCTTCCAGCCGCCTTCAAACGAAGTCAGATTAACATGCTCCTGAACGGCTTCGATTTGAGCCATCAAAATGCCGCGCGATCTTTTTTGCGGCTCCACCCATACCACATCGGGATGGGCATGCGCGGCAACCTGGCGGCACTTCGCGCACTGTCCGCAAGGACGCTCGCCCGGCGCCGTGCAATAGAGCATTTCAACAACACGCTGGGCTAAGACGCCGGCGGCGCCCCGGGGCGCCCCCGCGATCAGATACGCGTGCGCCAGACGGCCAAAGACAAAGCTGTGTCGCAGCAACGCCAAGGCCTGCTCAATTTCAGGTTTCAACGACATGCTGTGCCAACTCCCAGATATCGGCTTGAACGGCATCCTCATCGCGCGCGGCATCCACAACCCGGATGCGCTGTGGCCAGCGCCGGGCCAGATCCAGATACCCGGCGCGCACCCGCTCGTGGAAGCAAAGTGTTTCCCGTTCGATGCGGTCCTTCTCCACTCCGCGGCTAAGATTGCGCTGGTGCAGGCGCTCAAAGCCGGCCTTGACATCCAAATCCAGCAGGATCGTGAGATCCGGGGTCAGGTCGCCGGTGGCCAAATTGCTCAAGGTCAGGATTGTTTCAACGTCACAGCCGCGCGCATACCCCTGGTAAGCGGTCGTGGAATCGGCAAAGCGGTCACATATAACGCACACCCCTTCGGCCAACGCGGGCGAAATTACCTGGCGCACCAGTTGCGCGCGGCAGGCCATGAACAGGAAGATTTCCGTTTCCGCGGCCATCCCCTCGCCGCCGGCATCGTGCTGGAGCAATCGGCGGACGGCTTCGCCCACCGGCGTGCCGCCCGGCTCCCGCGCGGTGATAACGGAATGGCCCGCAGCCTGGAGTTGAGCTGCCAGCAGACGGGCATGCGTGGACTTGCCACTGCCTTCCGGGCCCTCTAGCGTAATAAATCTGCCGCGTATTTTCATGCCGGCCCTTCGATGAATTAGGCCCCGCAAGGCGGGGCGATTTTTCCGCCGGAGGCGGATCCGCCTCCGGCGGAAAATTACTATACGTGTTTAACGCCGCTTCAGCTTGAATCCGTCGGGAACATCCTGAATGATCCAGCCTTGTGTCTCGATCTCCCGCCGCAGACGGTCGGCCTCGCCCCAATCCTTGCGCTGGCGGGCTTCCTGTCGCGCCTGGGCCAGGCGGGTAACATCCGGCGGCGGGGCCAGGGCATCATTGCCGCGCACACCCAAAACACGATCCATAGAAGCCAGCATGTCAAGCGCCTGGGCGGCTTCCGCCGAACTCAATGCACCCTCGTCCAGACGCTTGTTGCCGACATGGACAAAATCGAACAGCGCGGCCAAGGCCAACGAAATATTGAGGTCATCATCCAAGGCACGCGTAAAAGCCGCGCGATAGGCATCCATCCAAGCGGGCAATGTACTTATTTCTGATTTCGGATTTGTGATTTCTGATTGGATGCCGGCGTATTCCTCTTTCCGCTTTCCGTTTTCCGTTTTCTTCTGATCGCTTGCCGACTGCATTCGTTCCGCGAACTCATCCAGGCGGGCAAGGGCACTGCGGGCGGCGTCCAGCACCTGGAAGGTGAAATTAAGCGCCTGCCGATAATGGACCGCCATGAGTGCGTAGCGAATTTCGCGGCCGGAATAGCCGCGTTGAAGTATGTCCCGGACCGTGAAAAAATTGCCCAGCGATTTGGACATCTTCCGTCCATCCACGACCAAATGGGCGCAATGCATCCAATACTTGACGAAAGGCCGGCCGGTTGCGGCCTCGCTCTGGGCAATTTCATCCTCGTGGTGCGGGAAAATATTGTCCACGCCGCCGGTATGCAGATCGAAGCTTGTCCCCAGGTATTTCATGCTCATGGCCGAACACTCGATGTGCCAGCCCGGACGGCCGCGGCCCCATGGCGAATCCCAGACCACGTCGCCGTCGGCGCTTTGCCAGGCTTTCCACAGGGCAAAATCAGCCGCATTTTCCTTCTGATACTCGTCCTGGGCAATGCGCGCACCCGGCTTGAGGCCGGTCATGTCCAGATGCGCTAACTTCCCGTAATCCTTGAATTTGGCGATACTGAAATACACGGACCCGTCCTCTGAGCGATAGGCATAGCCCTTCCGGGACAGAGTCTCGATCAAGGCAATCATTTCAGAGATATGCGCCGTGGCAGCCGGATAATGCTCGGCCGGCTCGATCGCCAACGTGCGCAGGTCCTCAAAAAATGCATCCTTGAACTTTTGCGTGTAATCGCCCAGGGCCACTTTGGCCGCCTGCGCGCCGCGGATGGTCTTGTCATCCACATCCGTCAGGTTCATGACCTGGATTACCTGGAAGCCCCGGAAGCGCAGCGTACGCCGGAGCAGGTCCTCAAACACATAGGCGCGGAAATTGCCGATGGTGGCAAAGTCATAGACCGTCGGCCCGCAGGTATAAAGCCGGACCTGCGGCGGCTGGAGCGGCACGAATTCTTCCACGCATCGCGTCAAGGTGTTGTAAATATGAAAAGACATGGGGAAAAGCGTTGGACAAGGCGTTCTTGGTTTTTCGTTTTCTGCTCCACGCGCGTCCGTCTGTTCCGGGCTGGCGTCTGGCGTCCGTCGTCAATCTTCCGCCGCCACCTCCACTGTCGCCACGGCCATGGCGGCAATACCTTCCTGGCGTCCCAGAGCGCCCATGCCTTCCAGGGTTGTGGCCTTGATCGAAACGCACTGCAAGGGCACTTCCAGCACGCGGGACAGCCGCTCGCGCATGGCCTGCCGATAGGGCGCCAATTTCGGCGCTTCGGCCATTAGGATAGCATCCACGTGCACTACGCGCGCCCGACGGATTTTCAGCCGCGCCACCACCTGCGAGAGCAAATTGAGGCTGTTCGCGTCTTTCCAGCGCGAATCGGTGTCCGGAAAATGTACGCCGATATCGCCATCGGCAATGGCGCCCAGCAAGGCGTCGGCCAGCGCATGGCAGATCACATCGGCATCGGAATGCCCCGCCAGGCCCATGGCATGCTCGATGGGCACACCTCCCAGGATCAGCCGCCGGCCTTTGACCAGCCGGTGCGCATCAAAGCCAATTCCGGTTTTAATCATGACAACACGCCCTGTCCCGTGGCCGGCGGCACGCTTTTCAATTTCTTTTCGCCGGACATCCCCGCCGTAATGGCAAACCGGATCGCATCCTCGACCGACATGTCGATCGGCGAGAGCATCGAGCGGGGAAGATATAAGGTATATCCACCCATCTGGTAGCTCATGGGCAAATAAACGGCACACCGTCCCTCGCCAAATGTTTCCGACCCCTTCTCGTCCAGATCCTGCCGGGTCATAATCCCCAGCATACGAATGTCATTACCCAGGTCCACCCGCACCACGAATTTTTTGCCGGTGTTCTTTTTATTACCCTTGGCCAAAAACGCCATTAAATCCTTGATGCCGCCCAGCAGCGTTTTCACCAGAGGAACGCGGGCTAGCCAGCCTTCGACCATGTCCACCATCCGTTGGAAGAGCCAGAGATTAAGCAGGAGCCCAACGCCAATCGCCAGAATCAATCCGGCCAGCAAACCCATGCCCGGCAGATAGATGCGATCCGGCAGCACAGCCTTCAGTAATTCGCCCAGCGCGTGCTCAGCGGTGGCGCCAATCCAGTAAATAAAAAACACCACGACGCTGACCGGCAAAATCGCCGACAGCCCTTTAATCAGTAACGATCCAAGAGTTTTCATGATTTTTCGTTGGTTCGGATTTAATTCGATGTCGGGCGTTTTCATTCTCCCGCTTCCCGCCTTCTGCCGCCTGCCCTCCGAAGCGCTCGGGCGAAGGAGGGTCTGTCGTCCCGCCTGCTCCCAAAGGGCTTCGGCGGGCAGGCCGTCTTCCCTGTTAGTCTTTCACCGCCGCCAGGGCTGCGTCATAATCCGGTTCCTGGGCGATTTCCGGCACTTGCTGGGCATAGACAATGCGGTTATTGCCATTCAGCACCAGTACGGCGCGGCTCATCAGCCCGGCCAGCGGCCCATCCTCAATCCGAACGCCGTATTCCTTGCCAAAGGCCGGCGAGCGCAAGGTGGAGAGCGTCACAATATTTTTCAGGCCCTGGCTCTCGCAAAACCGGCTCTGGGCAAAGGGCAGGTCCGCTGAGACATTAACAAGCACCGTATCCGTCAGTGCGGCAACGGCTTCATTGAACTTGCGCGCCGAGACGGCGCACACGGGCGTATCCAGGCTGGGCACAATATTGATAATTTTCTTCTTCTGCCCAAACGCAGCCAGGGTTACGTCCGCGAGATCCGCGCCCGTCAATTTAAAGTCCGGCGCGACCGTTCCCCGGGCCGGCAGTTTCCCCGCCGTATGAATCACATCGCCTTTGAACATGATTTTAGCCATAGGTCCCTCCTTGCGCCAACATGCCGTTTGTACGCCATGCCCCCTACTATGCTGAAATATCAGGGATTTTGCAACATGAACGTATGAACATTTCGTAATAAGTGATTGACAAAACCGCCAAAGTCAATCATTTTGCGGTAACGGTTCCGATAAGCCCAAGGAGAACAAGGAGCATCGCATGACCACCGCTGTATCGGCCAGCGCCGTAAATCCCCGGATCCATGTGCTGCCGTTGAGCGGACGCCTGTCCGTGGAGACGGAAGGCCTGATGCAGCCCCAGTTGCTGGAAGCGGTAAAACAAAGTCCGAACGGCCTTATCCTGGACATGTGAGCGGTAAACTTCGTCAGTAGCGCCGGGTTGCGCATGCTGATCGTGGTCTATAAAAGCGCCGCCACGGGCGGGACTAAATTGGCCATGATTCGTCCCCAGCCGGAAGTCTATCAATTATTCAAACTGGCGTCCCTGGATGTAACGTTTAACGTGTTTGAAAATGAAGCGGACGCCGCCAAGGCAATCATCCCATAGTCATCGCGGGCATTCTCACGCCGGAGGCGCGGGGCGGGGCAACGCTGCGTGTCATCGCTGCGTGCCCGGCTAGTCCTTTGAATTATCTTTGATTCTTTTCAGCAAGCCGGCGATTTTATTAAACCCATCATCAATTTCGCCTTTTTTCCCCGCATCCAAATCAAAAATGCCTTCCTTCAAGATTTTCCGTAAAACAGACTCCAGGTTTTCCGCCATGGCGCAGACATCAGCAAGCTCCATCATCGCGGATAATCCTTTAATGCTATGGGCATAACGATGAATATTTTTTAACGCCTCTTCTTTGTTTTCTCCCGATTTATAAAGCGAATAATCCTTCTGAAAATCGGCTATAATCCGGTCGGCATCCTCAAAGAAGGCTTTTCGATATACCGGGTTTTCAAGGTAATCATTCATAGGGGGACCTTCACATTACACGGACGACAACGCGCTTTTTCTTTTATGTTATCCACCCCCGCCGACTTTTTCAAGGGAATTTAATACTCAGGCTGAATAGCACGGCTGTGTCATCTCTGGGTAAAGGGTGGATGACGGTGTATAGTATGGGGAACAAGCCGCGCGGATTGGGTTGGCGCAAGACCAAAACGGGAACGCGTCAGCTTGGCTCGACGGCAAGGGATCTGGAAAAAAAGCCCCCATCTGCTATTTGGAGATTCTTTCTGCCATAGGCGGGCCCGCCTCCGGCGGGCGCTTTGCTCAGAATGACAAGAAAAAGCGTTTTTCAACAGCCTCTTCAGGCTGAACCCCCATTCCTCGGAGCCGACGGCGGCAAAGCGTCCGCGTTGTCCCGCCGCTTGAGGAATCGGGAAATTTCCTGCAGCAGTTCGTCGCGCCGGATAGGCTTGCGCAGGTACCCGTCGCAACCGACCGCTTTGGCTTCCGTTTCTTCTTCCTGCATGGCCGATGCGCTGACGACAATGACCGGGATTGTTGCCATCGTTGGATCGGCCTTGAGCCGCCGCATCAATTCGGTTCCATCCATGACCGGCATTCGCATGTCCAGAAGAATCAAGTCGGGCCGATGCCGATGAATGATTTCCAGCGCCTCCTGCCCGTTTTCCGCCTCGTCCAGCGTGAATGCAGGATGAGCGAGAAATTGCCGGAGCAGGAGGCGGTTGAGCCTGAGATCGTCCGCCACCAGGATCCGGGCAGGCGCAAATTCGAAGGTGGAACTCACAGGGGCGGCTTGTGTTTCCGCGCCGGCGGATGTGGCCGCCACGCTGACGTTGTCGAGGACAACTTGGAACATACTGCCCTGCCCGATCGTGCTGGTGACGGCGATCCGGCCGCCCATGGCTTCCACCAGCCGTTTACAGATCGCCAGGCCCAAGCCGGTGCCTCCGTACTGCGCCTGGCTTTGTCCCGTTTGCTGGTGAAAAACCTCGAAAATCTTTTCCTGCTGATCCAGGGGAATGCCTATGCCCGTATCCTGGACGCTGAACACGAATTCCAGCGCGCTGCGGTCAGGGCGGTGGAAACGCTTGGTGGCAGACAATGTGATGCTGCCGGCGCGCGTGAATTTCACGGCATTGCCGACCAGGTTGAGGAGAATCTGACGCAGGCGGACTTCATCCAGGATCAGCGCCGCGGGTAGTTCCGGGTCTATTTCGACCTGAACCGTGATGCCTTTCCGTTTGGTTTCCAGCGCAAACACCTGCTGGAGATCGCGGAAGATCGTGCGGGGATTTACGGCGCTATATTCCAGCTTCAGTTTGCCGGCTTCGATTTTGGACAGGTCCAGGATGTCGTTGATCAGGCCGAGGAGCGTCTTGCCGCTGGTGGTAATGGCGGACAGGAATTCCCGGTGAGCAGGATTTTCGATCTGGCCGGCCAGAATTTCGCAGAAGCCCAGGATGGCGTTCATCGGGGTGCGGATCTCATGGCTCATATTGGCCAGAAACCGGCTCTTGGCGGCGTCGGCCAGCTTGGCCTGCGCGGCCATCTCGTTGGCCCGGGCCGTAGCCACTTCAAGCCGGCGGTTGGTCTCCAGGAGTTCCTCTTCCTCCCGCTTGCGCATCAGCGCCGATCCGATGTGCGATGCGATGCCTTCCAGCAGTTCAATCAGTTCGAGGGTGAAACGTCCTTTGCGCCGGTCGTTGAGTTGAATCAGACCCATAATCCCATCCTTGTTCCGAATGGGCACCAGGGCCACGGAGGCATAGCCTTGATGGATGCATCGGTTGCGCGGATGAAGCCGTGGATCCTGATCGGGCGGAAGCTCCAGCAGGGGTAAGGTGTCGTTCGTCCAGAAGCTTCCCCCCCGTGTAAAGAGCGGATTGGCCGGGTCGGTCTTGCCGGCAATGACCAGGCCGCAGGTGCATTCCAGGCAGACTTTGCCGTCTTGATCCCGGCACACCCCGCCGTCCGCGCCACGCTCGACCAACGTGTTTTCCGCCAGCAGAAAATCTTTGGGGAAACCTTCCTGGGTGCAATACGGAAAGTCATTCTCGTCTTGCAGGCGAATGCCCGCGGCATCGAACTCCGTCTGCGTCTTCAATACGGCAAGGACGCGCCGAATTGAATCCTGCAGAGCGCCCGGCTCGTTAAGGATCCGCAGGACGTCCCGGCCCATTTCGCGATAGATTTCCGCCTGCTTGCGCCCGGTGATGTCCTGGTGCGTGCCGCATATGACCAGCGGCTTGCCGTCAAGCGTCCAGGTTGCCACCTTGCCTCTATCGAGCACCCAGACCCAACGGCCGTCCTTGTGACGCATGCGCGACTCGCATTCATAATACGGCAATTCCTTCTTGAAATGCCTTGCCAACAAATCACCGGACACCTTAACGTCAACCGGATGCGCCAATTTCATCCAGGTATCGATGGATACCGGCGCGAGTTCTGCGAGCGTATACCCGACAATTTCAGCCCACCGTTCATTGAACTTGGTTTCCCCGCTCTGCACATTCCATTCCCAGGTGCCGACATTGGTGCCTTCGAGGATGTAGGCCAGCCTCTGTCTTTCGAGCGCCGATGCTTCCTCCACCTGCTTGCGCTTGAGGATATCCGTTTCAATGATGTCGGCCATGCTGTTGAATAAGGCGCAGAGTTCGCCGATCTCGTTGGCCGTCATCACATCGCAGCGCGCGGCATAGTTGCCCGATGAAATTTCGGCAACCTGTTTGCGCAGCCGTTCAATCGGATGCAGAATCATGCGAAAGGTATGAACGACCTTGGACTCCACGCCGAGCAAGGCGATGAGGATCAAAACCAACGCCAGCAATATGTATTGGCGCAGCAGGAAGGCATGGGCGTTCACTTCGGCCTTGGTACGCGCATCAATCGCATCCATGCACTGCTGGAGCGGGGCCATGATCCGGGCTTTTTCCTGAATATAGTTGTCGCTAAACAGCAGGTTTAACGCATACGCGCGATCGGGCGCGCGACGCACGGTCAAATTGCCCCGGCCATCGTCATACAGCCCCTTGACGGCGGCAAAAGCCTGTTCTTCTATTACGACTAACCGGTCTGAATTTGCCTGAGATTCGCGCAGCAAGTCGAACTCTTCTTTCGTAAAGCCTTCACGCCTCATCAAGTCCTGCAGCGCCACGGCTTCTCCGGGCGCGACGGCCGGGCTATTGCTCATACCGGCCAGATGCCAATACGTGGCCGTGTAATGCGCCGGGCGCGGCAGCTTGCCGTTGCGGATAGCGAGTATTTCGAAATAGCGTTTTTCGTAGATCGGATTGCCCGTGGAAACGTACGTGCGCGCCATGCGGGTCAGGTCCTCGGAAGTTTGGAATAACTCGAGGGCCAGCTGGTAGGATCGGAAGCGATGCCGTTCTTCCTGGACGAGGCTTGTTTGAATGGTCAGCGCTTTAAATGCGACGAATCCCATGATGATGAAAAACAGGGCGGCGCTGACAGCAAAGAGCTCGTAATAACGGCGTATTTTCATCGGGCGGCATCCAAAAGGCGCGCCATGGCGCCTTTTACTTTAACGAGGCATGGATCAAGGCAATCCGGGGCGCCCCGGCACATAACGAATCAGCCTATGTTCCGGACGGCCCCCCGTCCAGCGGCAGATTGACATAAAAAAACGTCCCTTCCCCCGCGTTGGATATAAAACAGGCGGTTCCCTTCAAGTAGCGCTCGGCGATGAGTTTTATGCTGTAGGTGCCCAGGCCGCGGCCTTCGCCCTTGGTGGTAAACGAACGCTGAAAAATTTGCAGCTGGACTTCGCGCGGCATCGCGGCCGGATTGTGAACCGAGAACCGCGCTTCCCCGGCGGCCAGGCGTTCAAAGCCGACCGTTACCGACTCGCCCGGAACGGATGCCTCCAAGGCGTTCTTCACCATATTGCTCAAGACCCTGCCAAGCAGGGAGGCGTCCGTGTTCATGGAGACGTGCGGGTCAACCGGGCGGAAGATCAGCCGCTTGCCCCTGGCAACGTCATGGTTTTGATAAATGGCGCCGAGGGTCTGGAATAATTTCGAAATGTTGACCGGCGCGAACCTGGGAACCAGCTCGTTGCTTTCTATCGCCGCCAATTGCTTTTGGCTGTCTATTTCCATGACCATGGCATTGGCGCCGGTGTTGATCATGCGCCCGACCTCGGGCGCTTCTGTTTCAGGGACAGTGGGCAAAAGCTCCGCCAGCGCGCGCACGCCCACGGCCGTGTTCGTGATGTCATGAAAAAAAAGCCGTTCCAATACCCGCCGGCGTTTTTTATCGCTGATATCCTCAAGGGCAACGATCGTATAGTCTTGCTTCCTGATCGTTAAGGGGCTGGCACTGATTTTGACGTCCAGCGCTTGCCGGTCGGACTTTCTTAAAATATGGCATTCCCTGACAACTTTTTGCCGGCCGGCCTGGCTTTTAAGGATGGCATCGACCACGCCGCATTGGGAACAGAATTCCGTAGTGCCGCAGCCGCCCTTTCCCTCACAGGCATGCACGCAGTCAAGCACTTCGCCCGGCCTTTGCCCGATCACAGCTCCCGTGGTTTCAATGCCAAGCAACTCGAGCAGCCGCTTGTTGGCAAACACGATCTGCCGTTGCCGATTGAGGATAAGGACAATAATTTCCAGCGCCTCGTAAAGCTTCTGGAGAAGCGATACGCCGGCAAGGTCTTCGGCCTCCTGCCGGAGATCGCCCGGGTCGGCCCGCTCGGCCGGCGCAAACGCCGTGGGTTGAGCTTTATCATTCATGGACAGGACGCTTCATTCAACATCTTGATACGTGACGCGATCGACTTCATCAATGGTGGTCAAGCCGCGGAGCACTTTTTTCAAGCCATCGTAGCGCAGCGGTTTAAAGCCCGATTTGAGCGCTATGTCCTCCACAACCAGGATCGAGGCGTTCTGAGCAATTTTTTCGCGGGTGGCGCTGTTAAGGATGAATAACTCGTGAATGGCCAATCGTCCCAGGTAGCCGGTGCCGCGGCACCGGGGGCAACCCTTGCCCCTGAAAAAAAACACTTCCGCCGTGCCATCCCATTCAAAATTATCATCCAGCGCCGCTTTGGGCGCGGGATATTTTTCTATGCAATGCGGGCAGATGCGCCGCACCAGCCGCTGGGCCATCAAGGCAATCAGCGAGGGGGCCACCAGGAACGGCTCAACGCCGATGTCAATCATGCGGTTCACGGCCTGCAGGGCATTGTTGGTATGCATGGTGGCAAACACGAGGTGTCCGGTCAGGGCCGCCTGGGAAGCGATGCGGGCGGATTCAATATCGCGGACTTCGCCGATTAATATGACATTCGGATCCTGGCGCAGAAACGCGCGCAACACGTTAACGAAATCAAGATCGATGCTGGTATTGACCTGGACCTGGTTAATGCCGGACAGCCTGTATTCCACGGGGTCTTCAACCGTCATGATGTTGATGCCGGGCGTATTGATGTATTTTAGAATGGAATAAAGCGTGGTCGTTTTGCCCGAGCCGGTCGGCCCGGTAATGAAGAAAACGCCGTTGGGCGCCTTGGCGACGCGTTTGACGGAATCCAGAATGGAAACCGAAAAATCCATGTCCGTAATATTGGGAATGCCGCGCAAGAAGGTGGAGCCCAGCAAGCGCAGTACGGCTTTTTCGCCGTACAGCGTCGGCACCGTTGAAAACCGGATGTCGATTTTACGGCGGGCCAGCGCAAATTTAATCCGCCCGTCCTGAGGCAGGCGCCTTTCCGCGATGTTGCACCCGGCCATAAGTTTCAGGCGGCTCACCAGGGACAGCAGCACGGATTTATCCAGGACTAATTTTTCCGCCAATGTCCCGTCAATCCGGAACCGGATGCGAACCGATAATTCATCCGGCTCCACATGGATGTCGCTGGCCATCTCATTCATTGCCAGGAGAATCAGGCCGTTGGCAAATTCAACGATGGAATGGCTGTTGGCCAGCCGGTTGAGGTCTTGCGCCGTGAGGTATCGTTCCGCTGTGGGCGCGAGATGCTTGCTTTCCGCATTTAATTCCGCGGCGATGCCCTGGAGATTTTCGGCCGATTGGTAAACAACGGCAATGGTGTCCGTGATGTCTTCCGGAAAAGAAAAAACAAAACTTGGAATGACGTTAAACTTGTTGGTAACGAGCGTTTCCACGGCCTTGTCCCCGGGATTGGCCGCCGCGATCGAAAGCGACCCGCCAAAGGAATACAAAGGCACAATCTGGTTTGTTTCGGCAAATTCGCGCGGGATTTGGCGGACCGCTTCCGGCTGCAGGGCGGTCATTTCCGGGTTGACATACGTGAACCCGATGGAATCGCCCCATAATTTCCCCAACGCGTCCTTCAGGTGCGGTTGTTCGGAAACCAGCTGCAGCAGCGCGGCAAAATCGTTGCCGCGAAAACGCCCGGCCAGGTCCGCGCCTTCCTGGGTAGTGAGCAGGCGCGTTTCGACCGCCCGCTCTAAAAAACGCGGGTTGGCAATGCGCCAATCGGCGGATGCCGTCTTGGGAATGACGGGCCGGCTGCTTGTTGCCAAGTCGTCCCGCTCCGGCGCGGCGCTCGTGAGCGGAGACGCCGCCGGTAGGGTTGCACCCGGAATCCTGAAAATCAGCACCACGCCGACGATGATCAGCACGATCAGCAAGATCACGATGATATGCCTGCCAACGCCGCCGGGTTCGGCGCCGGCGCCCTGCGGCCGTTCGGCGGCTTGCATTCCGGCTTCTTCTGCCCGCACGCCGGGCAAGGGCGCCTCCATCGCTGCCTGGGCCGCCTCTCTGGCCGCGCGCTGTTGTTCCAGAATCCGCTGTGTTTCCGGAGTGTCTTGCGCCGCAGCCGGGGCCGCCGCCGCTTGTTCGCCGGCCGGTCCGGCGGCCCGGGCGAATGGCAGCGGAGCCAGTAAAGTCAACGCCAAACATAACAACACGACCTGTTTTTTGAACATGAGATATGATAGCATATTAATGTATTTCCCTCCAGTAGGAAGTGCAGGGTACTCCGTTGCTGCCACCTGACGATGCAAAAGGTAGGTTTACCAAGTTGGCCAACGCTTGCTTGCTGTACCAGACGTTAAGGGTTCCCTTGATGTTAAGTCCACACCTGTTACCCAAACAAACCAGGCAGCCATAGAGGGTGGTCGTTTGATTCTGCATCAGGTCTTTAGCCTTGGTATTGTCCGACACCAGGATGATAAGACCCTCGTAGTAAAAATCTTGATTGATGGTTATATCTGCGTCGCCGGGGATAATAAGAATTCCGGCGCCGCTCATGGGGGTGGAGAAAGAGGTTGCGCCGCTTGGCAGCTTGGTGATGACTGGGGCGGCCCGGGTTCCCAGGGAACCGCCCGTGTAGGTTGTTGCCAGCGGCAGTAAGGTATTCAGGCATTGAGTCCAATAGGGTATGTTGAACGCGCCGGCAGCGTTGGTTTGGGGCGGATTGCCGTCGATTGAAATTTTAGCGCCCGTTCCGATCTTGGTTGAACTATAGACCACGCCAGGCATATCATTGCTGGAAGGAGGGTTTCGGCTGCCGGCGCCGCTGTTGAAGGTGGCAGGTGGGTTCCAGTTATTGCCGTCGATGGTTAATTGGCTGCCCACGGTCACCGTGTCGTTGGTGCCGTACATGCCCAGCGCGCAGTTGGCAGAGGCCGGCGCCGGGCTCGTGCCCGCGGCTATGCTTATTTGCATTTGTTCCTGGATCGTGCGGCGAAAAAGCCAGGTAGCGCTCTTCCGGCCATCCGCCGCCAGCGTAAGGGTGACGAGATAGGTGCCCGCATTGGTAATGACGGTGACTCCTGCCAGGGTCACGAACACGGGCGTTCCATTCACCGTGACCGGTGAAGGGATGGTATAGCCCGGCGCGGCGCCAATGGCATTGGAAGACCAGTTCTGGAACCAGGTCGCCGAGGACCGGCCGTTGGCCTCATAAGACTGGATTATTTCATATTTAACCTGTTCCAAGGCCGATTGCGCGTCCAGCAGGCATTGATCCGCGTCATGCCAGCGGCGCACGGCCTGGCTGTGGGTGTAAGCGGAGTAGAGGAAAAATCCGCCCACTGCGCCGGCCGTCAGGATGGTCAACAATGCCACGTAAAGCACGAATCCCGCAGCGTTTTCCATGCCTGGATTTCTCTGGCGACCGTGCGGCGAATTCGCCGTGCAAATGCATCGGGCGTCACGCCGCGCCACGCCCGATATATCACGGGCGCGGGAGCCGGCGGTTTTGTCATGGGCTAAATCATTCATGGAATAGGGTATATTTCCAATTTCAGCCTGCTCATTGATTCAGAAGGTAAACCCGGATTCGCTGGGGCTGCGTGTATTTCTTCCAGCCGTTGGTCATCGCCAGGGTCAAATCAATAGTCAAGATGTTCCCGTTGGTGGCAATGCTTGCTTTGTCAACGAACGGGCCGCTCTGGATCAGGCGGCGCTGGCCGGCGGCGTTCGAATAGGCGGCCGGTTGATTGGCGTTCAACAGCAGGATAAAGGTATTGGTGGCGTTGGCGGAGATTTCGCTAAAAGCAATCCGGTTGGTGGAGCAACTCAATTGCGCCCGGCTGGCATGGCGCAGGCCGCATTGGCCGTTGATGCCGTGCAACATCCGTTCGCGCGTGGCGCGGCTGCAGGCGCTCAATTGCAGGTGCGCCATGCCGTCCCGCCAGATCCCCTGGGTTTTCACCAGCAACGTCAGAAAGACGGCCAGCACCAGGCCGCTCAAGGCGGCCGCCACCAGGACTTCGCTCAGAGTGAACGCGGCGGCGTTGGAAGGTTGCGTTTTCATCAGTTGCGTTTGATGGCATATCGGGTGACCCGGTAAATCAAGTCGTTGGTCAAGGTCACCATCCGGCTGCCGGGCCAGAAACGATTGCGTTTCACCCGCACTTCCACGTCCCATTTGTAAGGGGCGTTTGTGCCGGCGCTGGCGGGCGTGATCATCACCCGAATTTCGGAGTTACTGGGAAGCAGGCTGGCCGCCGGCGGGGACGCGGGCGGCAGGTTGGTGGCCAGGACCACGCCGGTAAAATCATAGGTGTTGAAGATTTCCAGCGCTTTATCGAACGCCAGCGCGTCCGCGTCCAGGCGCTGCTGATTGGCGCAGACCGCCGCGTACCCGATCATGATCGTGGAATAGAGCGCCCCGACGGCCAGGGCCGCAATGGCGGAAGCATAGACCACTTCAATAATGGTAAAGCCCGAGGCGAGGCACTCCGGAAAGATTGTTGGCTCACGTTCCATTTTGATTGGCGGCTGAGGCCGGGCGCTTGGCTTTCTTAAGCAATTCCGCAATGTTGTCTTGCGAGATGATCTTGTAGACAGGCCGGGTTGCGGCCTCGTCTTTTTCAGCGTCCGCCATCAGTTCTTTGAGATTATATTTTATTTTTTTCATATTCGGGCTTCAAAGGTTTTTTACGATTTCCGCAATCATGATTTTAATTTTGTCCAGGGGATTGGTTTTGAGAATATAATTTAAAGCGCCGTCTTGAATGCATCGTTTAACCATCTCCGTTTCCGCCACCGATGTCAGCATTACAACGTTGGCGCCCGGAAACTTGGCGCGAATTTCTTTGAGCGCTTCCACTCCGTCCTTGACGGGCATATTGATATCGAGGAACATGATATCGGGCTTTTCCTTCGCATACAAGGCAACGGCTTCCTGGCCGTTGGCTGATTCCCCAACGCAGTTCATTTTGAGACTATTGATGATGCTTTTCAGGGCGTAACGGATCATGGCTTCATCATCGCTAATGGCAACCCGGCACTCTTCAATTTTCATAATTACGACTCCATTCCTAAAGCCAATGCCTATGTGCAAATGTATCCGCCGCTCACAGCAATGCGCCCGCCGTCAGCGCCGTCTCATACACGGCATCCCGTCCCGACAAGGTAATTTCATCGGCCAGAAGTTCATCCACACCCGGGCAACCGGCTTTAACCACATGGCTCCCTGTCTGGGCGCCTACCGTGGTCCGGGCTTCCAAGGTGCAGTCATCGCCCCGGGTAACGGCGAAAGTATTGACCTCGCCCGAGCAAGTCATCACCAGCGAGCGGAACGAAAACCCGGCGAGGTCGGCGGAAACCAGGTGGATACGCTCTCTGGGCAGGCTATGGCCGCTTTTGTCCATCTGCGCTTTCAGCCAGCCGGCCAGGAGCCGACCCGTTGACGCGTGGCCTTCGACACGGACTTCGCCGATCATGGTTAAATGATCCCGGCACTCCACGGAATCGAAAAACTGGGCGAAGAGTTGACGGTAGGGCGTAAGTCTGCCCCAGTTCAGGTCGCTGACGGCAACGCCCATCCGGCGCGACTGATCCGCGAAACTGGCCAGGGAGCGCAAATCTTCTGCCGTGTAGTCAGCCGAATCCACGACCAGGCGATCCGCCTGTTTCGCAAAGAGCAGGAAATCTTTGCGGTCAAACGGCGGTTTCGGCCACCAGACGACCACCGGCAGATCGGGCGCCAACAGCGAGGCGGCCAGGCTCGGAAGATTGTCAGCCATGATGCCGCGGGCAGCCAACCGGATCTGGTCACAGCAGACACAACGCGGGCACGTTTCGGACTCCTGGCAGATAATGGCGACTTCCGCGACAAGCTCGGGAGGATCGATATCCGGTTCGGACGCAATCAGGATCACGCGGCAGGGATTACGCCCAATGACGTTGCCGATCACCCCTATCGCGCGCGTGGTTTCCTGATCTGAGCCGCCAACGGCTATCAGATTGGCCATGACAGCGCGCATGGTCATGCTCGCGGATTCCGCCGCACCCCCGGTCCGCGGCATGGCGATCCATAATTTTTCCAATTCGCTTTCAATGGCCTTGGGCTCTACTTGCCGCGGCCCAGCCGCTATACGAATGCTCATAATCGCCTCCAGCTTCGCCCATCGCGCGCCATTAAGTTATCGGTAGCGGCAGGGCCCCATGTTCCCGCCTCGTAATTGGGAAAGTCCTTGGACGGCGATGCCTTCCAGCCTTCCATGATCGGCATAATGCGCGACCAGGCTGTTTCGACTTCATCGGCGCGGGTGAACAGCGTGGCGTCACCCAGCATGCCGTCCAAAAGCAACCGCTCATAGGCCTCCGGCGGTTCCATCCCGAACGCGGTTCCGTAATCGAATTCCATCTTCACCGGCCGGATGTTGATGGCCTGTCCCGGCGACTTGGAGCTGAATTTGATCGAAATGCTTTCGTCGGGCTGCATCCGCAATACGAGCAGGTTGGGATCCATGCCTTCCAGGGCGCTGCCAAACAGCGAGAGCGGCGCCTGCCGGAACTGGATCGCGATTTCCGTGAGGCGCTTGGGCAGGCGCTTGCCCGACCGCAGGTAAAACGGCACGCCCGCCCAGCGCCAGTTGTCAATGAACAATTTAACGGCAGCGTAGGTTTCGGTGGTCGAGTCTTTGGCCACATTTTTTTCATTGCGGTAGGCCGGCACAAACTTGCCATTGAGCGTGCCAATCCCATACTGGCCGCGCACGGTCATGGCGGTCACGTCATCCGGCCGGATCGAACGGATCGCGCCGAGCACTTTTACTTTTTCATCGCGCACGGCATCGGCGTCCATAGTCGCGGGCGGTTCCATCGCCACTAGGCTGACCAGTTGCAGCATGTGATTTTGAAGCATATCCCGGATTACCCCGGCGGTTTCGTAATACCCGCCCCGCCCCTCCACGCCGACCGATTCCGCCACCGTGATTTGAACGTGGTCCACGAAATTCCGGTTCCACAACGGCTCAAAAATGCCGTTGGCAAAACGGAATACCAGGATGTTCTGCACCGTCTCTTTGCCCAGGTAGTGGTCAATGCGATAGATTTGATCCTCATCGAAGACGGCATGGACCGTACGGTTCAATTCCCGGGCCGAGATCAAATCATGCCCGAACGGCTTCTCGATCACGGCGCGAACCCAGCCGCCGGACAGACTGTGATTAAGCTTGGCCGCGCCCAGTTGTTTAAGAATGACGGGGAAATAATCGGGGGCGGTGGCCAGGTAGAACAGCCGGTTGCCGGCTGTGCCGCGCTCGGCATCCAGCCGAGCCAGTAATTCGCCCAGCCGTTTATAGGCGGCCGGATCGTCAAAATTGCCCTGGAAATATTCGATGTTCCGGCCAAAATTGGCCCAGACCGCCGGATCAACCGGCCGTTTACGGGAGAAAGCATTAATGCCATCCCGCATCTGGTTTTGAAATTCGCCGGTGGGAATGGGCCGTCGCGCCATGCCCACGATGGAGATGCTGTTGGGCAACAGGCGCTCCAAGTCCAGGTTATAGAGCGCCGGAACCAGCTTGCGCTTGGTCAGGTCGCCGGAAGCGCCAAAAATAACCATGGCGCAGGGTTCCGGCGTGCGTTGCAGCCGCAACCCTTCGCGCAGTGGATTTTGAGTGTGTTTAAGCATATTCAACTATTCGCCCGGATTTATAGCTTGCCTTCTTTCAGGTATTTAATTATCTGGGATCTGTTCAATTTTTCAAGCCCTAATTCTTTCAGAGATATTCCGTTCTTGAAGAAATCCTGCCTGCAAATCACAGAACCTATGCGGATCATTGACTCAATTATGGGGACATCAACGCCGAATTTAACGGCTAAATTATAGCGCACCACGGTCCCCACGGGTATGTCCTCGGTGAAGTACCTGTGTTCGACGGAAGTAGGCCCGACTATCGGCGGCATGATCACGTCTACATACGGGACCCAATACTCAAACCCCATGATGCCGCCTTTCCAGTAGAACTGGTCTTCCTGGTGTTGGGCAATCTTTATGTTCATTGCTTCCGCAATTTTCATTTCTTCCTTGTAGAAAGCAAGCTGGACGTGGGAAACCGCGGGGCTCATGCCATATTTATACATCGAATATTTTCCCTTCGGGATACCCAGGGTCCCTTCCATTTCCGATACTTCCATTGCGCCGACATTCAGGATCGAGCCGGGAACGTGGATAACCGGATTGGGATTGGAAAGATCAACCCCGACGACAGTGTCCCCCCGCTTGATTTCAACGGCTCCGTCAAATGGCGGGATTTGCTCCATGATTTCAATAAATTTATCCCCGTCTCTGGACGGCAGGGTATCCCACATGATGGAGCGTATCCTCATGATGCAGTTCAGCTTGCCGGGGCCATCCAGCCTTACGCCGTAGGGCATGGAACTCCATCCGCCGATGATTACCTCCGGGCTGGATTTTTTCTCGCGCAGCATGTTTCTCAATATCAGGGCGCCGAAATTATCCGGGAATATGCTGATCACCTGGCCGTCTTCAATATGCGGGATCATTTTTTCGAAAAAACGCTTCAGCCCTTTGGCCGGGACGGCCACGATCACCAAACCGGCGCCTTTCATAGCCTCCGCGATGTTGGTAGTCACCATGTCAATCTTTGCCGTCCCGGCTCTCCGGAACCACTTGAAATTGCGCTGCTCGCCGTAAAGCTCGATTTCGCGGGTGCTCAGCACGTCTCCCAGGCTTTGCGCGGCATATTCCGGCAGCTCGAACAACCTTGCCTTATATCCTGCAAGGGTAAACTCCGCCGCAAACGTTTGCGCACATGCGCCGCCGCCCAGAATCGCAACCGGTTTTTCCATGACTTTATTTTTCTTCATGTGTCCTCCTGTTATGTGTTGAATTTAATGAATTCGATCGCGGCACCTACCCCTATCCTTCCGGAGCCATACTGAGAGCCAGGGCCATGGAATTAAACTTGGCTTCTTCCGAGTCCGAGCGCGAGTTCAGAACGATCGGCACCTTGGCGCCCACTACGATGCTGGCATTCTTGGCATTGGAAAGCCAAACCAGGCACTTGTAAAGCACGTTGGCGGAAATGATCTCCGGAAGGATTATGATATCCGCATCGCCGGCCACTGTCCCGGCAATGCCCTTGATCCCCGCCGCCTTGCCGGAGATTGCCACATCAAATCCAAACGGGCCTTCGACCTGGGCCGGGCCAAAGAAGCCTTTTTGACCCATTTCTTTCAATTGCTGCGCCTCGGCGGTGCTGGGCATTTTCGGCGTGGTCTTTTCGACCGCGGAAACACAGGCAACTTTTGGATGTTGAATGCCCATTTTAACGGCCAGGGCAACCGCATTCTGCAGAATGCGCACTTTGTTTTCGAAGACAGGATTGATGTTGACCCCCGGATCGGTGACCAGAAGCAGTTTATGATAGGCCGGGATTTCGAAAATCGCCACGCAACTGATTAACATCCCCGGCGGAATCAGCCCGTATTCACTGTGCAGAATCGCGCCGATGAAACTGGATGACTGCACCAGCCCTTTCATCAGCACCTGGGCCCGCCCGTCACGGACCAGTTCCGCGGCTTTGCAGCAGGCCTTCTGATCGTCGGTTTCGGCAACAAACACGGCCCGGGAAATATCCACTCCCTGCCGCGCGGCGATGTCACGGATCTTTTTTTTCTCGCCAACCAGGATGAATTTGGCGATTTTCTTTTCCAACGCCTTGGCGATGCAGCGGATGCTATCCGGATCGCTGGCAATCGGCACGACAACGGTCTTGCGTTTTTTATCCGGCAGAGGAATTACAAAATCTTTCAGTTGCATGCGCAGTATTCCCCTTCCGGTTCGATTTTCCGCAGAACCGCTAAAGCCGCCTGGGCCAGCGAGGCCATTTCGCGTTCGCCCGGAATTACCTCCACCGCGGCCAAATGCCTTACGCGCTCCCTGATCATGCCGACAAAGGTCTCATCGCAGGCCAGCCCTCCGGTCAGGATGATCCGGTCCACTGCGCCCTTGAGCGTGGCCCCGTGCATGGCAATTTCCTTGCTGACCTGGTAAGCCATGGCTTCATAAACCAGCCGCGCCTGCGCATCCCCGGCCAGCACGGCTTTCTTCAAATCCGTGAAACTGTTCGACCCGCGATAGGCCACGAGTCCGCCCTCGCCGGCCAGCTTGCGTTTAATCTCGGCCAGGCTGTATTGCCCGTTGAAACAAAGCTCCGCCAGTTGCCCGGCGGGCAGACCGCCGGCACGTTCGGGGGCAAACGGCCCATCGCCATCGAGGGCATTATTTACGTCAACGACGCAGCCTCGGCAATGCGCGCCTACGGAAATCCCGCCGCCCATGTGGGCCACGATAAAATTGCAGTCCGTGTAGCTTTTACCAATCTTACGGGCGACAGCGCGGGCCACCGATTTCTGGTTGAGGGCATGGAAGATGCTTTTACGTTCCAATCCCGGCATGCCGGACAGGCGCGCCACATCATCCATCTCGTCCACGACCACCGGATCGACGATGTAGGCGGGACAACCCGCTTCCCCGGCGAGTCCATGCGCGAGAATGCCGCCCAGGTTACTGGCGTGCTCCCCGAAACGGCCGCTGCGCAGATCCTCCAGCATGGCGGCGTTGACGCGATAGACGCCGCTGCGGATCGGTTTCAGCAATCCACCGCGGCCGACAACGGCCTTGAGCGTGCGGATATCCACGCGGTTATCCTGCAGAAAATGATGGATCAAATTCATCCGGAACTCGATCTGATCCGTGATGCGCCGGAACGGCTTGAGGTTTTCCGCGGAATGAACGACGTTTCCTTGAATATACTCCCGTTCACCGTCAAAAACCGAGAGCTTGGTGGAAGTTGATCCCGGATTGACGGCCAGAATCAGCGGTTCCGGGCACACGGATGCCTCGGATGGTTGAGGGGGTTCGGGCATTGACCGGCTCGCCTTGTGATGCGCGGGCATAGTCATTCAAATCTCCATGAAAATATCGTTGTCCTGGGCGCCAAAATAATTGATCTTACTCACTTGCGCAAGGACCTTGTGCGACAAAGCCGAGATTTCCATGCGATGCCCCGGACAGCCCAGCCTGGCGCAAACGTATATTTTGTTGGTCTTGCCCGGCAGGGCGAATACGATCGCCTGGTCGCATTTGCAGCCCATCTGGGCGCAATGGTCTGCGACGATCAGGCTCACCCCGCAGACCGGACAGAGAGCCTTGATGACCGAACCAGCCGAAATTATATCCGGAATGAAATTATAGAGCTTGGCATGTCCGCCCCAGAAGGCATCAATAAAAACAAGGCCTTCGCTTTTGCCGACCTGTACGCGGATCCTGATCGAAGGTTCGCCGTGGATGCGCACCACCTCGGCCATGAGACTGTGCCCCCGGGGACAGTTTATTTGCTCGGCCACGAGGAAGTCGCTCTGGTGGCGCCTGACAAATTTCACGCCTTCCGGAAGCGCCTTCAGAAAGTGATCGGGGATCGGCTTGTAAATCAGCTTCATTATTGCGCCTCGGCGGGTTGTTTTTTGCGAAACTTTTGACCGGTAAAACTGACGGATACAACCATTTTCCACACCCAAACACAATCGAATAATAATTTTTCGCGATAGGGCCTCAGTTGCTGGGGGTGTGGATGCGGTTCGATAGAAGCGCATATTGCCGTTCTACCGAACTGGCAGCTACACCTGATGCGCGAGCCCCTCCAACAATATTGTGAAGCAGATAAAACTCCTATATGCCGCTATCCGCCAATCCGCCAATTTCCGCATGGACATTTCTGATGGGTTCTTTCATTATGGGGACAGCAAAGGTGTTCAGTGTTCGGGAAATTCATTAGAGGAGATGCGCTCATCCTCGCCATCCTACCGCACGGACGAATTGGGCCAGCGGCGATCAGACGCTGAAAACGGCTTGCCAATGGACCAATCTTGCCCTCTTACCCGAACCTTGAACACTGAACAACGGAAACCTTATTGGTTACGAACGGGAACGTTTGCATGAATGTAATTTTGATCGTTCTGGATTCCGTCGGTATCGGCGCGGCGCCGGACGCGGCGGAGTATGGCGACGCCGGCGCCAACACTCTCGCCCACCTGGCGGAAGCGGTGGGCGGGATCCATCTGCCCAACCTCCAGCGGCTGGGACTCGGCAACATTCCGGCGCTGATTTACCCCGGTGCAGCCCTCTGCGGGGTTCCTGCGGCGGAACAGCCGATGGCCGGCTATGGCGCCATGCGGGAAGTGTCGAAGGGCAAAGACACGACCACCGGTCACTGGGAAATCGCGGGCCTGGAACTATTCCGCGGCTTCCATCTGTTTCCAAAGGGCCCGCCTTCTTTCCCTCCGGAACTTGTCGCGACCTTCGAGCAGAAGACCGGGCGGCGCCTCATTGGCAACCAGGCCGCCAGCGGAACGGCGATCATCCAGGAATTGGGCGAGCGCCAGATGCGCGAAGGCGCCTGGATCGTCTATACCAGCGCCGATTCCGTATTCCAGATTGCGGCCCATGAGGAAATAATTTCCCTCAGCGAGTTGTACCGCGCCTGCGAGACCGCCCGTGCGCTTTGCAACCCTTACCAGATCGGACGGGTTATTGCGCGGCCGTTTTTGGGGCGGCCCGGCGATTTTCGGCGCACCGAAAATCGCCGCGATTATTCCTATCCCCTTCCCGAGCCAACCGTGCTTGATCGCCTGAAGGCGGCGGATGTGCCGGTCATCGGCGTAGGTAAAATCGAAGATATTTTTGCCCATCAAGGCCTTACGCGATCCTTCCACACCAATACCACAAGCGCTTCGCAACAGCAGGTACTGGAATTGGCGCACGGCCGGCCAGGCGGCCTGATCTTTGCCAATTTCATTGACTTCGACATGCTCTACGGTCACCGGCGTGACGCCCGGGGCTATGCCACCGCCCTGGAACAGACCGACCGGTATTTCGGTGACCTCCTGGCCGTATTGCGTCCCGTCGACTGGCTCATCATCACCGCCGACCATGGCAACGATCCCACCTTCCACGGGACGGATCACACGCGGGAATACGTGCCGCTTCTGGCATATCAACCGGGGCGCCACGGGCGTTCGCTGGGCATCCGGCATGGATTTTACGATGTGGCGCAGAGCATGGCGACTATCTTCGGGCTGCCGCCCATGCCGCGCGGAGTATCGTTCGTGGCCTGCCCGCCATAAGTAATCGAATGACGTGCGTCGAATGAAGGTGTAGCGGCGCTTCGATAGAAGCTTATCCATGCAACGAAGAACCGGGAACAGATGACTGACTGCTGATCACTGACCTCGCCTTCGATAACCCCATCACTCTGCCTGTCCGGTTTTCTGACGCTGGAGGCGGCGGGCGCGCTCTTCGGGAAAATGCATTAACCGGCTTTCTTCCGACATGAGACGGAACGGATACTCAATGACACCGGCAGGCACTTTGATCCTAACGCCATCGGCAGTCGCCTGTTCAAACGCCCCTGTGACCGGCTCGCGCCCATTTGTAAACCGGAGCACAATCTGGTCGCCGGCTTTGGGCTGTTGTTGTTTGCACGTTTGCAGAATACGCTCGTATTCCACATCCTGAAGCGGTTTGGCCGGGGCGACAGAGGGCTCCGGCTTGGGCGGCTCGGAAGCCGCCGGTGTTGGAGAAGGCGTTTCCCATGGCGCTTGCGCTCCGGGCGTTGCCGTTTTGTTTACTTCCGGCACTGTGGTCTCCGCCGCTGGCAATGACTCTACCCCCTGCGCCGGCCTTGATTCCGACGATTCTATTGTCTTATCCGGCGCCGCCATTTCTTCCGGCGCAACCGTTGACAGGCCATCAGGAGACTTCGGCTTGGTCAAGCGCGCCCAGATCAATCTAAGGCTCCATTGTTCGCCTTCCTGCAATCCTGCGTTGATTTCCTCAAGCGCCGGCTGAGTAACCTCGATGATAGCCTCCTTGACCGGGACGAGCACGTCGTTATCGCATATATATTTCTGGTATGCGTAGTATCCCAGGAAAGCCAGCAAACACAGGGTCAACAACATGCGGACATAACTGCCAAAGGACTTATACCAGCGCCTGGGCGCCTTGCTCGGCCAGGGTTCCGGCGCCGCAACCGGATTGTTGTTCGACGGGAATCTAGACCGCGCCAACTTCAAATTAAGCGCGGCCGGCTTGGCACCCGCCGAGGGGTTTCCATCAATCGGCTTCAAGCGGATCGTATTCTGTTTCTGATCCTCGACCGGCTCTTGCGGCGGGACAACCGTCGGCTTACCGCAGAATCCGCAATAAAGCGCATTTGGTTGAATCGGTTTGCCGCAATACATACACCAGCGGGCAGTCCCTGTTAACGCACTGTAGTTTTTTGAATCGGCCACCGGCGTCCGCCCGGACAACACGGTGCCGACCGCGCCCGCCGCCGGCTGGGTGAAAGCGGCCGCCTTTTGCCGCATCTGCCGCTCAAGCCGTACGACTTCCGCCAGCACCTCGTCCCAGGTCTGGAATCGCGCCGCTGGCTCTTTGGCTGTCATTTTTACAATCAACCGCGTGGCACTCACCGATAAATCCGGATTGACCTTTTGCGGATATTCAAAAACTTCCTTGAGTTGGCGCTCCAGGACGACATCAGGCGGGCTGTCGGCAAAAGGCAATTGGCCGGTGGCCATATGATATAGCGAGGCGCCCAGCGCATAAATGTCCGTGCGGCAATCAATCGCCTCCGTACCCCGGACCTGCTCGGGGGCCATGTAATTCGGCGTACCCGTGATAATAACTTCGTCCGCGTTGGCGCCAGGCTGATTGGTCATGCTCTTGACGGTGTGGGCCAGCCCCAAGTCCGCAACTTTGACTGAGCCGTCGCCATCCACCATGATGTTGTCCGGCTTGATGTCGCAATGCACGATTTTCGAAAGATCCCAGGCGTACTTCATGGCGTCCGCCACAGCGTGCACGACAACCAGGGCATCGGCCTCCGCAATCTTGCCCTTCCGGCGGATCCAGTCGCCGACCGAATAGCCGGAGATGTATTCCATCACGAAGTAATAGCATCGACTGGTCACGGACTGGCCAAAATCATAGACCTGCACAATGCCCGCATGCTTGAAATTGGCGGCCATGCGCGCCTCAGCTTTGAACAAAGTAACATCCTCCGGCTCGTGGGTCAGCCGCTCGGAAAGCACCTTGATGACCACGAGCCGATTGAGCGATACTTGCTCGGCCTTCCAGACGGAAGATGTCGCACCGTGTCCCAGTCTCTCAAGGATACGGAAGCCCTCGATCACCGGGGCGATTTCGCTGGAGGAACTGTTGGCTGGAGTTTGATTGTTCATGACCCCTGTTTCGCGAGGCACCTTATTCATTATTCATTGGACAAACCGCATTGCCGTTATAATTAAAGAATCGACTGGGCAAATCAAGCCTAATCCGGCATTGTAACGGGCGCGATGAATATAGAATGCCTTACCGTCGGGCCGTTTCAGTCCGGTTGTTATATCGTGTGGGGTCCGGAACGTCACGCTCTGGTGATCGATCCGGGCGCAGATGCCCAGGCTATCCTGGCATGTCTTGATGCCCACGGGCTGGACACGGCTTGTTATCTGCTGACCCACGGCCATATTGATCACGTCAGCGCGCTGGCGGAAGTGTCCGCAAAACACCCCGCTCCATATGCCATCCACGCGCTTGATCTTAAGTGGGCCTTCGGCCCTTTGAACCGGCTTCCCCCGTATTATTCTGATACACGGCGGCCAGCCGGTGCGTTCCGGACTCTGGCCGACGGCCAGACCTGGACAGATGGCGGCATGAGCTACGCAGTGATCGGCACGCCCGGCCATTCGCCGGGCGGTGTGTGTTTCTATTTTCCGGCTGATCGCGTTCTTTTTTCAGGCGATACGCTGTTCCAGGGCACGGTGGGCCGAACAGATCTGGCCGGCGGTGACGGACGAATGTTGACGCAATCCCTGCGCAAGCTGGCGCAATTGCCGCCCGAGACGCGCATCTTTCCAGGCCACGGTCCGGAAACAAGATTAGCCGAAGAGTTCCGGATAAATCCGTTCCTGAAGCGGCCGTAGGCTATAGGCTGTAGACTGTAGCAGAACCAGTTTTTAATCCACAGTCAACAGTCCACGGTCTACGGTCGTCTTTTCGAACTCAGGGCGTGCCCAGCAGGATACGGAACAGGAAGGATGCCGCCGGATTGATGACCCGTTCCAGCGCGCCCAGATAGAGCAGTCCGATAATAATGATAAATCCGAATGGCTCCAGGCGCAGGTACGGACGCGCCCACTCCTCCGGCAGAAACCTCATCACTACCCGTGATCCATCCAGGGGCGGAATGGGAATCAGGTTGAACACTCCCAGGATGATATTGATGACGCACAGGTAAGCCAGAAAATACGTCATCAATCCGCCAGCCGCTCCAAACACACGGACCAGCAAAGCGCTCAAGATGGCCATCGCAAAATTTGTGATCGGTCCGGCGGCGCCCACCAGCATGATGCCCCGGCGCGGATCGCGGAAATACCGCGGATCGAACGGCACCGGTTTGGCCCAGCCGAACGGAGGACTATGCATTAACATCAGCATGCCGGGCAGGATGATTGTGCCCACAAGGTCAATGTGGGCCAACGGATTGAGCGTCAAGCGGTTCGCGCGGCGGGCGGTGGGATCGCCCAGCTTCCAGGCTACATAGCCGTGGGCGACTTCGTGCGGCACGATCGCCAGGAACAACGCCAGCAGTTGAATCAGAACAGCAATAATATTATCCATAGCTAATTCTCCGACTCACAGGCTTGACTATACATGAGTGGCCACGCCTTGCAAACTCAAACACGGCAGCGAAGATGATCGCTCAGGGGTGCGTCAAGAACGGTCTCGCAGGAGTTTCCTCCTTCGTCCGGCAACTGCCGGACTATGGCAGGCAGACTGCCCCTCCATGGATGCCAATTTTTTCGCGATATTGGAGGGCGTCCCGATCACGCTGCGGGCGGGTATCGGGACTGCGACGCCGCTGCTTTCAGCATGAATGACGCAGCCCTGGACTGAACGAATTGCAAGCCGGCGGCTGCAGGATGAAAGCCGGCAGTCAACAGCAAAGTGGGTGGAGGATAAGGGAGTTGAACCCTCGACCTCCTGAATGCCATTCAGGCGCTCTAGCCAACTGAGCTAATCCCCCACAAGGCGCGGCGGTTCCGAAAAGTCCGGAATCACTCGATTCGCGCTGTATCATTTCCAATGGCGGGAAAAAGTCAAGCATCGAATCCCGATTTCGAAAGCGGCGCAAAGCCCGATGCAACCGCGTGTCGAATTCGGATTCTTGCTTGCGAAACTCGCACAATCAAGGCAAGCTTGGGCTGGACGTGGGCGTCCCGCGATGAACGCGCGGCGGGATATGCCGGCCAAACTGGCGTCCTTGTACAAAAACGCAACGGGAGATAGAAATATGACGAAGATGCACAAAACCGGAGTTATCGCCTTAAGAATGGGCGACGCCTGGGCAAAAGCCGCGCATTCATTGGAAAACACAAAACTGGCAATGGTCTATGATCTTAATTTTGAAAAAAATCGCCGGATAGACAGGAAATTCTATGCAAACAGCGGCGCAATCATCGCGAAAAGCGAAGATGAAATTTATAAATCCGGCCTTGATATAATTATCGTGGCTTCACCCGACCATTTTCACGCCGAACAAAGCATTAAAGGCTTAAAGTCCGGTGCCCACGTGATCTGCGAAAAACCTCTTGCCCCAACCGTTGCGGAATGCAAAAAGATCATTGGCGCCGTCAAGCAAAGCGGAAAGTTTTTTATGACCGGGCAGGTTTGCCGTTATGCGCCCGGCTTCATTCTCGCCAAGCGTCTTGTTGATGAAGGCCGGATAGGAAAAATCGCTTTCATTGAGAGCGAATATGCCCATGACTACACCTATGCCGTGGGATACGATAACTGGCGCAAAGATCCCAAGATCAAGCGGGAAGGAGTTATCGGTGGAGGATGTCATGCGATGGACCTCGTCCGCTGGCTGGCGGGAAATCCGGAAGAAGTGTGCTGTTACACAAACAGGATCCTTCTTGCGGCGAGCGCCTGGCCCACGGCCGATACGGGAATTATCATCGGAAAATTTCCGCATAACGTCATCGGCAAGATATTCGTCTCGGTCGGGGTAAAACGCCCTTATACGATGCGGACCGTCGTTTGCGGCACAAAAGGCACGATTATATGCGACAACACCAGCGACCATATCCGGATATTTGAAGAAAAAAACAGAAAAGAGACCGGATGTAAATTTACGAACGTTCCCGTGAACATCGCGAGTCATAATGTTACCGAGGAACTGAGGGAATTCGTTTCGTACCTGGACAGAAACAGGCAAGTTCCCACCGACGTCTATGAGGGTGCGCGGACCGTCGCTTTCGGCGAAGCCGCGCTTCGTTCGGCCAGGGAAGGCAAACCGGTCAAAGTGGAGAAAATATAAAAATGAAAGCCGGATTTTCCGACACGGATATTACCCCCGCCATGGGTTCTCAGCGCCCGGGTAATTATCGAAAAATATTCCTAACCGGGGTCAGGGACAATCTCAGGGCCAGGGCCGCTGTTTTTTCTGATGATCGGAATACGGTCGCAATTATCGGACTTGATACCCTCGTTGTCCGTGCGCGGACGGTGAAATTGATCAGGGCGGAGATTGAAAAAAAGAGCGGAGGGAAAATCAAGTCCGAAAACGTGATGATAGCAGCGTCGCATACTCATTCCGGCGGCCCATGTTTTGGATTTCATCCTGACGAGTTGAAAGAAGCCCCGGCCCTGATAAAGAAGCTTGCCCTGGAATGCTCGATCAATATGGAGCCGGAGTATGAGCGGCTGGTTGTTGAGCGAGCCTCCGACGCGGTCTTTCTGGCATTTAATAAAATGGATGCCGTTAAATTTTCGGCCGGAAGCGGGCCGGAAGGCGCCGCTGTTTTCAACCGCAGAATAAGGATGAAAGGCGGACGCACTTTCACTCATCCGGGAAAAGGCAACCCGGATATCGTCGAACCGGCCGGGCCCATCGATCCCGAAGTCGGCGTCATCGGCGGATGGCGGGAAAACGGCGCGCTGGCCGGATGCGTTGTGAATTACGCCTGTCACGGCACGGCTTGGAGTCAGGACATTGTTTCCGCGGACTGGATATCTGCGATGGAAAAAACAATCCGCGCCGTATATGGCCGCGAGGTTGTGGTGGTTTTTCTCAATGGGGCATGCGGCGATATTACCCAGGTGGACAACATCGGTCTGCGCAAAAATCATTCTCCTGAAGAATGGCTTAATATCATCGGCACCCGGGTGGGCGCTGAAGCGGTGAAAATTCTCGTTTCTTCCGAAAAAGGCGACCTTGCGCCGGTTAAATCCGTTTCGCAGAAGATTAAAATAAACCGCCGGATTCTTTCACCGGAAAAGCTGAAAAAATCGCTTGAAACGGTCAGGAGCATGGCAGGCAACGAATCGAACTCGAGGAAAGACGAGTTTGCATGGGCCAAGGAAAAAGTTCTTTTAGATTACCTGCTGCAGCAGGGCAAAGCGAAAGAAATAGAAATCCAGGCGATTCAGCTTGGCCCGGCGATCTTCCTTTCAAACCCAGCCGAATATTTCTGTTCGCTTGGTTTGGCGATAAAAAAAATCGTCCGGGAAAGATTCCCTTTTGTGTATGTCGTGGAACTGGCGAACGGCAGCATCGGGTATGTGCCCGACGAGGAAGCTTTCAAAAGCACGGGGGGCGGATATGAAACAAAGCTGACTTCATATTCAAACCTTGAGCCGGCGGCCGGAAGAATAATTGCCGATGCCTGCATGGCCCTTGCCGGAAGACTTTGTCCCGGAGAAGTTCCCCGGGGGCCGCAGATTGAAAAGCCGGCAACTTCATGGTCGTATGGGAACGAATCCCCGGAAATTGAGTAACACCTTGATTTTGCGCATTCCGCGCCATTTGATAAAAAATGCCCGGCTTGACAAGGGGCAACGGCATTCAGGAGGTCGAGAAGTCAACTCCCTTATCCTCCGTCCAAGGGGCTTTCGTCTTCGCCAAGGCTTCGCCGGACGAGAAGCAGAGCGCCGCCCTATTTTTCCCGATTCTGGAATTTTTTAGGCATCTGGAGCTTTTTTCGGCGGTGTCAGGGGTGTGGGAACCATTGTGCGAACCATCTTGGAGAATATAATAACAGCCCGATGCAACCATAGTGAAGGCAGGATTCGAAACCGGAACGGACAGGCGCTGTTATGGCTTATTCGCAGGAGTGAAACCTGATCTTTTGAAGAGATACTTGAAATAAACATTTTCCAGCTTGCGCGCGCATTCTTCCAGCGTATATTGCCCGGCAAGCTGCAAGCAGCGCCGGCTGGCAGCCTGCAGTTCATGCGGATGCTCGATCCAGTAATCAATCCGATCTGCAAGGGATATTGGCTCGTTACCCTGGAAAAGGAAGCGTTCATCCATGGCAAACTGCCTGGCGGCACTCAATCGGGTGTCAGCAATAAGCGCCGGCAGGCCACAGCCCATGGCTTCCAGGACGCTCATGCCTTCCAGCTCGACATCCGAGGCGTGGACAAAGAGATCGGCCGTGTTATAGAGGCGAATCAATTCCTCGTCGGACACACACAGCATTTCCGGGGGATTGACCAGGCGCCGGCCCAGCCTGGCAATATCGGCCTGCAACGGCCCCTTGCCGCAGATAATCAGCCGGATACGCGCGGCATGCCTGGAGAGCTCCACCGCCCGGATCAGATGGGCGTGTTTCTTTTCGCGGGCCAGTCGGCCGACCATGAGCAGCACGAAGTCGGCGCGCGCACCGAACTTGCGCCCGGCGGC
Organism: Kiritimatiellia bacterium; assembly: GCA_028718125.1. Classification (GTDB taxonomy): domain Bacteria; phylum Verrucomicrobiota; class Kiritimatiellia; order JAAZAB01; family JAAZAB01; genus VSJD01. The sequence goes on from JAQUMN010000002.1 coordinate 143,815, forward strand.
CTGCGGCCGAAATTGCGCCGGGATGCCGTTGGAGATTACAAAACTCGGACGGCGCAGTCCATTGCGTCGCAATTCCGATTCGGCAAAGGTGCTCGGACACACCACGGCATGACAGCGGTTGTAAAACCTGGACACAAGGAAACGGTTCAGGTGCGCGGCCAGGCGCTCGGAGCGCAACCCCACGTTGTAAAGCAAATTCTCCGGCTGTACATGGAATCCGGCAATGACGGGGACGCCCAGCCGGCGGGCGATCTGCAGGGAGCGAAACCCGAGCAGGAACGGCAGATGGATGTGAACGACATCCACTTCACGGAACAGTTTTTCCAGGGGTTTGCCCCGCGGCCAGGCAAAAGCAAAGTCCATTCCGCGCATGAGGTGGCGCGCAAAAGGAACATAAAAACCGGGCATGACGACGTGCCCGGGCCGGGGCGTTCCCGTTGTTACTACACGGACATCGTGTTTGCGGGACAGCTCCCCGATAAAGCGTTTAGCGGAGCGCGCTCCGCCCGATTTGCTTTCATGGCAAACGTCGGTGATAAAAGCGATGCATAATTTGTCGTTCGTATGCATGTGCGATCTAGATGTTCGCAACTTAGAAACGCCACCCGCCAACCCAGGGCTGCGTCAAGAACGGTCTCGCGGTAGATCCCTCCTTCGTCCGGCAACTGCCGGACTATGGCGGGTAGGCTGCCCCTCCATGAATGCCAATGTTTTCGCAATATTGGAGGGCGGAGCTCCGCGACGCCGCTGGTTTTGGCATGGATGACGCAACCCCGGGCAAACCAGGGACACACATGAACTGTCCCCTGATGAACTGCGCCCTACGTTTTGTCGGCGCGCGGGTTAAAGGTGGATACGCGCGCCAGCTCGGTAAACAGTGATTTTTCCTTTTCGTTAAGGTGACGTGGCACGGCAACCTGGATGATCACGATCAGATCGCCGTGGTTCCGTTCACTCACCAGCCCCTTTCCGCGCAACCGCATGCGCTGGCCATTCTGCGTCCCCGCCGGCAAGGCCAATATCGCCTGGCCGGTCATGGTCGGCACGGGCACCTTGGCGCCCAGGGCCGCCTCCCACGGCGTTGCCGGCACGGTCACTTCCAGATCGGCGCCAACCAGGTGAAACACCGGATGCGGAGCGATCTTCACCAGCAGGAACAAATCGCCGGCCGCCCCCGCGCCGACGCCTTGCCCTCCCTGCCCCGCCAGGCGGATGCGCGCGCCATCGGTCGTGCCGCGCGGAATCTGGACGTTATATTGTTTCGATTCGCGATGCACCCGTCCCTGCTCGTCCATGCGGGCAACCTGCAAATGAATGGGTTTCTTGACACCGTGGAAGGCTTCCTCCAGCGCAATAGTCACCGTTGCTTCATGATCTTCCCCGCGCCGTTTGCGGAAGTTCTGAAACGGCCCGCCACCGGCCTGGTCAGGGCGGAACCCTCCGCCGGAACGGAAACCTGCGCCGCCGAAGAGCGACTCGAAAAAATCGCTGAAGTCGCCCTGCTCTTCCGCTGCGTAATCGCCGGGGGATTCCGGGCGGGCGCCGTATTCGTACCGCATCTGCTGCCACCCGGGCGGTGGCGCAAAATCCTGGCCCGCGTGGTAATTAGCCCCGAGCTGGTCATAGCGCTTGCGTTTCTCCGCATCGCCGAGCACTTCATACGCTTCCGCAATTTCCTTGAACCGGGCCTCGGCATCCGAACGCTTGTTGACGTCGGGGTGATATTTCCGGGCCAGCTTGCGATATTGCTTGCGTATGTCATCGGCGCCGGCCGTGCGCGCCACGCCCAGCACCTCATAATAGTCTTTGAATTTTACACTCATATTTTCAAATCCTGAAACAAATTAGGCCCCGCAAGGCGGGGCGACTTTTATTCTGTTCGGATGTCATCCTGAACGCAGTGAAGAGCCTGCCCTGAGCGAACTCGAAGGGATCTCTCGCGGCGAGATTCATCGCTACGCTCGGAATGACAACAAAGACGGATTGTCCGCCATAGGCGGATCCGCCTCCGGCGGAAAATTCCTATGCATTGAATTAGGCCTCCGGCAACTCTGCGATTCGGTAGAACCGCTATGGATTCGAATTCCTACGGGTTCTTCGCGCCCGCGTTCTTCAACACTTCCTCCACGGAGCGTTGTCCCTTCATGGCCGCCCATTGGAGCGCGGTCTGCTGGTAATTGTCCTTGGCGTTCAGGTCAGCGCCTTTAGCCAGCAACAGGTTCACTACGTCAACCGATCCTTTGATCGCCGCCTGATGGAGCGGCGCCAGCCCCAGATTATCCTTGATATTCACATCCGCGCCCTTGGATATCAACGCCTTGACCACATCGGTATGGCCATACTTGATCGCCATGACAAGCGGCGTGGCGGCAGTTTGATCCCGGACGTTGATGTCCGCGCCTTTGGTTACCAGGAGCTCGACCACCTCCAGCCAGCCATAGAGCGCGGCCGTATGCAGGGGCGTCAGCCCCAGGTCATCCTGCGCGTTGATCTCGGCCCCCTTGCCCAGCAACGTCTTGACCACCGCCTTGTGGCCCATGCCTGCGGCGTTGTGCAGCGGCGTGCGCTTTTTCAAATTGCGCGCGTTGGCATCCGCACCCTTGGCCAGCAGGAGTTCCACCACGTCGTTGCGCCCCATGAAGGCTGCAAGGTGCAAAGGCGTTGCGCCGGCATCGTTGCGCGCGTTGACATCCGCGCCTTTGGCCAGCAGGATCGCAGTCACGTCGCGGCTGCCGCCGCCCGCCGCCCAGTGCAGCGGTGCAAAACCGTTGTTGTCCTTGCCGTTGGCCAGCGCCGGATCCTTGTCGAGAAACGTCTTAACCTGATCAACCTGACCCAGTTCGCAAGCGGTATAAATCGCCTGCGCACCCGCCGCGCCCGTCAGCCAGCCGGCGATTAGCACAAGACTAAATCCCATCCATATCATTCGCTTGTCACTCATGATCAGGCTCCTTGTTGTTAAAGATCAGCAAGAGTTCTTTGTTTTCGCCTCATTACATGGAAACGCTTCTATCGAAGCGCCGCGACAACTTCATTCGGCGTTGGATGTTCGATGTTGGGCGTTCGATGTTTGCTTCTTCTGAAATTCATTCAGGCTTCCCGTCCGATATCCTTCCAAATCCGCGGCAATATATAAGAATCCCTGGCGCTTCGCCAGCTTTGCGATGCTCCGGCGGATGGCGGGCCGCAATAGCCGCCGGATATCCGCCGCTTCCACTTCAATACGCGCCACGCTTCCATGATGCCGCACGCGTACCTGCCGGAATCCCAATCGCCGCAAAGCTTCCTCAACCCGGTCCACTGCCTTCAGCCCGGCGGGTGTAATCCGCGACCCGTAAGGGAAGCGCGAGGCCAGGCAGGCCATGGCGGGCTTATCGGCCGTCGGTAATCCCAGCCGGCGCGACTCCCGGCGGATGTCCGCTTTTGTCAGCCCGGCACGAAGCAGCGGACTGACAACGCGGCATTCCGCGGCGGCGCGCGTACCCGGCCGGATATCCCGCATGTCATCCGCATTGGTTCCGTCTAAAATCCACTTGATTGCATGCCGATCGGCCAACTGCCTCAGTCGATTAAAAAGTTCCTGCTTGCAGTAGTAACAACGATTGACCGGATTGGCCGCAAACCGCGGAATCTTGAGCTCATTGGACCGGACCAGCAGATGCCGGACACCAAGTTGCCGGGCCAAGGCAACGGCCGAGCGCTGTTCGCGCTCAGGATATGTTGGCGAGAGCGCTGTCACGGCCAGGACCTTGTCGCCCAATTCTTTCCGGGCCACCGCCGCCAGCAGCGTGCTGTCCACTCCGCCCGAAAACGCAATCAGCACGGAACCTAAGCGCCGCAAATGGGCGCGCAGCCGTCCAAGCTTGCCGGTTGGAGTGTGATTTTGGCGGACGGATTTCATCGGCGCATCATCTGAACTTCCCCGTCCCTTGTCAATCGCAATTCCGCTTGCGGTGTAAGGGCGTTACGGCTGCGTCATTCACGCGGAAACCAGCGGCGGCTCCCAGGAGTGCTATACTTATGTATGCGCCCTGGGAGCCAGCAATGCAGATGGGCCAAGATCACACATGATCCGTTTTACCCAATCCGCGCCGCTTCGTCCCTGATCCAAGAACGACACCGCCGTCCTAGATCTCCCAAGGAATTATCCGATTTTCCTTTACAGACCCAAGCTCCATTTGCCATGTTTATATTAACCATCAATCCCATACTCGAAAGGACCATTCATGGAGGCGAAAATCAGGGCCAAGTTGGAAGAACTGCGCAACCTGCTGAAGGCCGATGGCGGCGACATGGATATCGTAAGCATCGCCGGCAGCCAGGTGAGCCTGCGCCTGAAAGGCGCCTGCGGCTGCTGCCCGCACGCCGCGCTGACGCTCAAACACGGCATTGAACAGGCGCTGCGTGAAGAGGTGGATCCGGCCATCACGGTTGTACAGGTAAAATAAAATCGGATAACTTGCGTTTTGCGGGAAAACAGCAGCCATTTTAGTTTTTACCCGAATTCTGTCTGCTGAATTCAATTGGCTCAGGCAAAATGAATTATTTCACCGACAACTCTTTATCCATCGGACGAACGCCGCTCGTTCAACTCCATCGCGTCCTCGGTGGAGCCCGGTCGCTGGTATTGGCAAAGATTGAGGGGCGCAACCCCGCCTACTCCGTGAAATGCCGCATTGGGGCAGCCATGGTGTGGGACGCAGAACAGCGCGGCGCGCTCAAACCCGGCATGGGCATCGTGGAGCCGACCAGCGGCAACACCGGCATCGCCCTGGCCTTCGTGGGCGCGGCCCGCGGCTATCCGGTTACGCTGGTGATGCCGTCAACAATGAGCGTGGAACGCCGCAAGCTGATGCAGGCGTTCGGCGCGCAGGTTGTGCTCACGGATGGCGCCCTGGGTATGGCCGGCGCCGTGGATCGAGCCGAGGCGCTCGTGGCGGAAAAACCTGACTTTTTTTTCATGCCCCAGCAATTCAAGAATCCAGCCAACCCGGCCATCCACGAAAAAACAACCGGACCGGAAATCTGGGCCGACACGGGAGGAAACGTGGACGCGGTAGTCGCCGGAGTCGGCACCGGCGGCACGCTTACCGGCATCGCGCGGTTCATTAAAAAAATCAAGCGCAAACAGATCATGGCGGTCGCCGTCGAGCCCGCCGCCAGCCCTCTGATTTCTCAGAAACTTGCCGGCGCGCCGCTCAAAGCCGCGCCGCACGCCATCCAGGGCATCGGCGCCAATTTTATTCCCGACGTATTGGATCTGGCGCTCGTCGATCGTGTCGAGCCGGCGACGAACGAAGAAGCCATGGAGTATGCCCGGCGCCTGGCGCGCGAGGAAGGCATCCTTGCCGGCATTTCCAGCGGAGCGGCCACGGCCGCAGCCGTGCGGCTTGCCCGCGAACCCGCCTGGCGCGACAAGACCATCGTGGTCATGCTGCCGGATTCCGGCGAGCGCTATCTTTCCACGCCGCTTTTCGGTTAATGGATGACGAGAAAACGCTAAAATTTTATGTTGACTTTTTTGGTTGTTTTAGCCATGATACTTTTTATTCGGTGGTTGCGTTTTAAATTTAAAATTATGAACACCCGAACTGACGAACGAATGGCGGCGGTTACGACCCGTAGCAAACGGACAGCGTTTTGTTCCGGCCTGCCGGGTCGGCGGCGGGCAATCGCGCGGCAACTTGGACTGCTGATGGTTTCGGCTGCTTTCGCACTGGCGCCTCTGTCTCGCCAGGCAACCGCGGCCGGCAATGACGGCAATTCGCCATCTCACGCGATCAAACTCCTAGACCGTGTGATTGACACATCATCGGCCGTCGCCAAAAGCAGGCAAACGGGACTGCATGAGGATAAGCGCGCTACTGAGGCGCCGGCGCGGACGCAGACTTTATCATCGCGGGGCACCCTGCCATATATCGTGCAATTCAGCGGACCGATCCGGGAAGAATGGAAGACGGCGCTTAGAACTGCCGGCGCCAACATCAGGGGATATGTCCCGGAAAACGCGTTCGTCGTTGAGGCCAATCCCGGCATTCTTGATCAAATCAGCCGAATGGAACCGGTGCAATGGATCGGGGAATACCAGGCGAATTACAAGGTCCAGCCACGGCTCAAGTCGCTTGCCAATGACGAGATGTCGAGAAGGGCACGCACAACCAGGAAACTCGCGGATATTTCCCCTCGAGCCACATTCGCCGTTGTGACCATCAGCACGTTTTCACCTGGCGATGTCAGCATGGTGGGACAGGCAGTGGGTCGCTTTGGCGGCCAAGTTCTGCGCACAGCCACGGGAACCAGGCGCGGTTTGATCCGCGCACAAATCGCGTTTGAGGCCATCGAGGCGCTTTCCACCTTGGGAGAAGTCGAGTGGATTGAAGAATATGTCCCCCCCGTGCTTCACAACAATGTGGCGGCCGAAGCTCCGCGCATGAACGCCTCCGCCGTGTGGACGAATTACGGGCTGACCGGCACGGGACAGGTCGTTGCCGTTGCCGACACCGGCCTGGACACCGGAAACCTGAGCACGATCCATCCGGATTTTACCAACAGGGTGCGGGCGGTATATGCGTTGGGCCGACCCGGCGACTGGAGCGATCCCAACGGCCACGGTACGCACACTTCGGGGTCCGTTCTCGGGGATGGTTCCGCATACAACAACGGGTTGTTTCACGGCATAGCATACGGCGCCCAGCTTGTCTTCCAGTCAGTCTTGGATGCAGAGGGCAGGCTGGGAGGGCTGCCAGCGGACTTGAACGATCTGTTTCGTCAGGCCTACACCAACGGCGCGCGGGTTCATTCCGACAGCTGGGGGTCATCGTTGAACGGGTACTACAGCACCGATTGCGAAAACACGGATGAATTCATGTGGAACTACCCGGACATGCTTGTCGTTTTCTCGGCCGGCAACGATGGCCGGGATGGCCCGCGCGACGGGGTTATTGATCTGGATCAAATGGGCGCACCCGGCACTTCCAAAAACATCCTGACCGTCGGAGCAGCGGAGAGCCAGCGGCCCGTTGGTTCGGGCGGTTACTCGTCATATCCCTGGGGAATCGGATCGGCATACCTATACCCTGTGCCTCCCATAAGCGTCGATTATATTTCCACCAGCGCCGATGGAATCCATCAGGGCATGGCAGCCTTCTCCAGCCGCGGCCCATGCAACGACGGACGGATTAAACCCGATATCGTGGCGCCGGGCACGGACATTATTTCCTGCCGGTCGCGCGCGCCTGGGGCCGGCACGGGCTGGGGCACTGGAAGCGGCATCCTGGGAAATTCATCCAGCAATTATTACACATTCATGGGTGGAACCAGCATGTCCACGCCGCTCACGGCCGGTGCAGCAGCCCTTGCGCGTCAATATCTTATGGATCGAAGAGGATTCACGAATCCCTGTGCGGCATTGGTTAAAGCGCTGCTGATTAACGGGGCCAGGTCGCTGACTCCGGGACAGTATGGAACGGGAACGACAAGGGAAGTGCCTCCGGCGCCCCGGCCCAACAACGTCGAGGGATGGGGGCAGGTAAATCTCGCCGACTCCCTGTATCCGGGCGCGGGATGCACCAACATCTTTTATGACGGCACCAACGCTCTGGCCACCGGGAGCACGAATACATATACCTACGAGGTGGCCGGCACCAACCGCTTGTCCGTGACCCTTGCCTGGACCGATTACCCGGCAACCGTGGCCGCCGCCAAAAAACTCGTCAACGATCTGGATCTGCTGGTTATATTCCCAGACGGAACCACCAATTACGCCTTTGGGCGATCGGACTTCGATCGGATCAACAACGTGGAGGGGCTTGATCTTGATCCGGCGCCGCAAGGCACGTTGACCATCAAGGTCATTGGGTACAATATTCCTTCCGGCCCCCAGCCTTATGCGCTCGTGCTCAAAACATCGGCGGCATCAAGCCCTGCAAAGACAACCGGCCCCTCCCCGGCGCAAGGAGAAACAGGGGTGTCCAGGAGCACCAGGCTATCGTGGGGTAATGCCGGTGGCGCCACAGGATATAATGTATATTTCGGATTGGCCCCGTCTCCGGGCCCAAGCGAATTCATGGGCTCGCAAACGGCGACATGGTTCAATCCCGGGAGCCTGGATTGCCGGAAGACTTATTACTGGCGGGTTGATGCCATTAACCCGGTAGGCACGGTGACGGGAGATGTATGGTCCTTCACCACCGCAGCCACGGTTATTTTCTCGGAGGGATTCGAGAACAGCGGGTTTATTCCCGTAGGTTGGACGTATACAAATACTGCCTTCTTCCGGAATTGGGTGTTCATCGCTGGCGGGTGGCCCGGCTACTACAGCCCAGCGGCGGCGCACGGCGGCTCGTATAACGCCTGTATGTATGGCTCTGCCAATGCACGGACAATGCTGATTAGTCCGCCGATCAATTTCGGCGCCACCAACAACAATGCCGAGTTGACGTTCTGGCATTTCATGGTTGATTTTTACAGCTACCAGGACTCACTTCGTGTTTACTATCGAACCAACGCAACTGCAGGCTGGAACAGTCTCACCAATTACCTCAGTTGCACGACGCCTTGGACTAAACGCACCGTCTCCCTACCCTCCGCGAACGCCACCTATTACATTGCATTCGAAGGCGAAACCGCCATGGGAAACGGCGTATGCGTTGACGATGTCGAGGTGACGGGGACAGCGGCAGGCATCGTCATCATTCCATCCGCCCTGGATTATTCAGGCTACCTGGGCGGATCCAACCTGGCGGCACAAACCTTTGTGGTGAGCAACATCGCGCTAACGACGTTCGATTTCACCAACACGGTGACTTTCTCGGACGCCAACATCTGGTTCACGCCGTCGGTGACGACAGGCCGAGTTCCGGCAGCCGGATCGCTGACCGTGACCGGCAACGTTAATGTCACCGGCCTGAATATCGGCGTATATTACGCAACAAACACCTTCTCGGCAACGAATGCGGCCAATAGTCCGCAATCAATGCTCGTAACACTGAACGTGATGAACCCGATGGAAATAGGCCCCTCCACTTTGACATACACAGCCGACAGCGGCGGCTTCAATCCGGCGCCGCAGACATTCGTGGTCAGCAACATCGGTTCATCGGCGTTTAATTTCACCAACACCGTGACCTACTCGGATACAAACATCTGGTTCACGCCGTCGGTGACGACAGGCCGAGTTCCGGCAGCCGGATCGCTGACCGTGACCGGCAACGTTGATGTCACCGGCCTGAATCCCGGCTTATACCACGCGACAAACACCTTCACCTCGCCGGAGGTGATGAACGGCACGCAAACTTTGGTAGTAACCTTTCGCGTCCTGAACCCCTCTCGGCGGCTGTGGGTATCAACACCGGGCGAAAAAGTGGTGACTGAAGGTCAAGGAACCGTTTTTGACACGATTCTGGTGGCGAACACGGGAACGGCGCCGCGCGAGGTGGTAATGTATACCCTTTCAACGACAAGCGGGCCGCCGACGTGGCTGAGCGTGAATCCATCGAACGGATGGGTGGCCGACAACATAAACACGGTGGCTGTGACGTATGCAACGGCGGGGCTATTGCCCGGCTGGCACACGGGGCAGGTATACGCGGTGGCTGAAGGAGACGTCGGCGATCATCTGTCAGTGAACGTGCCCTTGCGGGTGAATTATCGCCCCGGGGTGGCCTGGGACGCGGCCAGCAAGGTGTGGACCAACGAAGTCATAATGGGCAACAATCTTCCGGGAACAAATCTGGCTATATGGAACTCGAGCAGAACGCCGGCCGGCCGAATGATTTATCAAATATACGCAGACGAAGATCCGTTCGGCTGGGTAAGCGTGAGCCCGGCCGGCGGGTCAAGCATAGGGGATCAACAGGCGGCAACGGTAACCTACACGACTGCGGGTTTGGCGGAGGGGGAATATCGGGCCCGGTTAGTATTGGAAGGCGAGGACGAGGCCACGGGAGAACCGGCAACCAACAGTCCTATGTATATGTGGCTGCAGTTGACGGTCAAAATCAGAAAAACTCCGATCCTGACTACGGACCACGCCGGTTTAAGCCAGACTGTCCTGGAAAACCACGCCGCAACTAACAGCTTCAGGGTATGGAACGGGAGCCTTCAGCCGCGGGCCGCCATGAGCTATACCGTGACCCCGGATGTAAACTGGGCCGAAGTAACACCGGACTCAGGAGAGGTGACGGATGAAACGGACGTAATCTCGGTAGTATGGAATGCGGGGACCTTGCCGCTGGGGACACATTCCGGCCACCTGGTGGTTAATGCATGGGATGCAAATACAGGCGAGCGCGCGCTGGGGGAACCCATGACGATTCCGCTGACGATGACAGTTGCACCGCGGACGCCCGAAAACCTTGAGCTGCCTGCGATTATAGGCCGGTGTTATGTAGGGCAGATAGTCGACGCGTACGTGGGACTCTGGCATCGCTGGCAGAATCAGGGACTGACGTTCAGCTACCAGTGGAAACGGGCGGCGGATATAAATGGAGGCGGCCAAGAGGTATTGAGCGGGCAAACAGCGAGCAATTACCTTATAAAGGCGGATGACTGCGGCAAATATCTGCGCGTGAGCGTCACCGCAACGGATACCACGGATCCCAGTCTGCATGCAACGGCGGATTCGGCCTGGACAAACACCGCCAAAGTCGCAGCCTTGCGGGCGGATTGGAACGGGGACGGCATTACGGACCTGTGGTTTTACGATCAGCTCAGCGGCGCCTGGCGCTTGAATTTTGGAACGGCGAGTTCGGCTGCGGGGATCTGGCCGGGACTTGGACCGAATATGGATGGCGTGCCGGGGGATTATGACGGAAACGGGCACGAGGACTTCGGGGTCTACGATCGCGCATCTGGAATGTGGTATCTTTTGTTGATGCCGCAAGGCGGTGTCGTGGCCGGAAGTTTATTAGGCGGGACGGTATACGAGGCTGAGGCGACACCCGTGCCGGCGGATTACGACGGGGATGGCGCCACGGATCTGGCATTGTATCTCAACACCTCAAGCTGGTCGGGTTATTGGGTTATCCTCTATACAGTCGATTTATGGAAGCATCCCTACTTAGGCTTGATAGCGCCGTTTGCACAGGGCACGCCGGTGCCGGGCGATTGGAACGGCGATCGGGTAACGGAGCCGGGAGTATATGCGAACGGGACCTGGACGATTCGGATGCGCAACGGAGAAGTGGTGCAGCATGCATTCGGCGGAGCGGGCTCGGGCGCATTGCCGGCCCCGGGGGATTATGACGGGGATGGAACCACGGACCTTGGCGTACACGATGTCAGCTTGAACCAGTGGCGTTGGCAGTCGTCGTGGACAGGGTCGAATACGACCGAGAGTTTTGGGCCCTGCGGCGGTTGGCCGGTGCAGGGATATTATGATCATGACCGGATGGAAGACTTTGCGCAGGTGTTCCCGTTCAACAATGATTATTACGTGTGGCTCGTGAAGCGAACGGCAGAGCCGATAATCAACCCGTACTACTACGAACATTTCACAAATTATCATGGCCAGTCATACCAGTTGAGCACCGAATACTGGCGCGTCAGCTGGTAATTTCCGCGTCTTCACGAACGTGGCCACGCCGGATTTTCCGCCGTAATCGGATCTGCGGTTGCTATATTTTCCTGGGATCCCGACCTCTGGGGAAGTCGGGACAGGCCAGGGTGCCGTATTGAAATTAGTCTGCCGTAAGCATATGTCTTTCAGTCATCCCAATAAAACCGCGCCCTCAAACCGCAGTAAGCCCATGCCGTGTCCCGGCGCGGCCGGGAAGCAGCGCGTGCTGGACGGCATCCAGCATCACCTCAAATACACCCGCTGCAAGAACTGGGGCTCGGCCACGGATTTCGACAAGTATCTCAGCCTGGCATATGCCATCCGCGACCTTGCGGTGGACAAGATGATTGCCACCCAGGGCGCCTATCAGGTTCACGACGTTAAACGGGTGTATTACCTGTCCATGGAATTCCTCATGGGGCGCCTGCTGGCGAACAACATCACCGCCCTTTGCGCCTGCGAAACAACCGGCTGGGCGCTCAAGAAACTAAGCCTGGATTTCGAGACCCTGTACCACTGTGAAACGGACGCCGGCCTGGGAAACGGCGGCCTCGGCCGGCTGGCAGCCTGCTTCCTCGATTCCATGGCCACCATGGAACTGCCGGCCTACGGCTACGGGTTGCGCTACGAGCACGGCATGTTCCGCCAGGAACTGGAAAACGGTTGGCAACGCGAGCGGCCGGACGACTGGCTGAAATACGGCTACCCCTGGGAAATGATCCGCCCGGAATACACGATCCCCGTGCTGGTCTACGGCCGGGTCGAAAACGTTCGCGGATCGCGGGGCACCGTCAACCCGGTCTGGGTGGACTGGCAGTTGTTTGAAGGCGTGCCTTACGATATTCCCATTATCGGCTACCAGGTAAATACCGTCAACTTTCTGCGCCTGTGGAGTTCGCGCGCCAGCGAGGGGTTCCGCCTGGATGTGTTCAATCAGGGCGACTACGTGAACGCCACCCAGCAGAAGAACTGGGCGGAAGTGGTCACCAAAGTCCTCTATCCTTCCGACAACACCACGGCCGGCAAGACCCTGCGGCTTATTCAGGAATATTTCCTGGTCACCTGCTCGATCCGCGACATGATCCGGCGCTACCAGAAAAATCACCGTGACTGGAACGATTTCCCCAACAAGAACGCCATCCAATTAAACGACACTCATCCGGCCCTGGCCGTAACCGAGCTGATGCGATTTTTCCACGACGAAATCGCCCTGCCGTGGGACACGGCCTGGGATCTCACCACGCGCAGCCTGGCCTATACCAATCATACGATCATGCCGGAAGCCCTGGAAAAATGGCCGGTCCCGCTGTTGGAAAAAGTCCTGCCCCGGCACCTGCAGATCATTTACGAAATCAACCAGCGCTTTCTCCAGCAGGTCGAGGTGCGCTATCCCAACGACATAGACCGGTTGCGTTCAATGTCACTCATCGAGGAAAGCACACCCAAGCAGGCGCGCATGGCCAATCTGGCGATTGTCGGCTGTCATTCGGTGAACGGCGTCTCGGCCTTGCACACGGACTTGCTCACAAGAAAGGTGTTCCCCGAATTCAACGCCATGTTTCCCGGTCGCTTCAACAACAAGACCAACGGCATCACCCAGCGGCGATGGCTGCTGGTCTGCAATCCGCCCTTGGCCAAACTGATTACGGATACGATCGGCGACGCCTGGGTCAAGAACCTGGACGAACTCCAGCGCCTGGAGCCTTTGGCCGGCGACCACGGTTTTCAAAAAGCCTTTCTCGAAGCTAAGCGGCAGAACAAATTGCGTCTGACCAAGATTATCCGCAAGGTTACCGGCGAGACGGTGGATCCCAACTCGTTGTTCGATGTGCAGGTCAAGCGTCTGCATGAGTATAAGCGCCAGCTCTTGAACGCCCTGCATATCATCACGCTTTACCTCCGGCTCAAGGCCAATCCCGGCCTTGACATGGTGCCGCGCACGTTCCTCTTCGGCGCCAAGGCGGCGCCCAGTTATACAAAGGCCAAATATATCATCAAACTGATCACCAGCCTGGGCGACCGGATTAACAATGACCCGGATGTCCGCAACCGCCTGAAAATTGTGTTTCTGCCCGACTATGAAGTTTCGCTGGCGGAGCGGATCATACCCGCCGCGGACCTTTCCGAGCAGATTTCCACCGCCGGCACGGAGGCTTCGGGCACCGGCAACATGAAATTGGCGCTTAACGGAGCCTTGACGATAGGCACATGGGATGGGGCCAATATTGAGATTGCCCAGGCTGTGGGCCGTGAAAATATTTTCGTTTTCGGGTACCGCACCCCGCAACTGGCCCAGCTTGTTCCCGTATATAATCCGCGCGATCTTTATCAAGCCGACCCGGAATTAAAACAGGTGCTGGATGCCATCCGCGACAACCAGTTTTCACCCGAGTCCCCCACCCTGTTTGCCGATCTGTATGCCGCGCTCGTGGAAAAGGGCGACCGCTATTTCCTGCTGGCCGATTATCGCCCCTACGTTAACGCGCAGAAAAAAGTCTCCGCCTTGTATCGCCACCAGAGCCTGTGGGCGCGCCAGGCCATCCTTAACGTGGCGCGCGTAGGCCGGTTTTCCAGCGACCGCACCATCCGCGAATATGTGCGTGACATCTGGCATATCAAACCCCTTCCCATCCGCCTCGACGACGCCGACACACCAATCGGCAATGGCGCCTGATCCGCGACGCCCCTGCAACTGCGCAGTTGTAATGTAATCCCCCTGTGAAACTATGTTTCATAATTTTTGGGTGGGTGCGATATTTTCTGGCGACGTCGGTACGCATGACGTGTGCTGATGAACCAGGGGAATAGCTATGGAAGCGGAAGCACGGAAGGGACGGCGAGATCCGGAGAAGGAAAAGTTCTGGCGGGGGAGGATCCGGGAGCAGGGCGGGACCGGGAATCCCCCACCTCGCCCAGAATTCATTAACAAACACTTGTATTTGGCTAGCTTAGAGTATATAAGCCAGTAGGAAATCCGATGACAACTATCGATAAAATAACCCGTTGCATAAAATTCCGGCAGATCTTAATACTGGCAGGAATTTTAGGAGTGTTTCAATCTGTAAAAGCAGGAGAGGTTTATCATATAAACCGGACATTTACGCCGGTGGAATTCAATCTTCAAGGAGTTCCTCCCGTTGATTTACTGAACCAGGAATCAGAGAAGTTGACGGATACTGTGAGAGGCGACCCAATTGTGATTGATTCAAACGGCACGTATGCGATTGAACAACAGGCGGCTATTGCTTTAGGTTATAGCACTGCTGAGGCGGCGTGGAATGCAGCCATAATTTATCAGGGCACTCCGTCAAATTATCCGGGTAAAATATTTGACAATGTCGGTTGGGTGCGCGGGACAAAGAGTTCAGGCAACGACTGGGGCGCGTATTTGTGGGTCTTGCAGAACCGGATTGCGTTCCAGTCGTCAACGTCGGTGTGGTGGAAGGCTTCCAGCAACGGAGTTCCGGTGATGATTACGAACGTTATCGTGGGAAGCCTTGGGAATTATGCCCCGATGTCGAACGTGGTGGACATTGGTCCGCATCTGGACGCGGCAACCAATAATTTTCCCGGAGCCAACCAGAGCGAGTCCAGGACGTTTTATGTTGATATTACGAATGTTTTTTACCAGCTTAGCATTCCGGATATTTTTATAACCCCTAACTATGCGGTGACGAACGTAGGCGGTAGCGATGTGCAGGATAAGGTAACAGGGACAAACATCCCCAATGGTGTGACGTGGGCAATAACCCCGTCTGGCTTAACAAGCGGGGCGGTCATACAGGCATCAAATGACTGGCATTTTGCCAGCGTGACTCCGGGAAACATTGCTACGAATTACAAAATACGGGCAACGTCAGTGGACAATACCAATTTTTATGATGAAGCGGATTTGGTGGTGGTTGGTATGCAATCGTTACAATATAAGATCGGAACGAATTCATTGACGGATATGCCTGATACGTTGTATGTCTGCAAAGATACGACTGTGAATTTTAAAGCAATCAAAGTGCCGGACAGCGCTCCTTGGCCCGGTGGCAAACCGGTTTGGGGCGACGTGGTTAGTGGTAGCGGCGTGGACAGTAATTCATACACATTCAGCACGATTTCCACAAGCGCAACGGATTATAAGGTTGTTTCAGCGGAATGTGGAAATACGATTACAGGGAAAGTAATCGTATTCAATGTTGAAGTGACCAACATCAAGTTCAACTGGGACACAGCCTCGTCCTCTTACGATGCCATCAACATCCGGCAGGACTACACCAATGCTTACGACATCTCCAATGGCGAATGGGTTAAGGGCGTGACGAACATCCCCGCGTGTTACACGGTTAACAAGTCGGCGGAAATCAAGGCGCGTTTCACCGTCCAGCCAGCAGGCGTCACGAGCGCGGACATCTGGGCGACCGCCATAGTTGGCGGGTCCTTGGGGGACGTGCTCAAGACCAACGTGGCGTTCTCTGGCGGGGTGTCCGACTATGTGACCTTCCGAATATTTGACACGATGCCGGATTGCATCCAAAAGACAGCTTCGGATGTCTGGCAGTGGAGGATGGAGAACGTCAACGGAAATGGTTCAGCTGCTTGCGACTTGAACACGTCTGGTGTCCACACCGTTTACACAATTCTGGCAGAGCCCGTCTCGCCGTGGGTCAACACCGCGGGGAGCCAGAAGAACACCTGGACAAAGGCACTGGATTTTGACATTGAAAGCGCCTCCTGCGACGGAGATTCAACGGCGTCCGATGCGCTCACACACATCACACAATACTTGCACTCAGGGCACGGTCTTACCTATGACATCAATGGCGGTGCCCCTGCATACGCTTCAAGCACTCTCGGTGGCACTTTTGAACTCACGGAATACATTGACAAGACAGGAGGGGATAACGTCTATCCGCCAAGAGCGGACAATATTGTCAACTGTTATGACCAGGCTGGTGGAGTATGCACACTTGGGCATCTATTAGGAATTTCCGTGACTTATCGCTTTATGCGACCTTTTGGATATATAAACACCGTCAATCTTGTCGGAGAAGGGAACTGCAATAATCCCTTCTATCCTATGTCGACAAGCCAGTTGAAGATTGCAGGTGCAGATGATGTTAGCCCAGTTAGAATGGGGTTTGGGAACCACGCATTTACGGTCTTTGGTGGAAATGTATTTGATGCTTGTGCTGGACCAAATGTTGGCACCCGAACAGAGGCGCAATATGTGTCAGACGCAGTGGATACTTCTACGCCAGCAGAGGCGGCGGTTGCTGGCACCACGTCAAATATCAGTTCTGGTGCGGTAACGGATATTAGGTAATTGGAGACTTAATAATGAAACAAATATTGATCGAATCGCTCGTTATGGTGTTCCTTTGCTCCTGTTGTTTCGCGGGAGACCCAATGGAAGATAGATCCAAGGAACTGGCATTGGCTCTCGGTATTGCGACAAACAATGAACCGCATATGTCAAGTGCGCCCGTTCTCTCTGGCAAGCAAGTCGTCAGAGCTGGCGAATTTCAAGTGAAGCATAAAAAGATGCGGGAAGCCCCTCCAGAAACCGTTATGGATATTGAAGTTCTTGACGGAGCGGGACAAGCGGTTGCCACAGGACGCATTATGGAACGCACCTCATTTGAAATGGCTCGCAAGGCATTATTGGAAAAACTGGTGTTGAATTCTATGATGATTGGGGCTTTACGGGAAAAGTACGAAGTACAGCATAATGATGTTGGTGACTTGTGTATCGTTGAGAAGGTTTATGACAGGGCTACCAACGCTTACGTTGTAGACCCTAGGATAATTCACTTTGTCAGAGGATGCACGGCTGTAACCTTGTGCACCAGCGCTAAGGACAAAGATGTTCGGTCGACCGCAAAGGCTTTGGATGCGGTATTGTCTGGTGTATCGGAAACGGAAAAACCATCTAACGGGAAATAAGATTGCCCCTGGTTTTCTCGCGTCAACCAGCCCTTGCGAAAACACGTGGCATAGAAGTGTAGTTTTATCGCCACGGACAACAATGATTTTTAGGAAGACTCGTGAATATTCGTAATATTATACTGTTTATAGCTTGTGCCTTAATCGTAGTTCAAACTCTATCGGGCAAAGAGCCAAACGTTCAGTCTTTAACCAACGAATGCGAAGCCAAAGGGATAGAAAAACAAAAAGCCGAAGCATTGATTAACTCTTATAGACAACGGAATCAGGAACTCATTAACGCCTTAATGTCGTCAAACATAACAGAAGTCATCAAGACTGAGTCAGAGGGAATCAAAACTTTAGATGCTTTCAGTTCAAATAAACTTGCTCGTCCAATAACCCTTGGATTTTGGAGTCCTAGTCCAAAGGTTAAGAAGGCGGCGTTAGATCAGCTATTGAAATTAAAAGACCCGGGAGTGACGGATATTGTCATTCAAGCATTAGAAGATAATGTTCATGTTAAAAGCGGCATTGAAACCATTCCTCAATCAGCGTTTGTATACGAACTTGTAAATTTGCTTAATAGGTTGACCGGTAGTAATTATCAATTGAATTTTGACCACAGTGACGAATCCCAGCGTGCTGCTATCGTTAAAGCTGCCAAGGAAATACTTGGAAAGCAGAAAGAAATGTAGCACAGAGATGTATTTCAAAATAAAAAGAACGAAAAAAGATTTATCAAATCCATGAAAATCTTAGTTGAAGTCGCCCAAAATGATAGACGCGAGGATGTTGATGCCATAATTCGAAAAATATCGAAACTCGGGGTCAAAGTCCGCGTTACGAACCAAAAACTACAAGCAGCTGCCGATATTAAGGTTTGGTTAGAGACTCAGCTTGCCAAGCAACAAACAGAAACCAAAGATCCGAAGTGGCCATTCGTCTGAAAGAAAATTGGAAACATTTTGAATGATCTCGTCCATGATCTTCAATCACAGGTTGAGGATTACTGGACAGCACGGCGTGGCACCCGGGAAGGACATAATAAATGGATTCTGCGACGATTTATCGAATTTGTTGGCAGGGAATCAAAACCGTTGCATATAATTACGATCAAGGACATAGAACGTTTCATCGACAGTCTACGTCAAGCAGGTTACACCGCTGCTTATATAGCCAATAATTTCGTTTTTCTTCGGAAATTCTTTGACCATCAAAATCATTAGGCATTGTAACAGATAACGCAGCACGAAACACATTCGCCCGAGCTGAGAAAAGAGCCCCAAGATGGTTTTCGGACAAGGAACTGGTGCAAATACATCGCAGGTATCACCCTAGAAAATAAAAGGTCTAGCCAGCCGGATTAAAAGCCGTCTCGTGCAAGAGAAATATATGAAAAAATATAAGCTCAAAAACATGAAGCCAGGGCAAACATTCCTCATTCCTGATGGAGATGTCGCGGGGCGGTTAAAATCCCCCGGGGGTGGGGGATTTTATTCCGCCCCGTGACAGGGGGTGCGGTCCGCCGCACCGGTTCTTCGATTTCACCGAAGACCGGCGCACAGGAGCGCCCCGGCCAGATTCTGGCGAAGTATGCCGGATTCGTGCAGGCGGATGCCTATTCGGGATACGACCACCTGTTCGAGAACTGCGCGCGCATTGTCGAAGTCGGGTGCTGGGCCCATGCCCGAAGGAAATGGGACGAGGCGCTCAACTCCGCGCGCCAGCCGTGCACGGAAATGCTCGTGCGCATTCGCGAGTTGTACAAGATTGAGGCCCGCCTCAAGGAGGAACCGCCCCAGTTACGGCTGGCAGTCCGCCAGGCGGAGTCAGTACCCCTGCTGGACAAGTTCTACGCGCGGCTGACGGAGATCAGCGCGGAACGCGTCATCCTGCCTTCTTCGCTCCTGGCCAAAGCCATCGGCTACACGATCAACCAACGCGAGGCACTCTACCGCTTTACCACCGATGGTCGTTTGGAAATCGACAACAACTTCGCGGAAAATGCGATTCGCCCGCTCGCGCTCGGCCGTAAGAACTTCCTCTTTGTGGGCAGTCCCCGCGGCGGCAAGGCCTGCGCGATCGCGCTCACGCTCCTACAGAGCGCCAAGGCCATCGGCCTCAACCCCTACGAATACTTGCTCGACATCTACAACCGCCTCATGAGCCATCCGGTTAACCGCCTGCACGAACTCCTGCCGGCCGCCTGGAAGAAATCCCGCCGCTGACGTCTCGCCCGCGATCCGGTCGAATCATCGCGTCGACCGGCCCGTGCCCTGCTGGGTTCACAGGGTGCTTACGTTGTAATCAACCGTTCACCATGAACCATTCTAATCCGTACGCCTTATGCACGCCTGGGTCCCAAGGCTTTCAGTTGATGCTGACACCAAAAGCAGGATACTGGCTCCCATATTCATATGCTCCCATGTCCACCGCGCCACCTTGCTGCCAGACACGCGGGTTGCCATCTAAGTCAGTTGCCCCGGCAGTCCACGCACCGTTCGTGCCGGCGTTGATGCAGGGCGAATTGGTTTGCAAATGAAAATCCGTCGAGGAAACGAACAATGGATCGTTGGTGATTGAACCTGCGCCAGTAAATCCAGCGCCACAGGAGAAGGATTCAATCGCTCCCACATCCGCCTTGTTATTTCCCCATGAAATTGAATTTATAAATGCGCACCTATATCCACCACCGCCAAGACCCCCTGCGTTGTTCCCAAAAACCGTAGAATTATAAAAAGTGCATCCTGCCCCACCACCGCCGTCCCCACCTCCGAAATCCAAATCCTTGTGAGCGTGATTCCCAGAGACTAAACAATTATAAAAAGTGCTACCAAACCCACCGCCACCTGCCCCACCACCCATTGCATCTCCCGACGTATTACCGGTAACAATGCAATTGAAAACAGAACCGCCCCGTATTCCCCCGCCGGGTTCAGCAGTAAATCCATTCGTCACCGTACACCCGATCAAGCAGCTGCTCTCATCCATCGTCACCACCCGTCCGGCACCGTTGCCATTTAGGATCAAATCTTCGGGCAATCCAGTTTTCGATTTTACAGTCACGCCGCCGCCAACGGTCAAATTGACGATGTAGACGCCGTTACTGACCCAAACCGTGCAGTTTGACTGGCAGACCGTGATTGCGCCTTGAAGATTGTTGGTCGCATCCGCCCAACTCGTGCCCACGCCCGTGCCATTGGTGGCAACGTACCAATCTCCTGCAAAAGCAGAAAGGCCAGATAATAGAAACGAGAGCAATAACAATCTCTTCATTGAATGCATCCTTCCTGCTTCCCCATGATAATTGTCTTTTGTTATGTGTATACAGACTTCCCGAACATCGTAACGCCGGTCTCGCTTATCTTAGCCGTCGCTTTCCGCGTCAGGCTGTTTTTTGATAGTGACCCCACGTTTTCCTTTTTTCAACGCCCGGCCTGAGATCATAAGCTGCAGGATAATTCACCAGTATTGTTCGATACAGTAGTTGAATTGCCAAGTCTTGATAAAAAAGTAATTTTCAGGTTCCAAATACGACCCTTTTACCGTTCCAATCGATCCGCCATTGTTCCAGAAATTTCGTGGCGCCGACGCTTCTGTAGGCTCGTCTGGATACACTGGGTGTGTGCTTGCAGACTGCAGAGCTTCAAACTGATCTGACCCAAACTCAATGGTCAGAACATGATTGTTCTCCTGAACGAAAGCAGTATCTATCTTGGAATAAACATTTGTCGGCATCCCATTCAGTTCCTCAAA
The DNA here is from genome assembly GCA_028718125.1 of Kiritimatiellia bacterium. Lineage (GTDB taxonomy): Bacteria > Verrucomicrobiota > Kiritimatiellia > JAAZAB01 > JAAZAB01 > VSJD01. The sequence continues at coordinate 165,044 of JAQUMN010000002.1, forward strand.
ACCACTATAGACCGTATACGCCCATGACTCTGGTTTCCACCATAGTTCTTCTATCGCTTCTTCCGTTGGCATTTCGGGCAAAGTCGGCTTAAGATATATCTCGTAAGTGTTGGCCACTTGCTGATTTGTATACTGAGCGTGTAACTCCCATGTTGAGTAGGCGACCCGGCAGTTTTCATCCCAACCCCAGAGGTCGACGGTGCCTGGGTCTGGCTCAGGTGGATAATACCAAGTACCCTCGTAAGGTGATTTTGTGACTGCAAACCACGAACCCGCCCCGGCGTATGTTCCATTAGTCGCCACAAAATACCCGTTAGGGTATGGAGTCCAGGGAGGTTGTATCGGCTCCAACCTCAAGTGGTGAAAATACCACCAGTTGTGGCATGTCTGATACTCTGAGTAACTCATCCGATAAGAATCTTCGGGAAGCGATGAAACAACCCAAAGAGATGAAGTGCTATAATAATAACAGTTCTCCAATCCAAGCTGTTCGGCTACTAGGGGGGAGTAATAAGCATAAGGCGAGATGACGCCGGTCACTGTATTTGAATACTTTCTTCCGTATGGGTCCGCTATCCACCGATGCCAAGTGGACTGGTTGGCGTCCGAGCCATTGTAAGCTCGTGTCCTGAATGCCCTCGTGGCGGTCAACGCATTCAGCACCTCATACCGCTCCTGCAAGTCCAGGATGTAAATCCTAAACTGGCTCGTAAGGCCCCCTATTCCCAGCCGTTCCAATAGTTCCGCCTCTGTCAGCATGGCGATATTGGGCGTGCCATCATAGACCGTGTTGGTATACACATAATACGGCACGAGCCCACTGATTTTGGAGGCTATGGCATCCATCAGGCTCTGATCAAGATAAAATCCCGAGGCGTTTGTAAATGGCGCTACATAGTAAGCACAAGGATTTGTCTGATATTGTGTCGCATGGCAACGCTCATTCACGCCAAGCACGCACTCCGTCCCCTTATCCACAATATTGTTCATCTCACCCGCTGTCGGCCGGTTCGGATAGGATTCGGCATACCCAACGGCAACCAACGCCACGATCCAGAGCGCCACAGCCACACGCAAATATCCGGCATTCATTTGTGATCCCCTGTCATCCGCCAATGCTTTTATTCCAAACGCCATATCATTTTCCACCAACACTCAAGCCATTATTCTCTACTTATGGGACCATATGCGTTTTTATATCCTTATTTCTTATTTCCGGGTCTGACCCCAATGCTTCCCGAATAACGTCATCAGTGTCGCCAAAAACTTTGTTCGGACCTGACGACCGCACCGTTATTGAATTCGATTCAAAACTGAACGAATATGGCGTTCCCCAAGGATCTATTAACTCGCCCATATTGTTTGTCCAACCGTAACCCTCAATAAATACAACACCCTTTTCATTTTTGCCCATTAATGCCGCAGAGACTGCGTGACTGTCACCAGCAGGAAACACTCCAAGATGCTTTTGGAACTCCTGTGAGGCAACTATTAAACTAACCACTTGCACGTCCACTTTTGAAACCCGCTCGTCAGGTATACCGAGCGCGGATCTCCATTCGCGATTGGTTCCTTGAACAAAATTATGATGATTAGAATCGTCACGCTGGGTATACACATTCGCTGTATGTTCTAATCTGTTGGATAACATTTCGTTGCTTTCAGCCAATTTCCATGATGGTCTATTCGGCAATGTGTCTTCTCTTACCTTACTTCCAACGAAAACAGTGCTTCGATTTGTCACAGGACTGGCATTATTGTCTAATGGTTTTACGTGTTTGGATGTTAATATGGAAAGAAATAGAACGATAAGACCAATCGCCAAAACGATTATTATACCAATGAGATATAATTGTCTTTTCATATTAAAAACTTTGTTCCTCACGAAACGTTTTTATTGTTAAAGGTGTAAATTGATTCTCATTTACCGGTGCACCATCAGCCATAATTCCTCCGTCAGAATGACTGCCACCACCTTCGTGTCCAATCTCGTGCACTACAGAATGTTCCTCTTCTTGCCTCGGATACACCGGCACATTCTCTAATTCTCTTATTGGTTCTACATAGATCGCGCCTCGGTTGAAAGCGTCCTGAGCTTCCCCTTTAATAATCTGGGGATTCCCAGTGTCGGGATCATAATCAGTTGCAACTTCGCTCTGATATGCGGCCAATAGATAAACTAACCAGAAATCTTCGGCATCGCTGAGATCCTTGTGTGAACCGACGACAGACGGCCACTCAATCACTCCCTCAAGATTTCGATTAAATGGAACATCATTATCAATGTATTCCGCCGGGACAGATTCAGGCTTTATATAGGCATCGGCAAATGCCGTATTGATCAATGTTCCGCCGGAAAGCGTGTAAGGCATCATTCGCGGTGCCCGTGAGCCTATCTGCACGGCATCATCGTCATAGATGGTATATGTCTTTCCCACAACGGATGTAGACACTATCCCCGCCACCACGACATCATCATCGTATACGAGATTATCTGTATTATTCAACACGGTGTTCGTTATGTTACCGTCAATGACGATGAATCCTCCCTCGTATCGGTCGGCTTCGTCGGTGAGCTTGTTATTCAGATTTAACGTGCTCTGTCCTTGTTGAGGCGTGTTCGTCAGAACCGAATCAATCAATCCTTCGTCAAAATTCTTTTCATCGCCCGATGATGGCCATGTTCCCATTGAATCAAATTCAAGCCACAGCCTGCGCCACACTGTAAGCATATCGGATTGTTCAATGCCTGCTGGTATGGAACCGGAATCAACCTCGCTCTGAGTTAAAGCATTAAGCGCGGAATCAGAACAGGATGCAAATGCCCGGAAGTTGTCGCCGGGTTGCATACTCACCGTAAACTGGACAGTTGCATAGTCAGAAGAATCGGTTGTGGCAGATGTCTCCGACAAGCCTCCGTCCGTTCCGTAATTATCGGCACCGGTTGCGCCTGAACCGTCATTTGAGTCAACCGGGGAAGCACTGGATGATGGATCGTCAACGTCGAAGACACGAAAATATACGGTCTGTCCGGAAACTGCGGGCGTAATCTTGGCCTTAATTCGCACTTTCTTTCGGTCAGCCGCACTTGAATCTGTCGGAGTTTGTTTGTCAGGTAATATCCGCTTCCCTCCATTCTTAGGACAGGTGTCAAGAGCCGTATTTCCCGGATATGTTTCCCACTCAATAGACTCCACTTTCAGGACGGTCAAACTCACCTGATCACAAAAATTGGTATAAACTTTTGAAGTTGCGCGGACGATGTAATTCGTCCCAACATTTTCGGGCATTATCTCCGTTCGCCATGCACCGTTGGATAGGATTTCAGCTCCGCCTGAACCTGACAAATCCGGGATCAATGACCACGACACACCCAAGGGGATATTTGTGCCCGTCACCACAAACTGTACATTACTTCCACCAACACAGGTCATCGCAGACCGCGGCGTGATCCAGATGTCTGGAATGATCAGTTGATAATAGACGTTCGTGATATCCACATAAAATTCCCTTGACTCACTCTGATTATTCCCGGGAAAATTATTCGTCGCCTCATCCAGGTGCGGACCGATGTCCACCACGTCCGTCGTTGCCGGATAAGTCCCCAGACTGCCCACTATCACGTTTGTGATTGCCACCGGAAATCCATTGGTAGAAACTCGCCACCAAGCTGATGTTGACGACTTGAAGGCTATTTGATTCTGGATTACCCATAAATATGCCCCCCATTCACCATGGGCCAACGTGGTGCCCCTCACCCAACCGACGTTGTCAAAGATCGTAGGATGGTTTGACACCGATCCGTTATAATTCACGGCGGCATTTCCTTTAAATTCCATGTTAATGCTTCTCTTCACTGGGCACAATGACTCGTCCGCCTTTCTTGATTTTCTGCTCGATTTGTTTTGCCAGCAACTCTGCGACTTGGCTCCATTTTGCTCTGTTATCCTCACCATAACAATTTACAAGAACACATATCCGGCCTGATCGAAACAATATCGCGTTTCCTGTTGGGTCATTGCCATACCATGATTCATCACCGATGGACTTATTTTGTGCTCCATCCCATAATCCGGGGTAGAAAATAGACGCCATGCTCTTGGAGTAGAATTCGGCAGCACGATGTGCCTCATCAACACTATGGAACTCGCTATAAAGGATCAATACCTTGGTCCCCTGAATTACTACGAATTGTTCCAATCCCTTGATTTCTTCTGGCTTACCTTTAGCATTTGTTGTTCCTTTACACCATGGCCGGATGTTTGTTTTTTCGATCTTAATACCTGTAATTTCTCCGTTCAGTAAAGTAGCTTGAAGGGCAGCGTTTGTTTGTGCATAAGCAGATTGACACACCAACTGACTGGCGAAAAAAGCAATTAACAATATAATGAGTATTCGTTTCATGATTTGTTATCTCCTTTAGTCAAAATCCGTGACGGTGTTAGGATTCAACGGATTCCATGTCCCGATATTATCGTAAAGGTTAGTCTTGTAGTTTCCATTCAAGTCGTCATGCACAGGAACATATGGCGCCGATTCTTTAAGTTTCACGCAAGCATCATTGACACTATTCGCATGCCAGCCGAACTGATGGAAGTTCCATATCCCATTTGTTACCCAAGTTGAACAACCTATTGGCAGCATTGGTTTACAGTGGAAAGGTTCGTCGTATAGTCCGTCGTTCACTCGCCGGACTTGAACCGTTACTCCACCTAAAATTCGTGAGAATAGTTCCACGACGGCAGACATGTCACGACAATCAACAACATTGGTTGACATCATGGCTGACAAATGACACATACTGTTATAAATAGTATGTGATTGATAGCCGTCATACCTTTTCCCAAAGCCCGAATAGGCCCCGGTGGTGATATTAGCGACAACGTTTGTTTCATCAGTCGCCGTTGCAGCCCAATTACAAGAATAATCAAGGACTTTTGTCCATGCATTCTGCTGACTTCCCTCTGTATTATCCCACGGCGAAACCGGTTCGGCCAGAATTGTATAAACCGTATGCGCACCGGATGAATTTAAATCCCATTCCGAGGAACCCGACCCGTTAACGTTTGCCGCCTTCCATTGCCAGATATCTACCGTGGTTTTCTTGACACAATTCGGCGTTGTACCCGAAATTTGGAATAAAACATCGCTCGCCACTCCAGAAATAAAAATCACGTTCGTTTCAATCACATCGCCCAGAGATCCCCCGGTTCCCGCTGATACTGCCCGCACATTGGCGCTGGTAATACTGGCTGGTTGAACACTCAATACGGTCTTAATTGCCACAGCACAGTTTGCCGTGTAACAAACCGCAATATTCGCACCGCTTTTAACCCATTCGCCTGCCGAGATGTCATAAGGCGTGCTATAGTCCTGCCGGATATTTATGGCGTCGTTCGAGGATGAAGCGGTGTCCCAGTTGAATTTGATATTCGTCACTTCCACTTTCACCACCGTGACCAAACACGTGTCACAACAATCTTCCAGCAAGCTCGACTGCGCCTTGACTACATACGTTGTCGCCGCCAGACCGCTGCAATTGAACGTGATCGCCGTGCCGCTTCCCGATATTCCCGATGGCTCACTGCTCCAGTTTGCCGTTCCATTGCCCAGGTAACTGTCGGCCGTAAGGTGCAAGGTTACAGAATTTGTCGTGCCTGCATAGACATTGCTTTCCACAATATCCACTTTCATGACGGTCACCGTGCATGTATCGTAACAATTGGTCAAAAGGCTCGACTGCGCCCTGACCACATACGTCGTGGGTGTCAGACTGCTGCAACTAAACGTGATGGCCGTGCCGCTACCCGATATCCCTGAGGGCTGACTGCTCCAGTCCGCCGTCCCGTTGCCCAGGTAACTGTCAGCCGTAAGGTGCAATGTTACCGTATTGGTCGCCCCCACATAAATATTTGTTTCCACAATATCCACATTCAGGACGGTCAAACTCACCTGATCACAAAAATTGGTATAAACTTTTGAAGTTGCGCGGACGATGTAATTCGTCCCAACATTTTCGGGCATTATCTCCGTTCGCCATGCACCGTTGGATAGGATTTCAGCTCCGCCTGAACCTGACAAATCCGGGATCAACGACCAATTCACGCCTTGCGGAATATTTGTTCCGGTCACTGAATATTGCACGTTACTTCCACCAACGAAGGTCATGGCCTCCCGCGGCATGATCCAGATGTCTGGAATTATCAACTCATAATAAACATTCGTAATATCAACCTGATACGTGCCGGAATCGTTTTGATTTGGCCCCAGAAAATTAGTCGGAATGACCGGACCGATATCCACCACGTTTGACATCGGCGGATAATCCCCCAGACTTCCTACCATCACGTTTGAAATTGCCACCGGAATTCCGTTGGTAGTTGACCACCAGGCCGACGTGGATGCTCGAAATGCAATTTGATTCTGTAAGACCCACAGATACGCGCCCCATTTGCCATTTACCGACTTGGTCCCACGCACCCACCCTACGTTGTCGAATATTTTGCCAGAATAGTTTGATGTAGCACCGGTGTAATTCACCGCTGCAATCCAAGCGCTCATGGCCGATCCATAGCAGACGGGAATTGCCGCCTGCTTTTCAATGGCGTTTGAATTAACCTGGATCGAACCATTAATAATATCCGTCAATTTATCGGATTCTTCGTTTAACAGATATTCTGTCGGAATCCCCTTGAGGTCAAATTGTACCGATGAAAACGATCGGTTTAGGTAGTAATATGGCGTTTGGGCCGGAACATTCATTGCTAATAAAAGTCCCGCAAGAATTATAACTTCTTTTGCCCGCGAAACACGCATAACTACGCGAAATAAGCCTGCAAAGCCTAAATCTTTTCCGTAATTTTTCTTCCGCGCCAAGCGCGGAAGAAAAATTATGGAAACAGCGCTTTCACTTCGTGATTTCATTCTCTTTTCGCGTCCTTTAGCGTGCTTCGCGGGTTATAGTTTTTCTCATCGCGGGCTAATTCTTTTTATAAAATTTACCCGACAACGCGTTCAATGCATCCCGCATATCAATCAAATCCGCCTGTGAGCCGGGGGTGTTGGTAAATACCGGCACAGACCCATAGAACAGCATCCAATGCCGGGTAATCTTCTGCCTTGCTGCCTCCCGTACTATTGATGCATTCGCATCATTTTCATCCAACGGGTCAAATCCATGATCTATTTCCCATTTATCGGAAAGTCCATCACCATCCGTGTCCGTATCATATGGGTCTGTCCCGTATATCATTTCCAACCAATCCGGCAGGCCGTCGCCGTCGGAATCCGGGTCGGCTAGCACGATATTCGCGTTCATCACGTCCCCGACTAGATACACCGGATTTATCACCGTCATTCCCTGCGCCTCCCAAAAATCGTTGTCCGCGTTCCCATTAGAATCACGCCAGGCCTGGATCCAATACGCCCTCAACGCCGGAAGGTTGGTGCACGCATACGCGCCAAGCTGACTCAAGGTTTGCAATCGCTTAATCCCGCTCATGGCTCCGTTCGTTGTAGCCACCACATAGATGGCCCCTGTTTGTGGTCCGCCATAACTAACCTCCCCAGAAATCATGCTGCATGGATAAGACGATGCATCGGTCGGATTCGTGCCCCATTTAACCTCGATCATGTCTGAGTATTCGTCGCCATCCGTATCGGGATTTGCAGGATCAGTTCCGTATCGATATTCATCAATATTAATTAAGCCATCATTATCATAATCGCCGTCCGCGCCCTGATTTAAGTTGCCGAAGTATTTGATTTCCCACCAATCCGGCATCCCGTCGTTATCCGGATCCACTTCCAGCGGAAACGTCAACGACACCATTGTACGATCCGCAAATCCGTATAGACCCTCTATTGTCATTGCCGTGAATTGATTCCCGGCGAAAGGCGCAAGCCCCAGATTGGTTGCCACCATTGACCCGTTCAAAAACACTTGCCAGCGCCGCGCTTCATAGTCAAGCATGGCCGCCACCCGCACCCATTGCGACGTCGTATATGAAGGCCCATTCGTCAGTGCCACCCATGCCCCGTTCGTCCCTGAGAACCCGTCATAAACCACAAGACGTCCGCTGCCATTGAAGAACCAGGCCACGGCCGAATCTATTGTCCCGCTCGGCGCCGTGGCGGCATCCGTCCGCTGGGCCACACTAATCCAGATCGTCCGATTCGTGCATGCAAACAATTGTCGCGCTTCCGTATTCGTCTCCGTATTATTCGACAGCAGCAATGCCTGCGCGCCCTCGTATACGATGTTCGTCTGAACAAACGCCCCGTTCGTCGGACTCGCCTCCCATCCGTGCTGCCCATGAATTGCACCCACATACACCGTGTTCGATACTTCAAAACCCTCAATAAACGGCACTCGCGCATATACATTCGAGGTCACCGGACTCTTACCATACTTTACCTCATCGCCGTCCCGCAGACCGTCCCCGTCCGTGTCTTCCTTCGTCGGGTCCGTCCCAAGTTGGTATTCCTGCAGGTTGGCCAGACCATCGTTGTCCGGATCGTCGCCGGCAACTTGATCCAAGTTGCCAAAGTATTTCATCTCCCACCAGTCCGGAAGCCCGTCGTTATCCATCTCGGGATTTAAAAGGGTGATATCCGCGTCGGTCACGTCCACTGTCAGATACACCAGATTTGACCCCTGCGCCTCCCAGGAATCCTTGCTCCCGTTCCCACTCGAGTCCCGCCACGCTACGATCCAGTTCGTCCGCAAAGCCGGAGCGTTGGTGAACGCATACACTCTCGGCTGGCTCATTGACTGCAACTGCAGAACACTGCCACCATATCCGTTCGTTGACAACGCCACGTAGATCGTCCCTGTCTGCGAACCGGCGCAACTTACCAACCCCGAAAGCACCCGCTGCGGAATCGAAGTCCCATCCCCAGGATTCGTCCCATACTGGTATTCCTGCAGATTCGTCCACCCATCGCCATCCGGATCGTCATCCGCGCCCCACGCCAATGTCCCCAGCCACTCCCACTCCCACCAGTCCGGTAATCCGTCCAAGTCGCTATCCGGATCGGATAATTCTATATTTTGTGTCATCTCGGGCTGGGTCAGAGCCACGAGATTGGAGCCCTGCGCTTCGCTAAAGTTGTTGGTCCCATCTCCATTACTATCCCGCCACGCGGTGATCCAGTTCGTCGTTAACGCCGACAGATTGCTGAATGCATAGCCGCCAGGCCCAGATAATTGTTGCACAATGCCAGTGCCGTCGGCATTCGTCGCCATCACAACATAATAGCAGACACCGGTCTGCGGACCGCTATATGTCAGTTGGCCCGATATCGTTGTCATCGGGTATGATAACGGATTGGTCGGATCCGATTGCCATGGCGCCTGCAACTCGATCCAGTCGGAATATCCGTCCCCGTCCGTGTCTGCGTTCCACGGATCCGTGCCATGCTGATATTCCTGCAGATTGGTCAATCCGTCGCCATCCGCATCCTGACTCGCATCCGTAGGATCGTAAGGATTAGATCCGTGTTCTATCTCCCACCAGTCCGGCATTCCGTCGTTATCCGAATCCACGTCCAGCGGCGCCATCAACGACACCATTGTACGATCCGCAAATCCGTATAGACCCTCTATTGTCATTGCCGTGAATTGATTCCCGGCGAAAGGCGCAAGCCCCAGATTGGTTGCCACCATTGACCCGTTCAAAAACACCTGCCAGCGCCGCGCTTCATAGTCAAGCATGGCCGCCACCCGCACCCATTGCGACGTCGTATATGAAGGCCCATTCGTCAGTGCCACCCATGCCCCGTTCGTCCCTGAGAACCCGTCATAAACCACAAGACGTCCGCTGCCATTGAAGAACCAGGCCACGGCCGAATCTATTGTCCCGCTCGGCGCCGTGGCGGCATCCGTCCGCTGGGCCACACTAATCCAGATCGTCCGATTCGTGCATGCAAACAATTGTCGCGCTTCCGTATTCGTCTCCGTATTATTCGACAGCAGCAATGCCTGCGCGCCCTCGTATACGATGTTCGTCTGAACAAACGCCCCGTTCGTCGGACTCGCCTCCCATCCGTGCTGCCCATGAATTGCACCCACATACACCGTGTTCGATACTTCAAAACCCTCAATAAACGGCACTCGCGCATATACATTCGAGGTCACCGGACTCTTACCATACTTTACCTCATCGCCGTCCCGCAGACCGTCCCCGTCCGTGTCTTCCTTCGTCGGGTCCGTCCCAAGTTGGTATTCCTGCAGGTTGGTCAATCCGTCGCCATCCGCATCCTGACTCGCATCCGTAGGATCGTAAGGATTAAATCCGTGTTCTATCTCCCACCAGTCCGGCATTCCGTCGTTATCCGAATCCACGTCCAGCGGCGCCATCAACGACGCCGTCATACGATCGGCATACCCAAACTGCCCGCGCACCTTCACCACCGTGAACCGATCCCACGCCCCGGAACCAAACCCAAGGTTGTCCGCCAACATCACTCCGTTCAAGTAGACCCGCCAACGCCGTGCATCATAGTCAAGTCTGGCCGCCACCCGCGCCCACTGCGCCGTCGCATAAGGTGCGTGATTTGTCAGCGCCACCCATGCCCCGTTCGTCCCCGCCAGACCGTTGTATACCACCAGCTGGCCGTCTTTATTGAAGAACCATGTTGCCGCCGAACACGTCGCACCAGTCGGCGCTGAACTCCGATCCGTCCGCTGGGCCACACCGGCCCAGATCGTCCGATTCGTGCATGCAAACAATTGCCGCGCTTCCGTATTCGTCTCCGTATTATTCGACAGCAGCAATGCCTGCGCGCCCTCGTATACGATGTTCGTCTGAACAAACGCCCCGTTCGTCGGACTCGCCTCCCATCCGTGCTGCCCATGAATTGCACCCACATACACCGTGTTCGATACTTCAAAACCCTCAATAAACGGCACTCGCGCATATACATTCGAGGTCACCGGACTCTTACCATACTTTACCTCATCGCCGTCCCGCAGACCGTCCCCGTCCGTGTCTTCCTTCGTCGGGTCCGTCCCAAGTTGGTATTCCTGCAGGTTGGTCAGACCATCGTTGTCCGGATCCAAGCTCGCATCGTTGACCAATGGATTCAACCCGTGTGCCACTTCCCAGCCATCGGGCATCCCATCACCGTCCGTATCCGCATTATGCGGATCCGTGCCGTGCTGATATTCCTGAAGATTCGTCAGACCGTCGTTGTCCGGGTCCAAATCAGAATCATTCACCAATGGGTCCAAATTATGCGCCACTTCCCAGCCATCATCGATTCCATCGTCGTCCGTATCCGCATTTACCGGATCCGTGCCGTAAATCACCTCCGAACCGTCCGAAAGTCCATCGCCGTCCGTATCAACGCAGTAGTCGGATGCGCCCAATTGCGCCTCCATTTCCCGGTCCAATCCGTCGCCGTCTTCATCCACATATAGCAAGCCCTCATACAGCGTGCTCTCGCCCGTTCCGCGGCGCAGGTGAATTCCCACTGCGGTCGGATATGTCACCAGCGGCACCGCCAGCGTACGGGTCAAGGTCGTCTCATTCCCGCTCATCAGGTTCCCGAACAAGTTCGCGGCCACCACCGTCTCGTTGGTGTCGAACAAATCCATATACAGCGAGGCGGACCCATGGTCGAAGAACGTCAGTCTGTAGCGTAAATTGTTCGTCAGGATCGTCCGGTCCAGGTCCACGTTCAGGCTCCCCACATCGTTGCTTTCCGTTGCCAGCACATGCCAGCAGACGGGATTGGTCAGCCAGTCCCCGTCAATTTTATAGACGTTCAAGAGCCAGTCGGGATGGGCGTATTCGTATCCATTTCCATCCGTAAAGTTCGGATCGCCGAAGCGGACGAAGGCCCGGCTGATGGCGTTCGAGTCAATTAAATCGCCGAATTCGTCGTGATCGGTATCGGCCGCGAATGGATCTGTCAATTTTACGTACTCGAAACTGTTGGTCAGCCCATCCGAATCGTTATCGATCAGGGCATCGGCAGAATTGGTGGGATTGAGGCCAAAGAAGATTTCATAGACGTCGCTCATGCCGTCCTGATCGCTATCCGCGCCCTGGGCAAAAAGGAAGGCGGAACATAAAATCAGGCAGGCAGAAACCGCCAACAGGATCGAGAGATTGATAGAAAATCGCTTTTCGGGTGACATGAATATTCTTTCGTCGAAATCATCCGATTATACGGTATCCGGGTTTTCTTGCGTTGTTTTCCCGTCCCGGCGGGATTGCGGTCAATAGATCTTTATGATCACGCCCAAGCGCTGGAACTCGTAGGCGCCGATGTCCACGGTGCCTTCGATGATCCGCCGCCGGCCATCCAAATCAATGGCGTCATTCATCCAGCCCTGGTTGATGCCCTTATTGATGCAAGGCGAGTCAGGCGACAGGTGATAATCTTTCCCGGAAAAATTCACAAATGCAGGATCGTTGGTGATATTGCCTTCGCCATAGAGTGGCATCGGCAAAGTGCAGCAGTAATAGGATGTCATATTGGGTGATATATTATTGCTGATAACTGCGCCCGATGCGCCGGCATAACCAATATTGGAATAAACAATGCAATTAGTGAGGCAACTCAGTACATTCATGCTGATGCCGCCGATACCGGCGGAGCTATAATTACTGACAATCGTGCAGTTAACAGGTGCTTTGTTATCGGCGTTGAATGCATGGAACCCGCCGCCGACACCGCTGGCACGATTATTGGCGATCAGGCTGTTAAATATAGATTTCACACGGTATACTCCCCCGCCGTGCGCCTTAGCATAGTTATACATGAACACACAGTTGCTGACGACAGTGTTTGCGCCATAGCCAATCCCGCCGCCGCAGAAATTTGGTTCATACCCCTTGTTGTAAATAAAAAGGCAGCCGGTCACCCGGTCGCCGGCGCTGTATATCCCCCCGCCGGCGCGGTGGCCATAATTGTTGGAGAATACGCAATCCGCCACCACGCTGCAATATGCGCCCCCGCCGCCGTAGCCTTCCGGCGCACTTGGGTACCGGGCCACGTTATCGGCGATTAAACAGTTGCGCCAGGTACCGCCGTACAACCCGCCAGCGCGACAGGCAAAATTGCTGATTATAAGGCAATTCGACACCACGGAATTGTTGCCGGCGCAAAAAACACCGCCACCGAACCCGGAAACAACGGCGCCATTGCTATCCGCATATCCTTTGGTAATCGTAAAGCCGATCAACACGGCCCCGTTGGTCAGATACACACCGCGAATAGCCGCCGAACCGTTGCTGAAGGTGTTCGGATCCGGAGCCCCCTCGATTACGGTGTCCGCCCAGTTTATGCTGACCGCTCTGACTGTGATACCTTTCGTAACAGCAACACGATTAGCAAGCTGAGAAGCCGCCGTTTGGCTCCCGGTGTTATACACGCCGTTGGACACCAACACCGTGTCGGACGCGACGCATTCGGCGTCGTCAATCGCTTGCTGAATGTTGCTCGCGGCCGTCATCCAGCTCGTAAAAGGGCTCGACGCCTCCGCGTTGTCCTTGACAACATAATGCGTATCCGCAAACGCCGGACCAGCGCAGACCAGACCGAGCAACAATCCAAATAATATTTGTTTTTTCATCTCTGTTGATCCTATTATTTCACCCCACGAATCACGAGCCCGTCTCGTCTGAAAAAGAATACGAAACAAATTCACGGGCGCCCTATGGGACGCCCGCGAACACATTTCTCACAAATAATTATTTGTACTTCTATTAGCGATTCCCATCGTTGTCAATCTTTTTTTTATCAGGACATTCCCCGGTTTTTGTAAATTGTGGCGGAGTATTTATCTCTCGTAAAAAAAAGGGGGATAGACTATCCCCAGTTTTTTACGATCCACTTATTCCGTTTTTAATCATAACCAACGTCTTACAAATTGGTTGCAGCACAAAAACAGACAGAATCGAATGCTGAGCATTCGTAGAACGCAACGTCCAGTCCAGGTTCAAGCGCCCTTTTTATAGAAACAGGCTCATTTCAGATAATTAATCGAGCAAACCGCTGTTAACATTGGCTTATACTGACGTAACCTCCTAAAAACCGGGGAATGTCCTGCTTTTTATCTTCTCTTTTTTTGAGATCGGGGAGTTGGGTGGGCAGCGATTCCAAATTAGGAATTCTTCGAGTTCATGAAAGGCTAAGACGATGCGGTTAAGAGAGGGGCAGCCATCGGGCGTCTCGGAGAGTCGAAAAAAGATTCTTCGGGACGCTTATTTTGTTGACATATATTAACCAGTATATATACTGGTTAGCATGAAAACAACAAAAGCCATCAAAAACCGGTTAGAGCAGAAGCGCGCGGCCCAGTTGAAGCAACTGGCTGGAATCGGCCCTTTCGTGGAGGGGTCGCTGGTTGGGGTGCAGCATCCCACCTGCAAGCATGTCGCTTGGCGTTTGACCTTCAAAGTCAAAGGCAAGACCCGAACGGTCTATGTGCCTGTCGACATGGCCCAGGAAATCAAAGCATGGACAAGAGAGTACCGCCGGTTGAAAACTCTGATTCGCAAGGTCACTCGCAACAGTCTGGCGCTGATTCACGGCCATGTCGCCGCCCGGCGGGCCGTAAGCCGAGCCCAGCGCCGGAACATATAGCCATCGGACGGAAACTGATCGAGGTCGTCCGCCATTGTTTCCCGGAACTGAATCACTGGCTCGACGACCTGTCGGACCCCGCCGCCAAGCGTGGTGTGTGTATCTGGGGCGCCACATCTGGTGGCAGATCATGATGACTTTTATACTCAGGGGCGGTTCCAGAAACGCCTTCGATGGTGATCGGAACACCGGGGAACTGCCGCAGAACATGCTGCAAATCTGCGATCAAGAATGGGACGAAGTGCGGTTAGGCCCACGCCGGACGGTGACGTGTTCTGAAAATGCCAAGCATCATGCTTCGCGAGTTTCCGTCGAAGAGGTTGCCCGGATTCCAGTTAAAATGGTTCGCCGCCTTATGGCCATGCGTTTGCTGGACAGGGCGCGATTATTCAACTGCTGGTTGCTGATCGCGATCGATGGAACGCTACAGGATCGCGGCCGCAATACGCCAGCCGATGAGGCCCGTTACCGGTATGTCGTTGAGGCAAAGCTGGTCGGCCCCGAAGGAACGATGTTCCCGTTAATGACGGAGTTCGTCGATATGCGCGATCCGGTTCGCGACAAGGAGGACTGTGAACTGAATGCTTTCAAGCGGCTGGCGCCGCGACTGCACGCCGAATTTCCAAGACTTTCCATTTGCCTGCTGGTAGATGGCCTCTACCCGGTTCAGCCGGTTTTCGATGTGTGCAAGCGGTATGGCTGGAAATTTATCGTCACCCTCCGCGAAGGCCGCCAGCCCACCGCTTGGGACGAGGCGATTCAGACCATGACAATGAGTCCTGCCAATGTGTTCCAAAGCGAACGCCAAGGAGAGCATGGCTGGATCAGCCAGACGCTTCGTTGGACGGATAATGTGCCTTTCGGCGACGAGCATTCGCCGCACAAGTTTTCGGTTCTGTTCAGCGGGGAGATCAGTCCGACGGACGCCACCCTGTGGTGCTGGGTCACCAACCTGAACCTTCAGCGCGAGAAAGTATATGCCATTGCCAATCGGGGTGGGCGCGCCCGCAACGGCATCGAAAATGTATTCAACGTCGAGAAGAACGGCGGGTTCGGGCTTGAGCACGCCTTCTGCGCTAACCCGACGGCATCCCAAAACTACCATCTCATCATGCAGGTGGCTTACATCCTCTGGCAACTGCTGGCCCATGGATTACTTCAACGCCTTATGCGGATGTGTCGCAAAGTCACCGTTCTAAAAATGGCCGAACTATTGCGCGCCAGTTTGCTTTCGGTGCGGATCCATACGCTTAGCCCTGCCTTCGGCCAACTCCGCTTCCGATCATCCGCTTAACGGGGCGCGCAGCAGGACCTCCAGCCCGAACCCGCCTGCCTTTAACGACACGCTCTTTATCCGACGCTCAGCGCACGGGCCGCCCGGCTCTATCCTCTGTTCACCGTTATTTTGTCCTTGCCTCTTCCACCTCTTCAATGTGACCATGATTTGGAATCGCTGTTGGGTGGGGAGTTGGGTTGCGTTTATCCGCATTTTCGTTTACGTTTGAAGGGCCACGATCCCAGAAAAGGCCCGCAGTCGTATTCAATACGCTGTCTAAAAACGCTTGATACTCAGGCGCCATTCGTGGTATGAATAAATCAGTTAGGCCGCCAAAGGCAGCGACATGTTTCATGTGGCCGTCCCGATGCGCTTACGCGATTGGGATGGCCATACCGGAGAAATCCACGCTCTCACGGGCGCGGCTACCCGGACTAAAATGCCTTTACCTCAGGAGGTCACCATGAAAAGCATTCGATGGATCGCAATGCTGGGAATCTGCTGTCTGTCATTTTCGTCCTTCGGCGCTACCGACCTCTCAGAGAGTCTGGAGGCGGATGACACCAACGCCATCGTGGCTGAGCCGACAGCTTCGGCTGTGACCAACGCGGATGCCGCCTTGCCCAAACCGCCCGACGCCAACGCGCCCATCGCCAATGACGGCTCCACTGCGCTGCACGAGGCCGCCCAATTTGACCGGTTGGACGACGTCAAGCTCCTGCTGGAAAAGGGCGCCGCCATCAACGTCGCCAACAACATTGGCATTACACCCTTACACCTAGCCGCGCTGGCCGGGCATACCGATATGGTCACCTTGCTCATGGCCAATAAGGCCAATGTCAAGGCCAGGGATGTCTTCGGTCTGACGCCCCTGCACTGTGCCGCGCAATATGGGCACGTGGATACAATTAAGGTATTGCTCGCTAACGGCGCCGAGATCGAGGCCAAAACCAATACCCAGGGGCTGACTCCCTTGCATTGGGCGGCCTTCTGGGGCCATATCGAAGGCGTCAAATGCCTGCTGAGTTCCGGCGCCGACATTAACGCCCGCGACAATACCGGGAACACACCCTTGACCTGGGCCGAGTCTTACGGACAACACGACCTGGCCCGTCTCCTGGCCCGTAAGGGCGGTAAGGGCCATGTTCACGAAAAGCTCTACGGGCTGGATGCCTCGTGGCATGTGGACTGAGCTTTTCTTCCCCGCCCGCACTCCAAGAAAATCAACCGCGGATTACAGGCATGTTCACGGATGGCGAGCAGTGTGCCAAGAATCAATAACTAAAGATTAACGACCCAATGGCGTCCTCTTCATCTTTTAATATCCGCGCCCACCCGCCTGCTATGTTATGTAGCACTGCGGGCAGGTCCGCGTTATCCGTAGTAAAAATTCTCGCAGATGTTTTGTTTTTATAGTGGCGCTCTCATGCTTGCCGATTATCACATCCATACGGCGCTTTGCCATCATGCCGAAGGCGAAGCCTCAGCATTTCACGCGCGGGCCATTGAACTGGGCCTGCCGGAAATTTGTTTTACCGATCACGTGCCCAACCCGGATGGGTACGATCCGGTCAACCGCATGCGTCTCGACCAGTTTCCCCTGTATCGGACAATGGTTGCGGACTTGGCGCGCGCGAGCCAACCGTTGGTCCTGTTCGGCATGGAAGCCGATTATTACGACGGCTGCGAGCGTTTTCTCCAAGACTGGCTGCCGCGCCAGACATTTGACCTGGTGATCGGCTCGGTGCATTACATAGACAATTGGGGCTTCGACAATCCCGACGAACGGCACGTGTGGGATTCCGTGGATGTCACGAACACCTGGGCCACCTATTTCAACCTGATCGGCAAGCTGGCTGACAGTCGTTTGACTGGTCGCCGATTGGCTGATGTGATCGGGCATCTGGACCTGCCGAAAAAATTCGGTCACCGGCCCTCTGATCGCGATTTGAAAGAAATGGCTCAGCCCGCCCTGGATCGCGTGGCGGCCGCCGGCATGGCCATTGAACTTAATTCGTCGGGCTTGCGACGGCAGGTCCATGAAATTTACCCCTCCGCCCTGCTCTTGTCGCTGGCCAAGGAACGAAATATTCCAATCTGCTTTGGCTCCGATGCGCATCGGCCGGAGGAAGTGGGCTGGCAGTTTGACGCCTCGCTGGCGCTGGCCCGCTCGGTCGGCTACACCCACGCCGTGCGCTTCCGCCGCCGCCGACCCCTGCCCTACGCCTTGCCGACCGACCTAAACAAAATGATTTAGCCGCAAAAAGGCGCAAGATTCACAAATGTGAAAAATCAAAGCGCTTTTTTTTGTGTTTTTTGCGCATCTTTGCGGCAACATTCGGTTAATACATCAGCATGTCGCACCACTTTTCGCCTTCACGGCCCAGGCGCCATAAGCCGTTCCGGCAAACAACCAGGTGTGAACCGTTGCGGCCGAGTGCAGCCGGATCCACGCGCAGAACCGCATTCTTCCGCGTTCCAAGCAACTGACGTTCCGATTCCGTGGCATTGCGGCCCCTGAGCGGCAAGCCGTCTTCCGAGACCGCCATTTGCAGACCGGCTCCCCGATATTTTTCGCCTTCCCAGAAGCACGGGTACCGGTCAAAAAAGTCCGGCTTGCGCCGGGCGGCCAGAACGATTTCAAAGGCAGCCGGCTGGGCGGCGATATACTGGAAAAAATCGAAGGCCGGCTGTTGATGCTGACTTTCAAACACGGCCAGGGGATTCACGGCCAGCAAATTCCAACCGTTATAATTGCCGTGACCATTTTTAAATTTATGGGCATGGAACCATTGGTTAAACCGCGCGTTCATGATCAGCCCGACTTCGAAATGGAGGTGCGCCTGGGCCAGGGGGATCGGCGGATTGGCCGTATGGCCGACGACCCCCAACACATTGCCCGCTTGCACAGCCCGCCCAAGGCCCACGCCGGGCGAGATGGCCGCCAGATGCGCATAGAGCGTATAGACAACCCCGGAAGGACACGCATGGATGAGCACCGCATATTTGCCATAATTCGAATTCCCGGCTATCGTGTTGACATAGGCCACGGCGCCGTCCGCCACGGCATAGACGGCATCTTGCGGGCGGCCGGCGTCATCCCGTTGGCCGGCGGCGATATCCACGCCTTCATGAAAGGACGCTGCCAAACCTTTGCCGCGGCGGGTCGTACGCACCGAGCCGAACAGCGCGGATTCGGGTCGGCCGGAGGCCGTCGGCTGAAATACATCGGGGTCATTACGATCGAGCCCCTGGTCAGTGGGAAACACGAGATTCCGGAATTGGTTGGTCACCATCCGGCCGGCGCGCGGCAGGTCCAAGCCCGGCGTTTCCTCTTCGGCATACTGCGCGCCCGGCGGCCTGGCGCGCAAGCACAGGGACAATACCACGCCCACGAAGGCGAGTTCGAGGACCACAAGCAGGGCAACGGCCCCATACCGACGACTTTTATCTCCAAACTTCATGAGGTGGAGATAATAAGTGGAATTGAGCGGGACGCAAGCGCCATGATTCGCAAAAAAAACTTGTCAAAAAATAACTTGCCGCGGTGCGCCACGCGTGTATAAAGAATGTTTGGGAATTGTTAATGGTTGATGCAGCATGATCGATCAAGAGTTTATCGGTCCCGCTTATGGCTTGCCACACTCATAGAATGGCCACGAGCGGAGAGCCAACCATGGTTATGACCAACATGAACGATGACCGAATGAACGGATTTCCTTAGTATTACTATTACCCGTTAACCATTATCCATTAACCATCGCCCCTTATTTTGCGCGCAAAAAGGAGTTGGCATGAAACCGGAAGTGCTTGAGCGCTGGACTTGCGACAACGCGGCAGACTTGTACGGCATCCGCAACTGGGGCATCGGCTATTTTGATATCGCCGCGAGCGGCGACATTGTGGTCAAACCGTTCGGACCGGCCAGCGAGACGAGCATCAACATCATGGATCTCATTGCCGGGCTCAAGGCGCGCGGGCTCAACATGCCGATCCTGCTGCGCTTCGCCGACATCCTGTCCTCGCGCATCAAGCAGCTTTACGAGAACTTCAATTCGGCCATCCGCGATTACGGCTACCAGGGCGTGTACCGCGGCGTATATCCGATCAAGGTCAACCAACAGAAGCAGGTCGTGGCCGAGATCATGGAATTCGGCCGCCCCTATCACCACGGGCTGGAAGCCGGGAGCAAGGCGGAGCTGATGGCCGCCATCGCCTACACCGAGGACCCCGAAGCGCTCATTGTCTGTAACGGCTACAAGGACGAGGAATTCATTGACCTGGCGCTATACGCGCTCAAGATGGGCTTGCAAACCATCCTCGTCCTGGAAAAGCCGGATGAGTTGGCTATGATCCTGAACCGGGCCGCCCAGATGGGCGTCAAGCCCCGGCTCGGTGTGCGGGTCAAGCTTTCCAGCCGCGCCGGCGGCCACTGGGACGGATCCGGCGGCGACCGCAGCATGTTTGGCGTCAATGCATCGCAGACGATCGAGATCATTGACCGCCTGCGCAAGGAAGCCATGCTGCCCTGCCTGCAGATGCTGCACTACCACCTGGGTTCGCAGGTTTCCAACATCCGCAATATCCGTTCGGCCCTGCACGAAGCCTGCCGCCTGTATGTCGAAATGGCGCGCGAAGGCGCCGCCATGGGGCTGATCAACATCGGCGGGGGCCTGGCCGTCGACTATGACGGCTCGCACACTAATTTCGCCAGCAGCCGCAATTACACCGAGCAGGAATACGCCGCCGACGTCGTGGAAGCCATCATGAGCGCCGTCAAAGACGCCGGCATTCCCCACCCCACGATCATCAGCGAATCGGGCCGCGCCACGGTCGCCCATCATTCCGTTCTGGTCTTCAATGTGCTCGATGTAAGCCGGTTCGAACCGCAGACCGCGGCCGTGACTGAAGAGATGCCGGCGCATTACCACGAAATGCTGAACAACATGAGGGACGTCCGCCAGGCGCTATCCACGAAGAACCTCCAGGAGTGTTACCATGACGCCGTGTATTACCGCGACGAAATTCGCTCGCTCTTCACGCATGGCCAGCTGTCACTGAGGGAGCGGGCATTCGCGGAAACACTTTTCTGGGATATCATCTGCCGGATCGCCGCCGAAAGTAAAGAACGCAAATACGTATCCGAAGAAATTCAGGGCCTTGAAGTGGCGCTGGCCGATCTCTACTACTGCAATTTCAGCGTGTTCCAGTCGCTGCCTGATTCCTGGGCAATCGACCAATTGTTCCCGGTCATGCCGATTCATCGCCTTCAGGAAATGCCGACGCGCCAGGGCACCCTGGCTGACATTACCTGCGACTCCGACGGCAAAATCGACCGTTTCATCGACCTGCACGACGTGAAAAACACCCTCCCGCTGCACGAACTGCGCGGCGAGGATTATTATCTCGGCGCGTTTCTGGTGGGCGCCTACCAGGAAACCCTGGGCGACCTGCACAACCTGCTGGGCGACACGAACGTGTTGCATGTCCGCGTGGGCAAGGACGGCACGGTGGAATACGCCAACGAGATTGCGGGCGACACCGTCGCCGACGTGCTCTCTTATGTGGAATACGACCCCCGCGATATGATCAACCGCGTGCGCATCATGGCCGAACAGGCTGTGCGCGACGGCCATATCACGGCCGTGGAACGCCGCGAGATCATGTTCGCCTACGAAACCGGCATGCGCGGCTACACCTATTTTGAAAGCTGACCCATCCCGTTGCGGATTGCGGAATGAGAACCACCGATGAAATCTGAATTCCAAAGTCCAAAGTCCAAATAAATAGAGCCAATTTTCCATCAATCCGATCACAAATCAGCAATCAAAAATCAAAAATCAAAAAATGTTACATTTTTTGGAATACGATCCCGTTTATGCCCACAACCCCCGTGCGCCCTACGCCGTCCTGCCGGCACCGTATGAGCGCACCGTCAGCTACGGCCGGGGAACGGAGCGCGCGCCTGCGGCCATCCTCGCGGCAAGCGCGCACATCGAACCTTTTGACGATGAATTGTTCCGGCCTCTGGGCTTGGGCGTCCAAACCCTGCCGGCCATTCCCTGCCGCCGCGGAACCGATCGCCAGGTCCTGGAAGCCATTCGGCGCGCCGCCGCCGCCGTTATGCAACGGGGCCAGTTTCTGTTGACCCTGGGCGGCGAACATACCATCACTTTCCCCCTCGTGGCGGCAGCCAAGGCCATGCATGGCGATCTGACGGTATTGCATTTCGACGCCCATCTGGACCTGCGCGATCGTTACACCGGGACAAACCTCTCGCACGGCTGCGTCATGCGGCGGGTGATGGAGATCGGAGCGCCCATTGTGTCGGTCGGCATCCGCAGTGTCTGCGCAGAGGAATATCATCTTGTCAAACAGCATCGCTTGCCTGTATTTTGGGCGCGCGATATCGTTCAAGCGCGCTCCGAGGCCTGGATGAAAGCCGCGCTCGCGCGCCTGGGAAAACAAGTATATATTTCTATCGACGTTGACAGCCTGGATCCTTCGCTGATGCCCGGGACCGGCACGCCCGAGCCGGGCGGCCTGGGCTGGTACGCCCTCACCGTGTTCCTGCGGCGCGTGTGCGCCGCGCGGCGGGTGGTGGCGGCCGACCTGGTCGAAGTGGCGCCCGTGCCCGGCACGCCGGCATGTGAATATATCGCCGCGCGGCTGGCGGCCAAGTTGCTGCTGTATCATCGGATTGGAAAATCGAGGAACTCATGATGTTGGATATTCGATGTTGGATGTTCGCTTCCGGCCGCATGGCGCTCTTTGGCCTGTTGCTCACAGCCCTGTTCACCGGCTGCGCCCCGGTGCTCCGGGATGCGGGCGGAGTCCGGATCGTGGGCGATATCGTGGCTGGCGCCAAGGAACGCAGCATCAAGATCACCACCAGCGACCCCCAACTCATTCTCCAGATCGCCCGCACCGATCCCGACGCCGAGGTGCGCGCCGAAGCCGTCCGCTGCGTGAGCGCACCCGCCGACCTGATAACCATAGCCAACACGGACCCCGACCGGAAGGTGCGCGTGGCTGCGGTTTCCCGGCTGCGGGACAAGAGCACGCTCATGCGCATCATTGCAACCAACACGGAGCCCCTGGCGCGCCTGGCCGCCATGGAACAGATCCGGGATCAGCCCACGCTGTTCGACATCGCCATGGCCAACAGCGACCCAATGATCCGCAAAGCGGCTGTGGAAAGAATCACCAAGAACGATCTGCTTTTTTCCATTGCCATGACCAATTCGGATTCGTTTGTGCGCATTTCCGCCGCCAGCCGGGTCACCGACCAGAAACGGCTGATTGCAATCACACGGACAAATTCCGACCCGCTCGTGCGCCGCTCCGCCATGCGCGACATTGCCAGCCAGGCGGTGCTGACCGAAATTGTGGACCAGGATCCGGATCGCGATATCCGTAAAACCGCAGTCGAACTGATCAACCAAGCGGATGTGCTTGAGCGGCTGGCCGCCGGCGACCTCGATCCAGTCATCCGCTACCTGGCCATACGCAAGGTGAATAATCTCGACCTTATCCAACGCATTGCCGTCACTGATCGCGACGCCCTGGTACGCAAAACAGCGACGGAGCAGATTCCGGATATATCCCTGCTGGCTTACATCGCCGAATTCGATCCGGATGCCGAGGTGCGGATTGCGGCGATCAAACGGTTAAAAGGACCAGCCCTGGCCATGGTACTGGCCACCGACCCCTCACCCGCCGCGCGCCTGGCCGCCATCCGGAACGTCACCGATGCCGAAATCATGAAAGAAACGGTCCTGACCGACGAGAACCCCGGCGTGCGAACGGCCGCGATGGCCGGCATTAACGACCGCCTGCTGATCGCGTTCGTGGCCCAACGGGATGCGGATGTCGGCGTCCGACTGGCGGCCATCGCCAGACTTACGGACCAGGCCATTCTGGAAGCCATTGCCCGTAATGATGTCCGCCAGGAGGCGCGCGCCGCCGCCGCCGCCAAAATGGTAAACCAGACGGCCTTGAAGGACGTCGCCCTGTTTGACTCGCATCGCTCTGTCCGCCAGGCGGCTGTCGAACGCATTACCGATCAGCCGATCATGGAGGAACTCGCGCGCAGCGCCAATCCGAACGTCCGTCTCCTGGCCGTAGCCAAGCTGACCAACCAGCAGATTTTGAACGATATCGCCCATAACGATCCGTTTCCAGCCGTGCGCAAGGCCGCGCTGGACCTGGTGAGCGCGCCGGCCACAATTAACATCATCGCCCGCGAAGACAGTGATCCATCCATCCGCAAAGCGGCGGTCCAAAAGCTGATGGATGTCGAGACGCTCGCGGCAATTGCCGCGTCCGACCCGGACCGGGACGTCAGCAGCGAAGCGCGCACACGTCTGCATGCCCTGCAAACCAAGTCCACCGTTGCCAAGCCCTAATCCGGGAGAACTGTTATGACTGATCCTGCTATTGCTGTGACCGGGGCTGCCGCAACGGAAATCATCATGGATTACGACCGGGTGCACTTGCTTCTGCCGCATCGTCCACCCCTGCTTATGATCGACCGTGTCCGGCTGATTCCCGCCGAAAAGCGCGCGATCGGACTCAAGAACGTGACCATGAACGAACCTTATTTCCAGGGCCACTTCCCCGGCAATCCTGTTTTGCCGGGCGTGCTGATCCTGGAAGCCATGATTCAGACCAGTGGCGCCGCCATTCGCCAGTTCCTGGATATCCAGAATGATGTTGCATTCCTGCGCACGCTGGACAACATCAAGTTCCGCAAGCCCGTCTTGCCGGGCGACCGCCTGATGTCGGACGTCACACTGGAGCGTGCCCGCAATGGCCTCGCAAAGTTTCGCGCTACCGCCTCGGTGCGCGACCAGCAGGTGGCCCAAGCCGAGTTCACCGTGGGGTTGCGCGCCAACGTACCCGACCATAGCCGGAGCGCCGATTTTGCGCCGTCCCCGGTCATGGACGCTGCCCCCTTACAGACCGCGCCGATCAATGATATTAACAGGATCATGAACATCATTCCCCACCGTTACCCGTTCATTCTGGTGGATGCCGTCTATTTCATGGGCGCAGATCGGATTGTTGCGCTTAAGAACGTTACGGGCAACGAATTCTTTTTTAACGGCCATTTCCCCAAATACCCGATCATGCCCGGCACGCTTCTGGTGGAAGCCATTGCCCAGGCGGGCGCCGTGTTCATTCTCGACAAGCCGGAAAACAAAGGCAAACTCGCCTATTTCATGGGCGTGGAAAAGGCGCGGTTTCGCCGTTCGGTCTGGCCGGGCGACCAAATCCTGATTGACGTCCGCCAGATGGTGACGCGTCCGCGTGTCGGCAAGGCGCATGGGCGAATTTTTGTAGGCCCGCACCTGGTGGCGGAAGCTCGAATTTCGTTCGTGCTGGTGGACCGGCCATCGCCATCATGATAATTAAGTTGGGCGGCAAAGCCGCGACTTACACATACATATATGTATGTATTATTTATATCGCTTTGCGTTTTTTGCGCCTCTTTGCGGCTAATCCCTGTTCGTATCAGCCTTCTTTGCCTGGCTCTCCTGGCAGCCGGCGCAATTGAGGGCGCCGGCGCTTCCCCGACGCTCCCACTTTCGGCGGCAGAACCGGCGGACTTCACCTGCGCTGCCGACGTGCTGGAACGGGTTCGGGCCAACCTGCCCAAAGAGGCCATCCAAATCCGGGGTGAACTGCTGTGCGGCGCACGGCGCGGCAAACTTGACCGCGCGTTTTATCTGGACGCTCAACTCCAGCTGGGACAGGCGCCGGCCACGGCCCGCTATACCCTGCGCGACGGATTCGGTTCCCCGGCAGAGCAATTGGAGATGGTCCGCCAGCCGGATGAAACCTGGCGCAGGGACTATGCCAAAGGCCAGCCGCTTCAGAGCGCGCCGGCTCCGGCGGGCGACAGCCTTATCGGCAACAGCGACGTAACCTGGAACGATCTCAGCCTGGCCTTCCTCTGGTGGACGAACGGCGTCATTGCGGGCCGCGAACTGTATCTGGAGCGCGAGTGCCTGGTATTGGAATTCGCGCCGCCGCAGGCCCCGCGGCTGACCCGTGTCTGGATTGATAAAGCCCGGCTCGTGCTGATGAAGGTTGAGGAATATGATGCCCAGCGGGTACTTCAACGGCTAATCAAAACCCGCACAATCAAAAAAATCGGCGACAACTGGGTGATCGCGGACTTGGATATCCGCCGCTGGCCGGGCGAACACCGGACCCTGATCCGCCTGAATGATGTGACCGTGGCCACGAACACGGCGGAAGTTATCAGCGACCAGTGATCAGTTGTCGGTTATTCGTTTCCATCAGCTAACGGCTTCTTCGTTCTTAAGTCCTCCCGCCTTCGCTCCAGGGGCTACTCAATAACACTCACCACCACACCGAGAGAACACGATTCGTGCCCTCCAGATTCATGTATACATCCATATTACGGGGGGGGGTAGTGCTTTGAAATACAGTGTAGGGCCCCGCAAACCAATTATTGTAAATAAGCGCTTCGTTTGTGGGCCACCCTCGGATGCCGACACCATAAGTGCCGGGGCACTTTGTGGTGTTGTGATGAATATAGATATTATCCCCAGCGATATCTGTGCTTTCGTGGCGGTCGGATCCGCCATGCATATCAAAAGCGCTGGCGGTCGCATTTTCCAACACAAGGTTATACCGGGCCTCGTAACTATTGCCGGGCGTGCCGGTTCCGGCAACGGCATGTCGCGTGTAGTCGAATTTATTCGCTTCAATAAGACTGGTTGCGGCGCCATAGCCATGACTGATGCTATAGCCTAATCCGTCGGCTTGACAGTGGTGAAAATAATTGTGATGGATGTAAGCATTTGTTCCGCCGGGAACCAGATAGACGCCATATACCCATCCGGATATCTCGCAGTTCTCAATTTCCAGATCACCGTAGGCACATTGGATGCCGTCCGATGAATGCGTTAACGTTCGCGCCGGATGGGGGCCTTGCAGCCGCAAACCGGATATATAGACCTGCGGTCCCCCGATTTGAAAAAGAGGCCAAACAGTGACGTCATTAGTGCTTGTAATCAGTGCGCCCTCTGATCCGTTATATCCCCGGTCGCTGGCCAGAATCACCCCGCCGGGAATATTGATGCCCGTCATCCCGCTCAAATCGATCACCGCGTTGCTGACGATAAAAACAATATTGCCGCTTTGTGCATTAGTGAGAGCAGCCAGCAATTCCGTCTTAGTGTTAACGACATAGTCCGCAACGCTTGCGGAACAGATATTGCTGTATCCCGCGCCGCCGCCGATGGGGCCTCCTGTCGGCTGTTCCTCACAACCAAAGCCGTATTCCCCGCCATGATCCTCAAACCGCTGTAAAATCTGCGACGCGGACAATTCTTTGCTAAAGATGTTCACCTGATCGATAACACCGGCAAAATAATAAGTAGACGCATAAGACGATGCCGAGCCGATGGAAAGGTTGCTTGTTTTTGATCGTATAACCATATTTGAGCCGGTCGCGATTCCGCTCTGGACACCGTTTACATATATCTTGCCCACGCCGTTCTTATAGGTTCCAACCAAATGGCACCATTTCGTACTATCGAGAGTATTTGTTCCGGTCACAATAACGTTCCAGCCGCTTGCGTTCGATTTGCCAATCAGCAGTACGGCTTTTCCACTTGACGTAGCAAAAAAATACGTATACGACCCTTTGCAGGCGATCACATGGTAGCTGGAATTGGTGTCAGGCTTGACCCAGGCCTCGAGCGTGATCTCGTTCGTTATGTTCAGACTGCTGTTATTGAGGCAATTTACATAGTCATTGACTCCGTCGAATGACAAGGCATAACCAACTCTGCCGGCTACCCAACAGTTCGTAATATTCATGTTCGTTAGGCTGCCGGTATTGTCATACCCGGAGCCGTCTGAAATCGTTCCTCCCGCGCCATCGTCAAATCCCCAATTTCCTCGAAGATCCACGGCATAACTCCACTGACGGATTTCCCAGTCGGTAAGGGCGCGACTATAGATTTGCAACTCATCAATAACACCGTCGAAGTAATCCGCTGAAGCGGCGCTCGCGCCGATTATGAGCGGAGCATCGGAGGCGCCGATGTCTTCATTCGAGCCGACCCCGTAGCCGTCCAACAGGCCGTCAACATAAACACTGCCTGCGCCATTTTTGCATGTGCCGACCAGATGATACCAGTTTGAACCGTTCAGGGTGGTGTTCCCTATTGCCATCACATTCCAATCGCTGCCGTCTGCTTTCCCGGCCAGCAGCATGGCTTTTCCTGCGTAGGTCCCAAAGTAATAGCTATAATCTCCCTTGTCCGCGATGGGATGGTAACCTGCGCGGGCATCCGGCTTCACCCAGGCCTGGACCGTTAACTCGCTCGTTATTCTCAAGCTGGCATCATCCGGAACAACGACATAATCATCAGCGCCATCGAATTCCAATGCCGGATCGAGTTGGCCGTTAACCCAGGAAGATGGGTCCATGTTCATTAACGTCCCGTCGTTATGACAGGTCGAATAATCCTCGGCGCTTGTGCCGCTTCCCTCGTCATAATGCCATCCTGCATTAAAATATTTTTCCTGAATTTCCGATTCGCCGAGCGCTTGATTATAGATTTTAAGTTCATCGATGACGCCGGCAAAATAGTAAGCGGACGCATAAGACGATGCCGAGCCGATGGAAAGGCTGGAGCCTTTTGAACCGATGCCTTCATCTGAGCCTAACCAGCGGCCGTCCAGGTTTCCGTTTATATAGATCTTGGCCATTCCATCTTTATAAGTGCCGACAATATGATACCACCTGGAACCATTCAGAATAGTGTTCCCAAACACACAGACATTCCACGCCGAACAATCTTGCTTGCCGATGAGAAGCGCCACAGACCCGCTGTTAATGGCGAAAAAATACGTATAACTTCCTTTGCAGGCGATCACATGGTAGTTGAAATTAGTGTCCGGCTTGACCCAGGCCTCGAGCGTGATCTCGTTCGTTATGTTCAGACTGCTGTTATCGAGGCATTTTACATAGTCATTGACTCCGTCGAATGACAAGGCACAACCAGATTTCCCGGCAACCCAGCATGAAGTTGGATCCATATACTTTAAAGCACCATTGTTGTAATAGCCTGAATCGTCCGCGGTATTCGTACCGCTTCCTTCGTCAAAGCGCCATTCCCCGACAAGCCCGGCGCGCGCGGATATGGCCGCATACAGAAACAAAGGCATTACTGATAAAATTAATAAAAATCGCGTTTTTTTCATGTTGCCCCCTAAATCAGCGACAGAAAATTCTGTCACTCTTTTTTTATCCGGCATTGTTTCTTTTCCGCAACCGTCGCCGGATTATTCAACAGTCAGATCTTAACGATTTTTTTTACGAAAACCAAGTTTATATATCGAAAAATATTCGCTTCTCATCAGGGCTGCGCCATCCATGCCAAAACCAGCGGCGTCGCGGAGCTCCGCCCTCCAATATCGCGAAAATATTGGCATTCATGGAGGGCAGCCTGCCCGCCATAGTCCGGCAGTTGCCGGACGAAGGAGGGAGCTCCCGCGAGACCGTTCTTGACGCACCTCATTGCCCCAAGTCGTGGATTTTCATGATATAGTCGGCCCCGCGCAGCTTGGTTGAACCGCTGATCAGCACGACGGTATCGCCCTTTTTCAGCGCTCCTGACTTCAGCAGGATCGGCTCCAAGGTGCCGAGGAACTCCGCCGAATGGCCCCGCCACGGGACCGCAAGGGGTGTGATGCCCCATACGAGACTCAGGCAACTGCGGACATGCTCGCCGGGCACGGCCGCAATCAACGGCACGCGCGGCCGCCGCTGGGCGACCATCTGCGCCGTATAGCCGGATACAGTGATGGCAACGATGGCGGCGGCATGCAATTCTTCGGCAGCTTCCACGGCCGCAGCCGCCAGGGCGTGCGCGCGGGTCTTGCCGCGATAGGCTTCCCGGCGCGGACTGGCCGCTTTTTCGGATTCCGTGATAATTTCACGCATCATGCGCACGGTTTCTACCGGGTATTTGCCGATCGCCGTCTCGCCGGAGAGCATTACCGTGTCCGTGCCGTCCCACACGGCATTGGCCACATCCGAGGCTTCCGCGCGCGTCGGCCGCGGATTATTGATCATGGACTCCAGCATCTGGGTCGCCGTAATGATCGTCTTGCCCTCGGCATTGGCACGGCTGATAAATTGCTTCTGCAGGACCGGCACACGCGCGGGCGGCACTTCCACGCCCAGGTCGCCGCGCGCAACCATGATCCCATCCGCGACCGCCAATATTTCCTCGAACCGGTCCACGGCGGCGGGTTTTTCAATCTTGGCAATCAGCCGCGGGCATGGGCCGGTTGCCAGGGCCGCCCGGCGGGCCGTCTGCAGATCGTCGGCGCGCTGGACAAACGATAGCGACACGTAGTCAACCTGCGCCTTGACCGCCGCCGCAAGGTCTTTCAGGTCTTTTTCGGTGACAGCCGGCAGGCTCAGATCGGTGTCCGGCAGATTAATACCCTTGCCCTGCAGAAGCAATCCGCCCACCTTGACGCGCACCTGGAATCCTTCGGCAACCGCGCCAATGCCTTCCAATTCAAGGTTGCCGTCATCAAGGAGAATGCGCTGGCCTTTGCGGATATCCGCAAGGATTTCAGGATGGGATACGGGCAAGTCCCGGCCCAGGATCAGCGCCGCGTTTTCCGTCAGTGTCATCCGGCCATCCGGCAACTGGCCCACCCGGAGTTTCGGGCCGCCCAGATCCACCACCACGGCCACCGCCGCGCCTTCCGCGGCGGCCGCGGAGCGTGCCAAGCGCACCCAGCCATCGAGGTCTTCGGCGCGCATATGGCTCATATTGATGCGGAAACCATCCACGCCTTCCCTGATCAGGGTTCGCATCATTTCCGGGGTTGCTGAAGCCGTGCCGAGAGTTGCCAGGATCTTGGTTTCGCGGCGGGATAGCATAGTACATTCCTCCGTAATTATTCAGGCAGCACTATCGCAATCATATCTAACGGATGTTTTTATCACGGATATCGCGGATAACACTGATAATGGAAATAAAATTCATTCACATGCGCACTGTCCTTTTAATTTCACCTGAATCAAAAGGATCCGTGCCATCCGTGTAATCCGTAGCGAGCAGTTAATTTCTCCCTGTTGTTGGTCTTAACGATAACGCAATCCGGCATCAAGGGAAGTATAAAATTTGCCGTTATGGCTTCCGGCCACGGCGGTGTCATTCATGCGGAAACCAGCCGCGTCGCAGAGCTCCGCCCGCCACGACGCTGAAATATCGCATTCATGGAGGGTCAGCCTGCCCGCGAGACCGTTCTTGACGCAGCCCTGGGCGTCCTGCCTTTTTTCGTAAATTTTTTCGTAAATTCATGTTGACAGTAAAATGTATACTATTGTATACGTTTGCTTTAATTCGGAAACGATCGGACTGGGCAATTGTTCATGAATACAGCCATCCAAACCCATGTCAAACGATCCAGCCACGTGCCCATACACGTCCAGATCAAAAACGCCATGCTCCAACACATGACGCGCAACGAACTGGCGCCGGGCTCCCCGTTGCCCACCGAGGAGAAACTGGGCGAACTCTTCAAGGTCAGCCGCATGACCGCACGTAAGGCCATGACCAACCTGGTAATGGAGAATCGCATCGTTCGCGTGCCGGGCAAGGGCACGTTTGTCGCCGCCGGCGCGCCGGTTGGAGCCGCGTCGGTTCAATCGCCGGTTCACAACATCATCGGCATTTTCACGCCGCAGATGGGCCTCAGCCTCGACCGGACGAGCAGCCCCTCTCACTTCGCGATTATCAGCGCGATCGAGCGGTACGTGGCCCCGCGGCAATTCGGCTTGAGTCTCTTCAACAGCCGTTTCCGGACGATGAATGCGGCAGCAATCCGGCGCCTGCCGGTGGCCGGGCTTGTGGCCATTCATCCCTCGGACGAGAATACGGCGCTCATTGAAGCGCTCCTGGCCTGCGGCAAACCGTTTGTCGCCGTCAACTGCTTTATTGACGGCGTCAACATCAATCGCGTCAACGAAGACGCGCTCCTGGCCGGTTACCGGGCCGCCCGGCACCTGGCGCAAAAGGGGCGCAAAAAAATCGCGTATGTGGGCCGTATCATCTCCCGCGGCGGCAACGCCTGGCAATACCGGGGCTACGAAACGGCCATGCGCGCCGCCGGGCTTGAACCGGTGCGTATAGAGGTTGCGTGCTCGAACGGCAGGATCCGCGGGCAGGAGTTGCGGCCGATTTTGAAAAATTATGACGGCATCGTCGCCGCCGAAGACCTGATTGGCGTGGCCGTCATTAAGCAGGCGCAGAAAATGGGCAGGCGCGTGCCGGCGGACCTGGCCGTTGTCGGCTTCTTCGATCTTGATATCTGTCGCCAGGTGACGCCCGCGCTATCGTCCATCCGGTTGATGCCCTGCGAGGAACTTGGCCGCCTGGCGGCCCGGCGGTTGCTGGCGATCATTAAATCTCCAGGCAGCAAGCCGCTGACCATCAATCTATCGCCCAAACTGATCGTGCGCGGCTCGTCGAAATGATGACATATAGTCGAGCCAATTGAAAAAGTCGAATCAAGGAAATCAGCCATTCTAATTATGCCCCTCCGGAGGGGCATATCTTTAACACGGGGCATATAAATGTCATTACGCATAGAAAAAGTCAGCGCGCACATCGTGCAAATGCCCTGTGGCTTCACCTATTCCGAAGGCTCGCATAAAATGTCCCGGGCCGTCATCTGGGAAATCGCCGCCGGCGGCCATGTCGGCATCGGGGAGTGCAGGTTTCCGACCGATGAGGCGGATGTCAACCGTCTCGAGCTCACTCCGGCAGCGTGCCGCCATTTCAAGGATACGCTCGCTCTTACGGGAATTGCGTCCGCGCTGATCGGAAAATCGGCTTATGAGCTCGAAGCCTTGCTGCCCGACCTCACCCGGAGAGTCAATAACGAGCAAACCGTCATCCGGGAGGGGCTCAGCATCGCCTTATACGACCTGGTAGGCAAAGCCCGCGGGCTCCCGGTTCATACGCTCCTGGGGGGGAAACGGCGGAGCCGGGTGCCGGGGATGCCGGTCCTGCACACCTACTCCGTGGAGCGGATGGTGCGGAGCGCCCAGGCCTGGGTGAACGACGGCTATCGTTTCTTGAAGATCAAGCCGCCGCTCCTGCTTGAGGAAGCCATCGCCGTCCTGCGCGGTATCCGCCAGGCCGTGGGTCCGGAGATATCCATCCAGTTCGACACCAACCAGGGTTACAAGAAGTTTGCGGATGCGGAGAGCGCCATTCGCGCGCTGGAACCTTTCAAGATCGATATCTACGAGGATATTCTGGATGCGCCTATGGATCAACTGGCCGAGTTGCGGCGGCGGACGGGCGTGAAAATAATGTATGATTTTGAAGCCTCCTGGCAAAAGATTTACGAGATCTGCCGGGCGGACGCCGCGGATATCATCAACCAGCACCCGAACAACCAGGGTGGTCTGGCCGTCGCCTTGCAGATCGCGACGGTCGCCGCCGCCGCCGGGATTCCGACAGCCATCGGTTCGAGCGGGCGTTTCGGCATCCAGGACGCCGCCTTTCAGATGTTGAGTTCCGTGATCGGCTTGCCGCGTCCCTGCGAGGATATCGGGTTCATGCCATATTATAACTGCCCGGCAAAGGGGAATTACACCTTCGACCGGGAGCCGAGCCTCGTCAAAAAACCTTATCCGATCGTGAACGGAGTTATTCATATCCCGGACGATCCCGGACTGGGCATAGAACTTGACCGGGAACGATTGAAACTGTGCACGGTTGATACGGTCAGTTATAATTGAAAGATTCGTTCCGTGAAACAGCCGGACGTATTGCAGTCTGGCGCCTATGAATGCATTTGTCAGGGAACGATCGCTATGGGCAGATGACGGTTCATCATGAAGACGGAACCGATAGGAAGAGATCAACGATTTGATTGGGCCGCCCGGCGGCTTGTTCCGGTTGAACTGAAGGTCGCCAACCAGGAAATA
The DNA here is from genome assembly GCA_028718125.1 of Kiritimatiellia bacterium. Classification (GTDB taxonomy): domain Bacteria; phylum Verrucomicrobiota; class Kiritimatiellia; order JAAZAB01; family JAAZAB01; genus VSJD01. The sequence goes on from JAQUMN010000002.1 coordinate 198,931, forward strand.
TCGCTGGCGGCCGCGGGCCAGTCCGTAAAATTTCACGGACGGCTCTTCGAGCTGGACGCCGATGCGCCGGTGGAAGGACAATGGACCGTCTCCACAGGCCCGTTCTTGACGCTAACCCTGACGGCCAGGGCGTCCCGGGACTGCCTACTCCGAAATGTCCGCTGGTTCGCGGGTGGGTGGGAGGATACTTGCGAGCGCGCCGTTCATCGCACCCGGCTCCAGGACAATGTATTTTTCCTGCGCAAAGGCAATATCTCGTTCTTCCTTTCGCTCGATTTTCCATACAGCAAAATCGGCCCGGCCGGGATCGCGTATCCGCCGCACGACCAATTACACGCCGGCCAGGACTATACGTGTCACACCCTGAGCATCGGCGCCTGCGCCCTGTCCGGCGTACGTGTGGACGAGTTTGATCGCGCGGAAATCGAGGCGGTGAGCGATTATATCGAACGGCGTTTCCCGCCGCGGTTCGAGCGGCCCATGTTGATTTCGGCCTGCATCAACAACCGGCTCACAGAATGCCGCGAAGGACGCGTGTTCTACTCAATGGACGATAACGCCACCCTGGCGCTTCATCCGGACCTGCTGGAGGAAGAAATCCGGTTGATGGGCGAGATCGGCGTCGAATACTACCAGATTTTTGAAGGAATGTTCGACTGGCCGGACACGGAGAAGACCGGCGCAGCGCTCCGGCGCATGGTGGATGTCGGGCGCAAGGTCGGCGTTAGGATTGGAGATTATGCCAATCCCGATATCGTCTACTGCCCTCACTATGATTACGCCCACCGGAAATTAGGCCACCCGGATTGGATGTGCCTGAAGGAGAATGGCCAGCCGCCGATCTTGAGCGTGGAAAAGGGGTATGACTATCCGCGCTACTGCCTGGGATGCAAGGAGTATCTGGACTGGCTTCTGGGCGCCGTGGTGCAACACTGCCGGGCCTACAACGAGCAGATGATCTGCTTCGATATGCTGAATCTGCAACCCTGCTATTCAAAACAACACGGCCATCCGGGTGGAGATCTCTATGCGCAAGTGCGCGGCATGGTGCGACTGATGGAGGCGCTTGCGGCCGTGCATCCGGAATTCATGATCTGGACTAACTCGGGCAATTGGCTCGAATTCATGCCGAAACTCGCCTGGTGGAACCCGAACGTATATCTGACCGATCCCCACGTGCGGAATTACGCACCGACCCTGAACGCCCTTAAAATGCTGGGTGATTGTCGGCGCGAACAGATGGTGTCCGTGCATGACCGCTATTTTGTACCGTTCCGGTTCTTCACCAACTGCGAATATTATGCCTTCCCGCGCAGCCGCGTGCCGGACACACGCACGTTCGAGTACAGCTTCCTCCAGGGACTGGCCGTCACGCCGAATATCTGCCCCGCCGAGGTGCGTCCTTTCTTCGATCGCCTGCCGGCCAAACGCCGCGAGGCATGCGCGGCTTTCATGCGGCATTGGATGGTATTTGCGAAGGAGCATTTCGATGTGTGGAAGCACACCGCCCGCGTGGCTGGTGCGCCGGGGATCGGCAACGCGGAAATCTATGCCCATATCCGGGACAATCATGGTTACATTTGCCTGATCAACCAGAACCCATTTCCATGCCGCACCCAGTTCACCCTGGACGGCGCGATCGGCCTGGCCGGCGGCGACCGATTTCTGCTCTCAGAGATTTATCCGCGGAAGCATCCCATTGTCGAGCAGTCCCTGCCGTCGGCGGCGTACGGCGATTCCATCAACTGCACGCTCCCGCCCGAGAGCGTTCGCTACCTGGCCATCGAGCCCTACACGCCCGCCGCAGGCTTGCGTGTGTATGGCCACCCGGCGGAAGTGACAAGCACGGCCGAAGGCTACCGGCTGGCGTTACGGGCCCCCCAAGGCGAGACGCTCCGGCTGGGCCTGGTCTTTCCATCCTGCCAGGCTGTGGAGGACGCCAAGGCGGTCCATGTTCCGACCGTGCCGATGTATACATTCCCCTGCAGCGCCCGGATCGCTGCGCAACATGGGACGGTTGCCTTGATCGAAGTCACCATGCCGCGCGAACCCGCCCCCCGCGCGCTGACCCGCTGGCGCGTCACGCCGGGTGAAGTCGAGGTGGATCTGCCCCGCATCGGGAGTTGCCGCTTCATGGGCGGGCTCATCAGCGGCGCGTACAGCGAAAACCTGGACGTACAGGTGGACTTGAAGGTCATCGCCGGCGATAAGGCCGGATGCCTGCCGCCGCCACCTCCAACGCCCGAACCCAGCCCGGTTTCGGTTCCATGCTCCCCGAGCCAGACTTTTTCCACCGTCTTCAACCTGCCTTTCATCGAATCGTTCCAATTTGGACAGATGCGCAGCTATGAGGATGATGTCGTGCTGGAACTGGCCTTCGACGATCCGGCCTGCGTCGAGGCCATCGCCGCGCGGCTGAACGGAGTGCTGTGCGAAGTCCACCGCTACCGGTATCCGCGCAAGGCGGGATGGGGTTCTTATTATCTCGAACTCAGCGGCAATACAGCCCCGGGCCGGATTCGATTGGAAGTGGATGTGACTTGGAGAAAAAAGACGGCAAAACCAAACCACGCTCGCAAATGTTTGCATTAAGTTCCGAAAATTATACACGTTTTTGCGTCTATATTATTGGTTGGGAGGGACAGCGTGTCGCTGTCCGCGGCGGGCAGAATGCCCGCCCTCCCTTGGGTTTCGGGCATAGCCCGCGTTAGTGAATGATTCATGATCGTTCATGAATCATTCGGGCTGAAAACAAGAAAGGGACAGACATGACGACAAATAAACGCGCAGCGGCAACGGCGATGCTCGCGGGAGGCGTCATAGCAATGATGTATATTTTGCCGGGATACGGCCGGCTGCTGGCGGCCTCTCTCCCATCCGCGGCTACGACTAATGCGCATGACGGACCGGCTTTTGCCGTGCCGCTCTACACCGGCACAATCTACCCTGCGCCGCGCGAAGTAAAATATCTTGATGAGTTCGTTCCCCTGGCCCGCGTCGGGATTGTGCCTGGCCAAGGCGTGGCCCGGGAAGGCGGACCTGTTGCCGTTCTGCGCGAGCGGCTGGAGCGCTATGGCGCTGTCTGCCAGGTAGTGGCCGCGTGCCAGGGCGATTATGACGCCTTTATCTGCGTGGGCGAAGGCGCCATAGCCGCATCACTGTGCCCCGGGACGCCGCCGAACAAACCGGAGGGCTATCTGATCGCGCCCGCAAAGAAAGACGGCAAACCGGTCGTCGCGCTTAAGGGCAATGACAAGTTGGGCATGCTTTGGGCCGTGACGGCCTTCAACCAGCTTGTGACCAAGCAAGCAGGTCGGCCTGTGGCACGACTGGTCCGCGTTGTAGATTACCCGGATGTGGCCGGCAAACGGTCATACCTGGCGGGAAATGACGGCCCGGCGCTCGACAACACCTGGTTTGCGGTCAACTGCCTGCGGCCGAATATCGTGGTCTATCGGATGGCCCGCCAGATGTTCGGGAGTTCACACGGCACGTGGCGCAAGGATACACAGACATACGCCAAGGAATGGAAAGCCAAGATTGAAGGGATCGCCGTCACACTTAATCCGCTGGGCATCGAGTGGTACGATTGCATCCTGCCGAACTTCTGCACCGACGAAAAAGACCCGGTTAAGAACCTCCAGATCCGAAGCAAGTCGGATGAGGATTTTCGCATTCTATTGGACTTGGCCATGTATTGCGCCGAACGCGGCGGAAACTTCGGCCTGCTTTACGACGACTTCCGGTTTCCCATCCACCCGGACGACAAGCGCGATTTCGGGTCGGCCAGGGAAGCCGACGTGTATTTTCTCGCGAAGCTGTACAACGCGGTGCGCGCGAAGCACACTAACTTCAAACTGCTTTTTTGTCCGCCGTTTTACTGGGGACCCACGAGTCCCGCCGATGGGTGGTACGGCGAGCCGCGCGAGGATTACCTGAAGGCGGTCGGCGCGTTGCCGGCGGGCATAGAGATATACTGGACCGGCCCGGCCGTTCGTTCGGCGGAAGAGAAGCCGGAACTCACGCGCTGGTTCACGGATCTGACGCGCCGCAAACCGGTATTCTGGGAAAACACTTTCGGCATCCTGCATGGCGACCAGATCACGCACTACTCTACGGATCCGGTCATTGTCTGGCCTACTTGGTATTACGACACGTTCTTCGACGACCTGACGTTCTACACGATCAACAATGGCGGCTTTCTTTTGAACATGGCCCTGAACGACTATCTCTGGAACCGGAAAGCGTACGATCCCGCTGCCTCCATTGCCGAGGCGGACAAGAAGATTGTGGGCGCAACCGCGTATCCGAAGCTGGTGGAATTCTGCGCCCAGCTCGCGTGGTTCGATCCCTACGGTTCCAAGCCCAACTCGGCCGCGGCCCGCAACCTCGAAGAAGTCAAGAAGCGCACCGCGGAGTTGGTTGAAGCCGGCAAGGCCCTGGATGCCGTTTTGCCCAAAGGCGCGGAGAAATGGATAGGGTATCGGGACGGTAGCGTGGGCCGCGTGAACTATCTGAAGCGCTTACTGGCCCTGCCGAACCTTAAGGAGTTGGCGGAAGCCGACGACCAGATCAAGGCATTGGCGCTAAAGGAAACGCAAGCCGATCCGGCAAGCGCCATAGTCCTGACTCCTGGATCGTTCACGTTGAAGAGGCCGGCGCGCGTCTACGGCTGGGGCAAGGCTGAGGGCCGTTTTGTTTGCTGGATCAACGGGAAAAAGACGGATGGCTACGATAAGATGAGCGTGGTGTTCATGTCGCCGGGCGGCCAGGCGCCGGTCACGGACTACGAGCTGACGCTCTGCGCGCTGAACCACAATCGCCAGCCTCCCTGCCGGATCAAGATCACGCTCAACGGCAAGGTCGTTTTCGAGGGCGAGAATCCGTTCCAGCCCGAGGCGTGGACCCGCCATACGTTCAAGGTTCCGGCAGCCTTTTTCACCAGCCAGGAGAACACTTTCATGATTGCCAACCTGGAAGATTCCAGCAACCTGGAGGGGGCGCCCTGGTTCATGTTCAATTACGCCGTGCTGCGGCCCATGAAATGAACGGGAGCGAGGGAACCTGAGCCTCCATGAAAACATTTTTTATGCGATATTGGAGGGCGGAGCTCTGCGACGCCGCAGGCAAGAACGGTCTCGCTGGAGCTCGACCCCCCATGAAAAAAACCTTTCTTGAATCAATAAGATGGTATCGGGACTGCGACGCCGGAACGGGTGTATGCGCTTAAAAGCAGAAACAGATAAAAGGAAAAACAAAACCATGAGCGCCATTCAATTAAGCCGCAAGAATTTCCGGGACAAGGTTTACGCCTGCTGGCTGGGGAAAAACATCGGTGGAACCCTCGGCGCTCCCTGGGAACGGATGCTATACGTCAACGACCTCGATTTTTACCGCCCGGTGCCGACCGAACCGCTGCCCAACGACGACCTCGATCTCCAGCTCGTGTGGCTGCAAATGCTGGAGGAGCGGGGAATTCCGCCGCTCCTGCCCCATTTTGCGGAATATTGGAACCGCTACCTGCTGGCCTATCCCTGGAACGAATACGGCATGTGCGGCCGCAATCTCATCCGGGGATTGCGCCCGCCGATTTCAGGCTGGTTCGAAAATTATTTCGTTGATGAAATGGGGTCTCCGATCCGGAGCGAAATCTGGGCCTGCGTGTCGCCCGCCAATCCCCAGCAGGCGGCGGCGATGGCCTGGATGGATTCGGCCATGGATCATTCCGGCGGCGAAGGGATGTGGGGGGAAATGTTCTGGGCGGCCGTGGAAAGCGCGGCGTTCATCATGCAGGACCCGCGCGAGTTGATCCGCCTGGGCCTGGCCATGATACCACCCTCCGGCGATATCGCCCGGGTAACCCGCGAGGCGCTCTGGTTATGGGAAAACGACCGGCCGTGGGCCTACGCCCGCGACCGGATCGTGAAGGTGTATGCAAACATCCATCCCTGTAACGCCATCGCCAATCACGGATTCATCCTGCTCGGCTGGCTCTACGGCCGGGGTTTCGGCGACAAGCTGTGCAAGGCCGTGAACTGCGGCTACGACACCGATTGTACCGGCGCCACGCTGGGCGCGCTCCTGGGCATACTCGGCGGCACCGCCGGCATCCCGAAACGCTGGAGCGAGCCGGTCGGCAAAGACGTAATCCTGTTCAGGCTGACCGGGAAAATCAACGCGCCGAAGAACCTTGCCGAATTGACTGATCGCACCGTGGCGCTGGCGGAACGGCTGGCGCAGCAGCGCAGCCAGGCGGTCTCATTCGGAAATACCCAGAGAATTCCTCCCGACGTCAAAACACGGTTGCATCACAACGAGGCGGCGATGGCGGCAGCGAGCCAGGACGTCTGCGCGGCGGCGGTCCTGGATCGGGATCTTGAGATCACCCTGCATTACCATGGCGCCCCGGTCATGTATCCGGGAATCGGCCGGCGTTTATGCGTGGCGCTGCGGCGCAACGGCGCCCCGGTGCGCGGCGCAGTGACGCTGAAGGCGCCGCGCGGCTGGCAAGCGCGTCCCGATCCGGACGATTCCGCCGCCTGGATAGTCACTACCGGCAAAACCGAGGCGGATGCCGCGGTCAAGGTCACGGCCCGGGTGGAAGGCAATGTTTATAGAGCCGGGTTTGTCTTTCTGGCTCCGGCCCATGCCAAAGGGTTCCCCAGCGGCACGAATATTTCCTATTGCCCCGAATGCGGCGGAACCCGCGGGCATTGCATCTGTAAAAAATCCCGGATCACACATGAGAAAAAGTAAATGAAACCTCAAATGCAATCCATCCGGATAATGGTGAAATTCGCGCTTATTATGGCGGTGGCGACGGCCACAACGGTGGCGACGGCCACAACGGCGGCAACGGCCACAACGGCGGCAACGGCATCGGGCATCGAGAGCACCGTTGCGGGTCAGCCTGCCCACCGTAGTCAGCCGTTAAGGGACGAAGGCGGACGCACACGTATCTGCCTTAACGGCGAATGGGATTTTTACGGACAGGCAAAGGAAGATGCGATCCCTACGGCTGGCCAATGGGGGAAAACCCGGGTCCCGGGTGACTGGACGGGAAGCTCGGCGGCCTGGTACCGGCTGGAGTTCACCGCGCCCGCCGCCTGGAATGACGGGCGAAGTGTCCGGATTGATTTTGACGGCATCAATTTCTACGCCAAGGTCCTGCTCAACGGTCAGAACCTGGGCGAACATTATGGCTGTTTGACGACTTTCGGGTTCGACGTAACCAAGACGATCAGATTCGGGCAGTGCGGCGCGCAGGCGATGCAGGCGAACAGCACGTTGTGGTTTGACGAGGTGTTCATCGGACGGTATGTTGATGTAGAGGCTGACATCGGGCAATAGGAGGAGATTTTGATGTTTAATTGGCAATCGTATATGCGGGCATCGGTTTGGAAATGGTATTTGACATTTCTCCTGATTACGGCCGGCATTGCGCCGGCGGAGAACACGAACACGGTCGCCGAGCGCCTGAAGACCGATCCTTTCATGATGCCATGCTATAACGGCCGCATCCTGCCGGAGCCAAGGCAGGCCGAATACGGGGCGGACTTCTGCCCTTTGGACAAGGCAGGTATTCTCCTGGGCAAAGGGGTTGAAGCGAGCGATGCGCGCCTGGCGCTGCTCCTCGAGCGCATTACGCAATATGGGGGAGCGTATGAGTTCATCGCTTCGCCCAAGGCGGAGTGCTCGACCGTGATTGCCGTGGGCGACACGCCGTTCGCCGCCGGCCTCGATGTGCCCAAACGGAGCGAAGGCTATGCCATTAAGTCCTTCCAGGATGGCGGCCGGCGGATTATCGTCCTTCAAGGGCACGATGTGCGCGGCCTGCTCTGGGCGCTGATCTCGCTTAAACAGCTCATCACGGCCCGGGACGGGCGCTGCGTCGCGCGCGCGGCCAACGTGAGCGATTACCCGGGCGTGGAAAACCGTTTTGCGGAACTCATGTCGGATTGGACGCTCGGAAAAGGCCAGACGCTCAAGGATGCCGCCCGCTATCTGCTCAACTACAAGGCAAACATGCTTCTCCGCTCCTACATATTTCTCTTCCCCCGCTACCCGAACCTGTTCCGCGCCCCCGGCTCGGAGTCAGCGACAAAGGCGGAAGCGCAGATCCGGGAATTGGGCGCATTCGCCACGCCGCTGGGAGTGGACTGGTTCATCGGTTTTGCGCCCTACCTGCGATATGGAACGCAATTCCGCTCCAGCAGCGAAGAGGACTACCGGTACTTCATGTATTGGGCGAAAATCGTCGGCGAAGCCGGCGGCAGCCTGGCCTTCTACTGGGAAGACTACCGCCCGCCGCTCGCGGCTGAAGACAAGGCGCGCTTCGGGACCATGAAGGAGGCTGACCTCTATTTCTTCAACCGCATCTACAAGGACTGCCGCGCGCAATTCCCCCGGATGAAGTTCATCGTTTGCCCGGTGTTTTACTGGGGCCCTAAGGGCGGCATGGCCGCCTGGTATAAAGGAGACGACGATCGTGACGAATATTTAAAAGCGTTCGGCGAGCGCCTGCCGAAGGATTTTATGATTTTCTGGACCGGACCGAGGGTCAAGTCGTACAAGTACGACAAAGAGGACATGCAGTGGATCACGAACCTGATCCAGCGCAAGCCGGTTATCTGGCAAAACGGCGTCATAGACGTGAACGAGATGGATCAGCTTACCGAACCGGTGGATGGCTGGAAGACGATGCACTACCCGGGTTTCTTTGACGACATCGCGGGTTACAAGTTCAACGCCAACCGGATGGGCGCCTTCCTCATAGGCAACCTCGATTGCCTGTGGAACGTGGAAGGCTACGACGCCAAGCGCTCCGTCCGGCAGGCCGTCGAGAAACTGGCCGGCCCGGACGCCTTTGCTTCGCTGGACCGCGCCCGCGAATTGCTGGCGAGTCACGCCAAGTATAACCTGACCCCGTGTCCAAAGGCCGCCCAGGATATTGACCGCATTGAAAAAGACGTGGCCGAAGCCGAGGCATTGTGCACCGCGGTTGTCGCCGACAAACCCGCGGCAGCGCAGTGGCTGAACACCGCCGTGGTTCTCGCTCCGTGGAAGAAGTTCATCAAGGACATTCGCGCAAACAAAACGCTGCTGCGCTATCGCAACATCGGCAACGCCATCGAGGACCAGGCTAAACAGGACGGCGCCTTCATCGCCGGGCGCGATATTGTCATCGCGCCGTTCAACCTCAGCGGCGGCCACGAGGTCGCGCCGCTGGTTTCGCCGGGCGAGAGGCGTTACGCAACGTGGATTTACGGCAGCAAATCGAAGTATCCCCGGCTGGAGGCGACGTTCGAGGCAATCCCCTACCCGCCGGAGGGCGCCTGCACGGTGATAATACGCGGGCAGGCGGCATACGGGCAACAGCCCTGCCGCATGCAACTCGCCCTGAACGGCAAGGCGTTCTTCGAGGGCCCGTCGCCGTTCAAAGAAGGCGCGTGGTCCACTTGGAATTTTGTGATCCCGGATAAATACATCGAACGCTATAACAAACTCACTGTCCGGTTAATGGACGACAGCGCCGGCCATCGCGGACCTCCATACCTGCTGGTCAACTATATCGTGATCAGGCCGGCCCGGCTATAGGCGGAACAAACTAAAGATTTTAAAAAGGAGATGGATATATGCGCTTCCAGTCATGTTGTTATTCTCTCGTCGGGCTTTTGCTTCTGTCGGGCTTCTGCGGCGCGGCGAACGAGAAGCTCGGTTTATTCGACCACAAAGAGGGCGCTTCCCTGCTCAGGCCTCCGACCGAGCCGGGGTCCTTCATTGGCGGCACGAAAATTGCCGACTTCAACGGCGACGGCGCCCCGGACCTGGCGGCATGGGTCGGCGGACCGAAAGGCGCCGTTTATATTTACCTCAATAAAAACGGCAGATGGGCCGACCCGCAGGACGGCATGATTGTCTTTCCGAAGTGCGGAGGCTGCGAGACCGGCGATATCGACAACGACGGCAAGACCGACCTGGTTATGTTCGAGCGCGGCAAGGATCTGAAAATCTTTTTGAACAAGGGCGGAAGCTTCGCTAACACGCCCGACCGTCAAATCGCGATTGTCGGCGGAGCCAGCTATTGTCTTGTCGGCGATTTCGATACGGACGGCAAGACCGACCTGGCCGTATCGGCCGGCGATACAAAGGTCGCTTTCCAGATTTTTCTCGGCAAGCACGGCCTGGATCCGGCCAGGAAGCTGGTGAAAGCCGAAGGCCACGACTCCGGAGTCTACGGACCGCTGACATGGCGCGGCAAACTCGGCGAAGACTCCGCCAGCGATTTCCTCGCCGGGCCGCGCTGGGTGGCGCTGTTGCCGAACGACACGCTACGCAAGGGATACTTTGGCGACATTTACACCGACCATTGGGCAATCACCGCCGATCTGGATGGCGACGGCACAACCGACGTGTTGACCACGCAGCGCCCCGGACCGGGAAAGACGATTTTCCTGCGCCTCTTTTACGGCCCCTTTGCTATTGGCGAGGAAAGTCCCGCGTGGCAGTATGGCTTCAATATCGGCCCGATGCAGACCACGCGATTTACCGAGATTCCGGTGGGACCCGCCGAAGCCTGGCGGCTGCCAATCGCCACCGATATCAATGGCGACCGCCGGACGGACATTCTTATGCAGGTGGCACAGGCACAGAACGGAAAGCCGAAGTGGCGGACGCTGGTGTATACCCAGAACCGACCAATGGGTTTCGAGCCGGAGGACCCGCCCGGGATAACGCTCGATGGCTCCGGCGACACCCTCTATGTGGCGGACCTGAACAGGGACGGTTTGGCCGACTTGATTCTTTGCGGCCATGAACCCGGCACTCTGCGCCTATTCATCAACCGTAACGGACAATTGCCCGCCGACGCGTCGCGCCCCGACCAGGTTCTGGCCGTCGGCAACAAGGCGCTGTCTGCTATCCCGGCGGACCTGAACGGCGACGGCTGGCCGGACCTGATTGTGCAATGCCAGGGACAAGTGGCCATCTATCTGAACCAGGGTGGCGCCCCCTTCCCCGCGGGGAAAAAGGGCCAACCTTAAACATTGGGAACCGTAATGGAAAACAAGAAGATCCTGCATTGTTTCCACAAATTAGGTTCTTATTTCAAGGCACTCTTGTCCAAAATAATAATATCAGAATGCGTGAAATCGTTGATAACACAGCAATATTTTGACGTTGTCGATTGACGAGACCTAATCCTCTCCCTTGGGAGAGGACTGTGGTGAGGGGGCGCATTTGCCGGCATTCCCCTCACCCTAACCCTCTCCCAAGGGAGAGGGAATGTTGTTTTGGACACCACTGATTTCAAGGCTATAAACAACACAACCGTCAACACCTGTTGATTTCCGCGTAAGCGATGTCACCGTGTGACGAATTTGATTGCCGCCGGCTTGCCCGCCATAGCTTTTAGCGACGGAGGGAGGCGGATTCGAAAAAAACAAGGCAATCCCGCTTCAGAGCGGGACAAGGCTTGGGCCGAATGCGGGTGCGCCGTGCGCAGCGCCATGCTCATGTATGCGCAAGCGCGGGACTTGTCCGCCTATGGAGGAAACCCGCAGACAGCCCAAGATCGCCGCCGTTTTTTTCGAACCAAATTCGCCACACTGCCGGGAGAGAGGCATAATTGGGTTATGGGTACAGTATGCATCAGTAACGTTCAACCGGGAGAAAAGCCAACTGAATGAGCGCCATGAAACGCATCCTTAAGATTGACCCAAAGCATGGCAAGGCAGACCCGGACGGCAACATCGTGTGGTATGATTGCCAACTGCTCAAGGTCGAGGGCAAAGGCTGGACTGACACGGCGGCCTATTACGACCGCCTTCCGGCGAAAGCCAAAGGCCTCGTACCGGCTGCCGTTTGGGATTTGAGTCATGATACCGCCGGAATATGTGTTCGCTTCACAACCGATTCCGCGTCCATGCAGGTGCGCTGGAGCCTTCTGAAGGATAATCTTGCCATGCCCCACATGCCGGCCACGGGAGTCAGCGGAATAGACCTTTATGGCCGAAACGAAGCCGGCGGCAAGTTCCGGTTTTTTGGAAATGGCCGTCCGACGGGAGCAAAGAATCGCGCATCGTTCAATTTGACGGCCGGAAGCGAAAATATTTTGTATTTGCCATTATACAACGGCGTGAAATCCATCCAGATCGGCATTCCCAAGGGCAAGACCATCTCGATTCCCAAACCATCCCGCAGGGATCGGCGCAAGCCGATCGTGTTTTACGGCACCTCGATCACCCAGGGCGGGTGCGCCTCCCGCCCTGGCATGGCCGCCACGGCCATTGTCGGCCGCGAGCTGGATGTTCGCGTCATAAACCTGGGGTTTTCCGGAAGCGGCAGGATGGAGCCGGAAATGGCAGATCTGCTGGCGGAACTTGACCCCTCCATTTATGTCCTGGATTGTCTCTGGAACATGAATCCCGGCCAGGTTAATGAGCGGGCAGAGCCGTTTGTAAGGAAACTACGCGAAATGCATCCAGGCACTCCGATTCTGCTTGTTGAAAAATCCAACTTCAGGAATGCCCTGACCGAGACAGGACATATCTTGCGCATGATCCATGCAAAATTAATCAAAGCTGGAATAAAAGGCCTGTATTTTTTGCCAAACAAGGGCATGCTGGGCAACGATTTCGAAGGCACGGTTGATGGATGTCATCCCAACGACCTGGGCATGATGCGCCAGGCAGTCGTATTTATAAAATCGCTGACCAAGATATTGCAATCGTCAGAAGCTTAAACACAAGGAACTGCTTATAAAAAAAGCCGGTTTTTTGCCATGCGTGTAATTCGTTGATTACATGAATGATATAGTCAAAAATAAAACCGCTGATTTCCGCGTTAGCGATAAAAAATATAATTAGGTTGGACATGGCTCGCATTGGAGCAGCAACGATCGAACAAAACCGCGAAATCGCGGATCCATGCCATGCACAAGCGGACTACACCATGAAGTTGTCACCGTCATTTCAGATTGATCCTCGCGAGCCCTGGGTTGAGGAGCACAATCGCGAAGTCCGTGAAGTCTGGGACGCGTATAAAGCCGACCGGCCGACTTGCGTTCCCGTAATTTTCACCGGCGCCCGCACCCTCTATCTGGAGGAGAACCGGATCGACTACCGGACTTACTACGAGAATCCGGACGAGATGCTCCGGCTCCAGCTTGAGTGGCAACGGCGCGCAAAGGAACTGCCGTTTGGCGACACCCTCCTGGCCGGAACGCCGGCAACCTGGTCGGTATACGTTGATTTCCATCCGGTCGCCTCGGCCTCCTGTTTTGGCTGCCCCGTGGTGTTCCGCCCGGACGCCGTACCGGCGCACGAGTGCGCCCATCTCTCGCGCGAGCAGTGTCGCGATATGCCCATGCCCGACCTGTTCACGAGCGGCCTGTTGCCGCGACAGCGGGAATTTATGGACCGCTTTGACCGGATCTGCAATGCCGGATTGACCTTTCTCGGCAAACCGGTGAAACGCTTCAAGCCAAGTCTGCCGTCCATCGGCGGCGGCACGTTCAGCACGGCGCTGGATATCCGCGGGCCGGAGATCATGGCCGACATGTATGAAGACCCGGATTTCGTTCATACCTTTCTTGAACGGATCGAAGAATGGCACATTGCCCTGCATCGCGCTTGGAGCGCCATGGAAGGTGTTCCCCATGCACTGGACACGCCGGACGGAGGCACTTTCGGGCTCTATGGTCTTTTCGATCATGGTATCGATATGTTGTCGCCGCAGATATATGACGAATTTCTGGTGGCGCTCATTCTGAAACTCTCCCGCAAATACGGGAAACGGCCAAGCACGTCCTTGCATCACTGCGGACGAGGCACGCACCTGTTTCCGCTCATGCAGAAACGATTTGGCCTGACTGCCATCGATGCCCTGACCTGGCCGATCAATGACGTCGGCAAGGTGCGTCGCGAGATCGGGTATGAGGTCTGGATCAAGGCCGTGATCTCGGACTCCATCCTGCGCACCACGCCCGACGCCATCCGCCAGGCCGCCAAGGACTTCTTCACGCCTGAAGTTAAAGGAAAGGGCCGGCTTTCCCTGTGGGTGGCCGGTGAGGTGACGGGGATTCCCGCCGAGAACTACCGCACTTTGTATGCAGCGGTGCGGGAGTATGGGCGATACTGATCGAAGCGCCGCAAGGAGGGCAGAACGCAACGCTACCGGAGGATAAGAGGACATGAAACATCAAAAGCGATGGTCGGGTTTAACAAGGATAGTTTGCATTGTTGCGGCGCTGGCAATCGGCCTGACGGCCGCCCGGGCGGCGACGACCTGGAACACCGCCGGCAGCGGGGATAAACTGAACTGGTCCGACGCCAACAACTGGAATCCTGTCGGAGTTCCGGGAGACGGGGCGGAGGTCGTCATCACCAACGGCAGCGTGCTCTTGACCAATGCCACCTATAATCTCGCCTCGCTGACGATCACCGGCGCCACGGCCAGGCTGACTTTCTCGAACTGGGACACGAAGCTTACCGCCACCAATGTCATTATTCAGAGCGGCGCGACCGTCACGCACGTGACCAACTCGGCCACGGCCACGAACGAATTGGGCGAATGGCCGGCCGATGGCCGGGTCTGGATCGTCTGCACCAATTTCGATCTGCAGGTTGGAGGGAAAATTGACACTAAGGGGCAAGGATATATTGGGGGAGAGTCATATGCCAATGGGTACGGTCCGGGCGGGGGCATCGGGAGCAACGCCGCCAATTATGGGGGCGGCGGCGGCCACGGCGCGATAGGCGGGAGAGGATCGCAGGGCGCCGGCGGCGCCGCATATGACTCAACCAACGCCCCTATAACGCCCGGCAGCGGTGGTGGAAGTTTGGCCGGCGGCGCCGGTGGCGGAGCGGTCCTGATTGAAGCGGACAATGGCGCCGTCATCATCAATGGCATTATCGACGCCGACGGATTAATCGGCCGCCAACATGGGGGCGGCGGGTCCGGGGGCTCGATTTACATTAAATGCCGCACGTTTGCGGGAACGACCAACGGCCTGCTTACCGCCCAGGGCGGCAACGCGCGTTATCTGGAATCCGGCCAGGGAAGTGGCGGACGCATTGCCGTGATCTACGATCCGGCGGCCCAGGGCGGAGAAGATCCCCAACCGAGTGTCCGCTTCAATATCGCACACGGCAAGGGCTTAGGAGGGTACCGCGGCCCCGGCTACAGCGGGACCCTTTATCTGCCCGACGAAACCATTCTGCAGCCGGATCTGTCGAATTTTGAGGACGTGCGTTTCTACGGGATAACTAACTGGTCCGTCGATCACCTGTCCTTGACTAATCCCGTCGTAACCAACAACATCATTTTTTCGGAGCCCCGTTTTATCTTGACGGTGTCCAACACCATGCTGATCGACACCGCCACCTTGCAGTTGGGAGACCCCCGATCCGGAATCGAGTATGTGCAGATCGCTTGCGGCCGGCTGCAGCTCAACACCGGCCAGAACACAAACCCGAGTCTGCTCTATGTATATAGCGGACCGACGAATGACGTGGTAACGAACTATGGCGCGCGCGTCACTGTCATGGAAGACGTTGTTATTGCCAGCAATTCCTGGATTTGTCCCGTATCGGATGGCACCAACGGCGGCTCGGTGTTTTTCAGCGTGAACAATGTGACCATTAATGCCGGCGGTGGATTTGACGCTAATGGTTTGGGTTATGACGGCGGTTGCTATTACACTAAACCTCTTTTCCTCCCCAGGGGTGACGGGTGCGGTCCGGGCAAGGGTGTGGCCAGCGCAAGCAACTACGGCACTGGAGCAGGCTACGGCGGAAAAGGCGGGAAGACCCCTTGGACCTCTACCTTAAGCCCCACATATCCCTGGACCAATGCTCCCCGTTGCCCCGGCAGCGGAGGCGGCGGCACTGAATCTCCAAATGGGGATGGCGGCGGGCTGGTATGGATCAAGGCAACGGGGACGGTTATTCTTGACGGCACCATCCAGGCCAACGGCAACGGCGGCAGATTTGTTGGCGGTTCCGCGCATAGTGGCGGGGGATCCGGCGGGGGTATTTTTATCGTGGCCAATAAATTTCGTGGCGCAGCCAGTGGGCTATTGAGCGCCTATGGCGGCGCGGGAGCAATAGTTAACGCGGCTAATTATTGCGGCGGGGGCGGCGGCGGGCGTATTGCGGTCTGGCATCGCATTTCGGAAGCCGACCAGCAGACGATCCTGGCAGACCCCGACAACGCGGCAGCTAATGTGCAAAGAATCGTTATCACCAATGACGTGGCCATGTCCGGTTTTCTTGGTTCCTGCACAGCGTCGAACGGATACAGTATCGCAAACGACGCCGGCACCGGCACGGTTGTCTACTTGACCGTGCCGCCGCCCAAGGGGACAATTTTTTCAGTGCGCTGAATATGCCATGGGAGGACGACGCTCCTGCCAAGGCCGTAGCGCCGATGAACGGGAGAGTGTGTAAATAATGAATTTGATGGAGGGCGGAGCTCTGCGACGCCGGCGGTTGAAAAGAGCGGTCTCGCAGGAGCTTGACCCTCCAATACGTGAATAATGAATCCGATGGAGGGCGGAGCTCTGCGACGCCGGCAAACGCGATAAGGAATGAGCTCGATCGGTTGGAGAGGATATGAAACATCAAGAGCACTGGTTAGTGGTAATTTACATTGCCGCGGCCCTGGCGATCGCCCTACCCTCCGCCCGGGCGGCGACAACCTGGGACACCGCCGGCAGCGGGGATAAACTGAACTGGTCCGACGCCAACAACTGGAATCCAGCCGGGGTCCCGGGAGACGGGGCGGAGGTCGTCATCACCAACGGCAGCGTGCTCTTGACCAATGCCACCTATAATCTCGCCTCGCTGACGATCACCGGCGCCACGACCAGGCTGACCTTCTCGAACTGGGACACGAAGCTTGCCGCCACCAATGTCATCATTCAGAACGGCGCGACCGTCACGCACGTGACCAACAGCGCCCTGACGACGAACGAGTTGGGCGAGTGGCCGACCAACGGCCGCGTATGGATCGTCTGCACTAATTTAAATTTGCAGGCCGGCGGGCAGATCGATGTTTCCGGGCGCGGGTTTTTGGGAGGCCTTTACACTAACGGGTGCGGCCCCGGGGGGGGCGGATTGGCGCAGAACGCAACAATTTATTATGGCGGCGCAGGCGGACACGGCGGCAACGGAGGGCGGGCACATTACTACGGGGTTGGTCCCGCCGGCCTCGCATATGACTTAACCAATGCGCCCATGCTGCCGGGCAGCGGCGGCGCCGGCCAGGGCCTGGGCGCCGGCGGCGGAGCGGTCCGGATCGATGCCGGCAACGGCACGGTAACTATTGAAGGCACGATCAATGCCAACGGAAGAGATAGTGGCGCAGTAGGCGGAGGAGGCGCCGGCGGATCGATTTATATTACCTGCGGAATGGTAGGGGGCAGTTCCAACGGCAGCCTTATCGCCAAAGGCGGAAACGGGTACTACTCGAGCGATTTTGTATGCAGCGGACATGGCGGCGGCGGGCGCATCGCCATTGCTTACGACGAGGCCGACCAGGGCGGACAACCCAAACCCGGTATCCGGTTGAATACCGCTACAGGCGCAGGCGTATATGTCACCCCGCCGCCGGTCATCGGAACGCTTTATCTGCCCGACGACAGCGTGCTGACAACGAACATGTCCAATTTCGAGAACGTTCGCATCTACGGGGTGACAAACTTGTCGCTGGATAGCCTATACATTGCCACAAGCAACATATGTTTTTCGGAAAGCATTTTTTCCATGAAGGTCACGAGATCCCTCGTTGTCGACAGCGTCATATTCCAGGTGGGAAGCGGATACAACAAAATCGAAGATGCGCCCGAATACACGCAGATCGAATGCGGCGATCTCCAGCTCACCAGCCAGGGCACGACCCAGAGCCTGTTATACGTTTATTGCGGTCCGACAAACGAAGCCTGGCCGGACTACGGCGCGCGCGTCGCGGTGGCAGGCGACATCGTCATCGCCAGCAACTGCTGGATCTATCCCGTATCACAAGGCACCAACGGCGGGTCGGCCTATTTCTCCGCGAACAATGTGACGATCGACGCCGGCGGCGGTTTCGATGCCGACGGGCTGGGTTACGATGCCGGACCTACCAACATAGCAGGCATCGACGGATTTGGGCCTGGCGGCGGGAAAGGCGACGCATCAAACGGAAGAGGCGGCGGCGGCGGCTATGGGGGAAAGGGCGACTATGCGCGTGCGGCCGGCGGCGTTGCGTACGGCTACACCAATGCGCCGATATTTGCGGGCAGTGGCGGCGGCGGCGGATTGGCCGGGTTTGCCGCCAAACCGGGCGGAGGCCTGGTATGGATCAAGGCTGCGGAAAAGTTTGTCCTGAACGGCACACTCCGGGCAAACGGCGAGAGCGGCGTCGGCAATTACCGAGCCGCCGGCTCCGGCGGCGGAATTTTTATCGCGGCCGGCAGGAGATTCCTGCCTGGCGAGAACGCTTTGTTGAGCGCTTATGGCGGAAGTCAAGATGGAGTCGGAAGCGCCCGGGGCGGCGCCGGCGGCGGCGGCCGGATTGCAATCTGGCATCATATCTCGGAAGCCGAGGGGCAGACAATCCTGGCCGACCCCGACAATGCTGCGGCTAATGTGCCCAGGCTTTTGATTTTTACCAACCTCGTGGATGCAGGATTTGCGGGATCCTTTGCGGTGACGAATGGCGGGGGGGTTGCCGGTGTTAATGAGTCCGAACCCGGCTCCTTTGTAATTCTGACCGTGCCGCCGCCCAGCGGGACAATTTTTTTATTGCGTTGAATTGACGTTTGCGAACGGCGCTTTTATCGAGCCGGCAATGCCAATGAACGGTAGAAGGAACGGATTGTATCAGAAGGCAGGTGTTATGATCATTCAACGAAGCATATTTGTTGCCGGGTGCGCGCTTTTTTTAGCGGCGCCGATGTGGGCTTCGACCTATTACGCGGACTGCAACCGGCCGGATGATGGCGGCGACGGCAAAAGCTGGGCCGCCGCCAAGCAGACCATCCAGGCGGCGGTGGACCTGGCGGTGGCCAGCGACCTGGTGCTCGTTACCAACGGGATTTATGACAAAGGCGGGAAGGCCGTGACCCCGGGCTCGACGTTAACCAACCGGGTGTATAGCCCGCTGGCCATAACGATCCGCGCCATGAGCACCAATCCGGCCGATACTGTCATTGTCGGCGCGCCCGACCCCAACACCGGCGGATGCGGGCCGGCGGCAATCAGGGGATATAAGGGGATAACGTATGGCGGATCCTACCTGGTGGGCTTCACGATCACGAACGGATACACGTTTGAATCCGGGGGCACCCCTTATCTGGATCAATGCGGCGGCGGCGCGCATGGCGGCACGCTGAGTAATTGCGATATCGTCGGCAACACGGCCAAAGACAGCGGGGGCGGAAGGGCCTACGGCCCGAGCTATAACTCCATCCTGAGAAACAATATCGCCACCAACGGCGGCGGCGCGGCGATAAGCTCGACTTGTTATGATAGCGTGATCAGAAACAACACCGCCCCCGGTGTCGGTGGCGGCCTTTATCAAACCTATGCCTTTAATTCCGAGATTGTCAACAATTCGGCGTCAGCTGGAGGCGGCGTTAGCGTCTATTGCCTCCTCAGCAACTGCGTGATTCGCGGCAACTCGGCAATATCGCTGACCACGTCGTCGGGGGGAGCTGCCGGAACCGCGTCAGCGACCTGGCACAAATTTTACAACTGCCTGATCGCAGAAAATGTGAGCTCGCGCGCCGGAGCAATCTTCCAGCGGAGCGGCTCGGAGTCTTCGGGATATATAGGGACGCTGATCAACTGTACGGTGATCAGCAATTGGTCGCTAGTGTCGGGATACCCGGGAGGACTTGACGGGCGCAATGGCCAGACGGGGCCTTACGCGGTGTCGAATTGCATTATCCGTTTCAACTACAACACGGCCGACGGAGTGGAGAACAATTACCGGTTTACGGCAAATTCCGCGGTGGCCTATTCCTGCCTTGCGCCGGACGTGGCCGGCCAGCCTTATGACATGGGGGGGAACATCAGCGCCGATCCGGCCATGGTCGGAACGGGGGACTATCAGACACGCTATCAATTGCAGGGACGCTCGCCTTGCGTTAACGCCGGGACGAACCTGTTGCGAGATGCCTCATACAAGGACTTGCGCGGTATGCCGCGCATTCGCTACGGCACCGTGGATATGGGCGCCTACGAATGTATTTATCGGGGAGTGATTGTAACGTTCAAATAACGCTCGCAAACAAAGCGAGAAATAAAGGGACAATGCGCGCCAAGGCGTCCGGGCAGGCCACGGAGGCGCAAATCATTGATGGCTATAGCCGGAAGGCAATTTTTGCGGTTTTCGAGGTTGTTTCGGAAACAGGTCCTTCCGGGTTTAGCGTGGGATTTCGCATTGAGTGCTATCCTCGGCGATATCTTGCCGCTCCGCCTCTGCGTCATCCCGAGCGCCCACATCCGTCATCCCGAGCTTGTCGAGGGATCTCTCCGTCGTTCCTACGCGAGATTTCTCGACTCCGCTCGAAATGACGTTCGATTTCTGTGCGGCCGTTGGGACAATTGGCCGACCTGAGTAGTTACGTTCCGTGAACCCGGATACGCCACCTGATCGATCGCCATAGCTGCTAGCGACGGCGGGAGCGGACTTCGCAAAAACATGGCAAGCTTGGGTCGAATGTGGGCGCGCAGCCGGCATTAAACCAATACGGCGGCGATGTTGCGATAAGCTCGCATTGTTATGATTGCGTGATCCGCAAGGTTTTTCAACTGCCTCTTGACATTGAGCGTGACTCCGGATAGTTTAACACCGATACATCGATGTATAATAGCGGGCATGCCGCGCATTCGCTACAGCACGGTGGACATTGGCGCCTATAAATATATACGATTGTTACAGGCAAATGACGTTTTAAAAGGTGCAAAGCGATGAACAGGAAGATGCTTGCCAAAATGGCCGGGCTGACTGTGGCAGCGGGCGTGTTCGTAATGACAGCGGGCGGACAAACGCAGGAGACTAAACCGGGCGGCGCCACTGTGGCAGTCTCTCAAATTCCTTCCTCTCGGCAGGGGCCGGATTTTAATGTGCCGTATTACACCGGCAAGGTCTATCCGACCCCGCAGTCGGCGGAGTACCGCGACGAATTCCTGCCCTTGGATAAGACCGGCTTGCTCCTGGGAAAAGACATTGCCCCGGACGACGCGCGCGTGGCCTTGCTCATTGAACGCATCCGGCGCCTCGGCGGCGCGGCGGACATCGTCAAAGCCCCAAAAGACCCCTGCAACACGCTGATCCTCATTGGGGAAACCGGCATCAACGAGGATTTGATCAAGGATAAATCCGTTCCTGACCGGGCCGAGGGCTATCTGCTGCACTGCGCGCAGAAGGACGGCAAACCGATTGTTTTCCTCAAGGGCAAGGATTTTCACGGCCTGCTCTGGGCAATCACGGCGTTCAACCAGCTGGTTAAAGTCGAGAACGGGCGGCCGGTAGCGCGGGGGGCAACTATCCTTGACTATCCCGATGCGCCTGGAAAACGCGGCTACACGGCGATGTCCGACGACAACAACGCGACGGCAGCCTGGTTCGGCGTGAACGTCCTGCGCGCCAACGTGGTCCAGTACCGGCAGCTTCGCATGCTGTATCGCCAACTGCCGCTATCTCTTCTGGCAACGTGTAACTGGCGAACGGCGCTGCGGGACGACAAGACTTACCAGGGGTGGCAGGCGCGTATCCGGAAGATCGGCGCATTCCTGAAGCCGCTGCGCATCGAATGGTACGACGGCATGCAGCCAATCAGTTCGATTCTAAAAGACAACATCCGGTCCAAGTCCGACGAAGATTTTGAGCTCGTGACAAAAGCCGGCATGGATCTGGCCGAGGCGGGCGGCCATCTCATGATCTTGTACGACGATGTCCGCTTTCCCATCAGTCAGGACGACGTCCGCGACTTCGGCACGGCGCGCGCGGCGGACGTCTATTTCCTGAACAAGGTGTATGCGGCAGTCGCTGCGAAATACCCGAACTTCAAAATCCTCTTTTGCCCGCCTTTCTATCCGGGTCCGGCGAGCGACCCCAGCCCGGCCTATGGCGAATCCCGCGACGAATATCTGGCGGCCATCGGCAAGCTGCCGAAGGCGATCGAAATCTTCTGGTCCGGGCCGCGGGTCAAGTCCACAAAGGTCACCCCGGAGGATACGCGCTGGAGCACAAACCTGATCCAGCGCAAACCGGTCTATTGGCAAAACGCGATAGGCGTCTACCACAGCAGCGTCTACTACGCCTATCCCCCCGAGGCCATGACCATCTGGAAAGACTGGTACTACGACGGGTTCTTCAACGATCTGGCCTTCTATACCTACAATGGCGATGACCCGTATATCACCCTGACCCTGCATGACGCCATGTGGAACCGCAAGGCCTACGACCCGGCAGCTTCCGGCATCGAGGCGGCCAAGAAACTGGTGGGCGCGGACGCCTATCCGACACTGGTCGAGGCATTCAAGGAACTGGAAACGATGGATGACTACGGCTGGATGACGCCGACCGCCTGGGCCGCGAAGAATGTCGAAGAGGTTCGCCGGAAAACCGATCACCTGGTCAAGCTTTTCGAGACCGCGCCCGCGCCCGTCAAATCCCGCTGGATTTCCCTGAGCCTGTATGTCGGTTATCGGGAAAAATATCTCCAGAAATTGCTGAAGAATCCGGATTTGAAGGAAATGACCGAGTTGGACGAACGGATCAAGGCCCTGGCGGCCAAGGAAGCCGGCGTGGATCCGAAGCAGGGGTGCGTCATCCTGACGCCCAACGACTTCAAGGCCGGCCGTACGCCCGCCTATTACAACTGGCAAAGCGCCGAACGCCGCTATGTTCTCTGGATTAACGGGGCGCGCTCCAAGGCGCGCGCCATGGATGCCGTGTTCCAGTTGCCCTACGCGCTCGCCGGCCACTCGGAGTTGATCATCGCCGGGCTGGACCATAACGCCAAGCCGGCCTGCCGCATTCGCGTCCTGATGAACGGCAACGTCGTGTTCGAGGGGCCCAATCCGTTTGCACCGGATAAATGGACCACGCACAGTTTTCCCGTGAAAGGAGCTTTCCTGCGCGACGGTGTGCCGAATACCCTGCGCATCGAGAACCTGGAGGACTCGGACGTCATGACCGGCACGCCCTGGTTCATGCTCAGTTACGCGGTTCTCCGGCCGGCGAAGTGAAGCAAGGGGATCGCATCGGATAATACTTCGGGCATGCGTTTCGCGCGCCCCGGCCTGTCCACCTACGATTTTGACGAAGGCGGATGGCAGCGTGCGGCGAATTCGACACACTTGAAACACAAAAATAGACGAAGTAGAGGATCATTATAGGAGACGGCCGGTCATGCGAAATACAGGATCGATTATCTGGAAATCCTGGCCGCTGGCGTTGATGCCGGCGATCATGACGATGGTCGCCCCGGCGCAGACGGGAATAACACCGTCGGTTGTTTTGGTCGAAGGCGTCTCAAACCCGGTCTTCATCGCCGCCGGCGATCTGAACGGCGACGGCAAACTCGACCTGGCGGTCGCCGCTTTCAGCCTCACCAACCGGCCCAAGCCCGAATATCAGGGCCATGTCTTTTTTTTCTTCCAGAAGAACGGCGCGTATGCCTGGCCCGCCGACAGGGAAATCCGGGCGCCGGTCATCCCCAGCGGCCTGGTGCTGGCCGACTTCGATGGCGACGGTAAAAACGACCTGGCCGTGGGACTCCGCAACCGGCGGACCCTGGCGCTTTATCTCGGCGGCGAAAGTTATGACAAGGCGCATCTTTCCGCATACGCCAACGACGGCGGCGCCGGCAGCTTATCCGCCGGCCGGATCAACCGCCGCGGTCTGGCCGATTTCATGACCGGCTTGACCTGGCGCAAGTGGATAAAAGACGACCAGTTCGAATGCGCTTATTTTTCCGGACCGAAACGGAACGACAATCGCTTTTCAACCCTGGCCGATATCGACGGGAACGGATCGGATGATGTCATTTTCACATCCTGGGGCAGCGACACTCCCCAGGGCGAAAACAACCTGATCCGGATCTATTACGGCCCCTTCTTCCATCAGAATCGGATCGCCGCCACCGACGCGGCCGGTATCGTGACGCTGACCTCGCCGTTCACCAACGACAGCAAGCCGATCCTGGGGCAGGTGCTGGTCGGGGATTTAAATGCCGATGGCCAGCCGGATCTCGTCGCGGGCGGGTCGGGCCGGACTTTGGTTTACTTCCAGAACAACCCGACCGGATTTTCGGACCAGGCGGGACCATCGCTCACGCTGAAGGGGCTCCTGCCTCTGTTGGCGGCGGATCTGGATGGCGATAAGTTGTGTGACCTCGTTCTACTGAGCGAAGACGGCAAAACTGTTTCCATCTGGCGGCAACGGGCAGAAAAGCCGTTGACGGCCGCCGGCGGCGCGGAAAGCATCACCGCCGCGTTGCCTCGGCGTGCCGTCGTCGCCGCGGCGGGCGACATGGATGGCGACGGCCGCAAGGAAATTTTCGTAGCCCTCGAACGCGGCGGCTTGGCCGTTATCCGAACGCTGAATTGAAGATAACGTGACCCTGTCGGTATATCGGCTCAAGCCGGGGCTCGACATCGATGTATAGCGGCGGACACGCCGGCACACGAGGCAAGACTGCGGCGCAGATGACTGTGAAGGAGCATGTTGTGAAAGAGCTTATCGACACCGCAGCGGACATCCCGAAGTACCACCAACTCAAAGAACTGATCAAAGCAAAAATCAAGGCTGGAATCTACAAGGTGGGCAGTCGACTGCCCACCGAGATCGAGATGAAGCAAACTTTTAAACTGAGCGGCGCTACGGTCGCCAGGGCCATGCGCGACATGACCCTGGAGGGCTACCTGCTCAGGAAACGGGGCGGCGGCACGTTCGTCAAGTCAGTCACTCCGCGCATGACGCTAAACTCCATCGCCACGCCGGAGTTGATCATCGAGTGCTCCCACAACTGGGAAAGCGAGATGATCAACCCGCTCAACTGGTTTATCTCAAGCCAAGTCCACAAAGGTGTGATCAACAGCTATTCCGGAACAATCCGCCTTCTGGACTGCATGGAGATAAGTAGCGCCCTGGTCATAAACCCCGGGCTGCGTCAAGAACGGTCTCGCGGAAGCTCCCTCCGTCGCCAGGAGGCTATGGCGGGCAAGCGGCCCCTCCATAAATGCCAATTCCCCCGTGATTTTGGAGGGCGGAGCTGCTGCGACGCCGCTGGGCGGACGCCTGTCGCCAACATCATCCTGTTAAATCCCAAGCCGGGAATGGTCGATGAACTCAGGGCCACGGGCGCGGTGTTTGTCGTTATCGACCATGATCAGAAGTTCAAAAACAGTCACAACCGCGTGACGTGGGAGCAGTTCTCCGGCGTCTACGAACTTATGTCTTATTTGATCAACGACCTTGGACACCGGGAGATCGGCATAATTTATGGACGGAGCCGGCATCACCAGGACAGGCTGGCCGCCTATCATATCGGCTTGAAGACCGCCGGGATGACGGCGCGTGACGCATTGGTGATCGGCACCGACGAAGGCACGGAAAAATCAGGGTATGAGATGATGAAGCAGATTCTTTCGTCCGGACAGCGGCCGACAGCCGTTTTTGTGGACACGGACATCAAGGCGTTAGGGGCGATGGCCGCAGTGCGCGAACACGGCCTGCAGATTCCAAGGGACATCTCGATCGCCGGGTTCGACGACGTCCCCGGCTCCGAGGCGGTGAATCCGCCGCTAACCACCGTCAGGGCCCCGTATTACGAGATGGGCTGCGAAGCCGTCAGGATGCTGGAGCGCCGGGTCTCGACAGGCGATGACGTTCCGGCGCTCACGCTCAAGACCATCTTGGTGAAGAGGGAGTCATGCGGCCCGGTCCCAAACCCGGAGATGTCGAAACGTTGTTTTTCTTGAACAATGAAAACAGGAGAAGAGGCAAATGGCCAATACAAGAATCGTTGTGGCAACGGCGGCGATACTGACGGCAGGCGCGTTCATGGCATCCGGGGAACCATTGCGCGTGGGGTTGTTCAAGGACAGCCGCTCCGGCGAGCTCGAAGGAATACGGAAAACCCTTGAGGCGGAGGGCTTCGCCGTTGACGTGATCGGCGAGGACACCCTGCGCGACCCGGCGGCGCTGGCGCCACTCAAAGTCATCTTTTTGCCCGGAGGCTGGTCAAGAGGCGGCATCCAATTCGGCGGTTTCGCGGGGCGGAGGAATCTCGTTGACTTCGTGGCCCGGGGCAAAGGCATTCTCGCCGGCGGGTTCCGCTCGGGCTGGTTCCGCACAACCAATCGCCCGCTGTTCCCGCAGGTCGGCTACACGTATCTGAAGGGCAATGGCAAATTTTTATTTCCCAAGGGCGAGAGCGACCTGGTCAAGGGCTTTGACCAGCCCTACCCCGTGGACGAGGCGGACCAGGTCTGGGTGCGGCCCGGTGCGCTCGGCAAGGTCTTCGCTGTGAATTCCGGGGGCACGCCCATAGGGGTGCACGGGGATGTCTTCGGCGGCCGCTACGCAATTCTCGGATGTTTTATCGCGTCAGGAGGGTGGAAACTGAACCCGCAGGGTTTTGTCAAGAAAGCGATGGAGGATGCCGCCGCCCGGGCAAAGGCTCGCGGCGAACCGCCCCCGGCGGCCGCGCCCGTCGAAGAAAAAATCGCGCCGGAAATGGAGGGGATGGAGCGGGTGGTGTTCATGAACTGTGTGCGGTGGTTGGCGGGGGCGCCGGCGCCGTCCGCGGCGGATCTTGAGCACAACCGCTCGGCGGCCGAGCTTGACTTTCTGAGGCGCGAGGCTCACCTGGACTGGCTACTGGACGAGAAGGGACCGGATACGGATATCGGTGTCCTGCCGCAGATCCGCAACGACCTGGACACGCCGCTCTTGTCCCGTTTGTGGCAGCTGGAGTTTGCCGCAGCCAATCTCGAGGTCAAGGACAAGGCGCGCGCCGGGGAGGCGATCAAGCGACTGCAGGCGACGCTCGACAAGCTCCAGGCGAATTATACACTGGAGGCTCAGAAGAAGAAACGGGAGATCAACGGGATGGACCTGGCGGGTTTGGTCGCAGACAATCCGGTTCTCGGGAAGGAGGCTGTGCTTGCGAAAATTGCCCGGGCAACGGGCAGCGACGAGGCTGAGAAAAAAAAATTATCGCAGGCCGTGAGCGCCAAAGGCGTGTCCTATGATCAAATCCAGCGTCGGATTTTGAAATTTATATATGGCGATCAAATGCGGAGGGCGTTGTGCTCCGGATTGGAGCCGGAGGCGGAACTGGCCGCAGCCGACAAAATTATTACCGAGCTGGATCCGCTGGCAGCGGCAGCGCGCTCGGCGGCCGACAAGCGCGAAATCGGACAGGATTTGAACGCCGTCCCCAACCTGATCAAGCAGTGCGGGGGCGAGGATGTGAAAACCCGTTCCTTTGCCGTCTACGAACTGGGGCGCCTGGGGGACAGGCGCGCCGTGCCGGCACTTCTCGAGCGCCTGGCCGACGGCGACCTTGAGGTGCGCATCCGCGCCATCCAATCCCTGGCATGGATGCAGGCCTCCGAGGCGGTTCCCGCGCTGCTGGGCATGCTCGCCTCGGACGAGCCCCGCCTGCGGCGTCGCGCGGCGCAGGCCCTCGGGCAGATCGGAGATGCCCGGGCGATCCAGCCGCTCCTGAAAGCGATGGACGATCCGGATCATCACACGCGGCAGAACGCGGTCCTCGCGCTGGGCTGGCTGGGGGCGAAGGATGCCGTTCCGGCGCTGGTGAAGATGGCCTCGGCCGGCGACCGCATGGACCCCTATCGGCGTGACCTGATGATTTGCGCCATCCGCGCGCTCGGGCATATTGGCGACCAGCGGTCCGAGCCGATTCTCGAAAAGTGGGCCAGGGAAGCCAAGGATGCCCCCACTATGCGTTACGGCGACGGACAACCAAGGCGCACCAATATTTACGCCTGCGCCGTCAGCCTCGGATTACAAGGTTATTCCGAACTGGCCCTGGCGGAGATCAAGCAGGGCGGCCGCAGACAGGCCGGCATCGTCCAGCCGGACTACCTGCGCCTGAGAAACAACTTCCACGGATTACAGGACAATTATAACTTCCTGGCCGGACGTCCCCTGGATTATGTCGCCGGCTATTTTAACGGTGACCTGGACGGGTTGTTCGCCGGCATCCGGCATTGCGGCGGCACGGGACTCAACTGCGGCTCGGCCTTAAGCCGGGGGGAATATCAGCCTGACGCCTACAAGGCGATCCTGCGCAAGGCGGGAACCTACGGGCTGCGATGGATTGACAGCATGCCGTCGAATTATGGGGGTACGTCGCCCGGCGAACCGGATTACAGGAATCATGTCAACGGCAACATCCTGGGGAAGCCGGGTGCGGAATTGGTTTTGATGGCATACGCCGACGTGCCGGCTTTCCAGGGGTTCTGGGCCGAGGAGACCTGGCCGGATATATCCCCGGACGATCCGGAGGTTCAAAAAGGATTCGTCGGATTCCTTGTTAAAAAACACGGGGCGGACTTTCGCGCCAAACTGGGGCTGGCCGCTGACGCTCCGGTACGGCCGCCGCCGGAAGATCAGAAAGCTGACAACCCGCGGTTGTGGGCGGACTTTGTCGAGTATGCCGGCCATGTCCTGATCGCCGAATGGCGCGAGGGGCAGGAATGGCTGCGGGGCCTGCGCAAGGGCGCCGCCTTCACGTGGAGCGAATCGGAAGCCATTTATTACAAGTATATCGGGCTTTACGGCGTTATGGGCGGAGCGATCGACGGCTTCGGACCGCAGCGTTACCTGAACGGCTTCCCCCCCGAAAGCGTGTTGTGGATGGAACTGGCCAAGGACGGCGAACCCCGCGCCGTTATGTGCGAGGATTACAGCATCATGGATCCCTCCCCGCGGCACACGCGGCTGGGCCTTTCGTCCGAACTGGTGCACGGCGAATGCTTTTTCAACTGGGGCTTAGAGCAGATTTTTCAGAAGAACAAGGGGGGATGGGGTTTCGACAAGACCAAGTGGAACATCGTCACGGACGTTTTCACCAGGGCGCGCCGGCTCAGCGACTACCTCGGCGGGGTCTCCTCCGCCGCCAACGTAGCGCTGGTGGCCAGCGAGCGCACCCAACGGCTGCTCTACGCCGACAAACTCGGCGATTATATGGGCCCGATCTTGAAATTCCCATGGCGCTATAACGAACAATTACTGGCCGGCTGGGTGCTGCTGCGCCAGGCCGGGGCGCCCGCGGACGCGATCTGGGCGGAGACCATGACGCCGGGGAAACTGGCGCGCTACAAAGTCCTGCTCCTGCCGGACGCCAGGAGCCTGACGAGCGGGCAGGCGGACATCCTGCAAAGCTGGGTGCAGGCCGGGGGCGTGTTGATCGCCACGGGCGCCACCAGCCTGTTCGACGAGGCCGGCCAACCGCTGAAGGACTATGCGCTTGCCGATGTCTTCGGCGTTTCATACCAAGGCCACGGCGCCGAGGCGTCGCCGGAGGCGACGGACACCTTGTGCTTCGCACCCAAACAGCCGCCGCTCAAGGTGCAGGCGGAGGGGCTTGATGCTACGCTGTTCCGGCGCTACGCGTACCGCGAGATGAAGCCCGCCATCTCCGTCGGGGCATGCAAAGTGACGCAGGTGGGAGCAGAATTGCCGGGGTTGGCCGGAGACGCCGCAATGGAATACGACCTGCCGTTAGGCTACGACAAGGTGGCGCCCAAAACGGCAACCATACTGGCAAAAATGCCCTCCGGAGACCCGGCCCTGACGGTCAACCGTTTTGGCCAGGGGCTGTGTTATTTCGTTGCTCCCATCTATCCGGCCCTGGGCTACACGCAGGGCGAGACGGTCTACACGCCGCAAGTCTTCAACTTCTGGCCGGGCGTGGTTGAAATGTTCTCCGCCATGATCCGTGGCGGCTTGCAGGCGCGGGGAGTGTTCATGCCGGCGGAGGTCGTGGCCGGGCCGCGGGCGGATATAGAGGTCACGGTGCGCAAGCACCCCCGCAAGGATTTGTGGATCATCCACCTGCTGGACTGGAACACCAATACAGGGAAGACCAGCGGCGTGAGGCTGGCGGTGCGCCCGCCGGAAGGAAGGAAGACGGTCAAGGTGTTCTACCCCGATGGCGGCCAACCGGTTGAGTTCACGGCCACCGCCGGTGGAATCGAATTCCCCGTCCGCGACTTCGATGTTCACGAAATGATGGTGGTGGAGTATTGACGGGAAAGCGGCTCCATGATGAAACCCGAGATCGTTAAGGAAAACCGGCGCGATTGCATCGCGTTCGAGGTCCAAGGCGGGACACGGAGAATTTTCTCGCCGCCTTGGAAAACGTCGATGGCGCTGGCATCGCTTTGCGTTTTTACGCTCTTGCTGCCGACATTGTCTCCCGCCGTGGTGGAACTGCCGGCGATCCTGAGCAACGGCATGGTCCTGCAGCGTGACGCCACCAACGCGATCTGGGGCATGGCCAATCCCGGCGAAGTGGTTACGGTTAAGCTGGGTAAAGCCAAGATCAAGGCCCAGGCCGACAACAAGGGCAAGTGGCAGGCGCGACTGCCGCCCATGCCGGCCGGTGGCCCGCACGAGCTGACCGTTATCGGCCAGAACACCGTGACGCTCTCAGACGTTTGGGTGGGCGAGGTCTGGCTTTGCTCCGGCCAGTCCAATATGCAAATCACGTTGAAGAGTTATCGGAACCATGCCGACGTCATGGCGGACATCACGACGGCCGATTTCCCGCAGATTCGCGCGTATAATCCGCCTCCCGTCGGATCACAGACCAGCTGGACGCCCTGCAGCCCGAAAACAGCGGCCGACTTCAGCGCCACCGCATTCTATTTCGGACGATACCTTCACCAGGAACTCAAGGTTCCCATCGGACTTATTCTTCGCGCGATAGGCTCGACATACATCGAGAACTGGGTTCCATTTGATGCCCTGCGGCAGGCGCCCTGGGGCAAGAAACTGATCGAGATGCAAAAAACGCGGGAGTTTAGCGCGGCAAAGGCGGAGTTCGCGGAGCGTATCATGGCGTGGCAGGCCGCCAAGGCCGAATGGGCCAGGAAAAAGGCGGAAGGAACGGATCGCAGCCCTGAGCCGGCTCGGCCTGTCATCCCTCCAATCCTGGCGCAATACGATCGGGGTCTCGGCAACAAGTTCAGAATCATCCCGCAGATCATTCCCTTCACGATCCGCGGTGTCATCTGGTATCAAGGCGAGGCCAATGTCGCGGACGAACCCCAGGACGAATACCTGGACAAAATGAAGACGCTGATAGGTTCGTGGCGGAATCTCTGGGCGCAGGGCGATTTTCCCTTCTACTATGTCCAGTTGGCGCCATACAGGTATGCACAGGACTGGACCGTCCTGCCAAGGTTCTGGGAAGTCCAGGCTGCCGCCCTGTGCATTCCAGGAGCCGCCATGGCAGGGACGCTGGACCTGGGCGACGCGCCCGACAATGTTCACCCGTCGAACAAGAGAGAGGTTGGCAGGCGGCTGGCGCTCCTGGCATTGGCCAAAATCTATGGCCGGGAGGATGTGGCCTGTTCCGGCCCGACGTACAAGAGCATGGCGGCCGAGGGATGCAAGCTTCGCATCCGCTTCGACAATGTCTACGGCGGGCTGACTACGCGCGACGGCAAGCCGCCGGCCTGGTTCCAAGTGGCCGGCGCAGACAAGGCGTTTGTGGAAGCGCAGGCGGAAATCAAGGATGACACGGTCTGCGCCTGGAGCGCTGCCGTGGAAAAACCGATTGCCGTCCGCTATGCCTGGCACCAGACCCCGGGATATCAACCGGGAACGAACACTCCGACCGGGCCTACGCCAAACCTGACGAACGTTAAAGGACTGCCCACCCTCTCATTCCGTACCGATTCATGGTAGTATTTTGGGTGCGGCAAGCAGGCAGAACATGTAATCACGAGTTCAAACCAAACAGGAGAGCGGTATAATTAACATGAAACATCACGCGATGATTGTCGGGCTGGCAACGCTGGCGGGCGTGTGCATGCTAACGACGGGCGGGCAAGCGCAGGCGATCAAACCGGGCATAAACGTGGACGGCAGACCCGCCGCGGACACCTCGGCCGCGGGCTACCAGATCCCGGCCGAGCGGCAAGGTCCGGAGTTCATGGTCCCGTTCTTCACAGGCAAGATATATCCGACGCCGCATGACGCCAAGTACCTCGACGAGTGGATCCCGCTGGGCAAAACCGGGATCGTGCCGGGCGCGGGCGTCAAGAAGGACGATGCCCGGCTGGCCGTCCTGCTCGAGCGGATCGTCCGCTACGGCGGCAGCGTCAAAATCCTTGACGCGGCGAAGGACTCCAGGGATGTCGATTCCTATATCTGCGTCGGGGCCGGGGCGGAAGCCGACAAACTCTGCGTCGACAAGCCTCCGGCCAGGCCCGAGGGCTTTTTGCTCGACGCCGGTCAACTTGAGGGCAAACCGGCCGCGGTGGTTAAAGGCCACGACAGCCTCGGTCTGCTCTGGGGCATCACGGCGCTGAACCAGATGATCACCAGGCAGGACGGCAAGACCGTTTTGAAAAAGACGGCCGCGCGGGACTACCCGGATGCGCCGGGCAGGCGCTGCTACCCAGCCATGGGGGAGCCAAATGCCGAGGCTGCCTGGTTTTCCATCCAATGCATGCGGCCGAACTGGGTGCAGTATCGGGGCAGGAGCGGGTTGGGATTAGGCGTCGGACAGCAACGGGAGTTCGTTGATGACCCGAAAACATATCCGATATGGCAGGAAAACGTCCGGAAAGCGGCGGCGCTGCTCGCTCCCCTTGGCATAACATGGTCCGACATGACCGGCAGGATGGGCGACCCCACGAAACACCCCGGCGTGGGACGGCCGGTGATACGGAGCAAAAGCGATGACGGTTTTCAAGCGCTGCTTAGCCGGGCCAAGTTCTGCGAGGAGCATGGCGGGCACTTGTTCCTCAATGACGATGATTTCCGGTTTCCCATCCATCCGGACGATGCCCGGGACTTCGGCACGGCGCGCGAGGCGGATGTTTATTTCCTCAACAAGTTCATGGCGGCGTTGAAGAAGGACTGTCCCAGCGCCAAGCTGTTCTGGTGCCCGCCTTGCTACGTGGGCCCGGTGTCGGAGCTGAGCGAGCATATCGGGGAATCCCACGAGGGCTATCTGAAGGCCATGGGCGAGCGACTGCCGCCGGACGTGCTGATCGCATGGGCGGGGCCGCGCGTCAAATCCGCCAAGGAGAAGCCGGAATACCTGCAGTGGATCACGGGACTGATCAAACGCCCGCCGGTGTTCTGGCAGAACGCCGTGGGCCCCCGCGAGACATTCTACCCCTACGACACGGACCCGGTCACGCAGTGGCCGGACTGGTATTACCCCGGGTTTCTGGACGGCTTGGCGTTCTTGTTCATCAACCACAACGCCATGTTGGTGAACATGACGCTGTTCGATTTCATGTGGAACCCCGGGAAATACGATGCGCAGCGGTCGATCGTGGAGGCCGGGAAGAAGGTAGTGGGGCCGGAGGCCTACCCGAAGTTCGCCGCTTTTTACAAACTGCTGGAGAAGATGGACGAGTATGGCTTGTATAAGCCGACGGCCCTGGCCGCCCGGAACCTCGAGGATGTCAAAGCCAAGACGGCAAGACTGCGGACGGCCTACGACGAGTTGCTCAAGCTGTCCCCGGATGCCGTCCAATGGACGCAGGCGCCCTCCTTCATGAGGGTTAGGGAGAGCTATCTGAAGAGACTCATCGCCACGCCGGACTTTATGGAGTTGACGAAGGCGGACGAAGAGGTGCGGGCCATGGCGGCCAGGGAGACCGGGGCCGACCCGAAGGCGGACATCATCCTGGCGCCGGGCGACTTCCAGTCGAAGCGCCCGTCTATGCACTACAAATGGAAAGACATGGACCGCCGGTATGTCACATGGATCAATGGCCGGGAAAGCGGGTTATCGTCTCTGACGGCCTCCTTCCGCCTGAAGGATATTCCACTCGGCGAGTGGGAGCTTGTGATCTGCGGTCTCGACCACAACGCCAAGCCGCCATGCCGGATACGGATAACGGTCAACGGTAACGAGGTGTTTGACGGCGAGAACAAGCTCCAATTTACCGCATGGAGCCGCCAGACAATCCCCATGCCGGCCAAGTTCCTGCGGGGCAACGACAACCAGTTGACGATCGAGAACCTCGAGGACTCGGATGCCATCGGCGGCCCGCCGTGGTTCATGGTTAACTATGTCGTCCTCCGCCCGGCGGCGGATGCGGCTCAAGTGCAAAAGGAGGCCAAAGAATGCGCTCCAAACTGATAGCGTTCTCGGTCGGGCTGGTGATTGCGGCGGGCGTGTTTGTGATGATAGCCTCCGGCGCAGCGCAGGAGGCCAAGCCGGGCGGCGGTTGCAGGGACATCGCCTTCGCCGGCCTTCGCCCAATCGAGCTGAAGGGACTGACCAACCTCCCCGACTGTCTGGCGATCGGGGATCTAAACGGTGACAAGCTGCCCGACCTGGCCGTGGGCCTGTCCGGCAAAAATCTCGTGGACGGGCGGCGCCCGGGTCAGCTGATCCTGTTCTTCCAGAAGAAGGGGGAGTTCGTCATGCCGCCGGACCGCGAGATAGCGCTGTCCGTAAGGCCCAGCGGCCTGGTGATAGGCGATTTCGACCGGGACGGCAAGAACGACATCGGCGTCGGACAGCGGGGCAACCGGACTCTGGCCCTGTATCTCGGCGCGGAGGACTTCAAGAACCCGCACAGTAACGCTTACAACAACGACTCGGCCGGAGACGGGTTGGCGTGGGGGCATCTGAATCGGACCGGCAAAACCGACTTCCTAAGCGGCGTGGCATGGCGCCACTGGGACGGCGGGGACAAGTTCCAGGCGGCCTTCATCAGCGGGCCGTCCGGGAATGACAATTTTTGTTCGATGCTGGCGGACTTGAACAACGACGGCCTTGACGACATCGTCTTCACGACGACGAACAGCCAGTTGCGCATCTATTTCGGCCCGTTAACGGCAGCGAAGGGAGTCCGGGCACAGGACGCACTCTATGTCGTGAATTTGAAGACATTCATGTCCGGTTTCCCGTATTGGACGGTGAAGTTTGGCGTGGCGGTTGCCGACCTGAACGACGACTCGCAGATGGACGTCGTGGCGTGGCGCGGGAAAACCGCCGATGGTCCCGCCCGCCTCCTGATCTATTACCAGAACAGCCCGATGGGATTCACGGGCGGCGCCGGGCCCTCATGGACGGCGGAGGGCTTGGCAGGGCCGGTTGCCCTCGGCGATTTCAATGGTGACGGGCTGTGCGACATAGCCGCCTGCCCGGCGGAAGGGGGCAGCATCCTGCTTTATCTGCAGAAGCCGTGGCGGCTGCTGAAGCCCGCTCTCGAGAATGCCGATTTCCGGGTTATACTGCCCAAAAAGGCGGAAAAAATGACGGCCGGAGACTTGAACGGCGACGGCGCCGCCGACCTCGTCCTCATCCTGCAGGATCAAAGCGTGGTGGTGTTCCCGGCTCTTAAATCAGCCTTGGGCGTTCCGTAGTAATAATATGCCAAAC
>JAQUMN010000003.1:0-110153 GCA_028718125.1 Kiritimatiellia bacterium
TCGTCATAAGACGATTGGAAGGTTCTCGGCAAACTTGGAGTATCTAATCCATGCCAATACGAACGTTTGGCGCACACAGGCGAACGTTTGGCGCACAAAATACGAACGTTTGAAAATCACACGACAGCCATGCGTTTATTTCTTTCTTATCTTTTAAACTTGTATACTATATTTCCAACTGTTGACAAATCGAGGAAATCCTATGCCGCGTATTACTGACCAATTAAAGCAAGGCCGGAAGCTGGTGTCTGACGGCGCCTGGGGCACGTTTCTCCATCTAAAGGGGCTTAAGCCGGGAGAATGCCCCGAGCTATGGTGCGCGACCCATCGCGCTGACGTGCTGGATATCGCCCGCAGCTATGTTACCGCCGGCGCCGACATGATCAAAACCAACAGTTTCGGCGGGTCGCGGCTTAAGCTGTCGGTTTACGGCCTGGGCAACCGCGTGACCGAACTCAACCGCGCCGCCGCCGCCATTTCGCGCGAGGCCGCCGGCCGGGAGCGATCGGTGATCGCTTCGATGGGGCCCACCGGGAAACTTTTGCTGATGGGCGACATCACCGAACAGGAACTATACGCCGCATTCAAGGAGCAGGCCCAGGCACTGGAGGAGGGCGGCGCCGATGCGGCGCTGATTGAATCAATGTCGGCCCTGGATGAGACCTGCCTGGCGATCAAGGCCGCCCGTGAAAGCACCCGGCTCGAAATCATCAGCACGCTCACTTTCGAACGCACGGCCAAAGGGGATTACCGGACCATGATGGGTGTGAGCCCTTCCGACATGGCGAAAGCCTGCCGGGAGGCCGGGGCTGACATCATTGGCGCCAATTGCGGGCACGGGTTTCGGCAAATGATTGATGTCGTGAAAGAAATCCGGGCAGCGGCGCCGGAGGCCCCCATTCTCGTGCATGCCAACGCCGGCATGCCGGTAAACCGCAGCGGAGCGGACGTGTTCCCGGACACGCCCGCGATGATGGCCGATTTCGTGCCTGAGCTCCTGGCCGCCGGCGCCGACATCATCGGCGGCTGTTGCGGCACCACGCCAAAACATATTGCCGCCATTGCGAAGGCGTTGCACGGCGCAAAGCGGTGACAGCATGTCGGCGGGGTTATTTCCGCGTCGCTATCAGAAGCATCGGCCCAACAAAAAATGCTTTGCCGATGAAATACAAGCCGATACCGGTAGACACGGCATCATTACCAAAATCGAGCCCGGTCTTGCTGATAATCCACAAACCGCCTCCCAGGCAGAACACGAACGCCAGAATGGCGGAAACGACGCCTATCCTTCTCATTTTATCATTCATATCCCAGCCCCTTCCTTAGTCCGACATCCGCCTTCTCCGGGCTGTCGTCTGTCATCCGCCGTCTGTCGTCCGACCTTGAGGCCTTGAACACAAAAGGCGGAAACATCACGGCGCTTGAAGTAGGCCAGGTTCGGGCTGGCAACCGGGTCGGCCGGACGAGATGCCAATGAGGGATGCCAGAGGTGCAGGGCGCGGGCTTCCGGGATCAGCGACCGGCCGCGCACGCCGGCCTTGTGCAGACGCATGGCAAAATCATCGTCCTCAAACCCCCAGCCAACGTAGGCCTCGTCAAACCCGTTGATCCGCTCGATGTCCTCGCGGAAGATGGAAAAATGACACCCCAGGATCTTGGGCTTATGACGCTTGGCCAGGCCTAAGCGGCGCAACCACATATTGCGCTGAAATTGGCAATGCGCGCGACACAGGTGGCGTCGGTCCGCATCCTCCCAGAGCACCTCCAATAGGCGGGGATGCATCGCTTGCTGGAGCGCCGATTCCGTTTCCACTGCGCCGACAAAAGCCCGGTTGGCTGCCAGGAACCAACCGCGCCGTGCTGCGCGCACGTGCGCCATGACCGCATTCGGCATAAGCAGGATATCGCAATCCAGGGATATGATATATTCTCCGGTAGCCTGGCGCAGGGCATTGTTGCGCGCGGCCGACAAGCGATAGCCACGGTCCTCCTGGCTGACGAAACGAACAGGAAAAGGCAATTCCGGAAAAGCGGACTGCATCCGGCTGACATTGTCGGCAGTGGAGCCGTCATCCGAAACCACCACCTCGTCCACGCGCTTGGTGCTAAGCGCCAGCGCGCGCAGGCAGGCAACCAGCATAGCCGGGCGGTTATAGACGGTTACAATTACTGTGGTTTTCATAATTCCTGTAAAATAATATCCGCGGCATGCTCAGCCGCCTGCGGATCGCCCAGGGCTTGGCTGACGCGGTCAAGGCCGGCCAGCATCTTTTCCCGCTCAGGGCCGTCGCGCAGTAGCGGCGCCAGCGCCGCGGCCATCGCTTCCGGACGCGCCGCGTGCTGGATAAATTCCGGGCACAGACGTTTTCCGGCAACGATGTTGACCATGCCCAGGTACGGCACACGGATCAGCAGCCGCCCCATGCAATAGGTGGCCCAGGCCACCCGGTAGACTACGAGCATGGGACAGCGCATCAAAGCCGTTTCGATCGTGGCGGTGCCGGAAGCCACCAGCGCCGCGCGTGCCTGACGCAAGACCTGTCGCGTCTGCCCGGCCACCACGGATACATGTTCCGGCCCTTTGCCCAATCGCCCCATCACGGCACGCACCCAGCCGGCCACTTCCTCCGACGGCGCGGCAATAATGAACCCGGCGCCGGGGAACAGCTTTTGCGCGCGCGCCGCCGCCGCCCACATCACCGGCAAGATCCGCTTGACTTCATGATAGCGGCTCCCGGGCAAAAGCGCAATACGCGTTTCGCCTTCCCATGGTAATGACGCCGGGGGCTCCGCGCGCGCGGCGGCCGCTTGCGCCACCAGCGGGTGACCAACAAAATCCACGCGCAGGGAGCTCTCCTTGAACACATCGACTTCGAACGGAAAAATCGCCAGCAGGCGATCCACAACCTGCGCCATCTTCGGAATGCGGCCGCGGTTCCAGGCCCACACCTGCGGGCAAATATAATAGAGCACCTTGAAACCCAGCGCATGCACCCGGGCGGCAAATCGCAGGTTGAATCCCGGATAGTCCACAAGCAGAATGACATCCGGCCGGCGTTTCCGGGCCAAGTCCAGCATCTCGTCAAATACACGGTTGAAAAATCTGAACCGGAGCAGGACTTCGGTCAGACCCAGGACGGCCATATCGCGAACGTCATAGTGGATTTCCATGCCGGCCGCGCGCAGGTTTTCGCCGCCGATGCCGAAGCAATGAATGTCCGGACGGCGACGGCGCAACGCCCGCACCAGGGCGGCGGCATGCATGTCGCCCGAAATCTCCCCGGCAATGATCATGATGGATGGAGGCTTCATGAAAC
The DNA here is from genome assembly GCA_028718125.1 of Kiritimatiellia bacterium. GTDB lineage: Bacteria > Verrucomicrobiota > Kiritimatiellia > JAAZAB01 > JAAZAB01 > VSJD01. The sequence continues at coordinate 3,318 of JAQUMN010000003.1, forward strand.
TTTATTAGCCGCAAAAAGGCGCAAAAGTTATGATTCGATAGAAGAAAGAGCAAATTTCCGTATTTCAAACTTTGGTGCTCCAAAATTGATCAGCAAGCCATGTACCATACGACAGGCTCGCAGATATCCAAGGATTTGGGCAATGTGTTCGTCACATAATTGTTTATACGCTTTCAACTCAATAACAATGGACTGTTCGGCGAGTAAATCAGCCACAAAATCACCAAGAATAGTACCGTCTTCATCCTTTACCTGGAGCGGATATTGCTGCTCTACGTTGATCCCGGCTTTCCGTAATCGATGGACTAATCCATTCTCATATACTTTTTCCAAGTGTCCGTTCCGCAAGAAACGATGCAACGCAAAGCCGGTTTCACGAATCAAATCGCACAAAGCAAAGATTTCAGAATCTGTCTTCATTTTAAATGCTCTTTTTGCGCCTTTTTGCGGCAAACGATCGATCTTTTTCAATTCAGCGCCTGGCCACGGATCTGGCGGCAGATGGCCGCCGCCAGCTTCAGAGCCGCCGCCGCCTGTTCGCCGCTAACCACCGGCGTGCCGCACGTGCGCACGCATTCGACAAACGACGCCAGTTCGCGCAGCAGCGGTTCGCCCTTCTCGATCGGCACTTTGCTGCGCTCGATTCGCGCTTCGGTCTTGCGGTAGATCTCCCCGGCCTGCTTTTCGTAATCCAGCGAGATGTATGTGTCCGCTTGGAACACGCGGATCTTGCGCATATGTTCCGGGCTGATCCGGCTGGTGGTCACGTTGGCCACACAGCCGTTTTCGAACTCAAGGCGCACATTGGCGATATCCTCGCTGGAGCTCAGGATCGGCACGCCCACGGCGTGAAACTCGCGCACCGGCGAACGCACCAGGTGCAGGATGATTTCCAAGTCATGGATCATCAGGTCCAGCACCACGCTGACTTCCGTCCCGCGCGGGGACTGGCCCGCGCGAGCGGGCGGATAAGGCTGCAGCCGGTGGGCCTCGATGAACCGCGGCCGCACCAGGATGCCTTCCAGAAATTGCATCACGGGATTGAACCGCTCGACGTGACCCACCTGCAGGACAAGGTTTTTTTGCTGGGCCGCGGCCACCATGGCCTCGGCATCGGCCGCGCGGGTGGCAATCGGTTTTTCCACCAGCAAATGCACGCCGCGTTCGAGAAAATGGGCAGCCGCTTCGAAATGCTTGTCCGCCGGCACCACGATGCTGGCCGCCTCAACCATCCCGGCCAGCTCGGCCATATCCCTGATCGCCCGTGTCCGATAGCGCTTGGCAATCTCCTCGGCCCGCGCCTGGTTGATGTCATACACCCCCACCAACTCGGCCGACGGTAATTCCGAATAAATGCGGGCATGCCATTGCCCCAGGCTGCCAACCCCTACCACGCCGACACGGACTTTATGATCGTTCATTTATCATCTACCTTTCCGAATGCTTCTACAGCTATCAATGCCAAATTTTGTTTGTCCGCGGCTTCAATGATGTGTTCCCGTTCCAGCAAGATGGTCCGGTGCGCTTCCACGGCCAGCACCGCCGCCTTGATTTTTTTAAGCACCGCCAGGGTGCGCAGGCCGACCACGGGAATGTCGTAACGCATGTCGTGACCCTGCCGCGCCACCTTCACCACCACAGCGCCCGCTCCCCCCAGTTTCCCGGCGCGCAGCACGGTCTCGTCCGTGCCTTCAAAGGCTTCCACGGCCAGGATCACGCCTTCCTTGACCACGACCGTCTGCCCAATTTCCAGGGCGCTGGTGGCCTTGGCCGCCTGGAGCCCAAGTTCGATGTCCAGGCGCTCGCGCTCGGCCGGCGCGCGGCGGCTGAGCAAGCCAGGCGCCGGCATGGTGTCCTCCATAAACCGGTAGGCCGGAAGGAGTTCGACCCCGATGGCATGAAGTTCATCCCCAATGGCACCGAAAATGGTTTTGGCGTTGCGATCTTTCAGCCGGACCAGGATCGCCAGCGCGCGGGCATCCAGGCGGACATGAAAAAGATTCGAGGGCGCAATTTGGCCGGCCATAACCGCCTGGGCGATTCCCCGCTGGCGAAAGGCCTCCAGCATGGCCTCCAATTGGCCGACGCGCAGCCATACGACTTGATCGGCCGCCTTTTCGATGCCCGGATCGGTTTCCCCGCGAAATGCGACGGCCACAATCTGCCGCACGCCCTGTTTCCTGGCGCCTTCCGCCAGGAGCCGCGGATAGGCGCCGCGCCCGGCAATGATTCCCAGTTTTTCCGGTATGGCTTGATTCATGTTGCTCCTTTATGCGCCCGCGCAATCCGGCGGCATGTCTGATCTTTTATACCCGCAAAGACCATGAAGAAGAAGAAAAAAGTTTTCATTCCTGAAAGGGCTTGCCGGTATCTGGTTGCTCAGCTATGCTGATTCAAATTAAGCAGTCCATGGACAAGCCTTATGGCGGAGTTAATCAACACATTTTCCTGGTCCATTTCCGCGCGGGCGGATTTTGAAGAGTGTCCGCGCCGCCGGTACCTGGCCAAGTACGCCATGTGGGGCGGATGGAAGTCGGAGGCCCCGGACCTGGCCCGCGCCGCCTACCGGCTGGGCAAAATGGAAAACCGGTTCACCCTGCTGGGCAATGCCGTGGAACGCGCCGTCATGTGGGCCTTCCGCCAAGCTCAGGCGGGCAAGCCGGTCACCGCAACCCAAGCCTACGAAACGGTCGCCAAGCCGTATCTGAATCAATGCTGGAACGAGTCCAAAAAGAAGCTGTGGCAGGCCAATCCCAAAAAACACTGCTGCCTGCACGAACATTACTACCCCGAGCATCACCATACGCCCGAGGCGGACATGACCGCGCGCATGATCGAGCAGATCAAGCGTTGCCTGGCCAATTTCATTGAGCAGGTCCTGCCGCGCCTGGGGTCCGTGCGTCCGGAGCAGGAGGTGGCTATCGCACACGCGGATGGCGGTGACCCGGAATCATTCTTATGTGAGTCCATCAAGGTGTATGCCATCCCGGATTATGCCTATCGCTCGGAGGATCTCCTGCACATCCACGACTGGAAGGCCGGGGGCGAGAAATCGGTGCACCGGGACCAGATGACCATTTACGGCCTGTGGGCCCACACCAAATACGCCCTACCCCCAGAGCGTATCCAGGTGCATCTGGAATACCTTGCAAAGGGCGCCACCCAGAGTATGGCCTTGACCGGTAACGACCTGGAGCGCGCCCGCGGCCTAATCCGCGAATCGGCCGCAACAATGGCTGAATACCTTGTGGCGGGCGACATCCGCAGGAACCAGCCCCTGCCGCAGGAGGACTGGGAACAATCCGCCGATCTCGATACTTGCCGGCAATGCCGGTTCTACGAGCTTTGTAAAAGCGAATTGGAACTGGGCTAACGCCCGCAACCTAATTATGTTTCATTCCGGGCAGTGTGGTGAATTTGGTTCGCAAAAAGCGGCGGCGATCTTGGGCCGCCTGCGGGTTTGCCACGCTTGCGCATACATAAGTATAGCGTTGCGCGCAGCGTATTCGCATTCGGCCCAAGCTTGCCTTTTTTTTGCGAAGTCCGGCAGTTGCCGGACACCCAAATTCGCCGCACGGTTGCATGCCACCCAATTGCCTTCGTTAGAAGGTGAAGGTCAAGGCCACGTTTAACTCGCCACGCAAACACGTGTATATTTATGGAACAGTCGCTAACATTCGACGTTGGACGTTCGATGTTGGGCGTTCGGCGTTTGCTTTGGTTGCAGGCTAAAGTCCCAGCCTGGCCCGCACGGCCGCCTCGGTTACGCCGGTAATGGCCACGCGTTTGCGGCGGGCACTGAGCCCGGACACAATTGTCAAGGCGCGCGCGGGCACATCCAGTATCCGGCTGAGGAACGCGACTAACGCATCGTTGGCCTTGCCATCCACCGGGGGCGAGTGCAGGCGGATTTTGACGGCATCCCCGTGCAGGCCCTGCACCTGGTCCTGCGCGGCGCGCGGGCAGGCATGCACGGACAGCATCACTCCGGTTTTGGTTGCCGTAATCCAGTTCATGGTGAAAGCCAGTATAGAATCGCGCGCCGGCAAAACAATCCCAAACACACGGGCAAAAAAGGTAGCAATGCCTCAGTTACGGGGGTCTGAATATTTTCTGTCATTCCCGACCCGATCGGGAATCCAGAAATATTCAATACTGATGCTGGATTCCCGCTTCCGCGGGAATGACAACATTGAGGCCGGCGGCCGTCTGCCCCCCATAACTGAGGCATTACAAAAAAAGTTTATTTTTCCTGTTGACAGCGCGCGACTGTTTCTATATATAGAAACACCATGCAACTCACAACCTTGAAAGAATACCTCGCGCTGGCCCGGGAATATGACCTGATCCCGGTCTGCAAGGAAGTGCTGGCCGACCTTGAAACGCCGGTTTCCGTGCTCCGGCGCTTCGCGGATAACCCCAACGTGTTCCTGCTCGAAAGCATCGAGGGCGGCGAAACCTGGGGCCGCTATTCCTTCATCGGCGTCGAGCCCGAGCTTTTGTTCGAAACTGAACACACCGACTCGCCTGGGCGTAGCGCTCTCGCCTTGGCGAAGCCGTCGGCGGAGCTTGGCGTCACCGACCCGCAATTGCTCCGGCGCTTGCGACCCGTCTACCAGGGCGTACGCACGGCCCCCGTGCAGGGATTGCCCCGCTTTTTCGGCGGAACCGTGGGTTATATCGGCTACGAGGCCGTCCGCGAGTTCGAGCGCCTGCCCTCTCCCAAGCCGGTCCGCGGCGGAAGCCGTCCGATCAGCCGCTTCCTGAAAGTGGATAACCTGATCGTGTTCGACAACCTGCGCCACACGATTAAGATCATCGTCTGCTCCCGCCCCGGGGATGCCGCTTCGCCGGCGCAGGCTTACGAGGCTGCCTGCCGTAAAATCGCCGCCATCGAGACAACCCTTCAACAACCCTCTCAGCACATCGATAACTGCGTCTATCCGCCGGTAACATTCGCCTCCAACATGACAAGCGCCCAGTACCAGGCCATCGTCCGCAAAGCCAAGGAATACATCGTGGCCGGGGATATCATCCAGGTGGTCCCGAGCCAGCGGTTCAGCGCCCGCTCGGAAGTGCCGCCATTCCAGCTGTACCGCGCCTTGCGACTGCTGAACCCATCGCCGTATTTGTATTTCCTCAAGATCGGCGACCAGGCACTGGTGGGCTCTTCACCGGAAGTCATGGTGCGGCTCACGGGCAACCGCGTGGAACTGCGGCCCATCGCCGGCACGCGCCCGCGCGGCGCCACCGAGCAGCAGGACCGCCAATTGGCCGACGAACTGCTCGCTGACGACAAGGAAAAGGCCGAGCACATTATGCTGGTGGACCTGGGCCGCAATGACCTCGGGCGCATCGCGGAAACCGGCAGCGTGCAGGTGCGCGACTACATGACGATCGAACGCTACAGCCACGTCATGCATATTGTCTCGCACGTGGAAGCCATCCTGCGCCAGGGCTGCGACGCCGCCGACGTGATTCGCGCGACCTTTCCCGCCGGCACGCTTTCGGGCGCGCCCAAAATTCGCGCCATGGAAATCATCCACGAGCTGGAGAACGAACCGCGCGGGGCCTACGGCGGGGCGCTGGGCTACATCAGCTATGACGGCAGCATGGATTTTGCCATCACGATCCGCACCCTGGAAATCGCCGGCGGCACCATCGCCATCCAGGCCGGCGGCGGCGTTGTCTATAATTCCGACCCGCAAAAGGAATTCGAGGAAACCTGTCACAAGGCGCGCGGCATGCAAAAAGCCGTGGCCCTGGCCGCCAACGGCCTGCAACTTGAAAATTAACCATTAACCATTCCTCATGATCATTCTAATTGATAATTACGATTCGTTTACTTACAACCTGGTGCATGCGCTTGGCACACTGGGCGCCGAAATCCAGGTGTTCCGCAACGACGCCGTCACGGTTGATGCCGTGGTCGCCCTGCACGCGCAGGCCGTGGTAATTTCGCCCGGCCCCTGCACGCCCGAGAAAGCCGGCATTTCCGTGGCGTTGATCCGCCGGCTGTCCGGTATTGTCCCGCTGCTGGGCGTATGCCTGGGCCACCAAGCCATCGGCGCGGCCTTCGGCGCCCAGGTGGCCGGCGCGAAGGCCATCATGCACGGCAAAACCTCCCTTATCCATCACACCGGCAAGGGACTGTACCAGGGGCTTAAGAACCCCTTTGTGGCCGGACGGTATCATTCCCTGGCCATAATGCGCGCCGGCTTGCCCCCGGAACTGGTGATCGAGGCCACCAGCGAGGATGACGAAATCATGGGCCTGCGCCACAGCCGGCACGCAACCTACGGCATCCAGTTCCATCCGGAATCAATCCTGACTCCGGCCGGCAAACACCTGCTGCGCAACTTCCTGGAACTGGCCGTGGGGTAAATATGTATTTAACCACGGATGAACACGGATCGACACGGATATAAGATGGCGCTTTTTCTCGCGTTGTCCGCCGCAGGCGGATCAACGCGATGCTACCGCGGAGCGCATTTCGTGTCCCCGACTTTGTCGGGGTTCGAAACGGACGGGGCAGTTTGCCCCGGATGGGGGCGCGCCGGGTGAAGCGCCATACTCATGTATGCGCGAGCACGGCAAGCCCACAGGCGTGGCGAAATGGCTCGCCCGTTTCGAACGAAATGCGCTACGCTTTCGTGAAAATATTCGATACATATTCCGCCATAGGCGGACAAGTCGACAAAACCGAAAAAGGACACCATGCAAAAAGTGCTGCAAAAACTCATAGACCGCCATGACTTGAACACGTCTGAAGCCGGCGCGGTGTTCGACCAGCTCATGGATGGCCGTCTCACGCCCGTGCAGATCGGCGCATTTCTGACCGCCCTGCGCATGAAGGGCGAATCCGTGGACGAGTTGAGCGGCGCCGCGGCCTCCATGCGGCGGCACGCCGTGCTGATTGACACCGGCGGTTTGCCGGTCGTGGACACCTGCGGCACGGGCGGCGACCACGCGGGCACATTCAACATTTCCACCATGGCCGCGCTGGTTGTGGCCGGCGCCGGCGTACCGGTGGCCAAGCACGGCAACCGGGCAGTCACCAGTCAATGCGGCTCGGCTGACGTCCTGCTCGCGCTGGGCATTAACATCGAGGCGCCGCCGGAAACCGTGGAGGAATGCATTCGCGACATCGGGATCGGTTTCCTGTTCGCCCAGAAATTGCATCCGGCCATGAAGCATGTTGCCCCCGTGCGCCGGGAGCTGGGCGTCCGCACCGTTTTTAATATGCTGGGGCCATTAACCAACCCGGCCAATGCCCGCGGCCAAATCCTGGGCGTATTCGCGCCGGAACTGACCGAAAGTTTTGCCGCCGTCCTGCGCGAGCTGGGCAGCAAGCGGGTTTTTATTGTGCATGGCCGGGACGGCCTGGATGAAATCACGGTTACCACGACGACACGCGTCACGGAACTACGCGATGGCCGCCTGCGCACATACGAGCTTGATCCGCTTCCGCTCATCGGCGCTTATTATTCCATGGATACCCTGCGGGGCGGCTCCCCGCAAGAAAACGCGGCCATCACCCGCCGCGTGCTGGCGGGTGAAAGCGGCGCCGCGCGCGACATCGTCTTGCTCAATGCGGCCGCCGGCATTGTCGCCGGGGGCAAAGCCGATGACCTGAAGAATGGTTTTGAGCTGGCCAAAATCTCGATAGACAGCGGCCAGGCTGCCGCCAAGCTGGCGGCATTGATTGAACATACGCGGTAACTACGGAGGTGTTCAGTGTTCGGCAAAGCATGGCCGACAAATCATAAGACAACAGACAAGACTTTTGTGATCTCAACCTTAATGGCCGCCAAAGAGTCGTATAAGAATATTCAGCATGAACTCTTTTCTTCAATCCATAATGGCCGAGCGACGCAACGACGCCAAGCACTCAAGCGTGCATCTGCCGCTCGCGCGCCTGGAACGGATCGTCGCAGGGCTGCCCAAAATCCGGAGCCTGAAAGAAGGGCTGATACAAGGAAAGAGACACGAACGCCAGGCACACATCATCGCCGAGGTCAAGAAATCGAGCCCGTCAGCAGGACTGCTGCGCGCAGCATATGATCCGGCGGGCGTGGCCAGGACATACGAACAGGCGGGTGCGGCCGGCATTTCCGTGCTGACGGAGCCCCGCCATTTTCTTGGCCGGGATAAAGACCTGCAACAGGTCCGCCAGGCGGTGAACCTGCCGATTTTGCGCAAGGACTTTGTGTCCGATCCTTACCAAGTCCTCGAAACGCGGGCGCTGGGCGCGGATGTCATCCTGCTGATTGCCGCCGGCCTGGAAGATGCATTGCTTAAGCAGCTTTATGTAACGGCGCTGGCCATCGGGCTGGATGTGATCGTAGAAGTGCACACGCAGGAAGAGCTAAATCGCGTCCTTCCATTCGACCAGGCCATCATAGGCGTCAACAGCCGGGACCTGAATACGCTCAAGACCGACCTGGAGCAAGCCCGGGACCTGGCGCCCCTGATTCCGCCGGGCCGCCGGAAAATCGCCGAAAGCGGCATAAAAAGCCGGCACGACATTGAAGACCTGCAGGCCCATGGCTACAGCGGATTTTTAATCGGCGAAACGCTCATGAAATCGGACAACGCGGCCGCAACCTTGCGCGGGTTGATCGGATGAGGGACGGAAGCGCGAAGCAATTAGCCGCCATAATGCGCAAAAAGCACAATAAGAAAAAATCCGGCAAAAAACATCTTTGTGTCTCTTGCGCCTTTTTGCGGCTACTTTAGGATTGCATGCATAAACTTATGCGCCGAACAACCGAAATCAAAATCTGCGGATTGACCAATCTTCCGGACGCCCGCATGGCGCTGGATGCGGGGGCGGATTACTTGGGATTTGTGCTGCATGCACGATCGCCGCGGCACATCACACCCGGCGCCATGCGCCGCCTGTTGGACCGGCTTCCAACCGGCGTGCGGGCCATCGCCGTTTTCGTGAATGCGCAGCGCGAACTTGTGGAAATGCTGGCGCGCGATTGCCGCTTGCATGCCGTTCAACTCCATGGTGATGAGCGCGCGGCCGATTGGGTTGACATGCCGGTTCCGGCCTGGCGCGCCGCGCGGCTGCGCCACGGCAAACCCGACCCCGCGCCGGACCAATGGCCGGCTACACGTTACGTGCTGGATGCCGCCGTCCCGGGCCGCTACGGAGGGACCGGCCGGACAGCAGACTGGGCAAAAGCGGCAAAACTGTCTCTGCAGGTGCCGTTGATGCTGGCCGGAGGCCTGATCCCGGACAATGTCGCCGAAGCGATTCGCATCGTCGCCCCGCTGGGCGTGGACACGGCCAGCGGCGTGGAAAAGGCGCCGGGTAAAAAAGATCACCGCAAAGTGGCGGCCTTCATCAAGGCCGTGAGAGAAGTCCGGATAGACAGATAAGTCAATTGCAAAAGTAGCCACAAAGAGGCACAAAATTCACAAATAGAAAAATCAAAGAATCATGTTCTTATGCTTTATTACCTTGTATTGTGTTTCTTGTGCATTTTTGTGGCAAAATGAAGTTTTAAAACTGGCCCAGATAATTTCAACAAGGAGTTCATGATGAAACACGAACCTGATGCCCGGGGCCATTTCGGTCCCTATGGCGGACGCTATGTGGCCGAGACCCTGATGCCGGCCCTGATCGAGCTGGAGCAAGCCTATCGCAAAGCGATGAAGGACCCGGCCTTTAACAAGTTATTTCATGCTATCCTCCGGGATTACGTGGGGCGGCCTTCGCCGCTTTATTTGGCCGAGCGCCTGACGAAAGCCTATGGCGGCGCGCGCCTTTACCTCAAGCGCGAGGATCTGAACCATACCGGCGCCCACAAGATCAACAACACGATCGGCCAGGCCCTGCTGGCCCGCCGCATGGGCAAAACACGCCTCATGGCCGAAACGGGCGCGGGCCAGCACGGCGTGGCCACCGCCACGGCGGCCGCCCTGTTCGGAATGGAATGCGAAGTATTCATGGGCACGGAAGATATCCGGCGCCAGGCGCCCAACGTTCAGCGCATGCAGTTCCTCGGCGCCACGGTTCATCCCGTGCACAGCGGCACGGCCACCCTCAAAGACGCCATGAGCGAGGCCATGCGCGCCTGGGTTGCGCGCGTGGACGATACTTTCTACGTGATCGGCTCCGTGGCCGGCCCGCATCCCTACCCCAGCATGGTGCGGGCTTTTCAAAGCGTGATCGGCACGGAAGCCCGCGCGCAAATCCTTGAAAAAACAGGGTGCCTGCCGAATATGGTTATCGCCTGCGTTGGCGGCGGCAGTAATGCGGCCGGCATTTTTTCAGCCTTCCTGGACGATACGAAAGTTCGGCTGGTCGGCGTCGAGGCCGCGGGCTTCGGCATCCGCACCGGCAAACACGCCGCCAGCATCGGGGCGGGCCGCATCGGTATCCTGCACGGCGCCAAAAGTTATTTGCTCCAGGATGACGACGGCCAGGTGCAGAACGCGCACTCGGTCAGCGCCGGTCTGGATTATCCCGGCGTCGGGCCGCAACATGCGCACTGGGCCGATAGCGCCCGGGTTAAATACTGCTCCATCACCGATACCGAAGCTCTGCGGGCGTTCGACGATCTCACCCGCCTGGAAGGAATTCTGCCGGCGCTGGAATCGAGCCACGCCCTGGCGGAAGCCAAAAAACGGGCGCGCAAACTGGGGGCGCGCGCAACGATTGTCATCAACCTGTCCGGCCGCGGCGACAAGGACCTGGACAACATTATGGCGTACAAACAGAAACACAGGAAACAGTGAGATTCTCATGAATCGAATAACACACACATTTCAAACCTTGCGAATGCAAGGCCGCAAGGCGCTGATCGGCTACCTGACGGTGGGTGATCCGAACTTGAAAACCTCGGAGCGCAACATCCGCTTGGCGCTGGCCAGCGGGCTGGATATCCTGGAACTCGGCGTGCCGTTTTCCGATCCAACGGCCGATGGGCCCTCAATCCAGGCTGCGGGTCAGCGGGCCCTGGCGTCCGGCGTAAACCTGAAACAGATTCTGGCAATGGCCGCGCGCCTGCGCCGTACATCCAAGGTCCCGATGATCCTGTTCAGTTACGCCAATCCGCTGTTCCGGTATGGGTATGATGCCCTGTGCCGGGACGCGGCGCGCGCCGGCCTTGACGGTTTTCTGGTGGTAGATTTACCGTTCGAGGAATCGGCCGAACTGCGCGTACCGATGAAACGCCACGGGCTGCTGTTTATTCAACTCATTGCGCCCACCACCTCGCCTGAACGGGCCCGAAGATTACTGGCGGAAGCCGACGGGTTCGTGTATTACATCCTGGTGAAAGGCGTAACCGGTACGCGCAAGCGGATAGTATTTGACACAAAGAAAAATATCGATCGCCTTCGAACCTGCACAGCGTTGCCCATCGCCGCCGGGTTCGGCATCAGCGACGGCGAGCAAGCTCGCGCGGCGGCGAGGCATGCCGATGCCGTCGTGGTCGGCAGTGCGCTGGTGGAGGCGGCCCGCGCAGGCCGCCTGGCCAAGCTGGTCCGCGAACTGGCGACCGCCGTACACAAGGCATAAAACGAAGGTTGCCGTTCCCTGATAGCGATTATTGGCATGGATGTATTCAAAGCAAGCATGGAGATCGAATGAAAACGAGCATGCGAAGAGAGTTTGCGCCGTTACTGATCCTGATGATGGCTTCCGCCGGGGCCCCCGCCGGCGAGCGGGCCGTGGAAGCCGAACTGCATGAGCATGTTACCAACGCCTTCATCAATCCCGGCAAGGCATCCAGCCTGCCCAGGGTGCTGATCATCGGGGATTCCATCTCGATCGGTTATACCGACCCCGTGCGCCACAACCTGAAGGGCATCGCGGATGTGTCCCGCCCTCCGGTGAACTGCCAGCACACCGGGTATGGCCTGGCAAACATCACGACCTGGCTGGGCACCGGCAAATGGGATGTGATCCACTTCAATTTCGGTATCTGGGATACGCACTTGCTCGATGAAAAGGGCAATCTGATGTCAGCCAGTATAGACGGGGACAAAAAAAGGCCCAAAGGCGTAATCCGGATACGGCATACCCCTGAACAGTATGGAGCAAATTTGACGAAGATTCTTGAGATACTCAAGGGCACCGGCGCCAAGCTCATCTGGGCCAGCTCGACGCCGATCATGTACCGGACGGGCGAACGGTTTGAGGCCATCCCGACGCTCAACCGGGTTGCCGCGGACCTCATGACATCCCACGGCGTTGCCATCGATGATTTATACGCGTTCGTTCTGCCGCATGTTAAGGAATGGCAGAATCCGGACAAGTGCCATTTCAACGCGCAGGGCAACGCGCAGCTCGGCAAACAGGTGGCCGAATGCATCCAGCGCGCCATTGCCATGAAGGATCAATGAGGTATGTTATGACCACTGAATATATTTACGGTATCAATCCGGCCTTTGAGGTCGTGCGCGCCAGGCGCCGCGTGATTCGCGCGGTCTACTTCGGGCCGAGCGGTGCAGCCGGCTCCCGCCGCCGCAAACTCACCGAACTGCTCAACGAGGCCAAGGTGCCCGTGACCGCCGCCGACAAGCGCCGGCTTTTTGATTTATGCCGGACGACGGAGCATCAGGGCGTCGTGCTGGAAGTGGAATCTTATCCCTACGCTTCACTGGAAAGCCTGCAGGAGACCGACCGCCTGCTCCTGATCGACAACGTGGAAGACCCCCAGAACGTCGGGGCCATTTTGCGGAGTGCCGAAATCTTCGGCTGGCATGATGTGCTGCTGGCCAACCGGGGCGTACCGGAAATCTATCCTTCCGTCGTCAAGGCATCCTCCGGCGCCACCGAATATCTGCGGATTGCCCGGGATCACACCGCCAACGAATATGTTAAGGCGCTGTTGGCAATGGGATTCACGCTCGTGGCCCTGGACGCGCGCGGGAAGGAAGATCTCCGGCGCCTGAGCGAACGAAATCCGAAGAAGATCCTGCTGGTGATCGGCGGCGAGCACCGTGCGGTCGGCCAGCATATTCTTAACCAGGCCCACCACATTGTTAGCATTCCCCAGCAGGGGCGCATTACTTCGCTCAACGCCTCGGTGGCGGCGGGCATCGCCCTCTACCTTCTGCAGCCACAGCTACAACAACCGGGCTTTAGCCCGCGTTAGACGGGATCAATCAGGTCAAGCACGGAGGGATCCTCTTTTTCTCGAGGCTCGGTTCCCTCGGCGGGTTCTTCCGGTGTTTCAGGCGCAGGATTGCGATTGTCATTGGGCCGTTGCTGGCGATTCCGATCGTTCCGGTCCCGATTTCCGTGGTCACGGTTGCCGCGGTCCCGATTTCCGCGGTCACGGTCGCCATGATCTCCGCGTTCCCCTCGTTCTCCCCGGTCTCCCCGATCGCGATCGTCGTGTTCTTCAAAACTCTTTCGCAGTGTCGAGAGGCGCATACAGACTGCGCCCAGCCCCCCAGCCTCCCGCTCCAGCGCGGCATCCGCGGTCAGCAGGACCACATCTTTGCGGCCAGACAACTTGCGGACCAGGTCTTTTAGCCTGGCCTGGGCGCTCGCGCCGTTTTCGGCATAGAACACGCGCACGCCCTTGAATTCCTGACCCTCACCAGCCTCGCGCAGGGGGCGCCCGGTAAACACCGCCTGCATTTCAATCCCTTCCCGACCGGCAAACTGGGCCAGCATCCGCAGGATCGCAAAATGGTCGCGCGGACTGGCCTGGCCGCCGCCATTGCGCTGGCGCGGATCCACCATGCCGGTGGCATCCACAACATAAACCCGCTCTTCCGCCGGACGGGTCAAGGTTTTATGCCCCCCGGCACACCTGCAAAATAATTGCCTGAGAAAACTCATGTTCACATCCTTTGTAACGTTCTGAAACCACGGCGTCTTGACGCCAAACTCAGCTTGCTTCCCCCATGTACCCGAAGGCATGTTATTCCATCCGGTCATCAACTTCAAGTGAAATCCCCGCTGGTTAGCGCCTTGCGCACGGCTGCGGTATCCATGCCGAAACCAGCGGCGTCGCAGTCCCGATACCCGCCCACGGTGTGATCGGGACGCCCTCCAATATCGCGAAAAAATCAGCATTCATGGAAAGGCAGCCTGCGGCAGTTGCCGGACGAAGAAGGGATCTCCCGCGAGACCGTTCTTGACGCAGCCGCGGTATCTTGACCTTAATGCAATAGCCGGTAACCTGCGCGGGTAATTCTAAAAGAATTCGGCATTACCTGCCAGCCAGGCTGTCTGTTGCGCGCCGCCGCTATTGCGTAGCTTGCGGCGGGATGTATAGGTCAGCGCCCTCCACGGACATCCGGAAATCGATCTCCCATGGCGGGGGGCACTCCTGCCGCACACGCGCCTTCAGCGCCTCGTTCACCTCGGTGCCTGCTTCTTTTGCCGCTTCACGCTCATGGAGCGCGAACCACAAATCGCTCAGGCTGCGCTCGCCTTCTTGAATGGTCGCAAATTGCCCCCGCAGCGCCACGCGGACCTCGTCGAAGCGTCCCTCGTGCAGGGCCACCCAGGCCGCGGCAAGTCGCAGGCGCTCATGGCCGCGCATCTCATCAGGTAACCGCGCCAGCAACGCTCCCAGGGCCGGAACGTCATTGATACGCAGGAGGTGTCGGGAATACTCCACGGCGATCGCCACCGGAGCGGAGCCCGTTCTCAGCGCCTGGTCATAGGCAGCGGCTGCCGCCGCCACGTCACCTTGCCGCAGGTGCCAGACGGCGAGGTTGCGCCACGCCCAACTGCTCGGGGGGCGCCGCAAGGATGTCTCCCAAGCGCTCCTTGCCCCGTCTGCATCGCCCGCCTCAAGCTTCATGACACCGAGATGGAACCAGGTAAGCCAGTGGTCCCCGCCGCGCGTCAGGCTATTCTCAAGCAGCGCTTGCCACTCAGACTGTATCTGGAAATGACCGGGTTCCGCTTTCGGGTCCGTCTCAGGCAAGGCCCCCTGCTCAAGCAGCGCCAGCCACGGCATCTGCGCCGGGGTCAGATCGTCTGCTTCGAAGGAGAGTTCTGAGGGAATACCGGCGTTGTCGCCTTGTTTTGCGGCACGCTGCAGTTCCAGCGCGGCCCAGCCAGGCCCGCGGCAGATCAGGCGCCGGACAGGTTTTCCGGCGATTTCGGCGAGTGCGCCATCCATGCGTTCCACTTCAGCCCGTGGTAACGCGCTCTCCAGCACCTCACCGGCAGCGGTATAGGCCTCCTGCCAGTCCGCTGAGTGCGCCTTGCGGGAATTCATGGCAAAGTAGCCCATCGCCTCCGTCCAGGTCCACTGGGCACCGGCAGGCATTCTCGCCGAGTGGGACTGCGTATAGGCAAGCCCCGCCTGGATCTCTTTATTATTATAACCCGGGGCATGCAGAAACTCCTGCCATCTCCTTCCGCCTTGGTTCATTCCCCACGCGAAGAGCTTTCGCCCGCGCAACCTGGCCGTAGAGGTATGCAGGATGCCCGCACCATTACGGTCCAGGCTCACCTCCCACGGCCGCCGGCCGGGCAGGATGCGGAAAAAGAGGTCGTATGAGCGCTTGATCTGGGTACAGTAGCTGTAATCAATCCCGTTGATGACGGGACAATCCCAGACCTTGAGTCCATGGTAGGCAGTATCGGCCGGAGCAATGACTCGGCCGCCGGGGTACTCCGGCACGCCCATGTTCGTCCACCAGTACATCGGCAGATCATGGTCATGCGGATTGATGATCCGGACCCGTACGTAAAGGAAGCGCGCACCCCCGGGCAGGCACAGATCAAGGTGGTAGGGCACCCGCTTCACGCGCTCCCACGCATAAAGGCGCAGCACCGGTGCTCCCCCGGGCCCATCCAGAACACCGGCATGCAATGTTTCGCAGGTGTGATAGTGGTGTCCGACCTGGCCAATGTTCCACTCGATGCCGCCACTGGTCCAGGCGTTGCGCAGGGCGAGATTCCCGGGCTGGTACACCGGGTTGCTGAGCAATAGTTCGCGGTTTTCAGGCTTGGCAAAGATCGACCAGACCTTGCCGCCCACCTCCGGCAGCACCCGCACCCGCAGAAATTCGTTCTCCAGTACCACCGAAAGAAACTCGCGGGGTTCCCGGGCACGGTCGTACCCATCCTGAATGCGATAGGGCAACACACGCGATCCGGTGGCCCAGCCGAGCCCCTCGCGATCCTCCGGCGGGATATGGTTGGCCTCAAAGTCCACGGGATGGCCAATATTCGGATCGCGGAAGACCGGCAGCGGGTTCTCCAATCCGAGGTTGGCGGCAGGCAGGATGAAAGGTTCAACGCGCAGGTTGGTCATGGGATTAGTTATCCGTTCGGAGACTGGATCAAGACCTCTGCAGCCGGAGTAAATCACGGCATGGTTTAACGGCCTTTCTCATTTTGAATTCAGACTCCTTGCATTCTGAGGCCTGCATATCGCGGTATTCACATCCCTTCGATCACCGGCACGGCGGTGTCCCACTGCTTGAGCCTGGCAATATCGTATCCCAATTGGGTGTATTCCACGTCCAGTTTTTTATCCTCCGCGGGGGTCAGCTTGGATCCCAAGCTGACTCGCATGGCTTGGCGGTGTTTTTCGATCTCTTTCCGGCGCCGCTGGAGCGCCGCCGTGTGAATGCCCAGGATCAGCGATTTGACCGATTCTTCCCGGGTCGCGAAATCGCTCTTGATCTTGGCCGGCGCGGCCAGCGCCTGGGCCACAAACCGGGTCAGATCCCGTTCATCATTGTCCTGCTCCGCGATAATGCTCATGACATCCCGCTTGCCCTGCTCCGCCTGCAGACAGGACTGGATCACCTGTCGGCACGGCAAATCCGTTACCAGGTCCAGCGGCAAATAAGTCCTGACGAGGTCCGCCAGCTCCAGGTTAGCCGCCAGGTGTTCCGCCAGCGCCAGCTCCTTGATCGGCCGCGCCGATACCGATGCCGGGGAAGATTTCCGAACTACAACCGCCGCTACCGGCCGACTGCGCTTCATAACCTTGTCCAATTCCTGCCGGAGCGCCGTCTCCGGCACGGCCAGGCGCGCGGCAGCCTGCTGGATGAGCCGGGCCTGCTGGACCGCATTGGGCGTGCGCGCAATCGTGGCCATCACGGCCGTGGCCAACCGCATCAGGCCGGCTTCTGTGTTTGGCTTTTCGCGGCCGGAGAGGACGTCAATTTGAAAATCCAGCGCTGACTGTGCGCCCTGGAGAAGTTGCTTGAATACGGCGGCGCCATCCTTGCGGCGGATCAGCGAATCAGGATCTTCGCCCGAGGGCAGCGCCGCGATGCGCACCACCAGCCCAACCTGGAGGAATGTGTCCGCCGCGCGCAGGGCGGCATCCTGACCGGCGCGGTCGGCATCGAACACAAGCACGATGCTGTCGGCATAGCGCTTGAGAATGCGGGCATGGTCGACTGTGAACGCCGTGCCCTGGGCGGCCACCGCTGTCTGGAACCCGGCCAGGTGACAGCGAATGACGTCAATCTGCCCCTCGCAGACGATGGCCTCGCGCGAGTCAACGATGGCGCGGCGCGCCTTATGCAGCGCGTAGAGGATATGGCCTTTGCGGAACAGCGCCGTTTCCGGCGTGTTGACATATTTGGCCGCTTCGACTTCGGCAATCAACACGCGCCCGCTGAACCCCAAGACGCGCCCCTGCTCGTCCTGGATTGGAAACGTGAGCCGGTTGCGAAAGCGGTCATACCAGCGCACGGCACCTTCGGCCGGCGTTGGATTCTCGGGCCGCGGCTTGGCCGGGATGATCAGGCCGGCGGCTTCCAGTTGTTCGCGCGTATATTTTTTCCCGGCCCAGCGCAGGACGGTGTCCCAACGTTCCGGGGCAAAGCCGATCAGAAAATCCTCGATGGCCGCACCCGGCAGGTCGCGCGACGCCAGGTATTTCCGCGCAGCTTCGCCCTCCGGCTGTTTGAGCAAAATCTGATGGTAAAGCTTGGCGACGGCAGCGTTGATTTCGTAAAGCGCTTCCTTGCCGGGCTGGCCTTCCTCGCCATCCGACTCCAGCTTCAGCCGTATGCCGGCGCGCTGGGCCAGCATTTTCACGGCCGTCATAAAATCCACCTTCTCATAATCCATGACGAACCGGAACACGTCCCCGCCTGCGCCGCATCCGAAACAGTGATAAGTCTGGCGCTGGGGATTGACCATGAAGGACGGCGTCTTTTCCTTGTGGAACGGGCAAAGGGCTTTGAAGGTGGAGCCGCTGCGCTGGAGCGTGAAATAGGCGCCGATCACCGTCGCAACATCATTATTGAGACGGATTTCCTCCAGCACGGCATGAGGGACCTTGAGCGGCATGGTTACTCTGTTTCCACGGGCAGTTCCTGAATCGGCGGAAGCAAGGAGGGCGGCGACGGCTTCACGCCGACGTCAAGCCAGCGAATGGCGTTCAGTTTTTCGATCGCCCACGGCGCATACTGGAAGACCGTCCGCCCGGTGATGGATTGCCTGCGCACCACATCCCGCATGTATTCATGAGGCCACAAGCCGATCGCATACACGCACAGGATCACCATCAGCACCCCCCGCAGGAGACCGACCAGCCCGCCCCCGGGCCGATCAATCTTGTCGTTGAACTTGACCGACATCAGGATGCGCAGGATCAGGCGCAGGATGAAAAACAGGAGCGCAAAACAGACTACGATCAAAAGGAACGCCGCGACCAGGGCCAATTCCGGGTTTTCCGAAAGCCTGGTGTTAGCGACCAGCAAGCGGCCTAAGGTCTGGTAGAATCGCAAGCCGGCGATCAGTATGATCATCGTGCCGATCAGGCGCAAGAACTCACCCGAGAGCCCCCGTTTCAGGCCCCACAGGAATTCCCACAGCACGAGCACCAGCGCGCCCACTTCCACGGCCGTAAACATGTTGCCGAATGTCATGGTTGGACCCAAAATGCTATTCCCACACTAAAAGTTAAATTAAGCCCCGCAAGGCGGGGCGACTTTTTTCTGTTCGGATTGTCATCCTGAACGCAGCGAAGAGCCTGCCCTGAGCGAAGTCGAAGGGATCTCTCGCGGCGAGATTCCTCGTTACGCTCGGAATGACAACAAAGACGGATTGTCCGCCATAGCCGGATCCGCCTCCGGCGGAAAATTCCTATGCATTAAATTAGGGCTTTTTATCAGTTTTGGAGGGTTTTGACAATGCCAATTACAGTCCTCTTGCGTTGCGCACAACACGTGATATAATATTCTGATCAAAGGAAAGTAATTTTATGCTTCTCGTCCACGTCAAGCAGGTATCGCTCTCGAACATGGGGTTCGTGGTCTTTCTGAAAAACGAGGCCGGCAAATGCACCCTGCCTATTTTCATCGGCGCCCCGGAAGCCCAAGCCATCGCCCTGCACCTGGATCACGTGGCCGTATCACGGCCCCTGACCCATGACCTGCTGAAAACCGTCATGGATAATCTTGAGTGCCGCATGAAGCGGGCGGAAATCTGCGCCCTGCGCGAAAACACATTTTTTGCCAAGCTGATTCTGGAATGGAACGGCGTGGAATCGGAGATTGATGCCCGCCCCAGCGATGCCATCGCCCTGGCCCTGCGCTTCATGGCCCCCATCTACGTGGCGGAAGAAGTCATGGAAGCGGCAGGCGTCCTGATCGACGAAATGACCGGGAACGGAGCGCATACAAACGCCGAAGCGCCAAGCCCGAGCCTGACGCCGGCCGAAGCCCTGAAACAGAAACTTGCCAAGGCCGTGGCGGAGGAACGTTACGAGGACGCCGCCGCCCTGCGGGATAAATTAAAAAAGCTGTCGCAGACGAATTAGCCTGAGCCATTATTGCCGGACGGCCGGATGCTTCAAGTGTTTGGTCAGGACATGCATCTTTAAAGCGTTCATTTCGGCCACGTCTGTTTCCTTGAAGCCCTCTTTCAGGCAGAGCTGAAGGGCCGCCTGCATGGCAGCGGTGCCGCGAAAAGTTACGTTCTGGTAATGCTGCTCAAAACAGAACTCCAGGGCCTTTTGCATAAGCTTTTTGCCATACCCCCGGCCCCGAAATTCCTTGTTCAGAAAAATCCGCCGCAGAAGCGCCGTGTCCGGCGAATCCTCCTTGATGGCCACGGTACCGATGATGGCGCCATCCTGTTCGGCCACCAGGAAAATATCCTTCCGCCCCCCGTAATAGCTTGCGGGATCATCCAGATCCGGGCCGGCATATGCCTGGTGCACGGAGGCAAACTCCTTGTCCAGAATGCCCCGAATGAGCTGCTTGACCTGGGGAGTATCGCGCGAACAGATTTTACGAATGAGCACCATGGTTAAATCAGCGCTATTTGGCCGGCGTCGCGCGTATTGGAGTAAAGGTCAGTATATTAGTCTGTGCCGTCCTGGCCGGCGCCGGCTGGCTCCCACCCGCGGGCGACTCCGGCATGACATCAACCTCGCGTGATTTATAAGAGGCTGAGACCGCCGGTTTTTCGCTGCGTGAGAGCGCATTCTGTTGCTTCTGAATCTCTTTCTTTTCCTTGGCGCTCGCTGCCGCCAGCGAGCTGTCCGACCAGCCCCTGGTCCACAGGTTGGAGGCTTCCGAAATATAACCATGGCGGCGCGCGGTCTCGGCATAGGCTTTTTCCGGGGTGTTCAGCACATAGGGCGTCATGAGCACAATCAACTCGCGCCGATTCAGCTCATTATCATCCGACCGGAACAGCATGCCCAGGAACGGGATGTCGCCCAGGAAGGGAATCTTCGTCCGGCTCTTGGAACCGTCCGAGGAGACGATCCCGCCGATGACGATCGTGCGCCCATCGTTGACGGAGACCGTTGCGGTGAAATCGCGGGTCGTAATGACCGGCACCGGATTACCGTCAATGGTCACGTCCTCACCCTTGTTATCAATCTTCTGCTTGATATCCATGTTAACAAACCCCTTCTTATTGATACGCGGGGTCACTTCCAGTTGAATGCCGATATCAACGTATTGGTAGGTTGACGACTGCTGGCCGCTGTAATAGCTGGAGCCGGTCATCACGGGGCGCTTCTCGCCCACCATGATCTTGGCTTCCTTGTTGTCGGTGGTCAGAATAATCGGCGTGGAGAGGATCTTGGCCTCCGAGGACGACGCGAGCATATTGAGGACGGCGTCAATGTTGTAATCAAAAAGGGTGAAATAATAACTCAGGCCCGAACCTGCGCTTGCGGGAAGGTCCGAAATCGCATTGATGGAAGCGCCGTCCCTGAGCGCTGCGTCCGTCCCGGCACGGCTGGCGCCGCCAAAGCCGAGGAACGCCCGGTTGCCGCCGCCTTGCTTGGCGTTGTAGGCAATCATGGAGCGCTGGAGCCAGTCAATCCCCACCTTGATTGTATCGCTCAGCCCGATCTCGACAATCACCACCTCGATCAGCACCTGCGACAACATGATATCAACCTGCCGCAGGACGTCCTCAATGACGGCCATATCCGTACGGCTAGCCAAAACCAGAAGCGAGTTGATGCGGGTATCGGCGATGATTTTAACGTCGGAAGACAATTTACCGGAAAGTTGAATTTCGCCGGCATTTTCCGTGGCGGCGGTCTTCTTGGATTCCGCCGTGGACAGCTCGGCGACCGGGAGCCCGAATGTCGACGAGGGCGCGGGTTTAGCGGCCGCATTGGCCTGCGCGGGAGTGGTTTTGGAGGACGCCCCACCGAGCAGATTATTCAGCACGGAGACGACGTCCTTGGCATCGGCATATTCCAGCGAAAACACCTTGATGCTGACTTCCGGTTCTACCTTGCGGTCCAGGGCGGCAATGATATTGGTAAAAAATGAAAGCTGCTCGGGCCGCGTAATGACAATCAGCGAATTGATGCGGTCATCAGCCACCATCTTGACCTTGCTCTGGATCAAGCCCCGGTCCAGGGCCGGCTGACTAACGGTCGCAACCGTCTGCTGGGCCACGGCCGGCTGTCCGGGCTGGAGGGGTTGAAAGGGTTGCATCGGCATGCGCGCGGAGAGCTGTTGCCGAACAACCTTGCTCTTGGATTCCTTGGCCTGGACATCGGCAATGATGGATTCGATTTTGCTCTGGATTTCCGAGGCCTTGGCGTAGGTAATTGGAAAGATGCGCAATTCCTCGCGGGATTCCAACGGCTGGTCAATAATGGCCAAAATTTCCATGATGCGCTTCAGGTTCAGCGCCGTTTCCGTGATCAACAGGCAATTGACCCTTTCCAGCGGCATGACTTTGCCGTAGGGGTGGAGCAGGTTTTGAATCGTGGCCTGGGCTTCCGCAATCTCGAGATGTTTGAGTTCGACGATTCGGCTCACCAGGTAGTCGGTATCCTCAATATTCTTATCCAGCGGGCCTGTGGTGGTGGCCATTCCTTGCTGGCGCGCGGCGCTGATCTGCACGACCTTCAGAAACTTGTCGCCCATTGGCACCAGGGCAATATTGTTCATGGCCAAAACGCTCGCAATGGCCAGCAAGGCTTCGCGCTTGGGCAGGCGCTTGGGACACTTCAACGTGATTTTGACGGTGGGCACATCCGGAGCCCGCATGAGAGCCAACCCCGTCCAGTCGCTATACTGCTTGAGCACCTCTTCGACATCCATGTTCTCGTACTTAAGGCCTACCAACGTATCCATAGAGGGCGAGGTGGGCACGGTCGGCATCAATGCCGGCTCGTTCGTACCGGAGACAACGGACGCATCCTCCGACTCCACATCTTCCGATTCCATATTCTCAGTTACTGCCAACGGGATTGAGCCCGTGGTCACAGGGATAAAGCCTGTAAACGGAGATAGTACCGGCGCGGCGACCGCGCCCGTGCTTACAGGTTTAAATCCCGTAAATGGATTCGGTACCGGCGCGGCAACTGTGCCCGTGCTTAAAGGGTGAAATCCCGTAAATGGATTCGGGGCCGGCGCGGCAACCGCGCCGGTACTGCCGGGCGACAGCGATTTTACGGCAACCGCGGGAGAAAGTGAAACGGGCTCTGGACTGGCGGCCAGCGAAGGCGCCGCGCCAGCATCCGGGACGGTGGCCTGACCCCAAGCCACGCTCGGCCATGATCCGCAGATCAGTCCCGTTATCAGCACCCAAATGTAACAGTGACGCATGATTATTTTCGGCATGGTTCAAGGTTGACGGTTTCGGGGTTCACGGTTGAGGAGATTGAAGCGTAACTCATCAACCTTCCTAACTGCGATCCTGCCTGCAGTGCTACAGCGTTGCAGGCGGGCCGCCGAAACGCAAACCATGCCAGAATTTAAGTATTTCACATATCCGGTGAAATTGCAAGCGGTGATCCAGGTTTCGCCTTGGCGGGCGCGTTGGTTTCCGGCGCCGGAGGACCGTCCCCATCACGGGTGTATATGCACATCAGGGTAAAGTTGCCTTTAAGCCGCTCTTTGCCGCCGGCCACCAGCGAAACGCTCAGATCTTCCATGTCCATGGTCACATTTTCCTGATCCAGCGCATACAGAAAATGCACCAGGCCGTTAAGGTCACCCTCCCAGGTGCAGTCTATGGGCATTTCGTAACAGTCGCCCAGCCGCTTCTCCTTTTGCGGCTTGCGTTGGACCAGCGTAACATTATTGTCCTTGGCCACTCGCTCCAGGATCTTCAAGTAGTCAGCGGTGACATCCATGGCGGCCGGATACCGCGACAGGCGCGTACGCAAGTCCGCCATGCGCTTGTCCCAAAGCGCCCGATCCCCAGCCCGCCGCGCCAAGAGCTCGATCCGTTGAGACTGGGCATTCTGGGTTTCGATTCGCTCCTGCCACATCTTGATCTTCGGCGCGATCACACGATAAGTCAGGCCGAACAGCAACAGCAAGCCGGTGATAATACCGAGCACCGTTTCCCTGGAGGATATTTTCATGGCTTGGCCTCCTTCAGATTAGCATTCATCTGGAAGGTCTGCACCGTCAGGTCCTTGCGCTTGCTGGGCTGGGTACTGCCCATTTCGATGTTTTTGAACAGCGGCGATTTGTCCAGGGATTTTTTAAAATCATAAATCGGTTCCACGGCCCGCGCCTCGCCGCGAATCGAAACGGTTTTCCCCTTCTTGAATTGGAAAGAGGTGAGGTCCACGTCCTTGGGCAACACCGCGCTGATTTCGCGCAGGCATTCCAGCGCCGAACGCTGGCGGTCGAGATAGGTATCGAATGAATGGACTTGATTTTGCAGGCGCAGCACTTCATCGGCCGGTTTCTGCAGTTCTGCCAGCCGCGCTTCAAGCCGGTTCAAATGCATTCGATTCCATTGAAACCCGATCAAAAAGCCCACGACCCCCACCAGCCAGAGACCGATTGCCACGCCTACAGCCGCGTTCAGTCGCCTCTGAAAACTCCGGGAAATCGCCTTCGTCCGCCAGGCCCCCGGCACCAGATCCAGCACGGCATGGATGCCCTGGACGCGCGCATGTGCCGCAAACGGCGGGACCAGCATGCGCCGCGCCAGTCCCTCGCTCAGGGGCGGCAATACCTCCAGCGGCTGCAGGCGCACCGCATCATGACCCAACTCCTGCTGCAAGCGCGCGACAATCACGGTCGTATCCAGGTCGCGACTCCAGCAATCCAATCCGCTCAACGGCAACACGCCGCGTTCCAGATCCAGCGACACGATCAGGGAGCCCATGTCGCCGGCGAGTTCCTCGGCATATTCCTCCGGCGTCAAGCTCTCCATGGGACTGATGGCTTTGACGGCCTGCGGCAGGCCGTCTTGCACTGCTATCCAACAGCCGCCGGATGGCTCCAGCAGGAGCAGGAGCTGCCGGCCCTGGGACGGGATGGCCCCATGATCGGCCAGAAGGCGCCACCAGCCCATAATCTCGACGTCGATGCGCCGGATGCTAACACCAACCTGACGGAATAATTCACCCAGCGATTCGATTTGCTCCTTGGGCACCGCCGCAATTAAAACGAGGCAGGCCGTCTCCGTCGCGCGCAGGACTTCATAGGATATCGCCATGCGATCCTCGGGAAACGGGGAAAATTGGTCCACCTGCAACTGGATCATGTCGGCCATCTCAACGGGGTCGATGGTGGGAAGATCCACAACCCGCATGAGCATTTGGCCGGGCGCCAGGCCAATTGTTACCGGGCCGGTCAGATCGGGACATTGCCGGCGGATGGCCTCCGCGCGATTGGCCTGGTCGGCGAGCTCCGCCGCATCGCCTTCCAGCCGGACCTGCCGGGAGGCGAGGACCTCGACTCCCTTCTTGCCTGAGCCTAACGTGGTCCACTCCAGAAAAGTATCGCGCACATGCAAGCCGGTTATATTATTTCGTGACATACTGAAGAATTTTCGATTTTCGATTTCGGATTGAAAATCTACGATTAACCATAGACGATTCCCTGCTAATCATCAACCATTAACCAATTTCGTGCGAGCCCCCCGATTACGCAGGGCACTGAACATTTCTGCCATTCCCGACCTGACTCGCCTCGGCGAAGCGTTCCGGCGGAGCTTGGGTCGGGAATCCGGAAATATTCAATACTGATGCTGGATTCCCGGTTTCGTGGGAATGACAGCATTAACGACTGCCATCGTTTTGCCCCCACGTAGTTGACATTACTTCCGCTACGTGCGTTTAAGCACGGAGTTCAATGGCTTGTCAGGCCTTCTTGGAGCGCATCGCCTTCAATCCAGCGCAGTATCGTCAGGTTTTTTCCGGAAAGCGATACCACGCAAGCCACGGCATGTTCAATGTCGCCCACCTTGCCGCGCGCCAGAATGGAGAACCGCCCCATGGCCGCGTTAAAGGAGATGCGACCATAAGTGCTCTGCGGCAGTCCCGGCACTCGCCCGATAAGGTCGGCGAGGCTCTTGAACGGCACATCGTCGTCGGTGCCATCCTTAAGATCAGGGCCCTGGCGCTGGGCAACGATCTCATCCGCCAGCGCGGCGTCAATTCCGAGAAAACCCATCATCGTGCCACGGTCCACGGCATTAATGTTGATTTTCTGGTCGGTCGCATAGGTCGTCAGAAACCCGGACAGCGCCTGGTAAATTGCGACTTCGGATTCCGGCAGTTTCTCGTCAAATCCCTTGATGAGCGCCAGTTCGTCCACGGTGTCAAGGGCGGCATTCTTGGACTTGTAGGGAGGATCCAGGGTTTCATAATATTCGGACTCGGCACCGCTAAGATGGGTCATCTCGTCCTGATCCACCCAATCGAACAGGCAGTCAATCAGGGCGTCGCACTGTTCAAAGGGAACTCCGGCGGCCTCGAAGAGCGGTTGCCACATGGTATCGGTCCTCTCCCGATCGTTGAGATCAATAATATCCTTCAGGCTGATGCGCGCATTTTCGGGACGAACGGTAACCGTCACCGTGCCCTCTCCCAGTTCGCGCGTCACCTCGGCGACGCCGCCCCACGCAAGGGAAATAGCCGCCCCGCGCACTTTTTCGTCCGAACCCTTGGCGAGATAGATGGAAGGATTCGGATTAAGGGTGTCGGGATCGGAGATTTCCGCGAGCATCATGCGGGACAGTTCGATCCCCGCTCTGGCCAGGTATTCGGCCTTGAGCTTTTTGCGCCAACTGGACGTGATCCGCGCCTCGATGTGCATATCGAAGGCAAAGGCCATCACGAACATCGAGAGGAGCCCGATGACCCATAGCACGACAATTAGCGACGAGCCGTCTTTAAGACGGACACCGGACGCCGGAGGACAGAGGACAGAGGACAGACGACAGATGACAGCCCTGATCAAAAGAACACCGAATGGAGGAAACCGAAGAACGGATGCCAATCTGACCTCTGACATTTGACTTCTGGTCTTAAGTCTCTGAAGTCCGGCGTCAGGCGTCCGGCATCCGGCGTCTGATTTCTGCTCTCTGGCTTCGATTTTCATTGCAAATTCTTCAGATCTTTAAAACGCCGCGCCACGACCAGGGGCCGAGGGGAATTTCGATGGTGCGTCGGATTTCAACAGGCGGCTCGTCGGGCTCAAGGGGCGCGAGATAAAGGGTTACTTCCACCGCCAGCGGGAGGCGGTTGGTGGCGTCGTCTTCCCAGGTTTCCATCCAATCCCATGTGTCACCCTCCATTTCCTTGGCCACCCGGCAATCAAGGCCGACTACTTTGCCGGAAACAAAATGGGGGTTGATCTCCTGGGGATCGAAAGTTATTAAATTGGCGTAGGGGCGCCAGGCCCGCACGGCCACAGCAGGCCCCGCGTCGCCATCATCTTCAATGGAGAGCTGCACGCGATGCAGGCCCTTGGACAGGGGATCATTTAACCTCAGAAGCGCGGTGCCGGTTTTGACCCAGCTGATGATGTCCCGGGCGCCCACCCCGTTTCCATTATCTTCCAGCCTGAACCCGTAACCGCCGCCCGAGGTTGTTGTAGAATTGGTGGTGGCGTTGGTGGGCGCCTGTACGGCTGCAGGCGGGAAAAAAGACGAACGCAGGCCGCAGTTAATTTGTTGCATCACATACTCACCGTGATCCAGGTCGTCCGCCATAGCTGTGCCTCGCTGCCATGCCTTGGCAACGCTGTAGAACGTTGTGAACGCCATGGCCATGGCCATGCCCAAAAGCGCCACGGCCACGAGCAACTCGATCAGGGTGAAACCAGAGGCCCGAAGGCCGCCGGCTATAGGCTGAGGGCTGAGGGCTGAGGGCTGAAGCAAGCCGTGGACGAAAGCAGACCGTCGGCTGCAGGCTGTAGGCTGAGGGCGATAAACCAAAGACTGAAGGTCGATGACCGATCTTCGTTTAGAATTCATGAGCCTTCCGTCCTTCAGTCTACAGGCTACGGCCTACAGCCTTCTTTTTTCTTTCCCTGGCCCCTATTCCTCATTCGGAAAATACAGGTAGCTGACAACCTCTTCCGCGGAAGCCTGGCCGGATTCCGACCAGGCTACGCGGGTCTTCACCATGTATAGTTTTTTTTCGCCATCCACCGCCTCCAGTTCCCGCGAGAAGGTGTACCCCGGGACTAATTCCTCTCCCTGGACAGCGTTATCGGACACCGCATTGCTGGGCTGAAGCGGGAATTCGGATTCGCCCTGATCGAGCACCGCGCGGGCTGTCTGGTAATTGCGCGAAACGCGGATCACGGCCAGGCACCGGGCCGTGGCCTCGACGATCACAAAAATACCGATGCTAAGGATGGCCAGCGCCACCACGGCTTCGATCAGCGTGAAACCCGGGGAGGCCCTTGGCTGAATTGCTGATTGCTGATTTCTGATTGCTGATTTCAAATGGGACATCAAATATGCCTTATTGTTTTGCGTGTAATTCGTTGATTTCCGCGACAGCGGCTTATCGGGCGTAGCTCCGAGCGAAGCCCGATGACATCGTGTGTCGAATTCGGTTTCCGCCGGAGGCGGAAACCGAATTCGATCACACTGCCGGAAAAGACACATCAAATTTGGGTTGCGGGTACAACCCGCCTTATTGCGTTCCGAACACTTTCGACTTCACGCTGCCGAGGGCATCCACTTTCAGAATCACATAGTTGCCATTGTTATCCACAATGGTAACCGCAAACGGCATGCAGATCCCGTTGTGCATAAAAGGCACCCTGCAGGCGCCTTCCGTCACAGGGTCGGCGCCCTCGATCGTCACATCCTGTAAACGGACTCCATGAATCTCACGGGAAAAACTCGGCAGGCTCATGTTGGAAGAGACCAGGTCAACCTGGCCGTTGGCCAGATTGAAGATCAGGCCCAAGTCGTTCTGCTTCAGCACGGCCATGCTCCGGGCATAACGCGCAACGGTCGCCAGCGTCCGCGCGGCCGTGCTCAAGCGCTGGCCCCGGATGGAACGAACAAAGGAAGGCATGGCTATCGTCATGATAATGCCCATTATCACTACGACCAGGAGCACCTCGATGAGCGTGAAAGCGGAAGAAATATGGAAGCGGGAACAAAGAGCGCCTGGTTCTTTATTCATCGTTCTTCGTTTTAAATTAGGCCCCGCAAGGCGGGGCGACTTTTATTCTGTTCGGATTGTCATCCTGAACGCAGTGAAGAGCCTGCCCTGAGCGAAGTCGAAGGGATCTCTCGCGGAGAGATTCCTCTTCTACGCTCGGAATGACAACAAAGACGGATTGTCCGCCATAGGCGGATCCGCCTCCGGCGGAAAATTCCTATGCATTTAATTAACCAGGACCCAGGAACGAAGAACCAAGAACGTTTTTTGGCCATCACTACCTCAGTTGGTGATGTCGTCGCCCCCGCCCTCCGAGCCGTTGGCCCCATAGGACTTGATCTCATAGCCGTTTTCCCTGACCGTATAGACGAACTCGTGGCCCCAGGGATCGATCGGAATTTCCAGCTTTTTCAGGTACGGCCCGCGCCAATTTTGCTCGCTGCCCTTGGTGAGCAGGGACTGCAGGCTCGCGGGGAAATTGCCGTTGTCGGTTTCATACAGGTCCAGGGCCAGGCCGATGCTGGCAATCCCGCTCTTGGCGGCCGACTCTTTCGACTGGCCCACGCGCCCCGAGATGCGCGGCAGCACCACGGCCGCCAGGATGCCGATGATTACCACCACCAGCATCACTTCAATCAGCGTAAATCCTGAACGGGCGTGTTGTTCCTCGTTTTTTTGGACGGTATTCATTTCATAGTTCCTTTTGTATGATGCATTGCCAAAGATGCCCGGCGTGGGCACTGGGCCTACAGATTTTTTCCAGGCCGTCTTCCCCTGACCCGGCGGGATTGACATTCCTTAACATTGAATTACGCATTTAACCCGCTGGTCACATCAAAAACGGCCAGCAAAATACTGATGGCCACAAATCCGACCAGGACGGCGATCACCACGATCATAATCGGCTCCAGCACGGTGGTAAAAATCTTGACACTGCGGTCCAGGTTGGTCTCGTAGCGCCGGGCAATATGCGCGAGCGCTCCGCTCATGTCACCGGTCTCTTCGCCGATGGCCAGCATGTCGGTCAGCATTGGCGGGAACACTTTGCCGGCCGCCAGCGGACCGGAGATGGTCGTGCCATCGGTCACGCGCTCCCGGGCATTCCGAATTTCGGCCGACAGCACCGAATTCTGCACGGTGTGCTCGCCGATGGTCAGAGCATCCAGCACGGGCACGCCGTTGGCAATCAGCATGCCCAGCGTGCGGGCAAACTGGGAAAACGCGCTGGACGTGATGATATCGCGGATCAAAGGGACCCGGAGTTGCAGCCCGTGCCACCAGTTACGCCCGGATTCCGTGCGCAGGTAGCGGCGGAACATGACCACCGCCACAACCAGCCCGATCGCTATCAACCAGCCGTAATGAATCAGGAGCGTGCTGGTCCCGATCAGGATGCGCGTAGGCAGCGGCAGGGTGCTGCCCATTTCCTTGAAAATCAGCGTAAAGCGCGGAATCACGAACACTATGGCAAAGATCAGGGTGCCGATGCCGACCACCATCACAATGCACGGATACACCAGCGCCATGACGACCTTTTCCTTGACCTCCTGGATACGCTCATAATGCTTGATAATCCGCGTCATGACTTCCGCCACGTTGCCGCTGGCTTCCCCCGCGCGGATCAGACTGATGTACAGGGTCGGAAACGTTTCCTTGAACTGGGCCATGGCGTCCGAGAGACTGGCGCCGCGGATAATATCATCCCGCAGGGCGCGCACAATGACATCACTGGCCGTATTGGTCCGCCGGTGGGAGAGCGTGTTGAGCGCATTGCCCAATTTCATGCCGGAGGCCAACAGGTCGCTTAACTCGCTCGTAAAATTAAGCATTTCGCGGGCGCCCATCCGCGGGCGCTGGTCACGGCGCGCTAAAAGCGCCCGCCAGCCGGCGGCCTTCGTCCGGGGCTGCTCGGCAAGCTTTTCTTCAACCTTTACCGGCATCTGTCCCAGCCGCTCAATATGCAGGAGCGCCGCCCGGCGATCGGCGGCTTCCAGCGTGCCTTCCACCTTTTCACCAGTCCGTCCACGGGCCGTATAGATAAAGATCGGCATCTTGACCTTCCTATTTGCGATTTCCGATTTTCAATTTCCGATTTATGATTTCGGACTTCCAGCACGCGTAATCTGACATAGCAGACACGGAGTCATTCATGATGCACGTGTTTAATTTCCCCGCTGCAATCGGCAATCCGCAATCGAAAATCGAAAATTCTTCAGGTCTCTTCTTCCTCGGTCACGCGCAGGACTTCCTCGATCGTTGTCGTGCCGTTGCGGACCTTCAGCCACCCGTCGTCCCGCAGGGTCTGCATGCCCTGCTGGAGCGCTTTCTGCTTGATTACATTGGACGCTTCGCGGGACATAATCAGCGACCGGATTTCATCGGTCACGAGCAGATTTTCGAAGATGCCCAACCGCCCCAGGTAGCCCGACCGCCGGCATTTTTCACAACCCGCCGCCTCGTAAACCGTAGCGCCGATCAGTGCTTTGACTGAGGCAACGGATTTCAGCGCGGGATTATCGCTCTTGAGCGGATGCTTGCATTGATCACACAGGATGCGCACCAGGCGCTGGGCAATGATCGCCTCCACGGAGGAAGCTACGAGGAAAGGCTCAACGCCCATGTCGATCAGCCGCGTAATGGCGCCGGCCGAATCGTTCGTATGCAGGGTGCTGAACACCAGGTGACCGGTCAGCGAGGCGCGGATGGCGATTTCCGCCGTTTCAAAATCGCGGATTTCACCCACCATGATCACATTGGGATCCTGCCGCAGGATATGGCGCAGGCCCATGGCAAAGGTCAGTCCGATCTCCGGGCGGACCTGGATCTGGTTAATGCCCTTCATCTCATATTCAATCGGTTCCTCGACGGTGATGATGCGCTGTTCAATGGAATTGATCGTATGCAGGCAGGCGTACAGCGTGGTTGATTTGCCCGAACCGGTCGGGCCGGTAACCAACAGGATGCCGTTGGGCTTGTGAATCAACTTGCGGATGATGGCCTCGTCCTTGGGGTTCATGCCGATGCTTTCCAGCCCGATCAGGCCGCTTTTGCGGGTGAGCAACCGCAAACTGATGCTCTCGCCGTATACGGTCGGTATGGTGGATACACGGATATCGAGATCCTCGCCGTGGATGCTGAGCCCGATGCGGCCATCCTGGGGCAAACGCTTCTCGGCGATATCCATGTTGGCCATGACCTTGATGCGCGAGACAATTGCCGCCTGGAACCGCTTGAGCTGGGGGGGCATGGAAGTCTGATGCAGGACGCTGTCAACGCGGTAACGGATGCGCAATTCGTCCTCCATGGGCTCGAAATGAATGTCCGTGGCGCGGTCCTTGTAAGCCTCCCAGACAATCTGGTTGACGAACTTGACAATGGACGCTTCCTGGTCCAAGTCGCTCAAATCCACCTTGGCCATAATTTCTTCCTGGGGCACCTCGATGCGGTTGTCCTCGATCAGCCGCTCCATGGTGTCCGCGCCGACGCCGTAAAACTTGTTGATGGCCTTGGCAATATCGGCCGTCAAGCTCAGGCTCAGGCGGATGCGCAGGCCCGAAACCAGGCGCAGGGCATCGGCCAGATTGGAGTTGAAGGGATCGTTGGTGGCCACGCGCAGGACGGAATTTTCGATCTGCAGGGGAATGACGTTATACTGAAAGACGACTTTGGCCGGCAGGCGGGCGAGTACGGGGGCTTCAATTTTAACCTCATTCAAGCGGATAAAAGGATAGCTCATGGCCTTGCCGACGGCCGTGAGGAATTCCTCCTCAGGCACATAGCCGGCCTCAATCACCCGGCGGGTGATGGAGTTGTTGCCCTCGATTTTCTGCTCCAGCAGGGCCTTAATTTGCTCGTCTTTAAACAGTCCCGTGCGCTTGAGCAGGTCCGCCAGCCGCGTTGTGGAAGGTATGGACATAGATGGAACCCGGGAATCGGAGGTCAGCGGCTACAAATCAGCCAGCTTCTGATCCGACCTCTGACCTTTTGTTTTCACTCTACTCCATGCCAAAGCACCTGTCAACGGTCGGGCTAACCGGTCGGGCTAACCTTCGATTCCGGTCGCGCAGCGCTGCGTCAAGAACGGTCTCGCGGGAGATCCCTCCTTCGTATGGGCAACTGCCGGACTATGGCGGGCAGGCTGCCCCTCCATGAACGCCAATTTTGCCGTAATATTGGAGGACGTCCCGATCACGCCGTGGGCGGGTATCGGGACTGCGGCGCCGCCGCATTCATATTCAATAGCGGTCCCGCGGGAAAGCACGTTGCCGGAACAACCCCGTTGCGCATCGGCGCCGCAATCCTGCTCGGCCTCACTTCATCAATCGGGCCGCTGCGGATTGAAGGCTTTGACCAGCGTATCTATTATTTTACGGCGAATGCTAAAGACCCGTAAATATGCTTCCTTTAGGCAAGAATTCATACGCGCCGATGTCCACGACGTTCAAATATCGCGCACTGATCCGGGACCGCCCATCGAGGTCAACGGCATTCGTCATCCAATCCCGATAAATCCCCGCATTGATGCATGGGGACCGATTTGACAGATGGAAATCGTTGATCGCATTGATAAACAACGGATCGTCATCCACGTTGTCCGAGCCGGGCAGACTGTTGGTGGGCGCGGTACAGCAGTTGGTCAAGGTAAAGCCCGTTGTCCCATCCCAATTGGACCCGCTGACGGCTGCCGTGTTTTGATAAATAATAGTGTTTTCAAATATATTTGTGCCAGTGGCAGATGGCTCAATCGAAAAACCGCCGCCGTGGCCAATGCCGTTGGCGTTATTGCTCGCGATAGTGCAATTCTGCACGGCAAGTCCACCGGCAAGATTTACAGGTCCGGACGAAATTCCACCACCATCTACCGTCGCAATATTCTCCGTGATAAGGCAATTGCGCAATACGCCTCCGTTGGCATAGGATGCAACACCCCCGCCACCATAATTATAAAGTCTGCCTATAAGACGGTTGCCGCGAATGACGCAGTTTTCGACCAGACATATTCCGGAAATGTGCATCCCTCCGCCGCGCGCGTACGATCTTGCCTGCGTATTAGTTGTCATATTGTTGATGATCTGGCAATTGCGGACAGTTCCCTTGGTAATGGCAATCCCTCCTCCACCATGGCTGTAGCTTGCTGCGGAATAATTACTGATACGTGAGATATTATTGCTGATAATACAATCCACAACAACATTGTCCGCCTTGTCGCCATATACCCCGCCGCCATAACAGCTGGCCCAGTTGCCGAATATAAAACAATTACTAACCAGACAGTTTCCAGACATATAGATCCCCCCGCCGGATATATTTAACTGGTTAAATGTATTGTTGAAGGAAACCACGGAGTTCGTGACTGCTCCCGCCGTCATATATATGCCGCCTCCGCCGTCGTATAACGTCTGATTGCTGACGATAACACAATCGTCGATTGTCCCCGCCGCCGTGCATCGAACCCCTCCTCCCCCCTTGGCAACGTTTAAAAAATTCGTATTGAAACCGCGAGTGATTGTGAAGCCGCGTAATACTGCCCCTGCTGCGGATATTTTAACGCATCCGTTGGAAGCCGCGGGATAATTCCCGTCAATAATCACCTCGTCCCTGGTCCCGCCGAAACCTTGAACGATTACATTCGCGGCAATCGACACTGTTTGAGTCAGAACATAAGTGCCATTTGATACGAGTATGGTATCTGATGCCTCTGATTGATCCACCGCCAATTGAATATTGGTTGCCGCATCCGGCCAATTCGCGTAAGGCGAATTATTCGTTCCCGCAAGCGAGACATAGTGCGTGTCGGCATATGCGGCCCAGCACCAGATAAATAACAAAGCTGTCCATGCGGATTTCATATCAATATCCTCCTCATAGAACGTTCTGTGTTTCCGCCAGCAATCCTCCAAAACTGAATTCACCGGCTTATCTTGTAAAGAAATACGACTATTATTCCTGCCGTTGTCAATCAATCGGTCTGCGAGGGCTTAATTGATGAAAATTAACCCGTTAGAAACGCCATTCCGGAATACCTTCCGTTTCGCACACAAGTTCTTCGAGATATAGTCCTGTTTGAGGCCTTGGTTTGCCGCTGCTTTCATGTTTTTCCCTGTATATTACACGGTAGGCCAGGAGCGAATGCCATCTTCCGTCTGCGAGCTGGACAACATTCCCAACGGGATGGTCCGCTCGCCAATAGGATGCTTCCGAACCGATTCGGAAATCCGGGCTGTCGAAGAAGTCGCGAACGACCCGCGGCGCCAGCAGGCCCGTGCGCCTTCCGTTCAGCTCCCAGATCGAGAGTCTTGCCCGGCCAAATTTTTGCCCGCCTCCCTTTTCTCTCAATTCCGGTGAGAAGGACCATAGATCAGGGTTGATCCTGGCGTTGGCCGCGAAGTAGGGCGTACCATCCGCAGCTCGATTAATGCTTAACGGACATTCGGTTCTTCCGTAGTCGGCCTCGAAACATCGCGCCCAGGTTTGGCCCTTGTCGGTTGAGCGCCAGAGCGCAAAAAGGGGCGCCAAGCCGGTTCTGTAGGAGCGCGAGCTGAATAACAATGTTCCATCCTTGTCTCTTGTTAAACTCGGTTCGCACCAGTTGTCTGAACCAGCCGGAAAAAATTCGGCGGGGTACCACCCTTTCCGGTCGTGTTTCCATCGCACAACACCCGGCACATGCGCATCTTTGCTCATCACGCCGCCCGACCCCGTACAACAGGCCATTAACAGATCATCGCCATCCCCAAAACCGGCCGACATGCCGCCGCGGGCAACGGCGCAGGCAGCGGGCCGGTGTTTCAGATCAATTTTTTCAGCGCCGGTTATCGCTATCTTGTTGCCGTCAAAGGCCAGTTGCAGCATTTCACACCAGGAATCGACGACTCCGTGGATGGGACTCACGCCGGAAGATGCGCCGGCGGGATTCAGCCGATCCGACTGGTAAACAACGGATATGACCAGGCAGAATCCTGTTCCCGCGTGCGGATGCGGCGAACCGTCGGCGCGCTTTGCGCCCAGCGGCACGAATCCCACCGAACCCGGATACTTGAGAACCACCTGAAGCTTATCGGTTTGTCCAGCCGGCATCTCATTCATTCTTGCTATAGGGATCGCCGCGGAGGCGCGCGCGCCTTCCATGATTTTATCGAAAAGCATCACATCAAGGCCGACTTCCGCATCCGCCATGCCCAGTCCTTCCCCACGGATATTACAGATCAGTCCCGCCAGGCGGGGAGCCACCTGGAAAGGAAAACCAAGGCCGTAACGCCATACCTGCCCCTGTGGGACGTCTGTCGGCCCGATAAGAAAAGGTGTGTTCTGCGTAACAAATAAAATATGCGGCGACTCCGGACGTTTTTCAGAAAGCATGGCGTTTATCCTTTCCAAACATATCAGCGTTGATCGTATTGCAGTTGAAGATCCAGCACCGGCTGCCGGCTTTCATCAACGAACAGTTCTATGTCCCCGCCGGGACCGCCGGCCACTTTTAAACCCGCCGCCAGCCGTCCGCGACGATCCCCGCCCATGGCATCCCCGGCCAGCAAAGCCGCCAGCAGGCGATCGGCCAACGATCCACCGGTCTGCTCGTAAGCCAGAGCCATGGCCTGGACCACATAAATTCCCTGCAGCGTATTGCCTTGACATACATACCACCTCCCGGACATTGCGCCCCACCACAAAGCCTGCCCGCCTATCGTCTGCGGATTATGTTGAGCCAGTTCGCCCTTCATATTGATGACCGCCAGTTGGCGCTTGCCGCAATCCTGGTCATGTTCCAACAATCGGGCGAGAATGCGTTGGGGAGACCAGCCCTTCGCCAGCCGGTCAAGGACGATCGGCCCCCACTTCGGAACCTGGGCATATTGAGTACAAAAGGCGCCAACGCCCGCGCGCACGTAGGGCACGACCCGACCCACGCCGTGATACTTGCTGGCCACCGCCGCACCGCACTGGTTTGAAGATGGGTCCATGGCTATAATCGAAAATGTGCCGGTGATCGCCAACTCGGACTTAGCGCTCATATTTTATTCCCCTTATGTGCGCGATTCAAAAGCCCTGAATTTATTTTGGCTACCTGGCTTTAAACTGGCGGCGCTCCCGCCCGGCAATCTTCCGAACAGCAATCGCCGGCTTGTTCAAGGGGCGACCGGCTTCGGCCACAACATCCGCCCGTTGCACCGCACAAAGATGCAGCCCGGATTTCGCAATGGGGATGTAGGTTGGTTCGCTCATGATTCCATCCAATGGAGATATCCCGCGATCAACGATTTCCAGAGTTTCCGGACTGCGAATATCAAAGAGGACATCGCCCTTGGATACAGGATCGTACGGCTGGCAGTGGTAATAGATATGGCCGCCGGCCCGGGCCGCAACGGGAACCTTTTCAAGAATCCGATATACCGGCCGATCCAGCACCACTTCGCCCGGCAGCATGCCCATGCCTTTCATGACATTTAGAATGCCATTGATGCCAAAGGGAATCTCGTCCGGCCTATATCCATGCTGGGTTGAAAACTCAACGCAAAAGGCAACCTTCCCGTCCTGATTTCCCTGAATAGCCAAATTGCCCCCCTCAAAGCTATCGGCGGCAATGCCGGCCAGCGACAGATAAATACCCTGCGCGCCGAACAGGCGGGCAACCGGGATCACGTCGGCATCGGCCGCGAAGATCAGTGGCCGGAAACCGTCCCGGCTATGAAAATCCACAATCACATCCGCTGTTTCGCAGGCCACGTCCCAGATCCAACCGGCAATCTCGCCGGCCACGCCGTAACCCGGCTGATGACGCCGGTTCCATAACCTGTTCATATTGTAATTAGTGCGCCGCCCAATTCCGAAGGGACAATATGCATGATTAAAGCGCGAATAATAATATTGGTTCAGCTTGGCCAGGTCCTCGTTTTCCGGATACCACTCGTAATCTATTTCCAGAGCCAGGGGGTTGGCGCAGGCACAAAGATAAACCGTTCCACAAAAAGTTTCCGGACAACAATCCGGAAAGCGGGTCAAGACAACCGGGCCCATGTGTTCCATGCCGTGCTGGCCGGCAACCAGGGCGAGCGTCGGCCCCGGCTTTTTCCCTTGAAGACGCCAGACGGAAACCGTCACCTTGCGGCCACCGGCCGACTGAAACGTATTGCGCAAGACTGTTTTTTCGATCACAGGCAGATTCCCCGCTTATCTTGCTCCACAGCATTCGCGTTAGCCGGCGCACGGCTTTTATGACTGACCGGTCAAATACTAAAATAATGCGTGACAAAATGAAAGCATATTATTATATTAATTGGTAGTATTTTATTTATCAAGGCGCATATGCCGGCATGTTGCCGTCGGAGGCGATGCCGGCGCGGGGAGTTCATCCCCGGCCGACAGGCGAGAATGACCGGCGGGAGAGGCCGACACAATGAAAATCAAAGCAAAGCAGACGGCGAACAACAACATGTGGAACGAGATCGAACTTCCGGCCAGGGTCGTTACCTTCATGCTGAAACGCGGCGCGTTCAAAGACAAACCCATGCATGAAGCGGATATGGCCCGCACGGCCGGTGTCAGCCGCACGACGATGCGCGAAGCACTGGCGCGGCTGGATAGCGCCGGATTGATCGAAAGGCGCCGGAAGAAAGGCGTCTATCTGCGGGTTCCTTCGACCTGGGAGGCTGCGGAGGTGTATGATATTCGCTCCGTGCTGGAGGGGCTGGCCGGCCGACTGGTGGCGCTGAGCGCCGACAAGCAGGGCATCAAACGCCTGCGCCGTTATGAACGGGGTTATGTGCTCGGTCTTAAAAGAGCACACTTCCACAAGTATGCCAATGCGGATCGGCAATTCCATGAAACGCTGATCGAGCTCTCGGGTTATGCCACGTTGCGGCGCCAGTTGTTTCCGCTTTATGTGCAAAAACGGATATTCAACCGCGAGCGCTGGGAACCGCCCCTGCCGCGGATGGATGACAACCCGGTCACCCACGGCCACATTATAGACGCTTTGCTGAGCGGCGATCCGGACAAGGCCGAGGCGTTGATTCGCGGCCATATCCAGTATGCCAAACAGCAGCTAATGAAGCATGTGTTGGGGATCGTCAGTTTGAATTGTTTAAAATGTCCGGGACCGGCGTTTAACTCTTAATGCCCACCGGAAACGCATCAGCGCTGGCGACGGCCTGTTCGTATGATTTTATGCTTTGCGGCCGGCCGCCATTGCGCTAATTTTCCTGCCGATGAAAGGGGCTGGAATGCGTTGTTTTGTATGGACGGGCATAATATTGGTTTCAATCTCTGTGGGCCTCGATGCGCGGGCCGCGTGGCTGGGCGAGCATGGGTTCCGGGAGTCGGTGGTCAAGGTCTATGCCACCATTCAACGCGAGGACTACGCCTGGCCCTGGCAGCCGGCGGCGCCGACCTCCGGCAGCGGCTCCGGATTCATTATCGGCAAAAAACGGATCCTGACCAACGCCCACGTCGTCTCCGATGCCCGGTTCATCGAAGTTCAGCGGGAAGGCCAGTCCCGCCGTTATGCAGCCGAAGTTTCCTTCATCGGCCATGATTGCGACCTGGCGGTCCTGACGGTCCGCGATCCCGATTTTTACGCCCAGGCCGCACCCATGGATCTGGGCGACGGTCTGCCGGACCTGAACGAGGAAGTGATCGCGCTGGGTTACCCGATGGGCGGAGAACGGCTGTCATTGACCAAGGGTGTGGTTTCGCGTATTGATTATCAACTTTACACCCACAGCCAGGTGGATAGCCATCTCGTGATCCAAGTGGATGCCGCCATTAACCCCGGCAACAGCGGCGGCCCCGTGCTGTTCAAGGGCCGCGTGGTGGGCGTCGCCTTCCAGGGGATTGCCAATGCCCAGAACCTGGGCTATGCCATCCCCCTGCCGGTTATCCGGCATTTTCTGACGGACATCGATGACGGCGTGTATGATGGTTATCCGGAAACGGGCATCGCCCACCTGGAAACTCCGAACCCGGCCATGCGGCGGCAGCTCTGTTTGCCAGGCAACGACACGGGCGTAGTTATTTCCTTCATTGACCCGTTCGGCTGTGCCATCGGCAGCCTGCAGACCAACGACACGTTGCTGGCCATTGACGGCCACGCCATCGCCAGCGACGGCACGGTCCGCCTGGACGGCCAGACAATCGATTACGTGGAACTCCTGGAGCGCAAGCAATGCGGCGAAGCCGTGGAATTCAAGGTCTGGCGCAACGGGCAGGCCCTGGATATCTCCGTTCCCCTGGCCAACCGGAACGATCCTTTTGCATTCCGGTACGCCTACGAACGCCGCCCGGAATATTTCATCCTGGGCGGGCTGGTCTTTGCGCCCTTAAGCCGCGGCTTGCTGATGGCCGTCGGCGGGGAACTGAACCAATGGCAGGCCCATCATCTGCTGTATTACGCCACGTTCGCCAAGGTGGATGGCTTGATCAGCGGACGCGACCAGTTCGTCGTCCTGCGCAACCGGCTGGCCCACCCGGTGAATGCATACGATGCGCCCTACTTGAATAAAATCGTGCGCGAAATCAACGGCGTCCCCATCCGCTCCATGCAGGACCTGCCCGCCGCGTTCAGTCAGCCGACAAACTCGCCCGGGCGTAGCGCTTCGGCGGAGCCCGGCCGTTTCCATGTCA
Organism: Kiritimatiellia bacterium; assembly: GCA_028718125.1. GTDB lineage: Bacteria > Verrucomicrobiota > Kiritimatiellia > JAAZAB01 > JAAZAB01 > VSJD01. The sequence continues at coordinate 43,712 of JAQUMN010000003.1, forward strand.
TCCGCTTTTTAGACGATCCGGATCCCTTGATCCTGGACGCCGCCGCAATGACCCGCGCTGATCCCGTTATTCAGCGCAGCTACAATATTCCGGAAATATCCCACATTGAACCGGTGGGGGCGCGGAAATAAATGTGGATAATGAAAAATTCCAAATTCCAAAATCCAAGGAAATCAGTCGAATCTTAATTAAAACAAAATAAATTCTGATTTTCTTTATGTTTTTCTTCTTTGTCTTAATTGATGACATTTTCCTTGGAATTTGAAACTTGGATTTTGGAATTTCGTTGGCGTGGCCATTTTCATCATTAAGGCTTCTTCTTATGGTTAAAATATTAGCGCCGCTTTTCACGCTCATGGCCGGCGTTCTTCTCGCCTGGACCACGCCCACGTTGGCGGCGCCGGACTACGACGCCAACATGGTGGAGATCACCGTCACCTACCAGGACTATGACCCCAGGATTCCCTGGCGCAAAAAAGCAGCTGCGGTTCGCCAGGGCTATGGCGTGGTCATCGGCGCGGGCCAAGTTCTGACCACCGAGGACCTGGTGCGCAACCAGACCCAGGTGGAACTGCGCCGGGCCAAAAGCGGCGTCAAGCTGGCGGCCGCCGTGCTGGAAGCCGACGACCAGCTCAACACGGCCATCCTGACGTTCAGCAACGCACCCTCCGCCAACGCGCTCATTCCCGTGGCGCTGGCCGACACCATCCGGCGCGGCGACCGGCTGACCATCGTGAAGCTGGAAAAGACCGGCGAATTCCAAACCAGCGAGGGACAGGTGGTGGAGCTATCCGCCTCAGGATCACCACGCCCGCTGGCGCTCAAGGTGCTGACCCAATCGAGCATTGACGGCGACGGAACGCCGGCCTTGCTCAACGGGCAATTGGCGGGCCTCAGCGTGGCATACGACAAAAAAACGCAGACGGGCTTGTTCATCCCCTGCACCACCCTGCGCCGGTTTATTGCCGCCGCCCATGCGCCGCCATATAAAGGACTGGCCTGGGCCGGTTTCCAGTTCGAGTCGCTGCTGGATCCCGTCAAACGCCGCTACCTTGGCGTAACCGAACCACAGGGCGGCATCGTGGTCACGAAAACTACGCCCGGCTCCGGCGCCGCCGAGGTTCTACAGGCGGGCGACGTCATCACGACATGGGACGGGGTTCCGATTGACGCCCAGGGTTATTACAACGATACGGACTTCGGTCGCTTGCGGCTGGCCTATCTCATTGGCGGCCGCCGCGCAGCGGGGGACAGCGTTCCGGTTGCGTTAATCCGCGACCGGAAGCCGCGCGGCGTACAGGTCTTGCTCAAGCGCCAGCGTGATCGCGACGAGTTTATTCCTGAAGGTGTCGGCGACGAACCGGTGGAATACCTGGTAGAAGGCGGGCTCGTCCTGCGGGAACTGACTGGTGACTACCTGCGCGCCTCCGGCGAGAATTGGAAACTCCAGATGAACCCGCGCCTGGTGTATTATTATTTTCACCAGGACAAATTCGCGCGCCAGAGCGGGGACCATGTGGTTCTGCTCGCAATGGTCCTGCCGAATTCCATCAATATCGGTTACCAGGAATTTCATGACCAGGTGGTTACCGCAGTCAATGGCCGGCCGATTCGTAACATGGCCGATGTCTTCCGGGCGGTGGACAGCGCCGGCGGCTTGCGACGTGTGACGCTCTTGGGATGCGGCGTGGACCTGGCGCTGGATGAAGCCACCCTGGCCGAGGCCAACCGGCGGATCGCCGAGCAATACCGCATCCCGCGTTTGCGCCATCAAAAATAGTTCTTCCGGAAATAGCGTGGGATTTTTCATCGACCAAAAACAGGAATTGACGCCATATTAACGCTTGGTCATGACTCACTCTTCGTCCGTCATTCCGAGCGAAGTCGAGGAATCTCATGTCTCGCAAGGCATTTTATGTTTACATGATGACCAACAAGGGACAGACGACGCCGTATATCGGAGTCACGAACAGCCTGGTGCGTCGGGTCCATCAGCATCGATCAGGTGACGTATCCGGGTTCGTCGCGCCGCGGTAGAAACGCCGGGAACATTCCGCGGGGAGGCTTTACTCCACTATCAGATGTTCCGCCTTGAATTCGCCGATTTCCACCGTAACGCGATGGCCTGACTTAATCCGGGAGCCCGGGTTGGCGAAGAGGACCAGATATATGCGGTTGCGCTCCAATTGAATGGCTGTCGAACGCAAGGCCCCCACCTTGGGCATATTGGGCACTTTCAGGCGCTCGCCGGTAACCTCGTTGATCAGGCACGCTTCTTTGGTTCTATCGGCCAGCACGCGTGCCTTGTCGGAATCGAGCACCCGGTAACGGAAATCGAGGATATGCCCGTGGGCGGAAAGCCGCAGGCTCTCGACGCGAATGCCCCAGTGCCGGTCCAACTCAGCTGCCATATCGGCCGTAATCCCATTGGTGGCGATTGGCCCGGCCAGAGGCGCATTGGTAACTACCGCCGAGGTTGCGTTGTGACGATTCCTGTTCGTTGCTTGCTGCGAGACGCATCCGGCCAACAGGAGCGGGATCAGAAAAAAGACGACGCCTGAAACCCAGGAAGGCAACAGGCGATGAGTGGTGGATATCATTAAATCGGCACCTCGAATGGGCGACCCCTGCAGCGGCATCCTGCCATAGCGCGCTTTATCATAACACTTTGTTTTTGACCCTTGCGGCGCCGAGCGGCATTCTTAGAATAACACTCTTTGCTACGGCAGATCCACTTCAATTTTGTAGGCGCGAACCCGGCCGAGCGGCACATTGGTATCCGTCAGCGTCGTCGTTACGGACGAACCAACCTCAAATCCGGATACGGCCTGCCAGGGTCCGATGCCATACTGCAATCCATCGCGTGAAAACAGGCGATACACGCGATCGGCGGAGGTGGAGCCCACGGTCACACGCTGCTGTGCGCCATCTGCACGAATTTCGGCAATCCGCACGAAGGATTGAGCGTTGAGCGGCTGGGTATCGGCCACATATTCCTGCATGTTGGAAAATCCGTCTCCATCTGAATCGGCATCGGGCACGGCGTTGGTGAAGCCGCCGAACCAGAGTTCTTCCCAGGCATCGGGCAACCCGTTATCGTTGGAATCCAGGGGTTGCGGCGGATTACTCACGGCCCGGCGATCATACCACGTCACCTGGGCAGCGGCATTGGTCAACAGCACATCAAACGTTTTATGCGCCGGTAGAATCAGGCTATATTGAAGCCGGCGAAACGGATACAAAGAGCCGTCCTCGGCAACCCCTTGTGCATACGTTCCATGAATCAATGGCAGGCGCGTGCGGGAGCCGGCATTGATCAGGCGAAACAGGAGCCGCTCTCCGGGTGTCGCCGCGATAGACCAGATGCCATTGGTCAGGGCTTCTCCGTTCACCATAAAATACCCGGGCTTATAATCCACGGTGCTGGTCATCATTTTACCGGGTCCGAATTCAGCATGATTAACGGCTTGATTAAGACGCGGATCCACTTCGCTGAAGAAGAGCAGGATGTCGCGGTCATACGTCACGTTCGAATAGGCCACCCCCGCCTGACTGTCGTGAATCAGCGCGCCATAAAGTCCCAGCGGACGTTGAACGGCCGGATGGGATCCGCTATGATATATATAGGTGCCCGGCCGCAGACCTGACCAGACATAATCTACCGGCGCGACGTTTCCGGATGGCGTTTCGAAGGTGAATGCCGTGATACGACCTCCCCCGTTGCGTACCGGCGCCTGGCCGGCGGCCGGCATCTGGCCGGGAATAACCACCGACACCGTATCGGGCAGATCGTTATCCAGGTGGATAGTCAGGGTGGTGTCGCCCGGCGGCACCGTGAGCGTCGGACCCGGCACGGTCACCGTTCCATCCAGAGCGCCGAACGCCGAATCGAGCGCAAATCCCCATTGCAGGGCCTGTCCGCCGTTGTTGGGCAACGTATTCGTCACGGGCGCCGCCCGCAGGAAAAACTCAGCGCTGTAAGCGCCGGTAATTGGCAGCCACATCGTCAACGCCGCCCCGATAGCGAGTATGGATTTGTTTTGCATGAGGATCTTCCTTCAATAAGTTGCGCCTTTAAAGCGATCTCCGGCGCATTAGGGCGCCATCACCATGTTGGTCATCGGGGGCATGACCATCATCATGGTCAGCATCCCGCCCGGGAACACGTTGTTGTTCACGATTTCCTTCTCGTTATGCGAATGCCACATATACATGAAAGCGCCGTATGGATTGAGCCCTTCGTTGGCGGGCGGCAGCATACCCATGCCACCCAGGAAGGGACTGCCGCTGTAATGACCGCCATAAGTCAGGTCCATCGGGTTCGGCAAGGTAACGGGGAAGGATTTGCCATGGTCGGGAGCATATTCATTGGGCATCATCGGTTCGTTGGTGCTCGTGTGCCCGTAGATATCCCAACCGAGCTTGGCGCCCGTCCACTCGAAAATCGCGTCCGTGGTTTGTCCCGGCGCCACCGTAATGGTGAAATCGGATTCGGCCAGATCCGGTCCAGACACACCGGGAACGCTTTCCAGCAGCCGGCCATCGCGCGCGATGATCGTGGCGTTATTGCCGTGCATATGGTAAGGGTGCAGGTCCCGTCCGGCGCCGATCAGGCGCATCAGCAGTTTTTCGCCCGGATACATCATCGGCGAACAGTCATACGGCTGGTTGGGCAGCCAGGCCACACCGGGTGCCGACATAGTGTCCGGCCCGCACCGGCCATTGATGAACCAATACACCGGCCAGAACGACGTCATGTCCGCCCGGGCCGGATGCCCGGTCTCGATTGCCGCATGCACGTTGGGGTCTGCTTCCGTGAGCAAAAACAGGTATTCATGGTCGAACACGGTCGAAGCATGGTTGTATGCCTGCGTGGCAACGGCCGGCCGGACGATCAGGGCCCCGATCAAGCCCATCTCCACCTGTAAATCCTGACGAGTACCACTGTGGTACAAATATGTTCCCGGCCGGCTGGCCGTGAACGCGTAGGATACGACGCCGCCGTTGGGCGCGGCTTCGCGGGTTAACGCGCCGACTTCGCCCCCGGTTGCCTGGACGCCCTCCTGGCCCGGAAAGACGATCGAGACCGGCGTTGTCAGGGTATTATGCAGATTTATCTGTACGCTGGCCCCTTCGTTCATGATCAGTGTCGGCCCGGGATATTGCATGGCGCCTTCGCCGGCGGCGTATCCCCACATATAGAGACTGCCCCCCTCCGGTGTTTTGATGTGGCCATCGCGCGCGGTGAGTGTCACGGACCCGCCATCCGTAACGGAGACGCCGTCGATCCAATGACGTTCGGCCAAGGCCGGTGTCAGCAGGCCGGCCGCCATCAGGGACGCGGCCGCGATGGCGGTTCGATATACGCAATGATAGCTCATGGATGTTCTCTCCTCTCCCGGTGCTTGCTGTGCGCAAACACATCAGGCTTCATTGAATTATGATTTCGGTCATCATGCCGCCGTAGTCCTCCGGCCCGTTATTCAACTCCCGCAGATCGGTGGAATAGAGCACATAGGTTCCGGTCGGAACGCCGGTCGTATCGAGAATGGCATCGCAGGCCTGGCCGCCGCCCACGGTCACGGACGTCGTCCGATAATACAGGTTACTGCCCAGCAACGGGCCGGCGCCATCCGGATCGGCCGCGCGCAGCAAGCGAGCGCTACGGCCAACCACGGTCATGGGAATGCCCAGCACGCACATCGTATGATAGTTGACCGTATCGAGGTTCGAGATACGCAGAAGTATTTTCTGGCCCTGCGTGGCGGTCACCCGGGCGGACAATTTCTGAGAGGCGTTGCCGTTCATGTTGGTGATATATCCGGGAGCGATCGTATCCGGGTAGCCGCGCCCGTTGATCCACGGATAATCGCCCTTCAAGTCGGAAAAAGGCAGCGGTTGAACCTGAATATGCTGCTCGTGAAAGAAACTGTCGAAACTGCCGAGTTGGATCGGATAGTCCACGTCATAGCGCGTGGAGCCGTCGCCGTCGTTGTACACGTAGGTGAATCCGTTGGAATGGACGAAGCCGCCGGGCAAGATCGTGCCGTTAGTCAGGTTATTCTGGATCGGCGCCACGTAAAGGTTGCCGACCATCCCCATTTCCATATGTTCGGTGGCTTCGACGTGGCAGTGGTACATGAACGTACCCGGTTCCACAATTTCGTAATAATAGGTCATGGTTCCGGCCATGTTGATGGAAACCGAAGCCATGGGCTCGCCATCGAATATCGGCGCTGCATTGGGAAAACCGTGAAAATGCACGGTGTGCGGATCGAACAAATCGGGCCGCATCAACATGCCGACATTAAGCAACCGCAGGTAGACATGCTGGCCCTCCTTGAAACGCAAGGTCGGGGGCGAGAGTTCGGCGGCCAGCATGCCGGCCATCATGGCGGCATTCGAGCTCAACCCGGTTATATCCGAAAAACCGAAGCAGTAAAAATCGCGGCCGTCGGCCCCCTTGACAAAGCCGTCGCCGGCCGACAGCTTGAGATTGACATAGTCGTTGCTGACATTGCCGTCGCCGTCGGTGTCGATTCCGTCCAGATCCGGAACGAACTCGCTCGGGACGCCGAAAAACGTCCGGCTGACATAATTACCGATGCCTTCCCCGGCCGTCAGCCCATTGCTGTTGCCGAAGCTGAAATGAATTCCGGCCCATAGCCGGGAAATAGCCGCTTCCCGAGCGGCCTCGGAAAAGCTCGTATATGTCCGGGCGGCGGACATCATGTTATACGGCTGAACGGTAAAGTCCCAGGCATTGGTGCCGTAGAAGTTGGAGAGCGCTGCGGCCGCCGCGGCGCTGAACGTGCTGTGCGCCGAGACATATTCGGGAAAGGCCGGGGTATTGGTGACATACGGGACCCAGTTCGTATCGGCAACCGTCGACGGGTTGCCATCGGTATCGGCTTCGCGAATGGCCGTGATCGGACGCCAGGCATTATAATAATACTTGGCGTCCCAGGCGCCGATACCGGCGTCGGCCAGGGCCACGTTGAGCATCGCGAACAGGCGGGCATTTTCGGCGACCGAATTATTGGTGGCCGTAGCCTGGGCAATCCGGTTCCAGCGTCCGGCTGTCGTTATGGTGCCGGGCATATCCACCCAGAACCAGACAATGTCCGATTGGGCGGCATTGGTCCAGACGACGTTCGTAGAATATTGCTTAACCTCGTCGAAGGCGGCGGCGTAGGTCGCGCCGGTCAAGACGGGCGGTGGCGGCGGACGGAACTGGTTGCCCATGGTCATTGCAAACGGCGTCACCATGGCCCAGTGCGGCATCATAGCCGGCTGATATCCGGGGAAGGTTGGGCGCCAATCGCCGGCATTGGTCCCCGGAACATAGGGCGCCATATTGGTCGACATCGTGGACCCATCATTCTGCCGCCAGGCCACGATTTGTCCGCCCACATAGCTCCCGAGGAACGCGCCGTTGGTCCGCGCCAGCGGATCGGATTCCGCCGCCAAATCAGCGGCGAAGGCGGCATCCAAGGCGGCTGTGCTATTGGTATAGAGTGCGGACAAAACGGCATGTGCGGCCGCTGCGGCGGCTACGTTCGTCGAGCAGGGCCGCGGCGCCATGATCATCATCGGCACCCGGAAGGGCGCATGCGTGCGGTCGAGCGCATTGACCGCGTCATAGATGGCCACATGGACCATGGCCAAGGCGCGCGAGGCCGTAATGGCCGTCTGGCCGCCGTTGGTAATCATGTTCAACGTCATGGTATTCCAGTTGGTCACCACGTCTGCGCGCGCCAGCGGCAAAAACGCGGACATCATGCCCGCCGCGACCGCCAGTCTGAGCATATAACCTGTTTTCATATGTATCATTGTCCTCAGGGGTTTACGGGTCGTCGTTGCCGGTCTGATTCAGTTCGATCCGATAGAATTGACGCGCAGGAAGATCGGGCAGATTGGTCACTACATTGACCGGCGCGTCGGCCAACACATTGCTGTATTCCGCCAGGTAGGCAGCGCCCATCAGGTCGGAAACCTTGGTCACATCATAGGCTTTGCCCCAGACGCTGTGCCACTGGAGCCGGATGCCGCCCGCCTGATGGTCGAGCATGGCAATCCCCAGGAATGATTGCGCGTCCCGCGGATCCGTGCCGGCCGCATATTCGTTTGTATCGAGGAAGCCGTCGCCATCGGCATCGGAGGTCGGCGTCATGGCAATGCCGTATAGCCATTCCCAGTAATCGGGAATGCCGTCGCCATTGGAATCCACGTATTCATCGGCGCCGACATCCGGCGCCGCACCGGTGGGCCGCGTCTCGGCATCTATATCCAGGGCCAGGGCCGGAAACGTTCCGATCAACAGTCCACCCCCCTGCCCGATGGCAGCGGACGAAGCCGTCAGATGATAATCGCCCCGCGCGCCGATGGGCAGCAGCCGCACGGAGATATTATTGCCGGCCTCGTCCAGAATCGTGGCTATATCCAGCTGGTTAACATAGGCGGCGTTGAATCGCGGCGTGCCCATCAGGTTCGAGGCATCATACCCGGTGGTATCCGTCAGCAGGCAATAGCGGGGCGCCAATACCCCGGCGGCGTCTGAGACGGCCAGGTCCCAATAGGGGTGCACGGCATTGGTCGCCAGACCGCCGGCGCCGTTGTTCAGCGCGGCGTCATTATAGAACGAACGGTTATGCCGGATGATATTATCCTCCAGCACCGGATTGGCATATACCTGACCAGAGGCATTGGTGATGGCCAAGCTGTGTGCGTGGGCTACAAGCCCCGCGCCCTGCGGAGTGGAATTAAGCGCCCCGGCCGGGAACGCCAGCCGGGAGGTGGCGGTGCTGTCGTTGTTGACTATGGTGTTGTTGATGACGAACCCGCGTGTCACGTCCCGCAGAGAAACGCCGCCGCCCGCGTAGCCGGCCACATTGTTCATAATAAAATTATCGAACACATACAGCGCATACCACAGGTTGGTCTGGCCTGGATTGCTCAGGACGTCCTGACCGTTGAAATTGGCGGCGCTGATGCCGCCCCCGTGGGAACCGGCCGCGAGGTTGCCCTGGATCAGGTTGCCGCGAATAGTGACGGTCCCGGCGCCGGCCGAGACTTGTCCGGCGACAACTTCACCGCTGACAAAAACACCGCCGCCTTCGCCGCCGACATTGACACCGTAGAACACCTCGTTGGCGAAAATGCGGTTGTCGACAATCAGGCCATTGGTGCTCAATCCCTCGTGACAGATACCGCCGCCATTGCCGCGCGTCAGGTTGCCGGCGATCGTGTTGTTTGTGATAATATAATCCGGCGACAGGTCGAAGAGGGAAATTCCACCCCCGCCCGTGATACCGCCGTTTTTAACGACCATGTTATCGTGCACAATCACGTGATCGTTATTCCCGGGTGTGCCCGTATCCTGCGTGCCGATGGCAATGCCGCCGGAAAACGTGCCCTGATTGCTCAGGATCCGGTTGTTGCCGATCCGTAATCCGTGAATATCCTGGGGCGCAAAGACGCCGCCGCCCAGGAGCGAACCATAGATCGTAAAGCCATCGATCCGCGCGGTGTTTCCCGGCGCGAAAGGCGAGCCGGGGACGGTGCCAAGCACCATGATCCCGGGACATTCGCTGGCGGCATAGGGATCCGTACCCGGGGTGCCGATCAGCGACTGCACTTTCGTGTGCCAGGCCGTCAGGCGCTCATTCGGCGAGGGATTCGCGTTAATCAGCGTTGAGGGTGCGCCGGCGCCCTGCAGGCGCACCGGTTTCCACACAATGACGTTTTCGTCATACGTACCGGGATGCACCAGGATCAAGTCGCCGGCGGTGGCCGCATCGACGGCATCCTGAATCGGGTGCGCGGGATAGGAAGCCGGATAAACATGCCGCACCGTTGCTCCGCTTTCGAAGGTTGTGAGCGTCACGCCCATCGGCGAGATACGGCCATTATCGCCGCGCTGCACAAGCAGCTGACCACTGGGCGTACCGGGCGGAACGATGGCCAGGATCGTCCCATCCGACCAGGAGGTCACGGTAATCGGAACGCCGCCCACGGTCACGATGCCGGGCACGGATCCGAATCCGTAATCGCGCGTGATATAGACGGGTTGATTGGTTGCGGTGAGAACGTAGTCGGGGTTGATCACAACGGTCGGCCCCATGGAGACGAGAGTCAGTACGTCGCTCGCACTGGCGACCACCGGGCCGCCGGCTGGGCCGGAGGCCGAAAAGACGAGCGGCGTCCGGGTGGGCGCTTCCACATCCAGTTGCCGATAGCGATCGCCCACGAACGCGGCAATGGGCACAACCGGTGTATCGAGATAGGTCGTGGTGGCCGGGTAATATTGAAGGGTCCATGGCGTCACGCTGTAATTGGGATTATAGAACGGATCCATAATCTGCATTCCGGGGTGATTGGGATCCGGCATGGTTGGCTTGTTAATGACCAAGGTGAGCATGCTGGGCGATACCCCGCTCGGACACGGCACGTTGACGGTGTAGGTGGAGGGCAACAGGGCGTTGTAGCCCCCGAATTCGTCGGTATAGACCCGTAAAATTTCACGTCCGTTGAAATCCGTGAATGCCACGGGTAACCAGGCGGGCGCGGCTTTTTCGCCGAAGAGCGGACTGGTCGGATCGAACTCAGCCGCCAGATCGTTGTTGACGAACCCGACCGCGCGGGCTGCCTTAGGCACCTCGGTGAAGAGAAAGAAATTGACGCCCGGGTTCTGCGCTTTTTCCAGACGCACCTGTTTGCGGTCAGGGCCGCGCAAGGTTTGTCCGGCCAGCGGCGCGGGTGTATCGGGAAACAACGTCAACTGGGCCGGAACGACATACGGATCCCCCACGCAGGGTGGAGATGCCAGGGGAGTCAGGGCGGCCAGGGCTTGTTTGGATGGCTGGAAACTGTCGCCAAAATCCACATTCTTATCCTGCGACCGGAAATGCAGATATCCCGGCGGAGCATCGGCCTCCACGATATAGGTTCCAGCCGGTAAGCCTTCCGCTTCGGTTGACGTGTTGTTGGCCATACCGCCGGGAAAATAAGAAGCAAAGGCGAATCCGCCGTCGAATACACCTGGCCGAACCTGATTCCAGGTGCCATAGCCATCGAAGCCGGGCGTCACCTGCTGACCGTGAATGACAGGGATATTGGTCATAATACTGCCTTCCGGCGGACTGTCGTCCCAACTGTCGGTATGCACGATATTCAACGCATCGCCGGGATTGAAGATGCCGTTGCCGTTGCGGTCCACGTCTTCGGGGCCTTTCGCCCCGCCTTCCTGCCAGCCGAAGGGGTAATTATCCACATCGGCCAATGTCTCTCTGCCGTCGCTATTCAGATCGTCGATAATGCCATCGGCATTCACGTCGCTATACAGGTTAACCTGGACGCGCGGGATGCCCGGCTCCCAGGTTTCCGCCGCGGCATCCTGGGGATTGTTTTCGGCGCGGGTGGTATTGTAATACACGATGCCGCTGATCCCGCCGTTCTCGTCGGCCGTGTAATCCACCTTGCCCCAGTCAATCACATTGACCTGATTGAGAAACAGCATCATGGCTTCGAGCAGGACCGGCCCGGTCTCGGTGCGCGACAAATTGTTGCCCGTGTTGGGATTGATAATCGGTTGGCCGTAACTCGGGGAATTCGTGTCCATATCGATCTGCGGCTGGGGGCTGAGCTTATCGCGCGAAGGCATGGTCCAGCCGTTATCCGGCAAAACCTTGCCGCCCTCATCCACGACCGTGGTCATGCCGGTGGGTTTGAGCCGGGTGTAATCCACCTCGGCAACCAGCCACTTGAAAAACGGAAACACTTCCGAAAAGCTGTAATTGCCGGCCCCGTCGGTCAGCCGGGTCTGGTACATCGTGCCGTCGCGAAACCGGAGATTGATGGCCTGGCCGATGATCCCGTTTTCCCCGGGATCGCGAAATCCGTTTTGGTTGGTGTCGTAGAAGACCGAACCTTCCAGGGCACCGAACCAGCGGTAGCACAGCACATTGCCCAGATTCAGATCCGCTCCGTTGGTCACGGTGATGGCATTGAATCCGAACAACGCGTCCAGCGGGAAATCCCAGGTCACCAGCTGATAGGTACCCGGCGGCACGTTGGTGATGACGAAGGTGCTGTCGGCGTTGCAGGCGGCGGCATACAGGCCCTGCTGGGCGGCCGTCGGATCGTTCAAGCCGATCCAGCCGTCACTCACCGGCTCACCCGCGTAAAAGCCCTGGGTCACAGGCGGCTTGGAAAAATGGTTATTGACCAGGCGCCCGCGGACGGTGCCATTCGTCACGGTCGGCGTCGGGGCATTGGTTGCCCAGGGCAGAATGCTCGGCGAGACGAATCCGAAGCTGGTGTGTTTAAACCCGCCCCCGAAACCCTCGACGAAGAGAGCCGGCTCGTTCGCCTTGACCCAGGCGTCGATGGTGGGCGTGCCCTCGATCGTAGCGGTCTGAATCCAATCGGTGCCGGCCGGCGGAATGATCTGCACGCCGTATTTGCCCGGCGCAAGATATTTGACCGTGGCGTTACCGTTGGTGTCGGTCAGGATTACCCCGCTGCCCATCATGGCCACGACATAGTTGCCGTCCACATCGGTCACAAAGTCACCGTTCAAGTCCTGCATATAAGTAGTGCCCAGCGGATTACCGAATGTGTCCGTGGATAAAGGGCCTCCGAGGTCAGCCAGCATGATCTTGAACCCGGCCAATCCGAGCTCGCCGGCGTCATATACATTATTGATCGGGTTATGGTCGGCAAAAACCTGGATGGAAACCTGGGCCGTGGGAATGGGATGGGTGTTGACTACGATCGTCGCCGAGGCCTGGCCGTTGGTCACCAGTCCAGAATTCATCGCATGTCCGCTGTCGGGCAAAATCGAAACTAGGTAACGTCCGGCCGGCACATCGATCGCGGCGCTCGCGGTAGCGGTATACCCGGTGACCACGACCGGCGCGTAACTTTTATGGATCACAAGCGATATACTATCGGCCACCGGGGCGCCGGGCACGGTGACGGTGGTCGTGTCTTCTTCGACCAGCCATCGGAATCCGCTGACCGGAGCGCCGGCTTCGTCCGTCACGTTCACGGTCAGTGCCGGGGCCGTTGCCGGCGCCATGCTTATGATCATCAAACCTATCGTTGACATCATACGCGTCATTGTCAGCATCGTAAAATATTTCATAGTGCCCTCCATTTGCCGGCAACTCTAAATGAAAACCATTCGGCGCGAAATTGGGAAATGGCTGATTTCATCGTTCGTTTTTCCTGATAACCGTTCAGGAATATCGTGGAGCGGAATCAGGTATTTCCCGATTATGCGTTTTCCTGGCGCGCCATACGATAGTGGCGCAATTTAAAGCAAGGTGTCGGATGAAGGATACGGAAGAAAAAAAGTCAAAGAAAGGAACGATCATGAAATCTAAATTTGCGTTGGGCTGGTTCAGTGCGGTTGTCGTTTGCAGTCTCGGGCTGGCCGCAACCGGGGTCGATGCGCAAACCGTTCCGGTTATCAGCCGGAATGCAGCCGGATACATCAAGCTCACGGTGGCCAGCCGCGGTCTGTATCAGATCCATTATCCGTTGATGGCCTTGGAACAGTCGGCTGTCACCGTCAACGATATGATGAGCCATCTGCCCAACGGATCGTCCATTGTATTCTGGGATGTGGAGACCCAGGCCTTTGTGGACCATACGATCGAAGTCAAATTGCTTGGCGTCTGGACGCCCGGCACCAATAATCTGATCGGAAAAACATTTTGGCTCCAGGTCGGCAACAGTGCCACGCCCAATTTCGACATTTTCCTGACCGGCGAAGTTCCAGACGCCCGGACCATGCCGGTGTCCGCGGTGGATTTGGCTGTGAGCGGACCCAATACGCTCAACCTAGTCGGCTACGCCTATCCCATGGAAATGCATTGGACCAATACGTCGTTCGCCGCCAACGCCGCCAACGGCAGCGCCATGATGACATACGACACCCGTGCCGGGAACTATATATATACAGTCAAGGAGGGCGGCGCCTGGAGCCGGGATATCGTGCTCCATCCCGGCCAGGGATTGTGGCTCACCTCGCGCAACCTGACGATCTGGAACGAAACCAAACCTTATAGTTATCCCTGAGTCGGCACGTTCATGGTATTAGATAACCTTAAACCCAAACGAGGAGGATGCATTATGAACAGGATTTTGACGACAGCAACGGCGGTGAGTGTGGCCATCTATCTGGCAGCCAGCGTAATGTGCCCGGCGGCCATCAGCGTGCAATGGCGGGCATCGAACGGCATTAACGATCCGACAACGCAGGGCTCCGGCGCCGATCTCCCGCGCGGATCGCTCGTGGAACTGTATTATTCACCGTCTGCGAACTACGCGAACGCCGTGCTCCTGGCAAGAGAATACACGACTGAACCGGGGACCTTCAACTTTGGCCCGAGAGAATTCGGAACCGGAACCCAGTATGAAGGCGGTTATGTATTTATCAAAGTATATAACCGGCCTACGGCGAGTTACCGGAACGCCGTCCTGATCAGCAGATACAGCGACATGTCGGTTACGCCCCTCCCGAGCGCGGACACGCCGGTTACTGTGGATGTGGCCGGATTGACCCTGATGGCCATGACCTACCAGCGAAATTTTGCTGCCGGGGCCAATGTCTATGGCGATTATGACGGCGATGGGTTGATGGACATCATTATGTATAATCAAGCTACGGGCGCCTGGATCGTGAGCCTTTCGGGAGGCGGATATCAAACCATTGGCGGCGTTTTCGGCGGTCCTGGCTTCCTGCCGGTTCCGGGCGATTATAACGGCGACCGGGTCACAGAACTCTATGTTTATGAACAGGCCACCGGGCACTGGATAGCTCAAAATTTTGCCGACGAGTCCTTCCAGCTTGGCGGACCAAGTTATGCGCCTGTTCAAGGCGATTATGACGGGGATGGCAACACGGATCCGTCCGTTTATCAGGAAGCCAGCGGGCAGTGGGGCTTTCTATCGTCCATCAACCAATACGACCTAGTTTACGGCTATTTCGGCGGTCCCGGCCACAAGGCGATTCCCGCTGATTATGACGGCGATGGTTTTACCGATCCTGCCGTTTATGAGGCATCGTCAGGCGACTGGGCGCTCCTACTCTCCGGCAACAACTATGCTGAGGTGACGTCCGGCACGTTCGGCGGCCCCGGCTATCGAGCTATTCCGGCGGACTATGATGGCGATGGTCCGGCTGATCTGGCCCTGTACCAGGAATCCACGGGAGCTTGGATCATTCTACTCTCCACCACCGGCTATGTGGAGATGGCGGGAGTCATATTCGGCGGACCGGGATTCCTGCCAGTTCCGGCCGATTACGATGGCGACAGCCTGGTGGATCCGGCCATTTATCAGAACGCAACCGGATTGTGGGAGGTATTGCTCTCCAGTCAGGATTACCTCCTAGCCGCCATCTATCTTGGTGGAACCGGGTATACGCCGGTCAGCTCCGGATGGTAAACACGAACGGCAAAATAGCATTTAACGCAGAGCGCGTAAAACAGCGCTCTGCGGATTTTACTCCCACGAGTTAAACCCAACATGGGCGCGAGGCGCTTTCGATTACGGGACCACCTGATTTGAATCCGCCGACGGGCTTTGTTCCCCGCTCTAACCGGCGCTCGCAAAGCTCCAGATCATGGGTAATACGATTAAGCTGCAGATGGATTTCATGGCGTATCTCCGTGTGTAACGTATTCTCCAGAAGCCGTTGAATAACACTCCTGGCGCAGCCAGAGGCTGCGCCCTACCCTCAAGAATTCCAATGTTTTGGGAGGGCTCGGCGTCCCGCCGAGCCGTCTTTTGGTGCTACCCTCTCTTTTTCAAAAGCTTCTCCAGATTACGGCGGGATTTCCTCGAAGTTCTGCTGGCGCTGGGTTTCGAAGGCCTTGATTTTCGCCTTGGTGCGATCTCCGGCGTCCACGGAAGTCTTGCCGGTAAATCCTTCGACCGCCTGGCGGGTCACCGATTTTTCCGCCGGCGCCGCGTTGGATGCCGCCGGCGGTTGTCCGGCTGGCGCCGTCATTTTATCCGCAGGCGCGCACCCGGCCACCCCGATCGCCACAATTCCGATCAGCCATATTGGGTTCATAAATATTGTCCTTATCTTAGCCATTAGGAACCGCGTTAATAAATACGATTTCTCTATAAAAAGCTGCGTTCCGCGACAGCGTGGCCACTGTGGCTCGAATTCGGTTTCCGCCGGAGGCGGATTCGGGAAAGCAAGGCAAGGTTGGGTTGGATGCGGGTGCGCTACGCGAAGGATAGGACTCGTGTCCATGCAAGCGGAGCAAACCCGCAGGCAGCCCAAGATCGCCGCCACCTTTCCCGAACCGAATTCGAACCACATTGCCGGATGCCAAGCATACTTGGGCGGCGAACACAGCCACCTTCCGTCAAGAAGTTACACTACGCCCTGGGCAAGCATGGCATTGGCGATCTTGCGAAACCCCGCAATGTTGGCGCCCTTGACGTAGTTGACAAAATCCTTCTCCCGCCCGTAATGCACGCAGGACTCGTGGATGGCGCGCATGATCTCGCACAGGCGCTTGTCCACTTCCTCCCTGGGCCAGCTCAGGTGCATGGCGTTCTGCGACATTTCCAGCCCGGAGGTGGCCACGCCGCCGGCATTGGCCGCCTTGCCGGGACCGTACAGGATCTTGGCCTGTAGAAATACGTCCACCCCTTCGGGCTCGGTAGGCATGTTGGCCCCTTCGCAGACGCAGAAACAGCCGTTTTTTACCAGGGCGCGGGCATCCGCCGCCGTGATTTCGTTTTGCGTGGCGGAAGGAAACGCCAGGTCGCACTTTACCGACCATGGCCGCTGGTCGTTCAGGAACTTGGCGCCCGGAAACTTGGCGGCATATTCCTGGATCCGGCCGCGGCGCTCATTTTTTAATTCCATCACCCAGGCCAGCTTTTCCTTGCCGATCCCGGACTCATCCACAATGGTGCCGGCCGAATCGGAGAGCGTGATCACCTTGGCGCCCAGGTGGATCAGTTTTTCAACCGTATACTGCGCCACATTGCCCGAGCCGGAGACCGCCGCCGTCTTGCCTTCGAAGGTTTGTTTGCGCGTCGAGAGCATGTCCTGGGCAAAATAAACGGCGCCATAGCCGGTGGCCTCCGGCCGCATCAGCGAGCCGCCCCAACTGACGCCCTTGCCGGTAAGCACGCCCGTGAATTCGTTGCGCAGTTTTTTGTACTGGCCGAAGAGGTAGCCGATCTCGCGCCCCCCCACCCCGATATCTCCGGCCGGCACGTCGGTATTGGCGCCGATATGGCGGAACAGCTCGCTCATGAACGCCTGGCAGAAACGCATGACTTCCATGTCGCTCTTGCCCTTGGGATCGAAATCGGAGCCGCCCTTGCCCCCGCCCATGGGCAGCGTGGTCAACGCATTTTTGAAACACTGCTCAAACGCCAGGAATTTAAGGATGCTGAGCGTCACGGAGGCATGGAACCGCAGGCCGCCTTTGTAGGGACCCAGGGCCGAATTCATCTCGATCCGGAAGCCGCGATTGACGTGAATCTCCCCGCGATCATCCACCCAGGGCACCCGGAAAATGATGATCCGCTCCGGCTCCACCAGCCGTTCGAGAATTTTTTCATGGGCGTAGGCCGGCGTGCTCTCCACCAGCGGCATCAGGCTTTCGGCAACTTCCCGCACCGCCTGGTGAAATTCGTCTTCGCCGGGATTACGCGCCACGACCCGGTCCATAAATGCTTCCACGGATTTGATCATCGTGTTGCCCTCCCTTGTCTATCAGCCACGGGTTTTGGCATCGTCCCAGCCTCGACCTATCGGAAAATCGGGAAAATCGGGATCACCGTCGCGTCGGGGACGGATTTACACAGAAAACAAGCCTTTGCCAACTATTTTCTGAAAATATTTTCCGGAACTATTGTTCGTTTCAGTCCAATTCCCATTCCCTGCCCGCAAGGAAACCCCTGTCCTGAGGAAACACCTTGACATGAGGAAACACCTTGATTCCCATTTCATAACCTATACTATAAATGTACCGGGGAGGTATGATATGGGCCAAAATTATACGGAAAAAATCGTCGGCCGTCGTCAGCCGCAACGGGTTTTTTCGCCGGCCGAATATCATCGACGCGCGTCAGCCTTGCAATTACGCGTGGATCGCCTGAATCCCTATCCCAAGCCGCGCGGGTTCGTTTTCAAGGCCAAATCATGGGATGACTATGAAACCTGGAAACGCCGGCAAACCAATCCCCGTTTGTGGTAAGATTATGTCCACCTCATCCCATTTCGATCCTCTGGCGCGAGTGTGTTCCTTGCTTAACAAACACGGGGCTCATTATATGATCGTAGGCGGTCACGCCTGAATTTTTATATGGACTGGTCCGCACCACCGAAGATGTGGATATTCTGATAGAGGAATCGGCGGACAACTATCGGCGGGTTATCGCAGCCTTGTCCGAACTGGAAGATGGCGCGGCCCGCGAGCTGACGCCGCAAGATTTTTTGGACAATGCGGTCGTCAAGGTGGCGGATGAAGTGGAAGTGTTCATCAGCCGCCGCGCCTGGAAGGTTGCCTACGTTGACGCCAAGGATTCCATTTGTTACGTAAAAATTGATGGCGTCCGAATTCCATACGCGGGTTTGAAAGCCCTGATCGCCAGCAAAGAGACGTATCGCGAACAGGACCGCGCCGATTTACTTCGCCTGCGGGCGTTGGCTGTAACCAACAAACCGTAGCCTGCATAAATGTCGTCCCGGCGAATTAATCTCTTGATTGGGGCGCCTCGACAAAATACGGAATATCCATTTTTGCAGACAGCTTGTCGTATTTAGATCGCGTGAGGACGTATCTGTCAATTTTCATACACCGAACCAGTGCGCAGATAATCAAGGCTAAGGCCGATTAACGGGGTTTCCGGCGAGATCCACAATTCGGGCGGTAACCAGTACCAGTAAATTCGTCCGAACCGATTTCCGCTTCGGCTTGCTCCCGAACAATCGGCCCAACCATGACGGTTGTTCGCCGTCAACCCGGGATTCTCCTATTAACCCTCCTATAATTGCAGTCTGGCCATCCAAGATCGTAATCTGGCTTTTCAAACTCCGGGCATGGAACACCGGTTGCATCATTTTTATTTGTTGCCAAGAACCGTCGGGAGAACGCAACCTGGAGCCGTAATCGACCCATTCGACAAATTCGACAATCTCGGGATTCAGCGTTAGGGAGATCGATTTATTATCCGATGACGCCGCGGGCGTGACATTCAGGATAACTCCGGTCTCGCGAGTCACAAAATCCTTCGGAACACTGACCACGCTCATTACCAGGTTCGAAGCCGAGACGGATTCGTTCGAGGACAGGAGCGTGACCTGCCCAGACTGCTTATCGAGTGTCACAACCTTAAGATCGTACGCCGTGGGACAGATGAGTTCCTTGACAACTTTGATTTCCGCATTCGCACCCGACCGAGTGGTTACCTTGGGCGCAGACAACAGATTGGCGCCGGATTTTTGTTCCAAGGCATGCAGGAGAAGCGCCACGTTAGAATGGGATAATACACTTGAGCCTGCCAAGAGTTCGGAAACTGAGATCGCAGCGGCATGGCTGGCCGTTTGCGCTTCTTGTTGAGCGTCTGAACGGCTATTCGTTGTCGTCGGTTTCGATCCCGTTTCCAATTCGGCATCAAGTTTGGCCAGATTTTCCTGGTCTACCTCGATAAATCGAACCTCCACCTCGATACCAACCCACGCATGGCTCACACCCATTGGGTTTGAATTAGTCGATGGAACCTGGTCTCCGCTCCAAGCGGTATTCGCGACACTCCCCATGATGACCGACACGATCGTGTTGACGATGAATTTCATCGCATTGCTCCTCGTGTGGTATGTTTGATTCGGCTACGGCGGGATACCTTCGAAGTTTTCCTTGCGCTGCGATTCGATGGATTTGATGTTCGTCTTGGCGCGCTCTCCGGCATCCACGGAAGTCTTGCCGGTAAATCCCTCGAACGCCTAGCGAGCCACCGATTTTTCCGACGCCGGGGCGTTGGACAGCGCCGGCGGTTGCCCGGTCGGCGCAGTCATTTTTTCAGCAGGTGCGCATCCGGCCACCCAGATCGCCGCCAACCCGATCAGAAAGAATGGTTTTATAAATGAATCGGGCTGCGGCAATATTTCATGTCAGCCTAAAACCTGTACCTGGCCGCTTACGCTTTCCGTTCCGGCACGGTCGGCGCAGCCGGTGCGGCAGCCGCCGCCGTGGCCGTTGCCGCCGCCGGAGGGGTCTCGCCGGTGCAGGGCGGCAGGCCGGCCAGTTTCTGGTAAAGATCCGCCCGGGCCGCCACAAGTTTATCGGCCACTTCCATGAGCCGCTTTGCGTTCTCCGGATAAGTCTGCTTCAACACGCGGAACCGGTTTTCCTTCATCACGGATTCGCTGTATCTCTCAACCGGCAGTTTGCTGTCCAATGTCAGGGGGTTTTTGCCCTGCTTGGTCAGTTCCGGGTTGTAGCGATAGAGCGGGAAACGCCCCGATTGCACGGCTTCCTTCTGGGCCGTCAGGCCGTTGGTCATGTTGATGCCGTGCGCAATGCAGTGCGAATAGGCAATAATGATCGAAGGTCCCGCGTAGGCATCGGCCTCGGCAAACGCCCGCACCGTCTGGTTCGGATTGGCGCCCAGCGCGACGGTAGCCACGTAGATATTGCCGTAGGTCATGCAGATCATGCCGAGATCCTTCTTCATCAGCGGCTTGCCCGCCATGGCAAACTTGGCCACCGCGCCCATGGGAGTGGACTTGGAAGCCTGGCCGCCCGTGTTGGAATAGACTTCGGTATCCAGCACGAGGACATTCACCTTGCGCCCGCAGGCCAGCACATGGTCAAGACCGCCGTAGCCGATGTCATAAGCCCAGCCATCGCCGCCGAGGATCCAGACCGATTTTTTCACCAGGTAATCGGCCACCGAGAGCATTTGCCTGGCCCATTCGTTGCCCGTGCATTTGGCCAGCAGGTCTTTCAGCTTAGCCACCCGCGCGCGCTGTTCCTCAATGCCGGCGGGCGTGGACTGGTCGGCATTGCGCAGTTCGCCAAAGAGCGGCTTCAGGTCGCCGCTGGCAGCGCAATTTTCACCTTTATCCATCAGTTCCAGGGCAACCTGGCTGAATTTATCCACCCCCAGCCGCATACCGTAGCCGAATTCAGCGTTATCCTCAAACAGCGAGTTGGACCAGGCCGGCCCGCGCCCATCCTCGCGCGTCGTGTACGGCGTCGTCGGCAGGTTGCCGCCATAGATGGATGAGCACCCCGTGGCGTTGGCAATCAGCGCCCGGTCGCCGAAGAGCTGGGTAAGCAGTTTGACGTAGGGCGTCTCGCCACAACCGGCGCAGGCGCCGGAGAACTCGAACATGGCGCGCACGAATTGGCTCCCCTTGACCGTGGCACGGTTGTAAAGTTTTGCATCCATGTCCGGAATGTCCATGAAGAATTTGAAGTTCTGCGCTTCCGGCTGCCGCAACGGCAGCTGGGGCGCCATATTGATCGCGCGGCGGCCGGTCTCCTGTTTCGTGGCCGCGTCCCGTTCCCGGCCCGGACAATTCTGCACGCACACGCCGCACCCGGTGCAGTCTTCCGGCGCAACCTGGACGGTAAATTTCATGCCGGCATATTCCTTGCCTTTAGCATCCGCCGACTTGAACGTGGCCGGCGCCTTGGCCAGCCGCTCTTGCCCATACACCTTGACACGGATGGCGGCATGCGGACAGACGAGCGAGCACTGGCCGCACTGAATGCAAAGCGCCGTATCCCATTGCGGAATGTCCGTGGCGATGTTGCGCTTCTCGAATTTGGTCGTGCCCGTCGGCCAGGTGCCGTCGGGCGGCATGGCGCTGACCGGCAGGGAGTTGCCCTTCTGGCTCATGATCGTGGCGGTCACGTTGCGCACAAACTCGGGCGCTTCCGGGGAAACCACCGGCGGCATCTTGATCTTGCCCGCCGGGCGGGAGGGCACATTGACCTCCTGCAGGGCGGCCACGGCGGAATCCACGGCCTTGAAGTTCATCGCCACCACTTCTGCGCCCTTGCGGCCATAGGTTTTTTCGATCGCCTTCTTGAGCGCGGCAATGGCCTTGTCGCTGGGCAGAACGCCGGAGATGTTGAAGAAGCAGGTCTGCATTATCGTGTTGATGCGCGCGCCCAATTTGAGCTCTTTGGCCAGCTTGATGGCGTCAATCACGTAGAACCGGATTTTCTTCTTGATGATCTGGCGCTCGATCTCGTCGGGCATGTGGGCCCAGACTTCCTCGGCGCTGTAGGGACTATTCAGCAGGAACACGGCGCCATCCTTGGCATCCGCGAGCAGGTCATATTTTTCCAGGAACGAAAAATTATGGCAGGCCACGAAATCGGCCCGCGTGCAGAGATACGGGCTCTGGATGGGCGTCGGCCCGAAACGCAGGTGCGAAATAGTGATCGCGCCGGCCTTTTTGGAGTCGTATTCGAAATAGCCCTGGGCGTAGTTCTCGGTCTCGTCGCCGATGATCTTGATCGAGTTTTTGTTGGCGCCGACCGTGCCGTCGGAGCCCAGGCCATAGAACTTGCATTCGATGCGGCCGGCATGCTCGGGGTGGAAGCGCGCGTCCACTTTCAGGCTGGTCTTGCTGACGTCATCGTTGATGCCCACGGAGAAATGGTTGATTCCCTTCTTGCCCGCGAGGTTGTCGAACACCGCCTTGACCATTGCCGGGGTAAATTCCTTGGAGCCCAGGCCGTAGCGCCCGCCGCGCACGGTCGGATAACGGCGCGTGGCCATCCATTTCTCGTTCATGGCCTCCCCGATGGCCGTGCGCACATCCAGGTAGAGCGGCTCGCCGATGGAGCCCGGCTCCTTGGTGCGATCCAGCGTGGCAATTGACTTGACCGTCGGCGGCAGGGCGGCGATAAATGCCCGAATATCGAACGGCCGGAACAGGCGGACCTTCAACAGCCCGACTTTCTTGCCTTGCTCCACCAGCGCGTTGACGGTCTCATGCGCGGTTTCCGCTCCCGAGCCCATAATGATAATGACCTTCTCGGCATCCGGCGCACCCACATAATCGAAGAGCTTGTACTGCCGCCCGGTAAGTTTGGCAAATTTATCCATCTGCGCCTGGACAATGCCCGGGGTGGCCAGGTAATAAGGATTGACGGTTTCCCGCCCCTGGAAATAAACATCCGGGTTCTGGGACGTGCCGCGCATGACGGGGCGGTCGGGGGAAAGCCCGCGTTGGCGGTGGGCCAGCACGAGGTCGTTGTTGATCATGGCTTTCATGATTTCCTGCCCGATTTCCTCGATTTTCTGAACTTCGTGCGAGGTGCGGAAGCCGTCGAAGAAATGAAGGAACGGCACGCGGGCTTCCAGCGTGGCAGCGTGGGCAATGAGCGCCAGGTCCATGACTTCCTGCACACTGTTGGAGGCGAGCAGCGCGAAGCCGGTCGAACGTACGGCCATGACGTCGGAATGGTCGCCAAAGATCGATAGCGCCTGGCAGGCCAGCGAGCGCGCCGAGACGTGGAAGACCGTGCTGGTCAATTCGCCGGCAATCTTGAACATGTTGGGGATCATCAGTAGGAGGCCCTGGGAAGCCGTGAACGTGGTTGCCAGCGCCCCGGCCGAGAGGGCGCCATGCACGGCGCCGCTGGCGCCGCCTTCCGACTGCAGTTCCGCAACCTGCGGGACCGTGCCCCAGATGTTTTTCCGGCCAGCCGCACTGAACTCGTCGGCCAATTCACCCATGTTGGACGAGGGTGTAATCGGGTAAATCGCGCAAATTTCACTGACCGCGTAGGCCACCGTTGCTGCCGCGGTATTTCCATCCATCATTTCCTTGTTAGTCATGGCAGAGGTACTCCTTATTATGCATTGATGACAATTCCGCTAAAAAACCCGCCCAGTGGGGTCACCGGGCCTACAAAACGGCCAATTTCCTGTAGGCCGCGTGACCTCACGCGGCGTTAATCCGGGGGTTTCGGCGAAATCACTGAACGAAATCAAACCCCTGATATTCTCAGCAAGTCAGGAACGTCCGTTTAACGGAAGTCGGTAAAATAACGCCGGGGATTCGAAAAATCAAGCAGATAAAAACAGCTTCGCATGACCAGGGCTTGCGCCAAGAACGCTCTCGCGGAAGCTCTCTCCTTCGTCAGGCAACTGCCGGACTATGGCGGGCAGGCTGCCTCTGGCATGAACGCCAATTCTTTCGCGATCTTGGAGGGCGTCCCGATCACGCCGCGGGCGGGTATCGGGACTGCGACGCCGCTGGTTTCAGCATGGATGACGCAGCCCTGGCAGGATCCAATCCAATAATGGGCATCTTAATATAATTGCATTCCCTGCGTGCAGCGCTATGCTTTTTGCCATTTGTGATGACTAGCGGAAACAAACGTGTCGTAACCTCGCCAACCGAAAGGATTCTGCATGCTTCTCAATCCATCCGGCAGCATCGGGCAGTACTGCTTTGCATTACCTCTCATATTCCTGGCGCTTTTTTCCGCCACAGCCTCGGGAGCTTCCATCCAGGCAACCGCCACCAATCGGCTGGCCGATGGTGTGGCCTATTCCCCCGACATCAGCCCGGACGGCAAAACCATTGCGTTCACCCGCGGGGATAGCACAATTCGCCTCCTGGATACGGCCGCGGGTACGACCCAGGTCATCCAGGTTGCCGGTGCGAATCCAAGGTTCTCGCCCAAGGGCGACCGGATTTGCTTCGAGACCGGCCAGCGCATCGGCATCATGCAGCGCGACGGGACCGGCGTCAACATGCTCACCACTAATCGATACAGCGCACGTCCGTATTGGGCGCCGGACGGCAAAACCATTTATTGCATCGCGGTCCAAAACAACAAACTGGGAGTGTGCGCCCTGAATGCGGATACAGGCGCGATGCGCATTATATCCCAGCGCAACGAAATGGATGCCGTACCGTCGCCGGACGGCAAGTATCTGGCCTTTGTGATCATCGAGTCGAACGGTACGCGCACGCTGGGGATGATGGGCGCTGACGGCGATAACCCGCGGCTGCTGTTGCACGGGAACGTGGCTTCGGGCGGCTACTTTTCGCCGCGCTGGTCGCCGGACGGCAAATGGCTGGTTATGGTTTATTCGCAGATGCAGCCGTCGGATAATATCGTGGCGATGACGATAGACGGTCGCCAGCGCGTGGCGTTAACCACGGACAATGCCCGCAACGCTACCCCGGTCTGGTCGCCGGACGGCAAGACCATCGTGTTCACCAAGCTGGCCCAGCAAAACAATAAAGCGATCCAGACGCTCTATAGCCTGACGGTGGCAGTGGACAGCAAGGGGATCGAGGATCGTTTGGAAAGTTTGGGAACGGCGTTTAACCCGCTGGACATGAAAACCGCCGACAAACTCGAAATACCTCCGCTGGCGGGGCCGGACCTCAAGGCGCCGCTGGATGTCAAGCCGGTTCCCGGCGCGGTTGAGTCCGTCTGCTTGAACGGCCGTTGGGAAGCCATATTCGGATGCAGCGCAGTCACAAACGGCGTGTTCACAAATATGCCTCCGGGAAAAGGCTGGACACCATACAACATTCCTTTCCGGCTCACCCCGTTTGACCGTCCTGTTTATAATTTCTCCGGCAGTTTGCCCGGCTGGTTCCGGGTGAGTTTCGTCGTCCCGGCTGAGTATCAATCCCGTTCCTATACGGAATTATACTTTACCAGTGTCGACGGCCATGCATTGTATTACCTGAACGACACAAAGCTGGGCGAGAGTTCGATGCCGGAAATACCCGTTCGCCTGCGGGCTGACCAGCTTCTGCGCTGGGGACAGGCCAATACACTGCAAGTATTCGTTCAGCCCGGCAAGTGGGCAGGGCCTCGCGCGGGAAGCGGCATTCCCGGCGATGTTTTCCTGAAATCCTATCCCGCGCTCTATATTGACAATATCATCGTGCGGACTTCCGTGCGCAAGCAAACGATCGAATCCCGGATTTACGTGCGCAACCTGACGAAACAAAAAGCCGACTTGACCGTGACCGGCGCCATCCAGGAGGAAGACGGCCGCACGGCGTTGGATTTCGAGCCCCAAAAGGTAACGGCAGCCCCCGGAACCCTGACGGAGGTGCTCTTTACCAAGGCCTGGACGAACGCCGTCCTGTGGGGCTTCGGCAACTATGGGACGCAACACCTCTACTACGCGCGCCATGGAATCGAGCAAAAGGGCGCGTCCGCCGGCGTTCAGGTCGTGCGGTTCGGGTTCCGCGAATTCTGGGCCGAGGGGACGAAATTCATGTTTAACAGCAAGCCCTTTTTCATCAAGGGCGATCTCAATAGTTTAAGAAACAGCTATCAGAACCGGGGATTTGCCCGGCGCTATTATCAGTTCCTGCGGGAAGGCAACATGAATTTTCTCCGTCATCACACATCCCATTTCGGCAACGAAGTCTGGTTTGACGTGGCCGACGAAGTCGGCATGCTGGTGGAGCCCCAGCTTTACGTTACCGGACCGGGCGAAGATCCCTGGAAAAGCGTTGACATGCAGTGGCGTAATTTCATTTGGAAAAACGCCAATCACCCCAGCATTGTCATTTATTCGGCCGATAATGAGGCTCTCAGCGGGTGTACCACGCCCCTGCCCGATTTCTTTGCCCGGATGAATATGCGCGGCAAACTGCTCGCTGCACTGGATCCCACCCGGCTGGTGGAATGGCATGGCGACAACGGGCTGGCCGTGGCCGTTGCTCTGGGCATGTATGACAATATGCAGGTCTGGAACACGCACCCCTATGGAACGCCGCTGGGCGAAGACTTAAAGGCGCAAATGCGGATTTATCAATACGACGGCAAAAGCCCCATTCACGTGGGTGAAATGGTCGCCTCGCATGGCGACCTTCCGTTTGTCAATGGCACCCAGCCGCTCACCGTTATCCGCTCCAAGCGCCTCCAAAATGCGTTTGCGCTGGCCGGCGACAAGCTGACCGGCGACATCCGCTCGGTCGCCGAAGCCGGCGCCAGCGGCGCGAGCCTGTGCAGCGCCGAGGGCTATGCCATGTTCGGGCCCAATGACAAGGGCGGATTCTCCGCCGGGCCGTGGCATGATGAGTCGGTCCGGGTGGACGGCAAATATAATTATCCCTCTTGCGAGATCGCATGGCCGAGTTATTCCGGCCGCGGCATGCGGCCGTTCAGCATGAGCGTGGGCGGCAACATTTCCGGCATAACCATAATGAACTGGTTCGACCCCTCGCGCCCGGGCTATACCTACAACGCGGAGATGCTCAAAATCCGCGCGGCGTTCCGCGACGTGGATGGCCAGGAACCCGGGCCGCTAACGGCGCCCCTGAAACCGGAAGTAGTGGTCATGTTCGCGCCCGACGGCACACCGGCGGAGGGCGTGTTCGTGAGCGTGAAGCCGCTGGATGGGCAACCATGCGACGAGCTTTCGATCATGAGTGATCCCAATGGCTCAGCCTGGTTTTTCCTGTGGGCCGCCGGCCGCTACCAGGCCTCGGCAACGTGGAACGGCAAGACCTATACCAACACTTTCACGGCGGCATTGGCGCCCGCCCAGCCCCGCGAAGTGGCCGGGTACGGCCATGTGCAGTTTGTGGACCTGGCCGGGAAACGGGCCGAGAAAATGCGCACGGAATGGGTTCCGCGCCCTGTCGCAATTAACATCAGCAACCCGCACGAGGTCGTTGCGGCGGACACGAACAAACCGGTGGCCAAACCTCCGCGCCTGATATCCACGAACTTCGTGGCCGGGCCTTTCCAGCCGGATGACAAGGGCTTTATCCGCAACTGGCTGGTCTGCGGCCCGTTCCCGGATGTCTATGACCCGGCAGCCACATACTGGAAGGGATTCCGCACCGATTGGCTGACGAATGCCGGTGGAGAGCGCGCGATCGCGCCGGTCTTTGGCCAGCGCCACAAGGTGAGTTATCCGGATGGGCAACTGTGGACCGCGGGGGACACGGAGGCTTTCTGGGACCAGTATGCAAGCCCCACGCCACGGGTTAACCTGAACATGCTGACCGCACCGGAAATGGATATACCCCCGCCACGCCCCGTCAATGTGGTCGGGTATGCCTTCTGCTATCTTCAGGTCCCGGCGGACGTGGACGCGCAATTGGCCTTAGGATTTGACGATGGCGGCCGGGCCATCCTGAACAACGAGCAGGTTTGCGATTTTCCGACGCACGGCGCCGCATTTGAGGATGAGCACATCGTTCCGGTGCGCTTGAAAAAGGGCTTTAACCTGTTGCTTCTGAAGGTGGATCAAAGCAATGGCGGCTATTGTTTCTTTTGCCGTTTCCTGAAGGACAACCAGCCGTTCACGCAGTATCAGGTGTATCTGCAGGCCGGCAAGCCATAGGGTTGCGGCGCATAAAATAATGGATGGGGCTTCGTTAATAACTCGACGACCTGCATGGCCGTCCGCCTGGCGATCCCGCCGTAAAAAACAGGGGAAAAGCATCTATACGTATGCTATCCCGGGAATTGGAAAGACGGCTAATCAAACGGCTCCTTCCCGATCTTCCCGGTCTACCGCCCCGCCGCGCGAAGCGCCATCGGCGCTCAGCTTGACCCGTATCTCATCAAATAATCATGGCAATGGCATGCACCTGGAGGGCGACCAAGACGCCCATCAGCATGCCGAAGAACACTTCCGTTTCGGTATGCCCCAGCAGTTCGGCCAGATGTTCATGGGAAAACCGGTGCGTCCTAAACAGTTCGTCCAGCATCTTATTCAAAACGCGGGCCTGCTGGCCGGCGGCCCGGCGTACGCTCTGGGCATCGAACATGACGATGGCGGCAAAGGCCAGGGTGACGGCAAACAGGGGATCGGTGGTACCCATGCGAATGGCCACGGAGGTGCAAAGCGCCGCCGCCAGCGAGGAATGGGCGCTGGGCATGCCGCCGGTGCTGACCAGGAAGCCAAAATCAAGTTTCCGCGTGTTCACGAAAAAGCAGATCATTTTCGTGATTTGCGCCAGCATCCAGCCGCAGAAGATCGACCAGAACGTCGGATTAAACCACCAGCCTATCCAGATTGCATGCATGTTCCAAAGAATTTCGGATTATTGATTGCGGATTGATGATTGCAGAAACGATTGATGTTACGAGGAGACATTCAAGGCGTAACGGCGCGCCGCCCTCTGTCCCATCTGCAATCAGCAATCAGCAATCATAAATCATAAATTCCGTCTAATACGCGTTCTCGCGGCTGAAAATGGTCTTGACCAGGATCTTGAAATCAAAGGCCAGCGACCAGTTTTCCAAATAATAAAGATCGTACTTGATGCGTTCGCGGATATCCGTGTTCCCGCGCAGGCCGCTGACCTGGGCCCAACCGGTCAGTCCCGGCTTGGAAGCGTGCCGCCACATATAGCGGCTGATCTCCTCCTTGAACTGTTCGACAAAACAGGGCCGTTCCGGACGCGGCCCGACCAGGCTCATCTCGCCTCTTAAAACGTTCCAGAGCTGGGGCAGTTCGTCCAGGTTGTGCCGGCGCAGGAAAGCGCCGATGCGCGTGCGGCGCGGATCATTTTCCACGGCCCAGACCGGGCCGGTCTCGGCCTCCGCATCCGGAACCATGGTGCGAAACTTAATCAGCCCGAACGGCCGGCCGCTCTCGCCGCACCGCTCCTGCCGGTAAAAAACGGGGCCCGCAGAATCCCGCTTGATCAGAATTGCAAACAACAGCAGGAAGGGCGACACCAGAATCAACCCGAGCAGGGCGCCGAGCACGTCCTCCGCGCGCTTGATCAGCCGGTTCCAGAAATTATCCAGCGGCCAGTGGCTGACGCCCAGCAAGGGGATATCGCTGATGGTCTGCATATCCACCCGGCCCGTCATAACATGAAGCAGGTCCGGCACAAGCGTGAACGTGACGAGCGACTGCTCGCACAGCAGGATTAGCTCGATCGTGCGAGCGTGGTCAAGGGTTGTGTCGGTCAGGATCACCTGGTCAACCTGGTTGGACTCTATAAAGCCGCGCAGGTCGTCCAAAGCGCCCTTAACCAGTTCGTGGGGAATATCCGGGTGCGCTTCGCCGGCGCAGGTCTGGAAAAAAGCCACCACCCGCGCACCCAAGCGCGGCTCCTGTTTCAGAGCTTTTTTTAAACGCGCCGCAATGGCATCGGTGCCCACAATGGCCACCCGGTTAACCACGCACCGGTGGCGGGCCAGATGCAATTCCCAGCGAAAGAGTGCATAACGTTCGAGCACCACGAACACGAGAATAGTCGCCGCCGAAAGGAAAACGGTTATACTCGAAAAAGGCGGCTCCGTCTTCAAGATGAAGGCCAGCGCCACGGCAACCAGAAGACCCATCAGGACGCCATGCACAAGGCGGGGAATCTTGTCGCCAAAGGAACTGATCTGCGGGCGCACGTAAAGT
The DNA here is from genome assembly GCA_028718125.1 of Kiritimatiellia bacterium. Classification (GTDB taxonomy): domain Bacteria; phylum Verrucomicrobiota; class Kiritimatiellia; order JAAZAB01; family JAAZAB01; genus VSJD01. The sequence goes on from JAQUMN010000003.1 coordinate 74,096, forward strand.
CCCAAATACTGGAAAATCAACAGGAACAGGAACGTGCCGACGAGTGCTCCCTGGGAATACATGCTGTAAAGATGGGCAGGCGGCCGGTCATGGAAGAGCGGAATCAATCCGCTGTCAAACCGGATCCAGGTGGCCAGCATAAAGCCCAAAAACACGGCCAGCATGTCGCCGGCAACCGCCGCGCAGCTGGACAGCACATCGGATGTATCACGAACACGCATTGTTTTGTTCGTTCCTGGTTCTTCGTTCTTGGTTCTTCGTTTTTCGTTCTAAAATTCGACGTTCGGCGTTCGATCCGCCGCGAGGCGGACAAGTGCTTGCTCGCCTAAGGCGAGTTGGATGTTCGACGTTTTCTTTGAATCAACTACGCACCGACGACCATCGCCTTCGCCAGCTCATCGGCCTTTCGATCGCCTTCCACGGCACGGATAAGCTCGAGCGCGAATTCGAAGCACGTGCCCGGCGCCTGGCTTGTAATCAGGCGGCCATCTATTACCACCCGGTCATTCAGCCGCGGGGCCTGCGTAAATTCGCCGGCTACGCCGGGATGGCACGTTGCCCGCCGGCCATGCAACACGCCGGCCGCCTGCAATACCAGCGGTCCGGCGCAGATGGCGGCCACCCATTTGCCGCTGGCCATGAATGTTCGCACGGCGGCCAGCAGACGTTGCTCCTTCATCATCGCCTTAACGCCATCCCCCCCGCCGGGAATTACGAGCATATCGAAGGCATCCGGGATGACATCCTCCCAGGCGGTGTCCGGCATAAGCCGCACACCCCGCGATGCCCGGATGGCGCCCGGGCCCAGGCCCGCAATGACTACGTTCCACTTTACCCGGCGGAAGATATCCGCGACAATTACAATTTCCATCTCTTCACTGCCATCAGCCGCTGGAATTAACACATTCATGGAGCTTGAGAATCAAATTAGGCCGCCATAGGCGACAACAAAAACACTGGATTCCCGATCAGGTCGGGAATGACAATTATGCGTTGATACTCTGTCATTCCCGCGCAAGCGGGAATCCACTCCAAACTTTGAAATTTCTGCGCCTTAATTTAGCAGGGGCACTGATGTTTGTCGAGCCAACAGACTGAGCCAACAGACATCCTGAAATACGCGCGCAGCGACGCACAGATTCGAGGATAATATCGCGCCTGGCGGGCAGGCGCGATGACACCTGCGACACGCATTTCGGTTCACGCCTCGCGATTTGAAAAGGGCCGGTAAATTTGACGCAGACGCCGGCGCGGCGCATCTGCTCCGCCAACAGACTTTTGCCCGGTTATCACTAACGAATGCGGCTTACATCCTGCCACAGATCGCCCACGGCCCATTGGAACGCTGCGCAGGCAATGCGATAATCCCCATTGGCCTGGACTTGGATGGCCTGAGCGCGGGCCATGTCCGCTTCCGCATCCAGGAGGTCGGTCACGGGCGAGGCGCCGGCTTCATAGCGCTCCCGCACGGACCGCAAACTTTCATTCGCGTTGGCCACCATGACCTCGGCCGCAAGGATCAGTTCGTGGGACTCCTTGAGCCGGGTGTAATAAATCCACACCTCCTGCCGCACATCCTGAATCTGGCGTTCCAAGGCCGCTTCTTCCCGGTTCAGTTCGGCCCGCGCCCGGGCCAGTTCGCGCACCCGCAGAAAACCGGTAAAGACCGGCCACTCGAATCCCAGCCGCGCGCTCCATTCCTCGTCCTGCGGGAAAAAATCATTATCCCTCCAGCCATAACTGCCGTCGGCAAACACGGAGGGGCCGAACGTGCTTTGGGCCCGGTTCATCGCGTGCCGGGACGCCGCCACGCGCATTAGCCCGGCTTGCAAGGCCGGCCGGTTATGAATGGACTGATCGAATGCGTTGGTCAGGTTGATGCTGTCCGGAGACACTGAAATGTTCGTGGCTTTCTCGATGCGCAACAAACTTTCCACCGGCAGCCCCATGACGGTATTCAGATTGCCCCGGCCGATATCCACCTGGTTTTCGGCGCGCACCAGGCTCACACGCGCATCGGCAACTTCCACCTTCGTCCGCAAGACATCCACCTCGGGCACGTCGCCGGCCGCGAAGCGGTCGCCGGCCAAACGTAAATGGTCCTCCGCCCGGGCTAAGCTCTCGCGCGCCACGGCGCGCATTTCCGTTTCAGTCAATAAACGGAAATAGGCGTGGTGCACGGCCAGGGCCAAATCCTGACGAACGCGCTCCTCATCCGCCTGCGTGGCGCCCAGGGCCGCGTTGGCCGCGCGCAGTTTGGCGCGCCGCTCGCCGCTGTCAAAAAGCATCCAGCGGCCACGGATTTCCGCGTTCCAGTCGTCGGTCGGCCCGACCATGTCCGGCAGGATCGTGCCCGGTGGCGCAATGCCCTCCGGCAGGTAGATGCGCTGCTTCCAGCGCGCTGCGCCGCCATCCACGCCAACCGTCGGATAAAACGGGGCAAAGGCCGCGCCGGCGGCTTCCTGGGCCGCTTTGACGCTTGAGGCCGCCATCTTATTCTGCGGGTTGTTTTCCAACGCCAGGCGGACACAATCGTCCAGCGTCAATGACTGCAAACCGGTTGTCGCCAGGGGCGGATTTCTTCCCGGTCCCTGGCCGGGCGCCGCCGGCGCCGGACGCTGCTCGGCGGGCAGATATCCTTCGATCGCCGGCACATCGGGATTCTGGAACCGGGCGCACCCCGCCAACCAGCCGACCAGCAGCAACACCACCCCGCTACCGGCTGTTTTTATGCATGCATTCATAACATCCCCTTATAAAAGTTTTTCAATATTATTGCCTTTGCGTTTTCACGCCATCGTTTTCCGGAAACGGCGGGTAGCCAGCCACAGCACGCACACGCCCAGGACGGCCAGCGCGGCCATCTGCGGCCACAATACGCCAACCCCCACCCCCTTGAGAAATATACCGCGCACAATGACCAGAAAATACCGGAGCGGGTTGAGATAGGTCGCCCATTGAACGACCGGCGGCATATTGGCAATCGGAAACATGAATCCGGAGAGCAGGACAGCCGGAAAGAAAAAGAAGAAGGTGCTCATCATGGCCTGTTGCTGGGTCTGGCTGACCGTCGAAATCAGGAGCCCGATGCCCAGGCTGGTCATGAGATAAAGGGCCGTTGCCACCAGTAGAAGGAACAGGTGGCCGCGAATGGGCACGTCGAACCAGAACACGCCCACAGCCGTAACCAGGAGCACATCGGCAAACCCGATCAGCGCAAACGGCAGGGTCTTGCCGAGAATAAACTCCGCCGGCGTGATTGGCGTTACCATGACCTGTTCCATGGTGCCGATCTCTTTCTCGCGGACAACGGCCATGCCGGTCAGCATCAGCGTAATGAGCATGACCAGGATGGCAATGACGCCCGGCACAAAATAGTTGCGGCTTTCCAGGTTGGCGTTAAACCATGCCCGCATCTGCAGGCTCACTTCGCCTGTGGGCCGGGCTTGCCCGCCGCGATGCATAAGCCGCTCCACAAGGATCTGCCGGGAGAACTGGCCGGCAATTTGCATGCCGTAATTGAGGATGATCCGCGCCGTATTGGAGTCGGTACCGTCCAGAATTAACTGGACGTGCGCGGAACGGCCCGCCTGGAGATCGGTTTCGAAGCCCTTGTTGAAGCGCAGGACGGCACACACATCGCTGTGGTCAATAAGCTCCGTCAGGCGGCGATCGCTGACGATATATTCGACAATGTCGAAGTAGCCCGAGCGCGCGAAGCGCTGGACCAGTTCCCGGCTGGCCACGGTGTTGTCCAGGTCATACACCGCCGTGGCCACATGGCGGACATCGGTGGTCACAGCATAGCCGAAGATCATCATCTGCAGGATCGGCACGATGAAAATGACCCGCAGCATCTTCGGATCGCGTGCGATCTGGATGAATTCCTTGATCAGCATCGGCTTGACGCGTTCGAGCATGACTACGCCACCTTCTTTTTGAATGCTGCATTGGCCAGCACGACAATGATCACGCCGAAAATCGTCAGGAACACGGCTTCCCAGGCAAGAATTTCCAAGCCGATGCCTTTCAGATAAATGCCCTTGAGCATGGTAATAAAATACCGGGCCGGGATCAGGTAGGTGAACAGTTGGATGGGGATCGGCATGTTGGGAATCGCGAACATGAACCCGGAAAGCAGGAACGCGGGCAAAAACGTCAGTACCAAGGCCAGCTGGTTGGCCAGTAGCTGGCTCTTGGTCATGATGCTGATCAGGAGGCCCAGCGCAAGCGACCCGGCCAGGAAAATGGCCGACATGGCGCACAGCAGCCCCACGCTGCCGCGCAAAGGCACGCCAAACATGAATTCCCCCATGAGCACGGCCAGGGCCAAGTCCACCAGGCCGATGACAAAATACGGGATCAGCTTGCCCAGGATCAGTTCGCATCCGCGTAGCGGCGTGGAAATGAGTTGTTCCATCGTGCCGCGTTCCCATTCGCGGGCCAAGGTCAGCGAGGTCAGCAGGGCCGCAATGATCATCATGATCACGGCGATAAGCCCGGGGATAATAAAATTACGGGACTCCAATTCCTCGTTGAACCAGACGCGCGGCCGCAGGTCCAGCGGAGGCGCCGCGGCGGCCACGCCCCCATGCCGGATTTCGCGCAGGGTGATGGCCTGGGAATACGCCAAGGTCACGATGGACGCATATCCCATGGCAATCGTCGCCGTGTTGGCGTCACTGCCGTCCACGATTATCTGTACGGGCGCCGGGCGTCCGTCGGCAAGCGCCTGTTCAAAATCAACCGGAATCACCATGGCCATGAGCGCCTCGCCGGTGTTGATGGCATGCTCGATCTCCCGGTAAGCGCCCACCGGACCGCGCAGTGAAAAATAGCGCGATCCCGTAAAGTTGCTGATTAGCTCCCGGCTGGCCGGCGAGCGGCTCTGGTCCCAGACGACGAGCGGAACACGGTCCACATCGAGCGTCAGGGCATACCCGAAAATACCGAGCATCAGCATGGGAATGGCAATCGCCATGCCCAGGCTGCGCTTGTCGCGCAGGATCTGGATGAACTCCTTGCGGGCCACGGCCCACGTCCGCTGCCAGTTCATCGCGCCACCTCCCCGAGCGGCTGATCGCTCCGGTCGCGCGCCTCGATAAGCGAGACAAAGACGTCTTCGAGCGAGGGTTCGATTCTCGCCACGCGTTCCAACCGGTACCCCCGCCGGTCTAATTCCCCGCGTATCTGGGCAGCCGCCGCTTCGCCATTGGCGGCCACGACGTGCAGGCCGCGGCCGAAAAGCGCCACTTCGCGCACGTCCTTCAACTTCTCGATTTCACCCATGGCGTCCTGCGGGCGGTCGCAAACCACTTCCAGCACATCCTCGCGCATCAGCGTGGTTTTCAGGACCTCGGGTGTCCCGGTGGCAATCAGTTCGCCGCGATAAATAATGCCGATCCGGTCGCAATACTCGGCCTCTTCCATGTAATGGGTTGTCACAAACACCGTCACGCCGCGTCCGGCCAGGTCGTAAATCAAATCCCAGAAGCGGCGGCGGCTGATGGGGTCCACGCCGGAAGTGGGCTCATCGAGGAAAACGATCGGCGGTTCATGGAGCACGGCGCACCCCAGGGCCAGCCGCTGTTTCCAGCCTCCGGGCAGGATGGCGGTGAGCGACTGCCGCTGTTCCCTTAAGGCCGCCATGTCCAGGACCCAGTCTTTGCGGGCCTGCCGTTTTTCCGGCGGAAGGCGGTAGATTCCGCTGTAAAAATCGATGTTTTCCTCCACGGTCAAGTCCTCGTAGAGTGAAAATTTCTGGCTCATGTAGCCGATGCGGCTTTTGATTTTTTCGGTTTCACGCTGAATATCCAACCCGGCCACAACGCCGCTTCCGCCGCTGGGCCTTAGAATACCGCAGAGCATACGAATGGTTGTGGATTTTCCCGCGCCGTTTGGACCCAGGAAACCGAAAATTTCGCCCCGCGCCACCTCAAAGCTGATGCGGTTGACGGCGCTGAAACGGCCAAACCTTTTCTCAAGGTCGCGCACCACCACGGCGGGGGCGCTATTATGCAGGTTTGGATCCATCAATCGGTTCCCATTGACCACCAGGCTTCGCCAAAGCGCTTTGCCCTGGCGAGTTAACCATTCTTCACGTCATCCAACATCGAGACAAAGACGTCTTCCAATTCCGGCGCCACACTTTGAATATCCGCTTTCGGCAAACCGCCTTGCGCAAGCAGGGCTTGGACCCGGATCGTCGTGCCGACGGGATCGCGCGTAACAACATGAATACGGTTCCCGAACAGGCCAACCGACTCCGCTTCCAGGCTGGCGCGCAACAGGGCCGCCGCGCGGCGCGGCTCCGTGCCCCGGACTTCCAGGATGGATGCGCGCATCAGGCGCTTGATCTCGTCCGGCGTGCCCACGGCCCGCAAGCGCCCTTTGTGGATCAAGGCTAAACGGGAGCAGCGCTCGGCTTCGTCCAGGTAAGCGGTGGAGACAAAAATGGTGACGCCTTCGTGCACCAATTGATAAAGGAGACGCCAGAAATCGCGGCGCGAGACGGGATCCACGCCATTGGTCGGCTCATCCAGGAATAGTATCCTGGGGGTATGAATCAAGGCGCAGGCCAGCCCCAGTTTTTGCTTCATGCCGCCGGAAAGATTGCCGCCCAGGCGCTTCTTGAATGGCGCCAGGTTGCTGAAGGCGAGCAGGCGGTCAATTTTCCCGGCGCGGCCCCGGCGCGGTATGCCGTAAATATCGGCATAGAAATTAATATTTTCCATCACCGTCAAGTCGGTATAAAGCCCGAACCGCTGGCTCATATAACCGATGACATCCTTGATGCTCTCCGCTTCGCGCACAATATGGCGGCCGGCCACCCAGGCATCGCCGGAGGTGGGCTCCAGGATGGCGGTCAGGAGCCTCATAATCGTGGTCTTGCCCGCGCCATCAGGCCCCACCAGGCCGAAGATTTCGCCCTCCTCCACGGCCAGCGTCACCCGGTCCACCGCGGGATGGCCGTCAAACACTTTCGCAAGCGCCTCTGTCCGGATGGCCGACATGATCTGATTTTCGATTTGCGATTGCCGATTTTCGATTGCGGATTTAGGAAACAGCCCTCAAACATTCGACATTGGGCGTTCGATGTTTGCTTCTTCCGTTTTCCATCCTCCGCCATCCCGCCTACAGCCCACAGCCTACAGCCCTCTCAATCCACTGTCCCGATCACGGCATCCGCCGGCATGCCGGGCTTTAATTCCATGGCAGGATTGGCAACATCAATTTTTATCCGATAGACCAGTTTAACCCGCTCTTTGGCCGTCTGCACGTTTTTCGGCGTGAATTCCGCTTCCGAGGAGATGAACGCGACAACGCCGGAGTAATTTTTGCCGGGATAGGTATCCGTCATAACGCGCGCGGCCTGGCCGACCTTGACGCGGCCCAGGTCAGTTTCATTGATATAGGCCCGGATCCAGACTTGTCCCAGGTTGCCGATGGTAACAACCGTCGTGCCGGGAAAAACATACTCGCCGCTCTCGATCGCCTTCGATAACACGACCCCGGCAACCGGGCTGGTCAGCGCGGCATACCCCAGGCGGGTTTCCGCCAGGGCCAATGCCGCGCGGCTTTCCTTGACGCGCGCCTCGGCCATCGCATTGGCCGCCTCGGCTATCTCGAACTCGCGGCTGGCAATCACTTTCTTGCCGAACAGTTCTTTCTGCCGCGCAAACTCCAGACGCATCCGGCCGGCATCAGCTTCGGCCACGGCCAAAGCCGCTTTGGCCTGCTCAAGCACCTGCTCCAGTTCCACGCGATCCAGCCGGGCCACGATATCCCCGGCCTTTACCACCTGCCCTTCGTCCACCAGCCGTTCCAGGACCCGCCCGGCGACCATAAAGCTGACTTGGACCTCGGTCACCTCCACATTGCCGGAAACCGGAATGCGGCTGCGGTCATTGACCGCCCGATGGCGGACGAACCAGACCAGCACGCCGGCAGCCAGCAGGACCAGCACAATCACAGGAATGATTTTTTTCTTCATGATTCTTCTCCAGGCCGACAGGCCAGGCCCATTCATAATTTATTTTTTGATATCGATATGCCTTTTCCAATCGGATTTTTGTTTTTATTGGCGATTCCGCGTAGATAAGGCGCTAAACGGCTACAGTGCTACTCTGCGAAGTAAAGCGCTTCGCTACGACCTTCCTACGCCCACCGAAGCGTAGGCTTCGCGAAGGCGGGAGCACGAGCCTTGGCGTCCTTGCAGGACGCCGGTTTATTTAATGAACGTCCCCCGGTTGTATTCGTCAAAAGCCACTTGCAGTTCCTCCTGCGTGTTCATCACAATGGGGCCATACCAGGCAACGGGCTCGCTGATGGGTTTGCCGGCAGCTTGACTTCGGGGATCTGGCGGCTGGTTACGTCCCGATAGCGGGGGGCCATCATCTTGTCGCGGGCGGGCAAATTGGCCCAGAGCTGGAACCCGTACATTTTTCCCTGCGTATCGCCCTTGGGCATTTCCTGGTGGATGATCCCGCTCCCGGCCGTCATCCACTGAATATCTCCGGAGCCAATAACGCCTTTGTTCCCCAGGCTGTCGCCGTGTTCTACGTCGCCCGTCAGGACATAGGTGATGGTTTCAATCCCGCGATGGGGATGCCAGGGGAATCCTTTTAGATAGTGGGCCGGATTGTCGGAGCGGAAATCGTCCAGCAGCAGGAACGGATCGAACTGGGGCGCTTCGCCGAACCCAAACGCCCGTTTCAGGTGCACGCCCGCGCCCTCCAGCGTCGGCTTGCTCTTCAGCACTTTCCGGATTTTCCGAATGGCAGGCATGGCAGTATCCTCCTTCCGATCTCGGAATAGAATGCAATCCCCCTTCGAGGATTTCTAATCATGCGTCAATGCTGTCTGACACCTGTATTGGAGCTAACTCACCGGCTCCGATCCTCTGGCTCAATCTATTCGGCAGGCCAGATGCCCTCATGATCAAACCGTGTTTCGATTACCTGATGGTTCACACCAAACCGAGGCGCGAGTTTTTTGGCAATATGCTCCCTCATGCCTTCGATATCGCGCCAATTCTGGTCCGCTTTGGCAACTTCCTGAACATATTGATCGTAGGATGCCCGCAAAATCTCTAAGGGCACAAGAAATCGGCCTGCAAATTCATCGGCTTGATCTTCAACCCGCCGGTCCTGCTGGTGTTTTAACATCCAGCGTTTAAATATCGCAATATCTGAAAAGACCGCCTCCGCCATGTAGTTTTCATGCAAGATTAAATGCCCCAGTTCATGGGCGACAGTGAAACGCAGGCGCCTTTCAATCCAGTGGTCTTTACGGTCCCAGCGCTCTAACGCCTCCCGGTCCATGTATATGGCTTGCTCGGAAGGAACAATGGCGGCATCCATTCTTAGGTCGGTAAACATTTCCGGAATATCGATCACGTCGAACTTTAGAACGACGTCAACAATGTAGACAACATCTATGGGCGGCCTATTGTGCCCGGACAATTGCGCCGATTCGCGGAATTTGTCTGCCGCTTCCCAAATCGCTTCGTTTTCGAGAAACTCAACGGGTGTGTTCATCCGGTGTATGCGCCTCACGAACCTTGGCAATGAAATCGTCCAGTTGCTGTTCCGTCAATTCAGCGCCCCGGACCGTTCGGAGAAAAACGGGCAGTTTTTTAAGAAATATTTCGTCCGCCATGAATTCCCGGGGAATTTGACCACGACTTATATCCGCTTGGGACATGAAATCGTTCCATTTCTCCGTGGAAGGAGCAAGTCCGAGCAGTTTGGCATAACGGGCCAACGTCTCTTGATCTTTTGGTGGCGGGTTGATATCCCGTTCGATCTTGCTCCAGTTACTGGGATCAAGACCGTTTTCCGAACAGAATAGCCGCAGGGTCTTTTCCTGGGCAATCCGCAGTTCTTTGATAAGCGTACCGAAGCTCATGTGGGACCTCCTTGTTTGTGGTATAAAACATACCACAGCCGTGGTAACAAGTCAACCACACGCTTTAAAAATCTCAGGCCCGTAATTTATCCAATTTTGTTCAATCATCCGTAAAACTCGCGTTCAAGAGGGTCCGTGCAACGCTCCAAAATGATGATGTTGTGGCTCCAGCCGATTTCTCGCACCCGTGGCGCGAGTTTTGGAAGATCTTTGTGAGCTGGAAATAACACTACGGCCTAGGATAACAGAGCACAATGTTTCGATCCGTTTATTTGTCTTGTGTCCCTCCCGATCGGGATATATCCATACCCAAGACCTTGCCAAATTCCAAAATACGATTTTTGAGTGATTCCTCGGTTGTGTCATCAATTGCTTTCGACACTCGCTCATTGAGAGCATTACGGGAAGCCACGTTGCTTTTGGTCAAGATCCTTGGCTCTTCTTTAAGGAATTGACAAGCCCAAGCAATTTCCTCTGTGTTCTTGCGTTCCAGCACTCTGGGAAATAATTTCCTCACTGTCTTATCGCTCGCATCGGCACTATCACCCACGTGTTTAGCAAGGGCATCGCCATAGATCGTAGCAATGATATGAACAGGTTTTTGATCTTCGCTCAAGATTGCATCCCACACATCGTTTAATAAAGTCAGTCGCCAATCATTCGTCATGGCGCTCACAAGCATTGACCAGTTTGATTCCAAAACTGGCGGGATGGTCTTCTTGTCTCGCTGACTTTTTGTGAGATTCAGCAGCGCGTCATGGAATTCTTCACCTAGGCCCAGCGTGATTCCATTCTTCAGCAATGTTATCGCTGCAGTCAATCGTTGCCCTGCACTCGACATATCTGACAGCCATGAGTCACGTGGTATCGTCTTGAGCCCCTTGACTAGAAACTGTTGATATTCTACGTGCGCTTCGCCTTGGCAGCACACATATGCATCCATATACATCTGGAGCCGATCTTGAGTGAATGTGGATGCCGCAATCGCGCTTAATAGTTCTGCTTTTTGAGGATGTTCCTTCAAAAATTCAACAACCTCCTTTTGTAGGGCAGGCCACATCAAATCAGAGTGCTTGACAAATAAGGATATCGTCAAGTGAGCATAGGGGTCCTCTTTTTTCGTCAGCATACGCAACACCATCACAGCCAGAGGCTTCACCTGTATCACCTTTCGAGGAATATCAAGAAACACATCAAGTAGATCATATTTTAGGATAGCACTGGCGATCGCTTCGACAACCTTCATTTGTCTGTCCGGATTCCGAACAACTTGATTGAAAATCTGTCGCCCCTGTTCGGCATTCCAGACAGCAGGCGTATTACCGTTTGGGACTTCTATGACAAGTGACAACATACACAAGCCGGCTGCTTCTTGATCATTCTCCTGCTGCGCACGGGACAGAAAATGCATAAGCTGTCCACCATTACATAGCTTGCACAGTGCTTCTTTGACCGGCTTGGACGAATCCCTTGCCCAAGCTATTCCCTGCAACGCCTCTAAGAGTGGTTTAAACTGCTTGGGAGTCATCCCTGATTGATGATTAAACACATTGGAAACTCCTGCGGCAAACAAAGCCCAGTCCCATGGTGCCTTCACTTTACACATTGTCTCTACTGCATCTCGGTCATCAGTATCGAACTTAAGACTTTTTGCTCGCTCCAGAAGGCTGTTAGTTATGGTGCCAACATCGTCCCGGGGCACGTAATATGGTAGCAATTGTGTTCCATCTTTGTTCGCTCGAAGGGTCCTATAGACCCGAAGAACGGTTTCCGAGTTGCCTGGAACTTTCAAAACCTGGAGGGCTTCGTCGGATATGCCCTCCTCACGAAAACCTTTGAGCAATTGGAGCGATGCAACCGCCCACGAATCTGGAGAATCTTTTTGCATCGCCAAATCTGTTGCACTTATTGAACGTATGATCTGTTTGGCGAATGAGACTCGCTCATTTAAGGGACACGTACAAAACAAGACAAGAAGTCCCGCCGTCGTGTCAGAGTTCAAAGCCTCCCATGTTACCACCTTCGAAGCTGTTTTGCGGAGGTGACGCCAAATCCTCCCAAATGGATCGTGCGTCTTCTCCTTGAAGTCACTCAGAGCAACGGCCGCTTTGGCTATCGCTGCTGTCTCTTTACTTCCCCATTGGCTGGACTGTTCATCTACAGCCTGATCGAGGACCGTCTCGAAGCCGGGCACGCTCTTGGCCACTTCTTCGATGTAGTTCTTATCTCCGGTGCTGAGAGCATCCGCCAATCGGGCCCCGATAAGAACATGGAGAGCCTTGTCTGGCGGAACGCCAAAATATAGGGCGGCAATGATCTTCTGCCAATCAGGTTCTCCTAAGATATCTATCGTTCGCTGATTCAGAAATGTTCCCGATATGATCCTTTCTGCAACATCATCCTTCTGGTCAATATTAAGCACAAACGCTGCTTGGATTGGCAAGGCAATGGTATCTTGCCAAATGCGGTGGTAAGCACCAAGCTTGTTGACAAACAGTTTGAGGTCGCGTGGAGTCAATGTGGTTTTTTTGTGACTATCATACAAACGAAAAACGACGGGGAGATCATTCGCACAGTGTTGGGGAAATGCCGTTCGGAGAAGTTTCTGCAATAGTTTTTCCCAGTCAGTCAAAACCGGCGGGGGCACACGAAAAATGATTTGAAAAGTTTTTTCGATGAATGCTTGGGCAAGCGCAGTCTCGTCCTTAGCGCCGTCACTTCCCCTCGCCCATAGACGCCTAGGGGTCCGTTCGTCGAACGGCACCACAAGCCACAGTCTTTCGCTAATGCGCTCAGCCCCGCCATTGCAGGACGGTGCAAGGAATGTCTGCATCGTACTCCATATAGCCATGGCGCCAGAAACCTCGATTCGATCGAGATTATCGATGATTATGGCAAGCCTTCGATCGGATTTTGCCAAAGCTGATCTTAGTAGCCTCTCAAAGATTGCTTGGAACTCGATTGTTGTAGGGTCGGGGGTTCTTATGCTCGCTGTTCTCACCGTCTCCCCAGAACGATTAAGCAACATCGCAAGAATTGGTTCCTGCTGTTCTTTGATTCGCACACTCTGCGGCCACCATTTGTTGATTCGCCCCCATAGCCATGGCCAACAACTTTTCAGTATGCGCCACATATGTCTCTGGAGACACCAGGAAATAAATCCCACAAGAACAGGTAACAGGATCAGGAATATGCTGACTAGAAATCGCCACACTTCTTGGTTAACTAAAAACGTTTCAAACAACTTGTAGCCTATTGGGACAAACAGAGCGGCAAAGAGCACCAGCCCACCTGTCAGAGTCAATTCCTGGCGTGCAACTTGCGTCACGTCTTCTCGCCTGCGTGCGAGCCGATCAAGATCCGCCTGCCAATCTGACTCAACAACCCAACCGACGCGGGCAAAAAACGAAATTATCCCTTCGATGAAAGTCCGTCGAAGAGGGTCTCCGGAATGTCGCCACGCATCGAAACAGAAACAACGTGCATCCAGCATTTCATTTCTTGCCTTCAGCCGCTTTTCCAGCAGTCGAATCACCGTCGACTTCCCGCTACCCCACGAGCCGACTAAAGCAATAGCATGACCACCTGTTTCGGTCACTATGAGATTGGCCATTGCCTCGCTTAATTTCTCGTGTGACCCGAATGCATCGACCGAAGCAGGGGCATCGTCGAGCAGACATGTTGGACATTGTTCCGGTTCTTGCTCAATTATTTCTTGTGTGGTTCTCTGGTTTGTCATTCATCACCTCAATATTTATAGCAAATACATCCGTCGCATGCGTCACACAGAAATCAGCGGGCTTAAGTTCTTTCCTCCACGATCTTAGTCTCTTCTTCTGTCAGACCGTAGAGATTATAAACATGCTTGTCAATTTCACGATCCGTGACGATGATTTGCCGGGAGAGCGCAGTCTGCTCCTGAGGCGTCTTCGCGGAGGCTTGTTGACAATGCAAGGCCAGCATTTGTCGGCATAGCACATTAAGTCTCGACAGAACCGGACTTGGCTTATCACAGACAGGAAAAGGCAAAGGATCGAGTTTAGATGCCTTAACTTGGGGGATGACGCGTGATTCACCTTGGTTGGGCACCCTGTAAAGAAACAAGAACAGCTTCGACTGCATCATTGCCATGAATGCCCAGGGATCAACACCCGATACTGTGCTAAAGACATACATGGCATCCGTAGCACAAACCGAGGCGTCTGGGTCATAGACAAGTTCAATCGTCTTAGAGGTCGTAAGGCCGACAAATTTTGGCGATGTGAAGATTTGCGGATTGCGAGGGCGATGCAAACACCACCACGGATGCTTGCCTTCTTCAACTTCTTTGCAGGTGTTCTGATTTTTGAATTGTTCAAGATGCTTCAACACACGCGGATAATTTTTGATCTGTGTTTCGTGCGAGGTATAGATAATGAACTGGTCTGCCTTCCAGTTCCTGTATCGTTTGATCTGTGATCCACTCACGCTGAGACGCAGGACCTCAACCTCAAGCTTTAACGCCTTAGCCTCATCTTCCGAGACAACATGCGCGGCAACAACGTCCGGACTGACACCGCGCTGGATGGCTCCCGATATGAACCGGCTTAATGGTGAATGATTTTTCTGTAATCGCTGCAATATGGCCGTTCCGTCTAATCGCCCTGTGAAAAAAGTATGGTGAGGATCTTTTTCCACTTGCTGTTTCCATGTTACACAGGAGGTTGCCTCGATCTTGGCTAACTCGTGTGAACGGTCAGATTGTAGAGAGCCCGTGAGATTACCCAAAAACATGTCATGACCTTGGCTGATTCCACTTACAAATATCGTCGAGGTGTTAAGGACTTTAGAACCGAAGATTCCTTGCCCTAAGTTTATCAAACCTGTGAGACCACGACTTAGAATCAACTCCCTGACTGGCTGCGCGTCCACTTGGTTTAGAATAGTGCTTGGAATGATAAATCCTACCGGAGCTTCGGCCTTGGCAACTTGAAAGGCACGGTCAATGAAGTAGATGTAGGAATCTATCATGCGTGCAATCACTCTTGCATAATGCTCCCGCAAGTATTCCAGTTCCGGTTGTGCAAAGCTGACACCCCAAGGAGGATTGCCAATTACCGTGTCAAATCCTCCGGCTTGCACAATGTTTAGGAATTCAGTCTTCCAATCAAAGGCGTTAACGCGATATTTATCTTCCTCGTTGAACAGGTCCATCTGCCGGTTCTGGTAAAAATCCGGGCCGATAAGCGAATTGCCGCATTTGATATTACGGCCGAGGTCCGGCAGGGCGCGCTGGTGGAAGAGCTCGAACTGTTTGGTGATCGTTTCCTGCGATTCGCCTTCCAGGACCTTCAGGAGCAGGGAAAGCTTGGTGACCTCCACGGCCTGCGAGTCGATATCCACGCCGAAGATATTGTTCAGCAGGATGCGCTTCTTTTCGTCGGTCGTCAGCCTCCAATCCTCGTGGGCCTGGTACAAAACCTTCCGATTCTTTTCCGGCCCTTCCTTGACGTAATAATCCCTGTGCCAGTTTAACAAGTATTGGTATGCGCCCAGCAGAAACGAGCCGGAGCCGCAGGCCGGGTCCAGTATTCTCAGTTTGGCCGCCTGCCTGGGCGTTTTATCTGCCAGCAGCTTGCCGACCGTGTTCTTGACAATGTAATCCACGATATAGGTCGGTGTGTAATAGACCCCGCCGGCCTTGCGGACCTCGGGCTTATCCTCCACTTTCGCCTGATGGCCGACGGTCAGCCGGATCACTTTGCCCAGGAAGCGCTCGTAAACCTGGCCGAGGATGTCGGCGGGCAGGACCGAGAACTCGTAGGGGCTTTCGGGATAATACAGGTTGCCCACGATATCCTTGACGACTTTGTCGTCGATCGCCAGGGTGAGCGTCAGCTCGTCCGGCCGTTCGCCGCCGGCATCCTTGCTTTTTGTGAAGCAGAAAATGCCGGAGTTATAGCGTTCGTCGGCGCGCTGGAAGAATTCGCACAGCCGGGGATAGGCCCGCTCGCCGTTGCGCAGCGTCATCAGACGCCCGTAAGGCTCGATGCCGCGGTCCTCGCAGATGCGCAGGAAGATGATGCGGTCAATGATGCGCTGCACGGAAAAATTCAGTTCGCGTTGCGAAAGCGCTTCATTGCGCATGGCGATGTTGCGGGCCAGCAGGTCGCGCCAGCGCTCGATCTCCTCCAGGAAGGCGTCATCGACGCCCGCCGTGCCTTTGCGGCCTTTGGCGCCCTCGGCGAAGGTATCGAACGAGCCTTTCAGGACGGCCTCGCGCGAGAAAATGGCGGCGAACTCATCCCATTTCTCCGCGAACTGGGAGCTGGTAAAATACATCAGGCGGCCGATGGCGGCGGAATCGGCCTTGTTCGGCTTGGCGCGGCAGTCATAGACCGCCACCTCGTGGAAATCGGTCAGGATGCTCAGGGGCAGGCGGGCCGACCAGGCGTAGCGGCGCAGCTGGTAGGCAGGATGGACATCGTCCTTGATGTTGACCGAGGGCTTTTTGCACTCGACGAAGAATTTGCGGGTGCCGCCGATCCGGAAGCACAAGTCCGGGGCTTCGGTAGCGCCGCCGATCTTGATGGCATCCTCGTGGATGACGTCCTTATAGGCCTCGGCATAGCCCTGCTCGTTGTGGATATCCCAGCCCAGGGCCTTGAAGAGCGGATCGATGAACTCGGCGCGGATCTGGGCCTCGTTATATTTTCCGGATTGGTAGGCCGCGCTCTGCGCCTCGAAGCGCTCCGCCAGCTTTAATATTTCCTGTGGTGCCGGCATAATGTGTGTCCCGGGCCGCATTATAGAACAAACCTTGCGCGAATCAATATCCGTGTCTTCCCGTTTTCACTCCACCGCCGCGCGCTCCCTTTTCCACCCATTTACACCCGCTTCCGCCTCCCGACAACATTCCAACATTCTGCAGAATGTTAGAATGTTGTAAGAGAATTACTGGCACGCAACATGCGGTCGACACAAATTTACGACCGCCGTTATCCGGTTTTGGTCTGCGCGGCGGAGTTCAGGCCACTTTCCGGCCCAAGGCCAACGCTTTTTTGTCGATCCCCGCCTTGTTCCTGATTTCGCCCGATACGCCCGCATTGGGAACCAGCAGCGAAAAAAATTGCATGCCGGTATATTTGGCGGTTAGCGCAAACGGCTTCCTGAGCACATCCAAACCCACATCTTCAAAGGCGCTGGCGATCAGGACGAGCGTCTTGCCTTTTAACGGGGTCTGCATGGTGCCGGCCTTATTGTCCCATTTGTAGAGCGAGAACATCCGGTCAAAGACCAGCTTTATCTGCGCGCTTGCTGCGAAAAAATATAAAGGCGTGGCCATGACAATCACATCCACCTTGGCCATCCTGGCCAGGACCGGTCTTGCCTCATCATTAATCACGCAGGCATACTCATCCCGTTTTTGACAGGCCCTGCAGGATGTGCATCCGCTGGATTTATACTTTAAGAAAGCAGCGTGCACGATCTCGACCCGGGCGCCTTTTGAGCGCGCACCCTCGGCAAACCAATCCACAAGCATCGCTGTGTTGCCGTTTTTCCGGGGGCTTCCCGACAGGATTAAAATTTCTTTAGTCATATATAGATTTTATCTGCCTTCCCGGTTTGCGGGCGCTAACCCGCGTCAGGTAATCAGAGGTATGTCGGTCTCCCGGCCCTGGTCCTGGGCCGAGACGTAGGCGGCGTAGAGCGTGCTGACCGTATCCGCCGCCAGCATGGCATCGCTTTGGGGCTCACGATCATCCCGCAGGCATTCCATGAAATCCTGCAGCTCCTGCGGATACCCGCTCATCCAGTTCTCGTCGGGCGCGGGAAAACTCCAGCCCTGCTTGGTGCCCAGTTTTTCGGTGAGATACACGTGCTCCAGCTGCTTCTCGACGGGATTATACAGCACGTTGGCATCGGTGGGATTAATGTTGCAGCGCATGCGATGGTTGTTGCCGTAAATTTCCATCCAGTTGTGCACCCCGCCCATCACCAGCTCGCAGGAAAATACGTCCGCCGGCATGCCGTCCTCGAACGTGACGTGCGCCTGGACAAAATCCTCGACATCCTTGTAGTCGGTGCGCAAATGGCCCTGGCTTCTGAACTGCGGATTGCGCGTGACCGCATGCGTCCGGCAACTGACGGTCTTCGGGCGGATGGCGCGGCCCTGCCGCGCCTGGCCTTCAATGCGCTTGAGATACAAGGCGGCAGAGAGCGGATGGCAGCCCTTGCCGACCAGCGAGCCGCCGCCGGAGAGACGCCAATCTCCGTAAGCCGTGCTGACGCTCCCGCTGTGGCTTTCCTCGGCGTGAATCCATAAAATCTGGCCCTGCGTGGCGCGGAGTATCTCCGCTTCCTTCTGGACGGAAGGCGCATAGACCCAGTTTTCTGCATACAGGAGTTTAACCCGGTGCTTGCGCGAAGCATCAATCATTCTCCGGACGGATTGCATGGCCTCATCCAGCAGGGAGCGCTTGTCGGCGCGGTCGCCGCGCCAGTCGGGTATTCCCGGCCCGTAGGCGCCGGTAAATGGTTTTTCAATGATTACATGCCGATCCAGTTCACAGGCACGCACGCACAAGGGCTCGTGCAGGGCGCCGGGCACACAAAGGTCCACGACATCCACGGCGCGCACCAGGTCGTCATAACTATCAAAGGCCTTGATCCCGTTTTTCGAGGCAAATGCCTGGCGGCTCTCCGCCGACTTGGAATAGACACCAACGACCTCGACGGCCACGCCGCCGATGTGCCGGTAAGAGGCCAAATGAAACCGGGCCGCAAACCGCGCCCCGACAACGCCAATCTTGATGGGTTTTTTCATGCATTGGATTATAAATAATTGTGTTGCCGTAAAAAAGCAAAAAAAGGCGGTCTCGATCCTTCGTCAATAAATGGCTAAGAATTTATAAAGGAAACCTCTTGCATGAAACCCGTTGGTATAATATTTTCCGGGGCGGCATGGATACTGGCGGCAATGGCAGCTTTTGCGGTCAAATCGACCAATGCTCCGCTAAAAAAGGAGAGCCCTGTGCATACGGTGACGATTGTCAGCTCAATGGACAGGTCGGAACAGAAAGCATTGTTCTATTTGCCTCCCGGGAGCGCGCATGATCAGAAAGGGGAGCCGATTCCCCTCCTGGTGCAACTGCATACCTGGAGCGGAAACTATACCCAGTGCGACGCATACCCAAGGGACAAAAAGTGGGGGATGATTGCGCCGGATTTTCGCGGGCCCAACAACCGTCCGGAAGCCTGCGCTTCCCTGCTGGCTATTCAAGATGTTTTGGACGCGGTTGAATACGCCAAAAAAAACGCCAGGATTGACGAGTCAAGGATCTATCTTTCCGGCTGGTCCGGAGGCGGGCACATGGCCCTGATGATGGCGGCCAAGGCGCCGAATATCTGGGCCGGTATTTCATCCTGGGTGCCTATTTCCGATCTCGCGGCATGGCACGCGTTCCAAAAATCCAGCGGATATGGCCGGCAAATGGTTCAAGTCTGCGGCGGCGCGCCGGGCACTCCGGCAGCCGACGCGGAATATAAGGCGCGTTCGCCGATTAATTTTTTGCCTTCGGCCAGGGATATTCCCTTTGACATTAACGCAGGAATTCATGACGGGCATACGGGATCCGTTCCGATAAGCCAGTCGCTTTACGCGTTCAATGTCCTGGCGGAAGCCAACGGCTTCAAGGACAGGCAGATTACCGAGGCCGATATCCGGCAAATGACGCGCGAAGCAAAAGTGCCGCCGACGCTTGCCCGTGAAACCGAAAACGACCCGGAAAGAACGCTCGCGATCCTGTTCAGGCGGACGGCCGGAAGCGTGCGGATCACCCTGTTTGAAGGCGGGCATGCGGTGGAAAAGGACGCGGCCTGGAACTGGCTGGAGCGGCAAAAGAAAGGCGCCCTCGCCTTTTTCGAAGTTCCCAAATCTTCGGACGGCATAAAGATCCCGGCAAGCGGCGCCCAGGATGTGGCCAGATAGACGAGTTGATTGCACAAGATAAGACCACGATCAGGATTTCCTGAACAGTTTGCGCGCGGCTTCCCATGAACGGGTATTGAGGACATCGTCCTTTTCCAGCCAGCCGCGGCGAGCCTGGCCTACGCCTAAACGCATGAAATCCAGGCTCAAAGGACTGTGGGAATCCGTGGAAATGGCGACTTTAACGCCAAGCTCCCTGGCCATCCGGCAATAGACATCGTTCATATCCAGCCGCTGGGGATGGGCATTGAGTTCGAGAAAGCAGCCGCGTTCCTTCGCCGCATGCAATAAGCGCTCCAGGTCCACTTCGTAGGCGTCACGCTCGCCGATCAACCGGCCGCTGGGATGCGCAAGGATGTGGAAACAGGGATTATCCATGGCGCGCATGATCCGCTCGGTCTGTTTTTCGCGAGAAAGGGTGAACAGGAAATGCACGGCGCCCACAACCACATCCAGTTCCTTTAAAATGTCATCGGCCAAATCCAGTTCCCCGTTTTCAAGGATGTCCACCTCGATGGATTTCAATATCCGGAAGCCGCTGAGTTGTTTATTGAGGCGGTCAATTTCCCGGATTTGCCGGGCCAGCCGCGTGGCGTTCAGGCCGTGGACCATGGTCATGTGCTTGGAATGGTCCGTGATGGCCAGGTATTCATAACCGAGCCTGCCGGCCGCCCTGGCCATCTCCGCGATATCAGCGCGTCCATCGGTCGCCGTCGAATGCGATTGCAGGTCGCCGCGGATATTTTCCAGTGTAACCAGCTTCGGCAACCGGCCCTTTTCCGCCGCCTCAATCTCGCCGCGGTCCTCACGCAGTTCGGGCTCGATATACGGCAGCTGCACCGCCGCGTATACCTCGTCTTCCTTCGCCCCGCCCACCCGCGCTTCGCCGCGGAACACCCCGTATTCGTTGATCTTGAGCCCGGCCTTGACCCCTCGTGCGCGGATAGCGATGTTGTGCGCCTTTGACCCGGTGAAATAATGCAGGGCTGCGCCGTAACTTTCCTCCGGCACCACCCGCAGGTCGACGTGTAATCCGGAGCGCAGGATCACTGAAGACCGCGTCTTGCCATGCGATATTACCTCCGTGACGTCCTCGTAGCCGACAAACCGCCGCATGATTTCAGCGCTGTCCGCGCAGGTCGCCAGGATATCCACGTCCCCCACCGTTTCCCGGCGACGGCGGAAACTGCCGGCGGGCACCACGCGCTTGACCCCCTTGACCCCGCGCAGGTTCTTCAGCAGGGACTCGACAACTTGCTCGGCAGTCACCAGTAACATGCGCGGCGGCGTTTGTGTTTTCCGGTCAAGATATTCGCGAATCCGGGCTTCGGTCTTTTCACCAAAGCCATCCAGTGTCTGAAACTTGCCCGCCCGCACGGCATGTTCCAGGCTGGCCAGGTCCGTGATCTTCAATTTTTCAAACAATTCATGCACGCGCCGCGGCCCGAGCCCGGGAATCTTCATCAAATCGCTGAGTGCCGCCGGCACGTGTTTTTCTTCCTGCTCCAGCGCCGCGAGATGGCCGGTCTCCACGATTTCCTTGAGTTTCCTGGCCAGGGCCTCGCCAATCCCGGGTAATTCCGAAAGATCCTCGTTGGCGGCAACCATATCGGCCACGCTCCGGGGCAGGCTTTCCACCAGGTGCGCCGCGTTGCGATAGGCGCGCACGCGGAACGCATTGGCGCCCTCAATTTCCAGGAGATCGGCCAGCTTATTCAACGCCTGGGCAATTTCGACATTATGGACCGGCATGGCAACTCCTCGATTAAGTTATACCGGCAGGATAACAAATGGACGGCAGGAATTGAATAACAAAAAAGACCATCCCGATTGGCGCGAAGCGGATTTGCAAGGAAACCGCATATGGCGTAAAATATCGGCATGTATCGAGCGATTAGGTCGCAAGTCCATCGTGCCAGACGGCCAGGATCGCCCATAAAGGAGCTCTCCATAAAAACGACAGGCGCAAGATCAAGACGTGCGATTCGGGAAATCCTGTTCCCGACATCGACCGACTGGCCGATAAGTTTGGGCTGGCAACGGACGGTGGGCGGCAGCCTCTACTCCATGAAGGTGCATGCCGAAGTTGAAATCCAGTTTATCAAGCTGGGTGCCGGGGGCATGCACTTCAATGCCGCAGTCCAAAACATGCATCCTGCCCGCCGTTTGCGGATTGCTTCTTCCCCATGCACACGAATCCCGCATCCGAAGCATACACCACCGCGCTCAATCCGGAACTACCTTGAAAACGGTGTCGTTGACCCGGACATGTTCCTTCAGCTTGGTGCCCGCGTTCTGGCCGCGCGTGGCTTTCGGCACGTTGACGTGCTCAATCTGCATGGATTCAACGACCTGGGTAAAATCGCTCGTATGGCCCTTGATATGAATGGTCTCGCCCACGGCCAGATCCCCATCCGTCAGTTCAATCGCCCCGACGCCGACATGTCCGAAATAATGAGAGATGTGACCGATCTTGATTTCCGCCATAACTCCTCCTTTCGCCGTTGCACCGGCTGATTCATAACACATCTTACACAACACCCATCATTTGCGATAATGTTATACAGCCGCGCGGCCTTTGTCAACGGTATTTGGCTTGGCGCCACAGGCAGAGCCATGGGCTGCGGCAAGAACGGTTTCGCGAAAGCTCCCGCCATAGTCCGGCAACTGCCGGACTATGGCGGGTAGGCTGCCCCTGGCACGAATGCCAATTCTTTCGCGATATTGGAGGGCGGAGCGCTGCGACGCCGCTGGTTTCAGCATGAATGACGCAGCCTTGACATAGGGCCGGCAAACTTCCGGCGCGAGGCGGGCGGAGATGCGATTCGCCTGCCACACCGGACCTCATGGATGTCTATCAGGGCAGATACGCGGGATGAACATTGGCACGCGGCGCCGATAGTCGGCATAGGTCGCCCCGAACCGCTTTTCCAGTTCCGGCTCCTCGATCCATTTCAATTCCAGGATCATGATGATGATAAACAGGGGACCGAAGAAGCCGGTGAGCGCCATCGAATTACAGACTATGCCAAAATCCTGCAGGAGCATGAAAACGCCAAATAACATGGGGTTGCGGACGTATGCATAAGGCCCGGCAGTCACCAGGCGCGGCGGCGGATTGAACGGGACCGGCGTACCGTGCGCTTTCAGGAAATACAGGAATGACCATGCCCAGAACCATGACCCCACCGCCAGGAGCGGGGCCGCGGCCAGGCATTGCCAGGGCGGGTAAAAAAGATCAGGCAGGCGCAAATACCGGTCCAGAAAGAAAGCCAGAGCGATGAAACAAACCACGCAACTCAAAAAAATCGCTCCACCTAACGCCGTTAAGACAGTCCGCAGGCGGACATCGCCGGTTACGGCTTTATCCGGGTTTGCGTTTTGATCGTTCCATCCAATCCGACCTGAACTTCCTCTACGCGCAGGTCATGGCGTCCGCTTTGGCGCACCGCCTCCGCGACGATCGTCGTCAGCCCGCCGCAACACGGCACTTCCATTCGAACCACGCACACGCCGGGAATGCTCTTGTCCTTCAGGATGGCGGCCAGTTTTGCGGCGTAGCCTTCCGTCCGATCCAGCTTTGGACAGCCCACAACCACACCGCGTCCGCGGATGAACCGTTTATGGATTTCCGCCGAAGCCACCGGAGCGCAAGTGCTGAGCACCAGCAAATCGCGGCCACTGAAGAAAGGCGCACCCGGCTGGACCAGGTGAATCTGTACCGGCCATTGCTCCAATTCCGATCCTCCCGCCCCGGCGGTGACGACCGCCCCGGCGGCAATGGCCGCACCGGCGGCAATGGCCTCACCGGCGGCATGAGCAGGTTTCGGCGCAAAGCGCATCTGCATGCCCGGGCAACCGCTTTTGCCCCGTTCAGCGTGCACTTGGATTTTAGTCTGCGCAGCGTCGAATGCCGGCGCCTCGCGGACCTCCACGGTCAGGGCCCCGGTGGGACAATCGCCGATGCACGCGCCCAACCCGTCACAGAAGATCTCCTTGACCAACTTGGCCTTGCCGTTCACCAGCTTGAGCGCGCCTTCGGCGCAGGCTGTGATGCACTGGCCGCATCCGTTGCATTTTGACTCGTCAATATGGATGATATTCCGTTGCATGGCTTGCTGGTAATCCAATTCCCTATTTTTTCAGGATAGCCTTCAGATCCTGCTCCGGCGTGGTGATCGGCATTATGGCGAACTTATCCGCCAGCACCTTCAAGACCGCCGGCGTCACGCAGGCCGGCAGACTGGGGCCCAGGCGGATATTGCGAATGCCGAGATGCAGCAACGTCAGCAGGATGCAGACGGCTTTCTGCTCATACCAGGAAAGCACCAGCGAAAGCGGCAATTCGTTTACGCCGCAATTGAATGCGCTTGCCAGCGCCACCGCAATCTGGATGGCCGAATAAGCGTCGTTGCACTGGCCGCAATCCAGGAGCCGCGGAATACCGTTGATGGCGCCGAAGTCCAGTTTGTTGAACCGGAACTTGCCGCAGGCCAGGGTCAGAATCACGCAATCCTTCGGCACCTGCCGGGCAAACTCGGTGTAATAATTTCGCCCGCTTTTTGCGCCGTCGCAACCGCCGACCAGAAAGAAGCGTCGAATGGCGCCGGCCTTGACGGCCTGCACCACCTCGCCGGCCACGCCCAGCACGGCGTCATGGCCAAAACCGACCAGGATGGTTTGATCGGGCCCATCCTCCTTGAAGCCTTCTGCCGCCAGGGCCGCCCGGATCAGCGGTGCATAGTCATGGCCGGCGATGTGCGCCACGCCCGGCCAGGCAACCAGGTCGCAGGTAAAGATGCGGTTTTTATAACTATCCCTGGGTTTCTGGATGCAATTGGTGGTCATGAGGATTGCACCGGGAAAAGCGTTGAACTCCGTGCATTGCTCCTGCCAGGCGCCGCCGTAATGGCCCGCCAGATGCTTGAATTTTTTCAGCCCGGGATAGCCATGCGCCGGCAGCATTTCACCGTGCGTGTAAATGTTTATGCCCTTGCCCTCGGTTTGTTTCAGCAACATTTCCAAATCCTTGAGATCGTGGCCGGAAATGAGAATGGCCTTGCCTTTCCGCGGATGAATGCGAACCGCGGTGGGTACAGGATGGCCGTAGGCGCCGGTGTTGGCCGCATCCAGGAGGCCCATGACTTTTAGATTCACCTCGCCGCATTTCAAGCACATCGCCAGGAGCTCATTGACCGACGGATCCGGGCGGGTCAGAAAGTCCAGAGCCTCGTCGAAAAACGCATAGACCCCGGCATCTTCCTTGCCCAGAATGCGGGCATGGTAAGCGTAGGCGGCCGTACCCTTGAGCCCGGAAGTCAGCAGTTCCTGCAGGCCAGCGCGATCATCGCCCAACAGCGCGCGACGGGCCAAGATACCGACGGCCTCGCCCTGCCGCACCAACCCGGGTAAATCGCGCTCCAGCAACCCGATTGCGGATGCGGGCGATTTTTCGGGATTTTTGCTCTTTTGGCGGCAGGCTTCCTCGTAGCGCGCGCGAACCCGGTTGAGATGCAGCGCAGAGGCCGCAAGCAGGGCCTGAAGGCGCGCCGGGTCGAAATTAACGTTGGTCACCGTTGAAAACAGGGCTTCCTGGATGAACCGGTCCGCTTCAATATCCACTACATCCAGCGACCGCGCCAGTTGTAACTGCCGGGCAATTTGCTTGGTCTGATAAACTAACAGGTCCTGCAAGGTCGCTACCTGGGCGTTCTTGCCGCACACGCCGCCCACCGTACAACCCGTTCCCTTTGCCGTTTGCTCGCATTGAAAACAGAACATGACAACCTCCTTTGCTTATCATTTTTTCTTTTTGGTCTTTACTCGCCCGGCCTTTTCCGACCGCCAGCCGGCGACGGCCAGCGCTCCCAGCGTTTTCGCTGTCAGGTATTCGATTGTCTGGCGATTGATTGCCTGGACTAATCCGCCCAGGATACATGGCCGGCCCTGGCAAGTCTTGTGCTTCAACAGGCATGCCGCCGGGGCCAGGCGTCCCTCGATGGCTTCGAGCACGTCCCGCAAATTGACGCGCTCCGGCGGCCGGGCAAGGGCATACCCGCCATTCGGTCCCCGGTCAGCCCGCACCAGCCCGGCCCGCGTCAGGCGCTGGAGCACTTTCACGAGATGCGCCGCCGACACCTGCAAGGCCGAGGCCATCTCGCCGGCCGGGCAAACCCATTCCGGGTTGGCCGCCAAATACACCGCAGCATGCAATCCCATTGCCCCGGCATCTGATATTTTGATCAAGGTCGCCATGCCGCCGTCCTCCTTACCTATTAATCTGGTACCTATATACCAGATATTCTTCGGCCGTCAAGGATAATCTGGCGATATTTGCATTGGGTGCAGGAGGCCTTGCCGGATAGGGTAAACGGCTTTCCATCCGCAGGCTATAACGGGGCATTATTCCCGCGGTCTTTGCGGGCGGCGTTCCCTGTGTCCGGAATACTGAAACTGTAGACATGCGACCCGCTCATGAAATAAATGCGGCCCTCGAGGACGTCGCCGCCGTTCATGACCGGGACAGGCGATTCGGCGAGCATCGAGATCGCTAATGTGGCCGGATCGAGGCGCGCAATGCCCTTGACGAACAGGATATAGATCGCGCCATCACGGTCGCACACGAAGACGCGCGACCCCTGCTCCGATGCGGTCGGGCCGAACTTGTCGCCCGTGTTCTCTTTATGAACGACCTTGCGCCCGGCGGGATCGAAGGCAAAAAACCGCACCCTGTCCGTGAAACCGTAAACCAGGCCATTCGAACCGAGGCACATATCCGTGTAACCCTGCGCACCGGGGAAAACAACCGCGTGCCATTCCACCTTCTTGGTCGCCATATCCATGATGTAAAGTTCCGCCTCATTCGCCTTCTTTTCGCCGCCGGTTCCCGGTCTGGTTGTCGTGCCGCCAAGGAGCTTGCCGCCCGGCAGGGCCACGAGACTCATGGTGGAATGTTCCGGGATGATTGACGTGTGCGCGATCTGCGTCTTTCCGGTGGTCGGGCGGTCCCAGAACACCAGCCCTCCTCCGGTGGCGCCGTAGCCGGGCGTACCGGCGAGGACGAGCGTTTTGCCGTCGGGGTGCGCCAGGAGCTTGTGCGGGCGGTTGATGACCTCCCTGTTCTCGCCCAGGAAAAGAGGGTTGGAATCCTTCCGGCCTGTCTCTGTCGGAACCCAGGCACGCGCCGGATCCCACTCGAGCAGAAAGCCGCCGGTGTATCCGCCGACAAAAAAACGGTCGCCCTGCCGCGCCAACGTATTCCATTGTTTATAGGCATTACGATTTATCAATTCGTCGGTCCCGGGATTGTAGCTGAAGAATCGCGACGCTCCCGATGTGCCGCCGCAGATCGTGCCGTCCGGCGCGGCGGCTACGCTCATAATGCTCAATCCTTCGCTCGCGTAGTCAAAGTGCAGTCGCTTGGTTTCATTGGTCTTTGGTCCCTCCACAACGAGCACACGTTCGTCGAGATTACACTCCGTCAGCCGCCTGCCATCCGGAAACTGCTTATAAGACAGGCCCTGGTTGCCCGTAATAACGGGCTTCTGCCGGCTGGGCTTGTGGCTCACGATCTTCCTGCCCTCGCCTTTGTAAAACTCATACCAGTTTGTGCTGGACGTGCGGCCGTAGACCTTGCCGTCCAGGCTGCGGTAGACGTAGCCGCCGCATCGGCGGATGCGCTCGGCTTCGGGGATAATCGGCTTCGCCCGGGCGGTTTTAGGATCGAACGCAATGATCTGGCAAGCAGCGCTGCCGATGGCGAAATATATCCAGCCGGCATCGTCGGCGGCCACCGGACTGGGGTACTGCGCCCAATTTTGCTTATACACGTGGCCGTAATCCTTGAATTTGCGCGTCTTCGGGTTGAACGCGACGACGCCGCTTTGCGGATAGGTCACCGACCAGATGACACCCTGGTCGTCCTCAGTCATGCTCATCGCCATTTTCGAAGCCGTTTTCCGGCTGAAAGTGAAAGCCCGCTGTACCGGATCGAACTCGCAGAAATAGCTGTTGAAGTGCGCGTAATACTTGTTGCCGCTCGACAATAGCGAGGCGAAGGGGGCGTCGTGGCCGGGATCGAACGGCATGGGGAACTGCTCACTCCGGCCCGTGTCCGCGTCAATCATCAGCAGGGCATACCCGCCGCGGTGATCGTATAACAAGATCAGCGCCACATCCCGGCCCTGCCCGTCAACCGTGGCCACCATGCCGCGGGAGACACTGACCGGCGCGCCTACGCCGTGGTCGGCAAACCCGTTGCCCAAGTCTTTTGTCTTTGCGCCTGCCAGCGGCGCTAATGAAAACAGCAAGGCAATAAAGATCCCGAGTGTGCGTCTCATTGTTCCACCTCCTCGATTGTGATTGTCCGCGCGACGAAGCCGTCCGGAACTGTCACGCGTTTCCCGGCAACCGGCGCTGTCGAGGTCAGCCAGACCGGCATTTCCCCGAGTGCAACAGAACCTCCTTTTTATTGTTCCCGGATCATGGTCAACAACATCTTAAACCGCTGCACCGCCCGCATCGCATGCGGCACTTTTGAAGGCATAATCACCAGTTCGCCGGTCCTGGCTTTGACCGTCTGGCCGGCGATGACAAGCTCCGCTTCGCCATCCAGTATCTGGACCACGGCATCATACGGGGCCGTATGCTCACTGAGCCCTTGGCCGGCGTCGAAGGCGAAGAGCGTAAGCGTCCCGATTTTTTTGTCAATCAGCGTCTTGCTGACAACGGAACCGGCCGTATATTCCACAAAATCCTTCAGCCCGATGGCCCGCGCCTTCAATTCGTCCGCTGTTTTCATAAGCCTCCTTTGGATACCGTTGTTTTTACACTCAATTGGACCTTCGGCTACTTTCTCTTTTGTAGACAGGTATTCTATCCGCTGATCGTTCCACTGCCTACCATTAATTTCGAATGCGCAGCCTTGAATTAATGAACGCCCGGCAATATAGTGCATCAATGACGAATCTCCTGTTTGTGAATTCAAGATGATCCTGGAAAGATGCGGAATATTGGCAAATCCTGCCTGCCAACGTTCCGGAAATGAATGTCCCTCTTTCTAACAATTCTGCATGTGGATATGGACGCATTCTTTGCGGCCATCGAGGTGCTTGACCATCCGGAATGGAAGGGACTCCCCCTGGTTGTCGGTGCGCCGCCGGATCAGCGCGGGGTGGTTTCCACCTGTTCCTATGAAGCCCGCCCTTATGGCATTCATTCCGCCATGCCGTCGCGCACCGCCGGAAAATTGTGTCCGCATGCCATATTTGTTCCCGTGCGCATGGGACGTTACGCCGAAATTTCGGCGCAGATCATGACCATTTTCGAGGAGTTTACGCCGCTGGTCGAACCGCTCTCGCTGGATGAGGCTTTCCTCGATGTCGGCGGGGCGCTGCGGACATGGGGAGATGCCGTGGCGCTCGCCCGGGAATTAAAGGCGCGCATCAAGACGCGGATGGGGTTGACCGCCTCGGTAGGGGTTGCTCCCAACAAGTTCCTCGCCAAGATGGCCAGCGACATGAACAAACCGGATGGCTTGACGGTGGTCCCGGCAACTGAGCCTGAGATCATGGCTTTTCTGGCTCCGCTCCCGGTGACTAAAATGTGGGGGATCGGCAAAGTCACCGGAGCCCGCCTGGCAAAAGAAGGCGTCCGTGTAATTGGTCAATTGCAGGCGCTGGATCCCGGGGTGCTGGAACGCCTGTTCGGCACAGCGGGCGCGGCGGATATGGCTGACCTGGCCCGGGGGCGCGATAGCCGCCCGGTCATAACCCATTGGGAAGAGAAGAGCATTTCCAACGAGCACACGTTTGCTGAAGATGAATCTGATATTGGGCGGGTGCGCCAGCGCCTGCTGGAGTTGGCGGAGGAAGTCGGCGGGCGCCTGCGCACATCCGGCAAACTGGCCAGGA
Organism: Kiritimatiellia bacterium; assembly: GCA_028718125.1. Classification (GTDB taxonomy): domain Bacteria; phylum Verrucomicrobiota; class Kiritimatiellia; order JAAZAB01; family JAAZAB01; genus VSJD01. Next base: position 103,886 of record JAQUMN010000003.1, read on the forward strand.
CCGCCCAGATCAAACTGCGGTTTGGCGATTTTTCAACCATTTCCCGGCAAACGTCATTTCCAGCGGCGCTTAACAACGATCGCGAACTGATCGCCTGCGCTTTGGCCTTGTTCGAGCGCGAGCGCGTGAAACGGGACATCCGGCTGGTAGGGTTTGGCGTGAGCAACCTCACGACGCCGGATCAGGCCGCGCCGGCACAACAGGAGTTGTTTGCGGGATCATCCGGCAAGGGGCAGGATGGCCGGAACAGGAAAATTGATCGGGCCGTGGATAAGTTGCGCCATTCTTTCGGCAGTGCCGCCATCAAGCGCGGGAAATGGACCAGGGATTGAATCGGGATTAGCGCCTTAAACAGCAAAAACCGCCATAAAAAAAGAGAAAAGAAACCTGAATATTACCCGCTAAACGCGAAAGAACGCGAAAAAAGAGTAATGCCTCAGTTACGTGGGGCAAAACGACGGCAGTCTTCAATGCTGTCATTCCCGCGAAAGCGGAAATCCAGTATCAGTATTGGATATTTCCGGATTCCCGACCCAGGCTCCGCCGGAGCGCTTCGCCGATGCGAGTCAGGTCGGGAATGACAGAAAATATTCAGCGCCCCCAGTAACTGAGGCCATACAAAAAAAATATTTTCCTTGCAAATTTAGCGTTCTTTTTGCGTTTAGCTGTCAAATTCTTTGGATTGTGGGCAAGGACCTCATTATATGATGTCAGCACTCAGATCTTGTCGTCACTTTCCGTGGTGCAACCCTCTTATGGTGATGGTCATCGCAGCCGGTATGTTCATTCGGCCGGCGAAAATCGCGGCGGAAACACCGCTAGGCCCGACAACGAACCTCCCGTTCGCAACCGTTGTCGCCATTCAGACCCGGCTTGATCGTATGAACCTGTCGTGCGGATGCATCGACGGCAAATTCGGGCGGAAAACCCGCAATGCCATCGAGGTGTGGATAAACAATACAGGCCTTTCCCGGACGAATGCGACGATTCAAACCATCGTGACGATGCTGGGCTCCGAAGAAGGTGTCTTCGCAGAACATGTCGTGACCGAACAGGCAATTATAGATCTGACGCCCATACCCCGCACGTGGGCCGACAAGGCGAACATTGCAACCATGGGCTATGAAACAATTCTGGAAGGAGTGGCTGAGCTTTATCATGCGTCCCAGGCAGCCATTCGCGATTTGAATCCGAGTATACGCTGGCCCAACCCGCCGGCGGGCAGCTGCCTGCGAGTGCCCAAACCATTTCCGGCCGTCCGGGTGTGCGCGTCGCGCCTGCAGATATCACTTACCCGGAAAACTATTTGCGTTTTGGATACCGGGGACGCCGTTGCGGCTTACTTCCCCTGTACAATTGCGGCCAAAGCTGAAAACCGGCCGGTCGGTGTATTAAAAATAGCAACCCTCGTCGAGCATCCGAACTATACGTTTGATCCCGCCCTGTTCGTCGAGGATGTTGAAGCCCGGTCCATGACCACCAAAGCTATTATGTCGCCGGGCCCCAATAACCCGGTTGGCACGATCTGGATTGGGCTCAATAAAACCGGCTATGGCATCCATGGCACACCGAATCCGGAAGACATTGATAAGGCCGCTTCCCACGGCTGCTTCCGCCTGGCCAACTGGAACGCAGAAAAACTGATTGCCATGGTAAAAATCGGTATGCCCATCGTAATTACGAAAGATTAGGCGCTGCTGCCATCAGGCGCGGAAAACAGGACAAGAATGATTTGCCTGAAGATCTGATTGAAAATATCAGGCAATTCGAATGAGCGTCCCGGAGGAGACGTTTTCCTGATGCCAAACGACAGATGCAAGACCAGACCGGAAATGAAAGCCACGGGTTATTTCTCGGTTTTGCGCACCACCACATAATTCACCAGAATGAACGGCGGCACGCCAAAGTTTGCCGTCGGGCTCATGTTGGCAATGGTCAGCGTATTATTGCGCTTCAGCGCATCGGCGGGAATCGTGAATGTTTTTAAATTCCAACCGCGTTTATCGAAAGGATTGGGACCTTCGAAAATGGTGTTCCCATTGACATCAATTTTAATGGGGCATTGATCCTGGTGGTCGTCATCCACCGCGGAGACCAGCAGCTGGTAGGGACCGGAAGGGGGGAACGGCGACACCTCAAATCCAGCGGTCATTTTCGGGAAAGCGCTTTGCGCGCCATAAAGACAGGCGCACAGCCTTTTCTTTATGTCAATTTCGCCATTGTTGTATTTGTATATGGACGGGCCCTTGCCGCCGGTGAAATCACATGCGGAAAGGAAAATGTCGGTGTCTGGATTTATATTGGATTCCGCAGCGGCTTGCTGCCGGGATTCCTCCGCTCGGAGGGCAAATTCTTTCAAGCTCGGGTCGCTATCCGCTTTACGCAGTTTATTCACAAAGCTCCGGATGGGCCCTACTCCTGACAGGATAAGCCAATAGGAACTGGGCGCATGCGTGGTTTTGTCAAGTTCGGGCAACACCTGTTCCAGTTCATCCGCGGTTTTAAACAGAAGTTCCGCGTGCTTCACTGCGCCCGGGTTCAATTTATCGGCATAGTATGGGTCAAAACGCGAGGATAATTGGTTGATTTTGCACAGCAGATCGTAAGATTCAGGGCCCGTCAATTTACAAACTGCGTCCTTGACACACGCTTCAGGCTGAAAGGCCTTCGGATTCCAGGTCCAATCGGCAATGCTGACCAGCACCGCCCCGTTTTGTGTGCCGCCGCCATTCAGCAGATAGGGACCGACATCATTTAAAAACCCGTCGTAATACCAGTTCTTCAGGTTGAATATGGGGTCGGTCGCATAGTGATAACCATGAATATGGGGTATGCCGGTGCCGTTTTGGAAAATAAATGGCGGACGCTTTATCAGGCCCGCGATCCAGGCAACTTGCTCCGGGCCGATCTTGGTCCCTTTGACCCGCGGGCCCGTCCAGTAAATATCAATCGCCTTGGGAAACTTTTCCCCGATTGTCTGCAGATATTTTTCGCGGGGCTCTGGATAGGCGGCCTTCGAATCCGGGCCGAAGTAAAATGGCGGGCAAAAGGCGATCCGCGCGTCCGGATATTTCGCCTTAAGCTTGTCGTACAGGCGCAGCATGAAATAGGTGTCCGCTTCCACGGCGGCGCCGAATTTCTTTACGTCGGCCGCATGCAGTGGAAACCGGGCGTCATCGAACTGCACGGAAAGCCCGCCGCCGGCCGCCGCAATCGGCTCGGCATAATTATTGTAGATGATGTCGAAATCCGCGCCGTCGGCAATGTTGATTTGGGTATCGGCGCTCCAAGTCAGAAAACGGTCGCCGGCATACCACTGGAAACCCAGGGCCTTGAACTGTTTGCCGACCTGCTGAATCCGCTCATGGAAAAGTTCGCTGCGCTTGAGGCGCCAATCGGAGGATGCCCGCAGGCTGTTTGTGTCTACCGACAGGCCCTTACGAAAATCGACCAGGTTGAATTTAAAGGTCACCATCAGGTGCGATATTTTTTTCATTCCCGGATCGACCAGGTTGCCGCTGGCAAGCATGCCCCGCTTCAGGGTCGCCGGCCAGTCCTCGACATTAACGGCCTGGAGCAGCGGCGCGCCATCACGGATCAGAATCATCTGATTCAAGGAGGAGATCGCCCAGAGCAGGCCCTGATGGTCGTGACCTTTGAGAAAAACTTTGTTGCCGACGGTCTTGATGGCATACCCCTGCGGCCGGGCCGGGGCGCTCCAACCCGCCGCTTCCGGCGTATCACCCACAAAGATAAGACAGGCATTCGTCCGATTGTCAGCCGCGACAAAATCATACGTGCCGCCATACCGGGTGATGCGGTCAAGCAGGTACTGCAGCCTGGCATCGGTTTTCTCAACGTCTTTGCCCAGGATCACACCGGCATTTTTCAGAGAAATAAACTGCTTTGTATATTCGGCTTTTTGCGGTGTCGGTATGATGTCGCCGGTGTAATAAGGCATCATTAAGGGATCGTCCGACTGGCCGGCAACTTGAATTTTTGACGCCATAACACTATTTAAAACGCACAGCGAAATCAAAATCGTCGACATGCTTCGTCTCATCGCAATTGCTCCTCCTATGATGATTGTCCGTCAGTTTGTTGTTCGTTTTTCGCTTTTTCCACTCATTTTTCCGCGCCGGCCTGCGCATTGCTTTGCGCCACAGGCTGTTCAACTGGCACCCCGGAGTCAGACGTATTGGTCGCAAGTGTCTGATTCAGAAACACACGCACTACTGCACCGGAGTATGGATTCCCTAAACAAACCAGATCGACACGTCCGTCGCCATTGATGTCGGCCGGGAATATTGCCGAAGCATCGTTTTTAATGGTTTGGTTCGACAAACCGGTTTCCTGTTCAAAGCCGCCCGCTTTCTTCTGGAGCATGATGCGCACCTCATTCGGAAGTAAAATAATCAAGTCGTCCAGGGAATCCCGGTTGACGTCCGCCGCCCGAAATCCGCGTAAATGGGCGGGAGTCTTTATGGATGCGCTCTCCTCCTTCAAATCAAAGCCCCAGGGACTTTGCCGGTAAAAAAAGAGGATCGCGTCACCGGCGCAGGCCGCGATATCGATGCGCCGGTCGCCATTAAAATCGCCGCAAACCGGATTGGCCACATTTTTGCCGACCTCAATTGTGCCATAGTCGGAAACCTGGGAAGGCTGGACCAAACGTCTTAAAAAAGGAATCGGACCGTAAAAGATCACGATCCTGGATTCTGAACAGAAAACAATATCGGGCATGTCGTCATTGTTAAGATCGGCGCCGGCGGAACCGGATATATTATTCCCCGGCGGCACACCGATCTCGGCGGTTTTCTCGAGTTTGCCCCGTTTGACGGAAAGCAGGAAACGCCCGCACAGGAACAGTGCGCCGTTTTGCGGCTTGTCACGCGAACCGATTTCACAAAGACTGGTAGCACACATATGACGTTGGTTTATTTCCCGACCGGCAAATGCATCGGCCGCATAAAAAAGATAAAGCGAATTCTGGTAGGCGTGGGAGGCAATGTCGTTAAACCCATCGCCGTCAAAGTCTCCGATAATAATGGACATGGCTTTTTTGGCGGGAAGAACGCTGTCCGGCAATTCGCTGAAACCTTCGGCCTTTTGATGGTAAATCTTGATGACATCGGGCGCGTCCGGAAACCGCGGGCTAGATCGGCAGGAAACCAGAACATCCGCCTTGCCGTCATTATTTACATCGCCTGCTCCGATGCCAGCCCCCATCGTCTGGCCGCATGAAATGATGAAATCGGGCTTGTCGCTGAAAAGATCGGCGCCGTGGCCTGCGGACAACAATCCGATCGCCGGCAGGATGAGCGCCGCCAACGCCGTTCTTATCGTCAGTTCCATATCGCCGTTCTCCTCTACGCGCTTATTTCGATGACGAGCGAATGACGAACTCCGCCTCGGCGTCGGTGGTCACTCCTAAGAATAGCAAACAGGCACATTTCTGAGGCCGACTAGTTCGCATGATTACGCTGACGTGAAATGTAGCAGGGCATTTCTGAAAATGCCAGATAAAATGCGAGCGGCCCACTCATTTTCCGATTACAATTGAATTGACAAAAACCATCCCGGCGTAAAATATGCCCTGGTTCTTTTATGCCATCGACTGGGTGGCGGAATGGCAGACGCATCGGCTTTCCCGCCGGAGGCGGGTCCGCCTCTGGCGGAAAAATCACAATTTAATTATTCTGACGCATGAATCTTGACGATGTGCGACCGGCTGCGGGCGTATATGTTCTGCTTGGAAGCGGAGGCGCGTACATGTACAAAGGCAGCGCCCGCGATCTTCGCAAGCGCGTGACCGACCATATGCAAGGTCGGGTTGCACGGACACGGAATCGACGGCCGCTCACGTTGATTTATGTCGAATACTTTGCCGATTATACTGCGGCAAGAATTCGAGAAAACCGGCTAAAATCCGGCCAGGGCCGGAAGTGGTTGAAAGCCTGGGTGGCGGAATGGCAGACGCATCGGACTTAAAATCCGATGGCCTTAACGGCCGTATGGGTTCGACTCCCATCCCAGGCATGCTTGGATCTCAGCAAATAATACGTAGTTTAAACAATAAAAATTATATCCAGACTGGTTTGTCGCGGACTTTCCGCCGGAGGCGGATCCGCCTCCGGCGGAAAAATCCGATGGCCTTAACGGCCGTATGGGTTCGACTCCCATCCCAGGCATGCTTGGATCTCAGCAAATAATACGTAGTTTAAACAATAAAAATTATATCCAGACTGGTTTGTCGCGGACTTTCCGC